>NZ_CP040788.1:2400000-3000000 GCF_021922985.1 Clavibacter michiganensis subsp. tessellarius | reverse complement strand
GGGGCGTACTCCGACGCGTACGAGGACCCGCCCTGCGGATCCGCCGCCCCGCGCTCCTGCGGCCGCTCCCCCGCGTCCGGCCGTCCGTCGTCGTGCGTGTCGCTCATCGCGTCTCCCGTGGTCGCTGCGCCCGGCGGCGCGGATCCAGAGTATCCAGCGGGTGAGGGAATCGGGACGCGGGAAGGGCCCGGCACCCTCGTGGGTGCCGGGCCCTCCCGGTCGTGCTGGTCGTGCGGGCGACGCTCGCGTCAGCCCTGGATCTCCCCGCGGGACACGGCCTCGGCGTACTTGCGGAGGTCCGGGCCGGGCTCGAAGTCGATGAACCGGTCCTTGAGCTGCTCGAAGAGGCGCTGGTACACGGTCTCCCAGTCCTTCCCCTCGAGCTCGCGGGCGGCCGTCTGCACGGCCTCCTGGAGCACGCGGTCGCTGTCCGTGAGGATCTTGTCGCGCGCCTCCTGGTTCCAGCGGATCTCGTCGGTCTGCACGATCAGGCCTGGACGTCGCCGCGCCAGGCGCCCTCTTCGGTGCCGCGCTTCTCGATGAACTCCTTGAAGTTCTTGAGGTCGCCCTTGATGACGTGGTCGTCGACGCCGATCGCGGCGCCGACCTTCTCGACGAGGCCCTTGGCGGCCCAGTCGAGCTGGACGGTGACGCGGGTCTCGGTGTCGCTCAGCTTGTGGAACGTGACGACGCCGGCGTGGTCCTCGTCGCCGCCCGTGGAGTTCCAGGCGACGCGCTCGTCGGGGTGCTGCTCCGTGATGTTCGCCTCGAACGTGCGCTCGACGCCGCCGATCTTGACCTTCCACTCGGTGAGCGTGTCGGTGACCTGCGTGATCGACTCCACGTAGCTGAGGAAGTTCGGGAACGACTCGAACTGGGTCCACTGGTTGTAGGCGGTGCTGACGGGGACGTTGACGTCGACGGTCTCGATTACCTGGGGCATTGCTTCTCCTCGTTCGATCTCGGTGCGTGGGGTCGGGTCGCGATGCGACCCGGGAGCCCGGGCTCCGGTGAGGACACCGGGGCGGGCACGCGTCCGACGCTACGCCCGGCCCGAGCCGGGGATCCCGCACCCGGGGAATGCACAGGGAACGGTCAAGCGGAGGTCACGCCTCGCGCGGGGACGACGCCGACGGGCCGAGCATCCGCGTGAGGAACGCGCGCGCCCACGTCGCGTAGACGCGCGAGGCCTGGGCGGAGTCGGGGTCGCCGAGGTCGATGACGCTCTCGCTGGGGAACGCGACGGACGCGACCGCGGGGCGGGACGCGATGACCTCGGCCGTGACCCGGTTGAGCAGGCGACCGTGACGTGCCGCGATGGTGCGCCAGGGCTCGGGCAGGCCCGCGCTGTCCTTGAGCGGCGGCACCTCGGAGAGCAGGACGCGCGCACCCTCGGGCAGGCCCCGGCTGAGGTCGTCGATGGTGGCGCACAGCAGGCGGCGCCAGGTGCGCTGCGGGGTGAGCCGGATGCTGTCACCCACGCCGAGCATGAGCAGCACGACGTCGACGTCCTCGAGGAGCTCGCGGTCGCGGACCGTGGCGGCGGCCGTGTGGATGGTGAGGTCGGCGAACGGGCGGGTGGTCCACTCGACGCCGCGCGCGGTGCGTCGCGACAGCTGCCGCGCGAAGTGGCCGGCCATGCCGAGCTCGTGCGAGAGCACCCCGAAGCCGACGGCGGTGGCCTCGCCCATGACGAGGATCCGCTGCGGCGCCTCGCCCTCCACCGTGCCGGAGCCGGCGTCGCGCGGGAAGACGTTGCTCTGCAGGCCCGCTCGGAGGGCCAGGTACTGCACGAAGATGACGGGCCGGACGATGCCCTGCGCGATGCGCCTCATCCGACCTGCCACGCGCCGCACCCCCCGGTGATCGTCCCGTCCAGGCTACTCCCCGGTCAGACGCCGCGTGCGCGCAGGAACGGCATGGGGGACGTGGCCACCCCGCCCTGGCGGACCTCGAAGTGCAGGTGGCAGCCGGTGCTGTAGCCGGCGTTGCCGACCGCACCGATCTGCTGGCCCGCCTGCACGGCCTGGCCCGTGCGCACCATGACGCCGTAGGAGTACATGTGCCCGTAGACGGTCGTGACGCCGCCGCCGTGGTTGAGCGTGATCGCGTTGCCGAAGCCGCTGGATCCGCCCGCGAACTGCACGGTGCCGGAGGCCGCCGCGTAGATCGGGGTGCCGCAGCCCGTGCCGAAGTCGTCGCCCGCGTGCAGGCGCCAGACCTTGGCGATCGGGTGGAGGCGCATCCCGTAGGACTGGTAGAAGCCGTAGCTGCGGATCGGCATGGTCCAGCCGGACGCCGAGGGCTGGCCGCCGGAGGACGGCGGGCGGGGCGCGTTGGCCGGCGGGCGTGAGGCCGCGTTCGCCGCGGCGGCTGCGGCGGCCGCCGCCGCGCGGGCCTCGGCCTGGCGGCGCGCCTCGGCGGCCGCGGCCTCCTGGCGCTTCCGCTCGCCGATCGCGAAGCCCTCCTCGACGGAGATGCGCGAGTCGCGGAGCGTCGTGAGCTGCGCCTGGAGCTCGGAGCTGCGGGCCTCCTGCTCGGCGAGCGCCTGATCCGCCCGGGCCTGGGCCGCGGACGCCTCCTGCAGCTTCGCCTCGGCGACGGCCGCGAGCTCGGCGAGCGCGTCCTTGGCGACGGCGGCCTGCTTGCCGAGCGACTCGGCGGTGCGCGCCGCGGTGACCGCGGACGTGAATGCGGTGTCCTGGCGGTCGGCGAGCTTGGTCGCGGTGCCCATGCGGGCGAGGAGGGCGTCGGCGTCCTCGCCGCCGCTCGCGAAGAGGCGGAGCGAGACGTCGCCGCCGCCGCTCCGCGCGAGCTGCGCGACGAGCTGGCCGACCTGGCGCTTGGCGTCGTCCGCCTCGGTCTGGGCCTTCTGGGCCTTGGTCGCCAGTGCCTCCGCCTTGCCGGTCGCCTCGTCGAGCGCGTCGACCGCGGCCGCGTGCTCGTCGGCGCGCTGGAGGGCGAGGGCCGTGGCCGCCTCGACCTCGCCGACGAGGCCGGAGATGAGGGAGGTGATGCGCGTGACCTGGTCGGCGGTGGCCTGCTCGCTCGAGCGCGCGGCCTGCACCTCGGACCAGGTGGGGTACTCCTCCGCCGCCTGCGCCGACGGCACGCCGAGCCCGACCAGGAGGGCGCTCGCGGCGAGGGTGGCGGCCATCCGGAGGCCCCGCGCGGTGCGGGCCCGGGGGCGCGATGCGGCGCGGCGGGAGGTGCGGGCGATGCGGGAGATGGCGGGCCTCGTCGGTGTCGGTGGAGCGCGGTCCTTTCGACGGTAACCGAAATGCGCAGGAACACCACCATCCACTTTCGTTTCCGCGCATGAGGAAATCCGGTCCGCGCCACCGACGCGGGACGGCCGCGACCCTAGGATCGGGCGGCAGGACGACCCGCGTCCGGTCGGGAGCTCGCATGTCGGTCATCGAGGCGCGGGGCGGTCGGGCGCAGGCGCGCGGGGCCGGGATCGTCACCGCCGTGGTCGGGTTCGCCGGCACCTCCGCGGTCGTGCTCACGGGGCTGACGGCGGTCGGGGCGTCGCCCGCGCAGGCCGCATCGGGTCTGCTCGCGCTCTGCATCACCCAGGGCCTCGGCACCGTGCTGCTCGCGCACCGCTTCCGCCGCCCGATCACCCTGTCGTGGTCGACGCCCGGGGCGGCGCTGCTCATCGGATCCGGCGCGGTCGAGGGCGGGTGGGCCGCCGCGGTGGGCGCGTTCCTCGTGTGCGGGATCCTCGTGCTGGCGACCGCGCTGTGGCCGCTGCTCGGGCGCCTCGTCCGGCTGATCCCGGCGAGCGTCGCCGCCGCGATGCTCGCGGGCGTGCTCCTCCCCCTCTGCGTCGCGACCGTGACCGCGGCGGTCGCGACGCCGCTCGTCGTCCTGCCCGTGATCGCCGCCTGGCTCGTCGCCGCGCGCCTCGCCCCGCGCTGGGCGGCCCCCGCGGCGCTCGCGGCGGCCCTCGTCGTGGTCGGCGTCTCGCTCGCCGTGGTCGGGCCGGCCCCGGGCGCCGCGCTCGACGCGGCGCACCTGCTGCCGCGGATCGAGCTGACCGCGCCCGTCGTCACGCTCTCCGCCGCCGTCGCGCTCGGGATCCCGCTGTTCGTCGTGACGATGGCGTCGCAGAACCTGCCCGGGGTCGCCGTGCTCGCGAGCTTCGGGTACGAGACGCCGTGGCGCGCGTCGATGGCGACGACCGCGGCGGCGACCCTCGTGAGCGCCCCCTTCGGCGGGCACGCGGTGAACCTGGCGGCGCTGTCCGCGGCGCTGTCGGCGGCGCCCTCCGCGCATCCGGATCCCGACGAGCGGTGGCGCGCGGCGAGCACGGCCGGGTGGACGAACCTCGTGCTCGGGCTCGCGTCGGCGGCGCTCGCGACCCTGATCGTGGCGGGCCCGGCGGGCGTCGTGGCCGCCGCGGCCGGGCTCGCGCTCGCGCCGTCGCTCGCGTCGAGCCTGGCGTCCGCGATGCGGGAGCCGGGCGCGCACCTGCCCGCGGTGGCGACCTTCGTGGTGGCGGCGTCCGGGATCACGGTGGGCGGCCTGGGCGCGGCGTTCTGCGCGCTCGTGGCGGGGGTCCTGGTGCACCTCGCGCTCCGGACGCGGGCGACCCCGCGTGACAGACTCGATCGACACGAGGAGCGCGACGCCGCATGAGCCACGACACCACCCCCGCATCGCCCGGAGCCGACGCCGCCGTCGACGCGTCCGGGCCGCGCGACACCGAGCTGCAGAGCACGACCTGGACGCTGGTCCTCGCGCTGAGCGCCGAGCAGGTGTCGGGCGACGGCACCCGGTCCGCCCGTCTCGCCGAGGCGCAGGCCGCGTTCGAGCGCCTGCTGCCCGCCGACCACGTCGTCGTCCGCTGGACCCGCGAGGTCGGCCGGATGATGACCGAGGAGGCGCGCCTCTGGACCCGGTGGGAGCTGTTCACGCCCACCGTCGCGACCCCGCTGAAGCTGTGGTCGGAGGGCTACGTCGACGAGGCCTGGTTCGCCGAGCGGCTCGAGGACGACCCGTTCGTGCCCGTCGTGATGAAGGCCCCCGAGGGCCAGGCGGGGGCCGGCGCATGAAGGTCCTCGTCACCGGATCCCGCGGCAAGGTCGGCCGCGCCGCCGTCGAGGCGCTCGTCGCCGCGGGCCACGACGTCACGGGCGTCGACCTCGTGCGTCCCGTCTTCGACGCCGGCGTCGTGGTGCCCGGCCGCTACGTGATGGCGGACCTCACCGACCAGGGCGACGCCTTCGCCGTCGTCGCCGGCATGGACGCCGTCGTCCACGTCGCCGCCATCCCGCAGCCCACCGGCAACCCGGCCCACGTGGTGCTGCAGACGAACCTCATGTCGACGTTCCACCTCATCGAGGCGGCCGTGCGCTTCGGGGTGCCGCGCTTCGTCAACATCTCGAGCGAGAGCATCGTCGGCAACTTCTTCCCCGAGAGGCCGTTCCTGCCGGACTACGCGCCCGTCGACGAGGAGCACCCGCTGCACCCGCAGGATCCGTACGCGCTCTCCAAGGCGTTCGGCGAGCAGCTGATGGACGCGGCCGTGCGCCGCTCCGACATCCGCGTGATCTCGCTCCGCCCGAGCACCGTGCACAACGACGACAACTACGCGTCGAACCTCGGGAAGCAGGTGCGCGACGCGTCCGTGCTCACGGCGAACCTCTGGAGCTACATCGACGCGGACGACCTGGCCGACGCGATCGTGCTGTCGGTCGCGTCCGACCTGCCGGGCCACGAGGTGTTCTACATCGCCGCGGCCGACAACGCGGGCGGGCACGACTTCGCCGCGGAGCTGCGCCGCCACTACGGCGACGCCATCGAGCTGCGGGCGATCGAGCGCGTGGACTCCTCGGGCATCTCGACCGCGAAGGCCCGCCGCCTGCTGGGCTGGGAGCCGAAGCGCAGCTGGCGCGACCACCTCGACGCCGACGGGAACGCGCTGCCGCGCTAGGCGGATCCGTCGACTGAGCGACGTCCGCCGCGAGCGGCCGTTCGGGGGCGTGCACCCCTCGGCGGCCCGTCGCTAGCCTCCGGAGATGCCCGCCTACGTCCGCCCGCGCATCGACGCGCCACCCGCGCTCGACGACGCCGGCGTCCCCTCCGGCTCCCGGTGGGACCTCGCGGACGGGCCGCCCGAGGACGCGTGCTCGCGCACCTCGCACCTCGAGCGGTTCGCCCCGCTGCACGCGGTCGCCGACGCGCTCGTGGCGCACCTCGTGGCGACGCACGACGTGACGGCCATCGCAGGCGCGGATCCGACGCTCGCCGACCCGCATCCCGACGCCGTGCGCACCGTCCGGCTCGCGCCGCGCGACGGGAGCGGACCGGCCTTCGCGCTCGAGTGGACGTCGTTCCCCGGGGTGATGCTGCACACGGGCCGCCGGACGTCCGCGGCGTTCCCCGCGTGCGGCTGCGACGCGTGCGACGACCGCTGGGAGGACGTCGCCGACGAGCTGGAGGAGGCGGTGCTCCTCGCGGCGGGCGAGCGGCCGCCGCCACCCGAGCCCTTCGGCGACCTCGTCCGCTGATCCGCCGCGCGACGCCGCCTCCTCCCGCCCGGTCGCCCGCGCCCCGCGTCGGTACGCTCGCGGGGTGACCAGCCCCGGGGACCCCGTCGATCCCGCGGGCGCGCACCCCGGATCCGCGCCCGGCACCACCCCGGCCGGCGTCGAGGCGGCGGTCGCGGACGCGACGGACGCGGCCGCTCCCGGCGGACCCGGCTCCCGCCCGCGCAGCACGGCCGCGGGCGCCGCCCTCCAGGTCGGCACCATCGTGAGCGTCAGCCTCGGGTCGTCCCTCGCCGGGCTCGCGATCCCCGCGGTCGGCCCCGTGCTCGTCGTCGCCGCGCGCCAGGTGATGATGGCGGCGCTCGTGCTGCCGGTCGCGCGGCCGCGGATCCACCGCATGACGCGCGCGCAGCTCGTGCCCGCCGTGATGCTCGGCCTCTCCCTCTCGCTGATGAACCTCTCCTACTACGCGGCCGTCGACCGGCTGGGCCTCGGCATCGCGGCGACCATCGAGTTCCTCGGGCCGCTGTCGATCGCGCTGCTCGCGTCGCGCCGCCTGCTCGACGCGGCGTGCGCGCTCGTCGCCGCGGCGGGCGTCGTCGTGCTCACGGGCCTCGAGGGGCGGATCGACGCGTTCGGCCTCGTCTGCGGCGCGACCGCCGCCGTCACGTGGGCCGCCTACATCGTCTTCACGCGCCGGGTGGCGGAGCGGCTGCCGGGCTTCCAGGGCATCGCGGTCGCGAGCGTCGTGAGCCTCGTCGTGCTCGTGCCGTGGGCGCTGACCACGCTCGACGTCGGCGCGATCGACGGCCGGATCCTCGTCCTGCTCGTGGCCATCGGCCTGCTGTCGTCGGCCGTGCCCTACTCGCTCGACACCGTGATCCTCCGCCGCATCACCCCGCGGCTCTTCGCCGTGCTCACGAGCCTCAGCCCGGTGGTCGCGGCGGTGCTCGGCGTGATCGTGCTGCGCGAGACGCTCTCGCCGGTGCAGCTCGGGGCGATCGTCGTGGTGTGCGTCGCGGCCGGCGTCGCCATCGCGACGCGCGCCCCGGCCGCAGCCGGCGGATCCCGGACGCGACGGCGCCCGACCACCTCGTAGGGCGGCCGGGCGCGGACCGGGGTCGGGCGACGGCTCAGCGCGCCCCGAGCTCCCGGAGCACCGCGGCGAGCTGGTCGACGGCCCAGACGAGGTCCTCCTCCTCCACCACGATGGGCGGCGCGAGCCGGATCGTCGAGCCGTGCGTGTCCTTGGCCAGCACGCTGCGCTCGGCGAGCCGCTCGCAGACCGCGCGGCCCGTGGCGAGCGCGGGGTCGATGTCGATGCCGGCCCACAGGCCGCGACCGCGCACCTCGAGCACGCCGTGGCCCACGAGGTCCGCGAGCCGCGCGTGCAGCACGGCGCCGAGGCGACGTGCGCGCTCCTGCGGCTCGCCGGTCGCGAGCATCGCGACGACCGCGTGGCCCACGGCCGCGGCCAGCGGGTTGCCGCCGAAGGTGGATCCGTGCTGCCCCGGCTGGATGACGCCCAGCACGTCCGCGTCGCCGACGACCGCGGAGACGGGCACGATGCCGCCGCCGAGCGCCTTGCCGAGGAGGTAGAGGTCCGGCACGATGCCGGCGTTGTCGCACTCGAAGGTGGCGCCCGTGCGGCCGAGGCCCGACTGGATCTCGTCCGCGATCATCAGCACCCGCTCGCGCGTGCAGATGCGCCGCACGTCCGCGAGGAACGTGGCGGGCGGCACGACGATGCCGGCCTCGCCCTGGATCGGCTCGACGAGCACGGCGACCGTGTCCGCGTCGATCGCGGCCTCGAGCGCCGCGGCGTCGCCGTACGGCACCGTCACGAAGCCGGGCGTGAACGGGCCGAAGTCGGCGCGCGCCTCCTCGTCGTCGCTGAAGCTGACGATGGTGGTGGTGCGGCCGTGGAAGTTGCCGGCCATCACGATGATCTTCGCGCGGCCCGCGGCGACGCCCTTCACGCGGTAGCCCCAGGCGCGCGCGACCTTGATGCCGGACTCCACGGCCTCGGCGCCCGTGTTCATCGGCAGCACCATGTCCTTGCCGGCGAGCTCGGCGAGGGCCGTGACGAACGGGCCCAGCTTGTCGTTGTGGAACGCGCGGCTCGTGAGCGTGATCCGCCCGAGCTGCTCGGTCGCGGCCCGCACGAGGTCGGGGTGCGAGTGCCCGAAGTTCACGGCCGAGTAGGCGGCGAGGCAGTCGAGCAGGCGCCGGCCGTCGAGGTCGGTGACCCACGCGCCCTGGCCGGACGCGACCACGACGGGCAGCGGGTGGTAGTTGTGCGCGGCGTGCGCCTCCTCCGCGTGGATGGCCAGGGCGCCGGCCTCGGAGGCGGCGGGGCGGTCGATCGTGTCGGTCATCGGGGGCCTACTGCCGCAGCTCGAGCGTGCAGCACTTCACGCCGCCGCCGCCGAGCAGCAGCTCGGACAGGTCGACGCCGATGGGCTCGTAGCCGCGCTCGCGCAGCGACGCCTCGAAGCCCACGGCCTTCTCGGCGATCACGACGTGCAGGCCGTCGCTGTACGAGTTGAGGCCGAGGATCGACGCGTCCTGCTCGCTGACCTCGATCGCGTCGGGGTAGCGGCGCTCGATCTCGTCGAGGCTCGCGGCGTCGAAGGCGCTCGGCAGGTAGGCGATGTTCGCGTCGTCGAGCACCGCGATCGCGGTGTCCAGGTGGTAGAACGACGGGTTCACGAGGCGGAGGGTCACGACCTCGCGGTCGAAGATCCGGGCCACCTCGGCGTGGCTGGTGCTGTCGCTGCGGAAGCCGGTGCCCGCGAGGATCGTGTCGCCGACGAGGAGGATGTCGCCCTCGCCCTCGTTGACCTGCTCGGGCACGCGCACGTCGAAGCCCGCCTCGCGGAACCAGTCCATGTACGCGGGGCCCTCGGGCTGGCGCTCGGGGAACTGGAACGCGGCGCCGTACGCGATGCCGTCGAGCGTGAAGCCGCCGTTGGCCGCGTAGACCATGTCCGGCAGGCCGGCGATGCCGTCGATCAGCTCGACCTGGATGCCGAGGCCCACGTACGCGTCGTGCAGGGTCTGCCACTGGCGCACCGCGAGCGAGGTGTCGGTCGGGACGGCCGGGTCCATCCAGGGGTTGATCTTGTAGACCACGTCGAAGTGGTCGGGCCGGCACATCAGCACGCGCTTCGCGACGGGGGTGCGGCCGGATGCGGTGTCCGCGGGCCGGGAGAGGGTGGAGGGCATGGTGCTCCTGCTTCGTGCGGCGCCGGGGCGCGGTCGTGGAGGCGGACGATGTCCCAGAGCCCCGAGGGGACGCCTTCCCGTCAGCCTGGCAGGCGCATCACGCCCGTTCGAGGGGGCGCGGCGCGGATTCCGCGCGTCCGACCCCCGTCCGGCGCAGGATCCCGCCATAGGCTCGGAGCATGGACAACCTGGACCACCGGATCATCGACCTCCTCCGCCAGAATGGACGCGCCGGCTACGGCGACATCGGCGGCACCGTCGGCCTCTCGGCCAGCGCGGTGAAGCGGCGGGTCGACCGGCTGGTGGCCGACGGCGTGATCCGCGGCTTCACGATCCAGGTCGATCCCGCCGTCGACGGCCTCAGCACCGAGGCCTACGTGGAGCTGTTCTGCCGCGGGACGGTCGCGCCCGACGAGCTGCGCCGGATCCTCCAGGGGGTGCCCGAGGTCGTCGACGCGGGCACCGTCACGGGCGACGCCGACGCCATCGTCCGCATCCGCTCGCGCGACATCCCGAGCCTCGAGGACGCGCTCGAGAAGGTGCGCCTCGCCCCGAACGTCGACCACACCCGCAGCGCCATCGTGCTCTCGCGGCTGGTGAACCGGACGCTGGAGTAGGGCTAGCCGATCCGCACGCCGTGGAGCGCCGCAGCGGAGCGCACGGCCGGGTGATCGGCGTCGAGCGCCTGCACGGTCGCCTCGGTCAGACGACCGCTCCGACCGACGTCGGAGGCGCGCTCGAACACCGCCCACAGCTCGAGGTCACGCCCGTGGCGTGACGGGAACCGGATCCCGTCGACGACCGCGCGTCCGTCCTCCGTCTCCTCGTACAGCGCCCGCCCGATCGCCTGGGTCAGCTGACGGGGACGCGCGTCCTGCAGGGCTGCCACGTCGAGGTCCGCCAGTCCGGCCTGTCGCGCCTGGTCGAGGAACCGAGGACGGAGAGCGGCGACGGTCGACGAGTGGGTGACGTCGCAGTAGGTCCCCGTGAGGACGGCGCGACCGAGACGCCGGGCGCCGAACCACGAGTCGTCGAGACGACCGGGGGCGACGGTCGGATGCAGCGCAGCGTCCGCCTCGTCCTCCACGATGGCCGCGAGATCGTCGGCCACGGACGGGTCGGGGCGGAACGGCGCGATCAGCTCGACCAGGCACGCGTGCGGGGTCGAGCCGGCGTAGATCGTGCGGTACGAGCCGTCGGGGGAATCCCACCGCCCGGGGAAGCGACCGCGTTCGGCGTACCGCCAGTCCGTCCAGCCCCACGGATCCGGGGCGCGTCCCACCCGCCACACCTCGCCCGGGTCCGTGCGCAGCGCAGGGCGGGGCCGTTCCACCGATCCCGCCTCAGGCGTTCGCGACGAAGGAGCGGGCCGACGCCAGGATCCGGGCGCCCGCCTCGTCGAGGTCCGGGGACTCCCGGATGAGACGTGCGGGCGAGGCATCGTCGAGCTGCGGGTTGAGGCCGGTGAACCAGGCCTGCACCACCCGGGGATGCTCTCGCTCGACGAGGATCCCCGCGACGTGGAAGGCCAGGCGCAACCGGTTCATGGCCACCGCGGACGGGACGCGCTCCCCCTCCGCCCACTGTCGGACGGCGCGCGTCTCCTGCACGGAGCCGAGGTAGGCGACGAGCTTGGCGCCGAGGACCTCGCGGAGGCCGGCGACCAGCTCAGCATCAGACGCGCGGATGGCCGTCTCGTAGGCGCCCAGCCCGGGCGTGGTGATCGACATGGGGACATGCTATCCGCTGAGCGAGTGGAACACACGCTGAGCGACAGTGCGATCACACCCGCGATCACACCCTGACGATCAGGCGAACAGCGCCACCAGGATCACGACGTAGATGACGACGAAGAGCGCCGGGATCGCGTAGCGGACGAGGTTCGTGAGGCCCTCGGCGGCGATGACCACGCGGGCCGCGTGCGAGGAGGCGCCGGACTCGCGGAGATCGCGGGCGATCGCGATGGCCTGCGAGTTGATGGAGAACTGCACGGCCGCGCCGAGGGCGCCGGTGGCCAGCAGGATCAGGGCGGCCGCGAGGCGCGTGCCGAGGTCGGCGTCGGCGAGGCCGGTGCGCAGCAGGAACACCGTCGCGGTGAGCAGGAGGATCGGCCCGAGCTGGCTCGTGATCATCTGCTTGCGGGCGCGCGACCACATCGTGATCAGCTCGAGCTCGGACATGCGGGACCTCCTGTCGGCGGCCGTGCGTGCCGCGCGTCCATCCTCCCCTGCCGGCGCGCTCGGCGGGTGCGCGCGCCGTGCATGTCGCGCCCGGCGGCGGCCCGCGGCTCGCTAGCCTCGGCGCATGGATCCCGCGCCCGGCTACCGCATCGACCCGGGCTCCGCGATCCCGCCCTACGAGCAGCTCCGCGCGGAGGTCGCGCGCCGGGCCGCGGCGGGCGAGCTGCCGGTCGGCGCGCGGCTGCCGACCGTGCGGGCGCTCGCCGAGCAGGCGGGCGTCGCCGTCAACACGGTCGCGCGGGCGTACAAGGAGCTCGAGGCGGACGGCGTGATCGAGACGCGCGGACGCGCCGGGTCGTTCGTCGCGGCGCAGGACGACGTGCCGGCGGCGCTGCGGGCATCCGCCGCCGCGTACGCGCAGCTCGCGCGGCGGCTCGGCGCTTCCGACGCCGATGCACGACGCCTGGTGGACGAGGCGCTCGCGGCCGGCTGATCCGCCGCCGCGGGCTCCGGAGCCCCGGGGTCGCCGCGATTCCACCTCCCGTTCACCCGGAGGCCCGACAGTACGCACGCCGCCCCGTCCGATCGGAGACCACATGCCCGAGTCCTCCCCGGAGGCGGCGACGCCGCACGACGACGCACGGGCCGCGGGCGCTCCTCCGGAGGAGGCCGCCGCGGGCGCCGCCGAGGCCGCCGCCCCCGCCCACGCGCAGCGGGTCCTCGACGGGGCCGACGCCGTCACTCCCGCGCGCACGCTCGTGGACGTGCTCCGCGCGACCGTCGCCGCGCACCCCGACGCCTCCGCCATCGAGGACGGCGACGGCGCCCTCAGCTACCGCGAGCTCATGGCGCGCGTGGTGCAGGTCGCCGCGTCGCTGCGGGAGGCGGGCGTCGAGAAGGGCGACCGGGTCGGGATCCGCATGCCGTCCGGGTCCCGCGACCTCTACGTCACGGTGCTCGGCGTGCTCGCGGCCGGCGCCGCCTACGTGCCGGTGGACGCGGACGACCCCGAGGAGCGCGCGCGGCTGGTGTTCGGCGAGGCGCGCGTCGCGGGCGTCGTGACGGGCACGGGCGAGTACGCGCCGCGCGCCGCCGACGAGGACGGCGCCGCGGACGCCGGCGAGGGCAGCGCGGGCGACGCCGCACGCGCCACGGCGGCCGCGCTCCGGATCCTCCCCACCGCCGCCGCGCACGCCTCCACCTCCGCGCTCCCCCTCGTGACGCCGCCTGCGCCCGGCGACGACGCGTGGATCATCTTCACCTCGGGATCCACCGGCACCCCCAAGGGCGTCGCGGTCTCGCACCGCTCGGCCGCCGCGTTCGTCGACGCGGAGGCGCGCCTCTTCCTCCAGGACGAGCCGATCGGCCCCGGCGACCGCGTGCTCGCGGGCCTGTCGGTCGCGTTCGACGCCAGCTGCGAGGAGATGTGGCTCGCCTGGCGCCACGGCGCGTGCCTCGTGCCGGCACCGCGCAGCCTCGTCCGCAGCGGCATGGACCTCGGGCCCTGGCTCACGACGCACGGCGTGACCATCGTGTCCACCGTGCCGACGCTCGCGGCGCTGTGGCCCGCGGAGTCGCTCGAGAACGTGCGCCTGCTCATCTTCGGCGGCGAGGCCTGCCCGCCCGAGCTCGGCCAGCGCCTCGCGACCGACGGCCGCGAGGTCTGGAACACGTACGGCCCCACCGAGGCGACCGTCGTCGCGTGCGCGGCGCCTCTCGGCGGGCCGGGACCGGTGCGCATCGGCCTGCCGCTCGACGGCTGGACCCTCGCGGTGGTCGACGCCGACGGCGCGCGCGTGCCCGAGGGCGGCGTGGGCGAGCTGATCATCGGCGGCGTCGGGCTGGCCCGCTACCTGGATCCCGCCAAGGACGCCGAGAAGTACGCCCCCTTCCCCGCGCTCGGCTGGGACCGCGCCTACCGCTCGGGCGACCTCGTGCGCTTCGAGGCGGAGGGCCTCGTCTTCCAGGGCCGCGCCGACGACCAGGTGAAGGTCGGCGGCCGGCGCATCGAGCTGGGCGAGATCGAGGCCGCGCTGCAGGCGCTCGACGACGTGCAGGGCGCCGCCGTCGCGGTGCAGACCACGGGCGCGGGCAACCCGGTGCTCGTCGGATACCTCGTGCCGCGGGATCCCGCGACCTTCTCGCGCGAGGACGCCGTGCAGCGCCTCCGCGTCGCCCTGCCGGCGGCGCTCGTGCCGCTCATCGGCGTGGTCGAGTCGCTGCCCACGCGCACCTCCGGCAAGGTCGACCGCGCCGCGCTCCCCTGGCCGCTCCCCGGCGCCGCGGGCGACGAGGGCGCCGACCTCGACGCCGAGCTGCGCCCGCTCGCCGAGATGTGGTCGGCCGCGCTCGGCACGCCCGTGGCGAGCGCCGACGCGAACTTCTTCGACCTGGGCGGCGGATCCCTGTCGGCGGCGCAGCTCGTGGCCCGGATCCGGTCGATCGACCCCGAGTTCACGGTCGCCGACGTCTACGCCCACCCGCGCCTCGGCGCCATGCACGCGGCCATGGCCGGACGCGCGCCGCGGGCCGCGCGCACCGGACCGCAGGTGGACGTGCGGCCGACGCCGCGCCGCACGCAGTGGATCCAGACCCTCCTCGGCGCGCCCCTCCTCGCCCTGCAGGGCCTCCGCTGGCTCGCGCTCCTGCTCACGGGCTCCGCGCTGCTGCGGCCGCTCGGCGGCTTCGACGCGCTGCCGTCCGTCCCCCTCTGGCTGCTCGTGCCGGGCCTCCTCCTCTTCGCGACGCCGTTCGGCCGCATGGCGATCTCCGCGGTCGCCGCGCGCCTCCTGCTCCGCGGCCTCACGCCGGGCGACCACCCGCGCGGCGGCCGCTGGCACCTGCGGCTCTGGCTGGCCGAGCAGATCGCGCAGCAGATCGGCGCGGTCGGGCTCGCGGGCGCGCCGTGGATCACGTACTACGCGCGGGCGCTCGGCGCGCGCATCGCCGACGACGTCGACCTGCACACGCTGCCGCCCGTCACGGGCATGCTCCGGATCGGCCGCGGCGCCTCCGTCGAGCCCGAGGTCGACCTCTCCGGGTACTGGATCGACGGCGACACCGTCCGCGTCGGGGCCGTCCGCATCGGCGCGGGATCCACGGTGGGCACCCGCTCGACGCTGCTGCCGGGCACGCGCATCGGCAAGGGCGCGGAGATCGCGCCGGGCTCCGCGGTCTTCGGGCGCGTGCCGTCCGGCCAGCGCTGGGCCGGATCCCCCGCCGCGCGCGAGGGCAAGGCCCGAGTGTGGTGGCCCGACCACCGGCCGCCGCGGAACACGCGCTGGGTCGCGGCGTACGGCGCCGCGTCCGTGGCGACCGCGCTCGTGCCCGTCGTGGCGTTCGTCGCGGGCGGCGGGATCCTCGCGACGGCCATCCGCGGATCCGCCGACCTCGGCGACGCGTGGTGGCGCGGCCTCGGCGCGCTCGTGCCCGCGGTGCTCGTGACCGGGCTGGTGCTCGCGCTGCTGGTGGTCGGATCCGTGCGCCTCCTCGGCCTCGGCGTGACCGAGGGCATCCACGCGGTGCGGAGCCGCGTCGGCTGGCAGCTCTGGACCACCGAGCGCCTGCTCGACCTCGCCCGCACCGTGCTCTTCCCGCTCTACGCGGGCCTCTTCACGCCCGTCTGGCTCCGCCTGCTCGGCGCGCGCGTCGGCAAGGACGTGGAGGCGTCGACCGTGCTCCTCATCCCCGCGATGACCACGATCCGCGACGGCGCCTTCCTCGCCGACGACACGCTCGTGGCCGGCTACGAGCTCGGCGGCGGGTGGATGCGCGTCGCCCGCGCCGAGATCGGCCAGCGCGCGTTCCTCGGCAACTCCGGCATGGCCGGGCCCGGCCACAAGGTCCCGAAGGACGGCCTCGTCGCCGTGCTCTCGGCGGCGCCCACGAAGTCGAAGGCCGGATCCTCGTGGCTCGGCTCCCCGCCCGTCCGGCTCCGCCGCACGGTCGCCGCGGCCGACGACTCGCGCACGTTCCGGCCGCCGACCCGGCTGCGCGTGGCCCGCATCCTCTGGGAGCTGCTCCGCGTCGTGCCCGTGCTCGTGACCTGCGCGATCGGCCTGGCCGTGCTCGTGACGCTCGCCGCGATCACGGAGGCGTGGGGGCCGCTCGTCGCGTTCCTGCTCGGCGGCGTCGTGCTGCTCGTGGCGGGCGCGGTGGCCGCGGGCATCTCGACGGCGGCCAAGTGGATCCTCATCGGCCGCATCCGCGCGGAGGAGCACCCGCTGTGGTCGTCGTTCGTGTGGCGCAGCGAGGTCTCCGACGTGTTCACCGAGATGGTCGCCGCGCCCTGGTTCGCGTCGTCGGCCGCCGGCACGCCCGCGCTCGTCTGGTGGCTGCGGAGCCTGGGCGCGCGCATCGGATCCGGCGTGTGGTGCGACTCGCACTGGCTGCCGGAGGCCGACCTGGTGACCCTCGGGGACGCATCCACGATCAACCGCGGCTGTGTCGTGCAGACGCATCTGTTCCATGATCGGATCATGAGCATGGACACCGTCACCCTCGACGCCGGTGCGAGCCTCGGGCCGCACAGCGTCATCCTCCCCGCGGCGCGCATCGGCCCGCAGGCCACCGTGGGCCCCGCGAGCCTCGTGATGCGCGGCGAGCTCGTGCCCGAGGCGAGCCGCTGGAGCGGCAACCCGATCGGCCCGTGGCGCGAGGTGAAGACGGGACGCTACCTGCCGGCGGACGCCGCGCCCGCCGCCGACGCCGCCGCGTCGGCCGCCTCCGCCTCCGTCGACTCCCCCGCCCCCGCGACCGCCGGTCGCCGGTGAGGGCCGCGGCGGGACCCGCGTCCGGCGACGGCTACACCCCCGAGGTCGGCTCCACCGCGTACTCCGTGGAGCGCTACGACCTCGACCTCGACTACCGCGTGGCCCGCAACCGCCTCAAGGCGCGCGCGGTGATCACCGCCACGGCCCGCGAGGACCTCCCCCGGTTCGAGCTCGACCTCACGGGCCTCCGCGCCGGCGACGTCCGCGTCGACGGCCGCCGCGAGACCCGGCACGTGCAGCGCGGCGGCCGCCTCGTGGTCACGCCCGCGGCTCCCATCCCCGCGGGCGCGTCCTTCACGGTCGACGTCGCCTACTCCGGCGAGCCCGGCCCCCGACGCACCGTCTGGGGCGACCTCGGCTGGGAGGAGCTCGGCGACGGCGTGCTCGTCGCGTCGCAGCCGAGCGGCGCGTCCACGTGGTTCCCCTGCAACGACCGGCCGGACGTGCGGGCCGCCTTCCGCATCCGTGTCGCGTGCGAGGTCGACTACTCGGTGGTCGCGAGCGGCCGGCTCGTGTCCCGGCTCGAGCGCTCCGGCCGCGCGACCTGGACCTACGAGCAGGACGCGCCCACCGCGCCGTACCTCGCGACCGTGCAGATCGGCCGGTACGTCGAGAAGCGCGTGCCCGCCGGATCCACCCAGGCCGTCTTCGCGTACCCGAAGCCGCGCGAGGCCCGGGTGCTGCAGGACCTCGCGCTCGTGCCGCGCATGATGGCCTTCTTCGAGACGCTGTTCGGGCCGTACCCGTTCGGCGAGTACCGCGTGGTCGTCACGGACGACGAGCTGGAGATCCCGCTCGAGGCGCAGGCGATGGCCGTGCTCGGCTCGAACCACGCGGACGGCACGGGCGGATCCGAGCGGCTCGTCGCCCACGAGCTCGCGCACCAGTGGTTCGGCAACTCCGTGGGCCTCGCGTCGTGGCAGCACATCTGGCTCAACGAGGGCTTCGCCTGCTACGCCGAGTGGCTGTGGTCGGAGGAGTCCGGGGGCCCGACCACGGACGCGCTCGCGCGCCAGCACCACGCGCGCCTCGACCGGTACGGCACGCAGGTCGGCATCGGCGATCCCGGCCCCGAGGCGATGTTCGACGACGTCGTCTACAAGCGCGGCGCCCTCGCGGTGCACGCGCTCCGGCTGACGCTCGGCGACGCGGCATGGCGCGCGCTGCTCCTCCGCTGGACGGATCCGGCGTGGACGGCGCCGCGCACCACCGCCGACCTCGTCGGCGCCGCCGGCGACGCGGGCGCGCTGCTGCGGGCCTGGCTCACGGACGGGCCGCTGCCGCAGCTGCCGAAGGTGGGGCGGCGCTGAGGGGTCAGGCGCCGGATCCCGGCCCGTCCGGGTCCCGGATCCGCACGACCACCTGCCCGAGGCCGCGCCGCGCGACCGCCGCGACCAGGCCGCTCCCGAGTTCCGCGTCGACCACCCGGTAGCGCGCGGGCTCGCCGTCGATCCACGCGACGGACCCGTGCGCGTCGCCCGCGGACCGCACGCGCGACGGGTCGACGCGGAGCCCGCGCCCGTCGGCCTTCAGCACCGCCTCGATCCGCACCCACTCCCCGAGCGTCGTCCCGGGCGGCGCCTCCCGGCCGCGCGGCTCGGCATCGATGCCGATCGGCCCGTCCGTCGACACCGCGACCACCACGGCGTCGCCCGCGTGCGCGACGCTCGCGTGCAGGCCGTCGAGCGCGCGGGATCCGCCGAGCACCGGACGGCCGTGCTCTCCGCCGCAGGTCGCGCAGCGGGCGCGGACAGTGACGTCGGCCGGATCCGCGCCCACGATCTCCGCGGCGAGCGCCCGCAGGGCGGCGCGGCCGGCGGCGGTCCGGGCGGCCCGAACGACGAGGCCTGCGACCGGCACCACCGACACGTTCACGGCGGCGGGAGCGGGGGTCACGTGACGACCCTAGGCGGCGCTCAGACCGCCATCCGCGCGAGCGCCACGGCGGCCGCCACCAGGGCCGCGGCGAGCAGCGCGGCCGCAGGGCCGATCCACCACCAGCCGCGTCGCGCCCGCGTGCCCTCGACGACCGCGGCCACGGCGAGCAGCACGAGACCCAGCGCGACGCCGCCGCGCGCGGGAGGCGTGGCGTCGTCGCCGGCCAGCGCCACGAGGCCGGACATGAGGAGGGCGCCCGCGAGCAGCCCCCAGCCGAGCACGTGGACGGCGTGCGCGATCCGGCTCCGCAGGTCGCGGCGCCGCAGCGGCTTCGCGCCGCGCCAGCCGTCGGGGGCGCGCAGCCCGCCCACCACCGCCATGACCTCGTCCAGCTCGGCGGGCAGCTCGCCCGCGGGCAGCGCGAGGAAGCGCCCGAGGTGCTCGTCGCGCACGCCGGAGGAGGCGATCAGGCGCGCGAGCAGCTCGCGCTCGCGGGCGGTCGTCCAGCCCGGGAGCGCGATGCCCCACCGGCCGGCCTGGTCGGGCGCGCGGACCTCCCGGTACCAGGACGCCAGCAGCAGCCGCGCGACCGCGTCGCACGGCTCCTCCCGGACGCGATCCCGCAGCTCGACGATCGCCTCGCGCCGCCGGCCGTCGTCCCAGAGCGTCCGGGCGCGGTCGACGGTCTCGGAGCGCTGCATCCGTCCAGGGTCGCGGATCCGGGTGGGCTGCGAGCGGATCATCCCCGGGACCCGGCGGTCGGGTCGGACGCCCGGGCGCCCGGCTACGCGATCCGCGCCAGGCCCCAGTAGGCGACGACCAGCGACACGGCGACGACCAGGGCGATCGCCGTGATCCACCATGGGCCCCGACGCGGTCGCACGCCCACGGTGAGGACGGCGAACTTCAGCAGGACGAGGGCGACGACCCCCGTCCAGCGCGCGACGCCGACCGTGTCCACGCCGAAGAGGGACAGGATCCCGGCGAGGAGCATCCCCAGGGCGAACACCACCGCGGCCGCGACGCCCAGCACGATCGCCGACTCCCTGCGGAGGTCGGGCGCCGGGCCGGCCTCGCCGATCGGCGTCCCGATCCGGGCGTACCGCTCCCGATGCGACGCCACGAGCGGGAGCAGCTCGGCCACGTGGTCCGGGAGCTCGGATCCGGGCAGGTCGAGGAACGCGGCGACGCCCTCGTCGCGGTGCCCGGACGTCGCGATCATGCGCGCCAGCCGGTCGCGCTCCTGTTCCGTGGTCCAGCCCGGCGTCGCGATGCCCCAGCGGCCCGCCTGGTCCGGCGCCCCGAGCTCGCGGTACCAGCCGGCCAGGGTGAGGCGCGCGTCCGCCTCGCGGGGGTGGCCCCGCACCCGGTCCACGAGCGACGCGGTCGCCTCCCGACGCCGCCCCGCGTCCCACATCGCCCGGGCGCGGGCGATGGCCTCCGTCTCGCGCATGCGCTCATCGTGGCAGGTCGGCGAGGCCGACCGGACTCAGCCGAGGTCGCGCGCCAGCGTCTCGTCCGTCTCCGTCGCCTGCCGGGTGACGCCCGCGTCGTCCACGTACGCGTACGAGGTCGTCGTCATCTCCCCCGTGCCGCGGTAGCCGAGCCGCTCGTACAGCGCGCGGGCCCGCGGGTTGTCGAGGCCGACGCCCACGGTGAGGCGGCCGGGGGTGACGCGCTCCTCGGCCGCGCGGATGATCGCCGTGCCGACGCCGCGACCCCGCGCGGCCGCGTCCACCCGCAGGTTCCGCAGCTCGGGCACGGCGCCGCGGGTGTCGAGCTGGCCGGATCCGAGCGGCCGGTCGCCGTCCCACGCGACGAGCAGCGTGGATCCGCCCGCCTCCTGCGCGGCCCACATCGCGCGCGCGAACCCGCGGCCGGACGGCTCCTCCCGCTCGAGCCGCCCGACCTCCGAGGCCGCGAGCGCGCGGACCTCGACGCAGGTCACCTAGATGACCGCCTCGCTCCAGTCGTCCGGGTTGCCGAAGCGGTGGGCCGTGATGCTGATGGCCTGCTCGCGCAGGAACGTGAGCATCTCGACGCGGCCGGCCGCGGTGACCTCGTCGGCGAACACCGCGACGTCGGGCGTGCCGCGCAGCGCGTCGGACAGGGCCCGCGCCTCCACGAGCCGCGCGTCGCGGGCGGCGACGAGGCGCACGCGCTCGGTCGCGATGCCGGACGCGCCGACGCGGGCGAGCCACGCGTCGTCCGTCTCGATGGTCACGTGCACGCTCGGCAGGTCGTCGAGCACCTGGCCGAGGCCGGCCGGGAGGATCCCCGGGACCGACACGTGCATCTCGGCGCGCGCCAGGCGCCCGGCCGCGAGCACGCGGAGCAGGTCGGCGAGCGCGCCCGACTCCGTGAGCCGCACCGTGACGGGCAGCGGCCGGTAGCGGAACAGGTTGCGCTCCACGCCGAGGCCGCTCGGGTCCTTCACCTGGCCGAACTCGTCGTGCCAGGCCACCGCGTCGCTGAGCGCGGAGCGGCGGACGAGGTCGAAGTCCTCGTAGCGGATGGCGGGCTGCGCCGACTCGATGAGCTCCGTGACCCGCGGCGACAGCCCGCGCAGGTGCAGCGAGCTCGAGTGCCGGCCCTCGTCCGCGACCCAGGAGCCGAGGCCCATGAGGTAGTTCGGGCCGCCGGCCTTGGTGCCGGATCCGACCGAGGAGCGCTTCCAGCCGCCGAACGGCTGGCGCTGCACGATGGCGCCCGTGATCCCGCGGTTCACGTAGAGGTTGCCCGCCTCCACGGTCTCGAGCCACTGCTCGAGCTCGCGCGCGTCGAGGCTGTGCAGGCCCGCGGTGAGGCCGTACGGGATCGCGTTCTGGAAGCGGATGGCCTCCTCGAGGTTCCGCGCGCGCATCACGCCGAGCACGGGGCCGAAGAACTCGGTGAGGTGGACGTACGACCCGGGCTTCACGCCGTCGCGCACGCCCGGCGACCAGAGGCGGCCGGTCTCGTCCTTCGCCTCGGGCTCCACGAGCCACTTCTCGCCGACGCCCAGCTGCGTGAGCGCGTGCTTGAGCTTGCCGGCGGCCGGCTCGATGATCGGGCCCATCTGCGTGGTGGGATCCGACGGGTAGCCGACGCGCAGCGACGACACCGCGTCGGTGAGCTGCGTGAGGAACCGGCGGGACCTCCCGACGGACCCCACGAGGATCACCAGGCTCGCCGCCGAGCACTTCTGGCCGGCGTGGCCGAACGCGCTCTTCACGACGTCGGCCGCGGCCAGGTCGAGGTCGGCGCTGGGCGTGACGATGATGGCGTTCTTGCCGCTGGTCTCGGCGAGGAGCGGGAGGTCCGAGCGCCAGGAGCGGAAGACCTCGGCGGTCTCGTAGCCGCCCGTGAGGATCACGCGGTCGACCGAGGGGTGCGCGATGAGGTGCTCGCCGAACTCGGCCTCGCCGGCGTCGACGAGCGCGAGGAGCTCCCGCGGCACGCCGGCCTCGCGGAGCGCCTCGACCAGCACGGCGCCGGATCGGCGGGCCTGGCCGGCGGGCTTGACGACCACGCCGCTGCCGGAGGCGAGGGCCGCGAGCATGCTGCCCGCGGGGATCGCGACGGGGAAGTTCCACGGCGGCGCCACCACGGTGACGCGCGACGGCACGAACCGGGCGCCCTGCACGCGGTCGAGGTCGCGGGCGCGCTCGGCGTAGTAGTGCGCGAAGTCCACGGCCTCGCTGACCTCGGGGTCGGCCTCGGCGATGGTCTTGCCGGTCTCGGAGGCCATGACCTCGATGAGGCGCGCGCGGTTGCGCTCGATGGCGACGCCCACGCGGTGCAGCAGCGCGGCGCGCTGGTCGCCGGGGCGGGCGCCCCACGCGGCGGCGGCCGTGCGCACGCCGTCGATGACGTCGTCCAGCTGGTCGGTGGAGTCGATGCGCGCGGCGTCGATGGTCGCGACGCCGAGCCGCGAGGCCTCCACGCGCGCCAGGATCTCGCGGCCCCAGGCGCGGTTCGTCGGCAGCGCCGGATCCGTGTCCGCGGCGTTGTGGAACGGGGTGGTGGAGGCGTCGGGGTCGACGAGCGCGTCGGGCGTGAGCAGCGATCCGCGCGTGAAGCCCTGGACCACGTTCGTGAGCTGCGGGTCGACCTCGACCTCGGGCTCCTCGTGCGCCTCGGGCTCGGCCAGCGGATCCACGTCGTCGAGCTCCGGCGGGAAGCGGCGGTCCTGCGTGCGGTTCGGCGCCGGGATCGTGTCGTCGACGGCGGCGAGCGACGAGCGGAACCGCGACTCCTCGCGCGCGAACAGCTCAGCTGACGTGCTCAGCTCGAACACCGCCGACATGAAGTTCTCCTGGCTCGCGTTCTCCTCCAGGCGGCGGATGAGGTACGAGATCGCCACGTCGAACTCGGTCGGGTGCACGACGGGCGTGTACAGCAGCAGCCCGCCGACCGTGCGCTTCACGGCCTCGGCCTGGCCGGTCGCCATGCCGAGCAGCATCTCGAACTCGATCCGGTCGGTCACGCCGCGCTCCTCGGCGAGCAGCCACGCGTACGCGACGTCGAAGAGGTTGTGCCCGGCGACGCCGACCTTCACGGCGTCGGCCGCGGCGGGCTGGAGCGCGTGCTCGAGCATGCGCTTGTAGTGCGTGTCGGTCTGCTCCTTGGTGGCCCAGGTGGCGACGGGCCAGTCGTGCATCCGGCCGTCGACCTGCTCCATCGCGAGGTTCGCGCCCTTGACGATGCGGACCTTGATGGGCGCCCCGCCCGCCGCGCGACGCTCCTGCGCCCACGCGGTGAGCCGCTGCAGCCCGGCGAGCGCGTCGGGCAGGTACGCCTGCAGCACGATCCCGGCCTCGAGGTCCTTCAGCTGCGGCTGGTCGAGCACGCGCGTGAACACCTCGATGGTGAGGTCGAGGTCCTTGTACTCCTCCATGTCGAGGTTGATGAACTTGGGGGTCGCCGCCTCCGACGCCAGCTCGTACAGGGGAGTCAGGCGCTCGACCACCTTGTCGACGGCCTCGTCGAACGCCCACATCGACAGCTGCGAGACGACGCTCGACACCTTGATGGAGACGTAGTCCACGTCGTCGCGGGCGAGCAGCTCGCGCGTGCCGGCCAGGCGGCGCGCGGCCTCCTGCTCGCCGAGCACGGCCTCGCCCAGCAGGTTGAGGTTGAGGCGGGATCCGCCCGCGCGCAGCTTCTCGATCGCCGGCCCGAGCTTCTCGCTCGTCGCGTCGACGATGAGGTGCCCGACCATCTCGCGCAGCACGCGGCGCGCGACGGGCACGACGACCTGCGGGAGGACGGGGCCGAGGATGCCGCCCGCGCGGATCGCGCCCTGCATGTACCAGGGCAGGAAGCCCGGCGTCTTGGCGGTGAGCGCGGCGAGGCTGTTGCCCGCGACCGGCAGGTCCTCGGGGCGCACGACCCGGTCGACGAAGCCGATGGTGAAGTCGAGGCCGTTCTCGTCCTTGAGGACGCCCGCGAGGCGCTCGGCGGAGGGATCCGCGGGGTGCTGGGCCGCCTCCGCGAGCCAGGTGCGCACGAGCGCGACGGACCGGTCGGCGAGGTCGTCGCGATCGGGGGCGGAGACGCCGACGGACGTCGGGATCGCGGCGGTCTCGGGGGCGGATGCGGTCTCGGCGGTCATGCGGGAACCTCTTCGTCTCGTGTGGGCCTTCAGCCCCGTCGTCGTCGGCCGCGCGGCGGGCGCGTCCCCCCAGTGTGCGACCATGCTCTCGTCGGATGCGCTGAACGTTTCCGATGATCATCGTGCGGTCCTGCCGATGATTCCATGCTCGCCTGGGATCCCGCGGGAGGCGCACGTGCTCGAGATGCGACGGCTGCGGCTCCTGCGCGAGCTCAAGCTCCGCGGCACGATCGGCGCGGTCGCCGACGCGCTGTCGTTCAGCCCGTCGTCGGTGTCGCAGCAGCTCTCGCAGCTGGAGCGCGAGGCGGGCGTCCCGCTGCTGCGCCGGGTCGGCCGACGGGTGGTCCTCACGCCGCAGGCCGAGATCCTCGTCGAGCACACGACGGCCCTGCTCGAGCGGCTGGAGCGCGCCGAGACCGAGGTGAACGCGTCGCTCGCGAACGTGTCCGGCACCATCCGCATCGCCGCGTTCCAGTCCGCGCTGCTCGCGCTCGTGCCGCCGGCGCTCACGATCCTCCGTGACGACTACCCCGACCTCCGGGTCGAGATCACGATGCGCGAGCCCGAGTCGGGCCTGCACGACGTGTGGGCGCGGGACCACGACCTCGTCATCGCCGAGCAGTACCCCGCGCACGCGGCGCCCCGGCCGGCCGACCTCGACCGCGAGGAGCTGTGCGTGGATCCGCTCCGCCTCGGCCTGCCGCCCGGCCGCGAGGACGTCCGCACCGTCTCGGAGGCGCGCCGCCTGCCGTGGGTGATGGAGCCGGCCGGCACCGCGTCGCGCCACTTCGCCGAGCAGGTGTGCCGCGTCGCGGGCTTCGAACCGGACGTGCGGTACGTGACGGCCGACCTGCAGGCGCACATCGACCTGGTGCGTGGCGGCCACGCGGCGTCCGTGCTGCCGGACCTCGTCTGGGCCGGCCGCGAGCCCGACGTGCGGCTCGTCGGGCTGCCGGGGTCGCCCCGGCGCACGGTGTTCACGTCGTCGCGCGTCGGCAGCCTCGACCGGCCGGGGATCCGCGCGTGCCGCGATGCCCTCGCGCGCGCGGTCGAGCTGATGGGGCCGGCGGCGAGCTGATCCGCGGCCCGCGCCGGCGGCGGCACCGGCACCGGCCCCGGCACGACGACGGGCCCGGATCCGCGGAGGATCCGGGCCCGTCGCGGTCCGTGGGGCGCGCGGTCAGGCGGCGGGCGGGCCGTCGTCGTCGTCCGCGGGGCGGGGCGGGCGGACCGCCGCGCCGGCCGGCTTCCGCCGCCCGGTCACCACGATGAGCACGACCGCGGCCGCCGCGAGCACGACGATGCCGATGCCCACGCCGACGATCACGCCGAGGTAGGGCGCGATGCCCTGCTCCTGGCCCGCGGCGGTGCCGGCCTCGCCGGTCGCGGAGCCGCCCGCGGAGCCGGATCCGGTGCCCGCGCCGGATCCGGACCCCGAGGCGCCCTCCTGGGCCGCCGCGCACGCGGGCCCGGACGCCGATCCCGCCGACGCCGCCGCGCCCGCGGGCGCCTGGTACGTGAACGCGATCGAGTCGGACACCGGATGCCCGTCCGCCGAGACCACGCGCCACGTCACCGTGTACTCGCCGGATCCGCCGAGCGCCACGGGCACGGTGACCGCGCGTCCGGCGTTCACGGCGCAGCCCGTCTCGAAGTGCGTGCCCTGGCCGTCGGGGCCCGTGACCTGCACGATCGAGGACCCGCCCGCCGCGGCCGACGACCCGCCCGCGTCGCCGCCGGGCGCGCCGAGGTCGAGGATCACGTCGTTGAAGGTCAGCGTGACCTCCGACGGCGCGGCGTCGATCGTGGATCCGGCCGCGGGCGAGCTCGAGACGAGGTAGTCGTGCGCCGATGCGGGCAGCGCGCCGTCCGGCCCGCTCCCCTGGCCGAGGCCGACGAGCGCGAGCGCGGCCGTCGCGAGGGCCGCGCCGGAGAGCGCGGCCGCGACCCGCAGGAGGCGGCGGCGCGGAGCGGTGGGCGCGCCCGCGGGACGGGGGCTCGGGCGCATCCGGCGTCCGGGCGTCACGCCTGGCCGCCGCCCTCGCGGCGCACGCGGGTCAGGGCGAAGACCGCCACGACGAGCGCGACCGCGCCGAAGGCGAGCCCGCCCACGCCGAGGCCCACCGCGACCGCGCTGCCCGCGGCGTCCGTCGAGGACGCCGTGGTCGCCGTCGCGGCGGAGGCGCCGGGCGCCGTGGTGCTCATGGCGCTCATCGCGTCGGCGGGCGGCGCGTCCTGCACGTACAGCGTGGGCGCGGGGTGCTCCGGCTCCTCGCCGGACGCGGGCGTCGCCTGGTCCCAGTCGACGACGGAGCCGTCCGAGTAGCCCTGGTGCGCGGGCAGCATGATGCTCCCGGTCTCCGGCACCGGTCCGACGGAGACCGTGAACCGCTGGAACTCGCCGGCCTTCAGCCCCACGCCGTCGTCCGCGGTCCAGGTGACCTCGATGGGCGCGTCGGTGATGGTCGCGTCGTCGGTCTTCACCGGGGTGTCGAGCTTCTCGGTGGTGACCTTCGCGGTCCAGCCGGGGACGGGCTCGGTGGAGAGGCTGGAGAAGGGGGTGTCCTTCGGCAGGTCGACCGTGACGCTCGTGGTCGTCGCGGTCGCGGACTCGGTCGGGACCTTGAACGTCAGGGTGCTGTAGCTGCCGGCCGTGGCCTGGTCGGGCGAGACGCGCACGTGCGCCGAGGCGGCGAGCGGCATCGCCACGGCGAGCGCGACGCCGCCGACGAGCGCGGTGGCCGAGCGGAGGATCCGGCGGCGGGGGGCGGGGGTGGATGAGGTGGTCATGGCGGGTGTCCTGTTCCGGGCCGCGCGGAGGCGGCCCCGGGAGCGGACGCGGCGGTGCCGGCGTCCGGAGGGAGGGAAGGAGGAGGGGCGGCGCCTGCGCGGGCAGGCGGCCTCGTCGCGACGACGGTCGCGCGGGTCAGGCGGCGGCGAGGGCGCGCGGCGGACCGCGGTGGCGCAGCCGGCCGATCCGGGCGACGAGGTCGCCGAGCGGTCGGGGTGCGCGGGCGGCGCGGGCGAGCGCGGCGGCCGGGCGGCCGTCGGGGCGCAGGAACGGGATCGCGAGGGCGAGCAGCACGCGGACGCCGGACGCGCGGACGAGCGCGCGGAGGGCCGCCTCGCCGTGGCGGAGCGCGAGCACGGTGACCACGAGCGCGGCGCCGTGCGAGAGGAGCATGCCGGCGTCGAGCGCGGACGCGGCGCCGGCGGGCGCGCCGTCGAGGCCGGGGATCGCGAGCGGCAGGGCGCCGTGCCCCGCCATGCCCGCGTGCGGATCCGCGGCGGTCGCGCCCGCCGCGTCGCCCGCCGCCGTGAAGAGCCCGTGGAAGAGGAGCTGGCTGACGCCGACCGCGGCCGTGAGCCGCCAGAGCGACGCGCGCGTGCCGGCGAGCGCGATGGCCGCGAGCGACGCGAGCGCGAGCCCGAACGCCACGACGGCCCACGACGGGGCGGCCCCGCCGCCGGCCTCGTGGAAGAGCGCGGCCACGAACGTGGCGGTGGTGGATGCGGCGAGCCCCCGGATCACGCGCTGGACGCGCGGGGCGATCGGGGTCGAGGCAGGCATCGACTGGAGTGTAGATGACGGGGCAGGGAGGATCCGGCCCGGCCATTGCCCGCCGGCGCCACCTCGGGAGAGGATCGCCTCGCGGACGCACCCTCCGCGGAGAGGTCGACCGCATGCCCCGCACCGCCGCGCCCCGCATCCCCCGCGCCGTGGTCGCCGTCGCGGCGGTCGCCCTCGTCGCGTCCGGCACCCTCGCCGTCGCCACGGCCCTGCGGCCGGAGGACCGCGCGTCGAGCCGCACGGCGAGCGCCGACGTCGATGCGGCGACCTCCACCCCGACCCCCGAGGCGCCGCTCGACGAGATCGGTCAGCAGATGGAGCAGCGGCGGATCTTCGCGCTCCGCTCCGACCGCGCCTACGTGGAGGAGGTCGCCGCCGCGCCGGACGCCGTCGAGAGCGACTGGCGGGGCCTCCGCATCACGCCGGCGGAGGCCGCCGAGTTCGCGCGGCAGGAGGGCCTCCACCCCAAGCTCGATCAGATGACCGCGATCCTCGAGCCGCTCGGCGCCCTCGGCGGCGTGTGGCTGGAGAACCCGGTCGCCGAGCCGCAGGTCATGGTCGTCGCGATCGTGGGCGACGTGGGCGCCGACGTGCGGCAGCGTCTCCTCGACGTCGGCGGGACGGATCCCCTCCGGCTCGTCCCCGCGCAGCACACGGAGCGGCAGCTGCGGGACCTCTGCGACGCGCTCGTCACCGGTCCCATGTGGGCCACCGGGGCGCTCACCGAGTGCGCCCCGGACCTCATCGGCGATCGCGTCACGGTGGGCGTGGACCTCGACGCCCCTGCGGACACCGAGGCGCACCTGGCCGCCGAGCACGGCGGGATCGTCTCGGCGACGCGCACGCCCCGCATGACCACGTGGGGCGACTGAGGCGCGCGTACCGCCGCGAGGACGCGGCGACGACGGGAGCCCGCCGTCGCCGCGCCAGGTCCTACTGCGGCGGGTGCGCCGGGTCGAAGGCCTTCGTGGTCGGGATGTCGGCGTACGCGCCGAGCCCTCCCTCGCCGTAGCCCCTGTCGAGCTTCGACGTGTCCCCGTCGAACTCGAGCTTCACGGTCGGCCCGAGCGTCCCGCCTCGGCGGAACGACTCCTTCGAGCCCACGGCGTCGATGAACGACTCCACCAGGCCGCCCGGGAGGATGTAGCTCGAGTACGCCTGGAACGCGCCCGGCGTCTGGTTGTAGTCGGGCGCGTACGCGGTGCCGCCGGCGTAGTTGAGGTTCGTCGGGTTGCCGAGCACGAGGCCGGATCCGCCGTTCATCGGCTTGTAGTCGCTGCGGAGGCCGTTGCCCACGAAGCCGTAGACGCCCTCGGGGCCGTCCATGCCCTTCGCGAAGGTCGACCGGTGGCTGATCGTGAGCAGGTAGTGCTTGCCGTCCTCGATCACCACCTCGGGCCGCTCGGTCTGGTCGGTGACGCAGGCGGACTCGAGCAGCGGATCCAGGAAGTGCCACTTCGTGAGGTCCGCGTCGTCCGCGACCGCCAGGCCGATGGACGCCATCTGGTAGTTCGCGCCCGAGGCGGTCACCTCCTTCGGGTCCTCCGCCGCGGGGTCGCCCTTCCGGTAGCCGAGGTCGGTCGCGTCGCACTCCTGCTCGCCGCGCTTCCCGGCGACGTTGGCCTCGAACACCATGTAGGTCTTGCCGGGGTGGTCGGGATCCGTGAACGTGAACGGGTCGCGGAAGTTGGTGGACCAGTTCTGCTCGTTGGTCTGGTACCTCTGCCCGTCGGGGCGCAGGAGCGGGGTCACCGTCTCGAAGCCGGCGACCTTGACCGCTCCGTCCGTCTTCTCGAGGCGCCCCTGGCTGAGCGAGATGACCGGGTCGGCGGGCTTCACGTCCTGGCCCTTCGCGTCGCGGTAGAACGCGACGTCGGTGAAGAAGAGCTTCACCGTGCCGTCGGCCATGATCCGCGCGGATCCCGACCACTCGGCCTGCTGCGTGAACGACTGGTCGGGGAAGATCCCGTCCGTCACGCCGTCCTCGAACACGTTCCCCTGGTAGGTCCAGCCGCCGTTGTCCGGCCGCTGCTCCGCCGGGATCCCGGTGGGCCGCGTGAAGTAGCCGATCTTGGCGTACGTGTGCCGGTCGTCGAACGACAGGGTGCGCGGGGCCGTGAGCGCGAAGATCACGTCGTAGCCGTCGACGCTGTAGGTCTGGCCCGACGAGTCCGTGAGCGGCCAGGTGTCCCAGACGTACGCCTGGTCGGTCATGGTCGGGAAGTCCTGCGGGACCTGCGGCATGGTGAGCGCGGACGGCATGGAGTTCGTCCGCGGTGGCGCCTTCGGATCGGACAGCTTCGCGATCTGCTTGGCGTCCGCGCGCGTCCAGTGGGCCGTGAAGTCGTCCTCCGGCGCGTACGCCTTCTGGGTGTGCACGGTCGGCCGCGGCGGGGTCGTGCCCGCGGCCTGGGCGGATCCGCCGGCGAGCAGCGCGGACGCCACCACCAGGGTCGCCGCAGCGGACGCGGACAGCCCGCGCCTGATTCTCTTGGTCACCTGTTCTCACTCTCGTTCTCGTGTCGATGAGTCCGATCGCGACGCGCGGTGCACGCTCCCCCGGTCGGGGAGCCTAGGGGGTCGAGGACACCCGCCGCGCCCCCGGACGGGGTCGGGGACGGATCCCGGGCGTGTCCCCCGAACGGGGTGGACGCGGCCGTCCCGAACCGGTACGGTCGCAGCTCGGTCGTGCGGCGGTGCATGCTCTCCCGCTCCGCCCGCCACTCGTCTGCCCCCCGATCGACCACGCGAGGAGCTCGACGACATGACCTCGACACCGGCGCGCCCGGACCCCGTCCCGCCCGTCGCCGTCGGCCCCTCGACCGCCCCGGCGACGCCCGCCCGGACGCCGCCCGTCGCGGGCGTCGCGCTGCGGCTCCGCGACCACATCCGGTCCCTCGCCCGCCGCCATCGCCGCGCGCTCGTCACGGTCGTCGCGATCCTCGTCGTGGCCGCCCTCGTCGTCGCCGTCCGCGGCATCATGGGCCCCGACCGCGGCCCCGTCGCGCCTCCGCCGCCCGCGCCGCGGTCCGCACCCGACGGCATCCGCATCGCCCCGAACGACGAGTTCATGAACGACCCGCAGCGGCCCTTCCTGCTCGACGGCGTGTGGCACGCCTACGCGCTCGTCAACGGCGACCACCCGGGCGGCAACGGATCGTCGTGGCGGCACTACACGAGCCCGGACATGGTCACGTGGCACGACGAGGGCATCGCGATCGACAAGTACGACACCCCGCTCGGCGACGCCGAGACCGGCAGCGTCGTGGTCGACACCGCGAACACGTCGGGCCTCGGCGCCGGCACGGTCGTCGCGATCCTCACGCAGCAGTCCGACGGCGTGCAGCGGCAGTCCCTCTACTCCTCCACCGACGGCGGATACCGGTTCGCGCCCTACGCCGGCAACCCCGTGATGGACAACCCGGGCGGGCCCGACTTCCGCGACCCGAAGGTCGTGTGGGACGGCGCGCACGGCCGCTGGAGCATGGCGCTCGCGGAGGGCCGGCGGATCGGCTTCTACACGTCTCCCGACCTGATCCACTGGACCTACCGCTCCGACTTCGCGCGCGACGACCTCGGAACGCTCGAGACGCCGGACGTGTTCCCCCTCGCGAGCCCGGACGATCCCGGCCGCGTCCGCTGGGTCCTCGCGGCCGGCGCGGACGGATCCGCCGAGGGCCGCGGCACGGGAACCGCGTACTGGGTCGGCGACTTCGACGGCGAGCGCTTCACGCCGGACGACGCCGCCCCGCGCTGGCTCGACCGCGGCGCGGACCTCTACGCGGCCGTGACCTGGGCGGATCCCGCCGACGACCCCGCGGCCCCCACCCGCCGGTACGCGATGGGCTGGGCGAGCAGCTGGGCCTACGCGCGACAGCTGCCCCTGCGGGACGGCGGATCCGGCGGCGCCCAGTCGATCGTGCGGGAGCTCCGCCTCGAGCCCGACGGCGCCGGATGGGCGCTGCGGTCCACGCCCCTCGACGCCCTGGCCGGACGCGAGGGCGAGGCCCGCCCCGTCGCCGACGCCCGGGTGTCCGGCACGACGCCCCTGGCCGACGGACCCGGCGGCCCGTCCCGCCTCCGGCTCACGCTGACGCCCGACCCGGCGGATCCGGCCCGCGAGACCCGCGTGCGCCTCGCCTCCCCCGAGGGCGGCACCGTCACGGTGGGCTACGACGCCGAGCGCCGGCAGGCGTTCGTCGTGCGCGACGACGACCCCGACGGGATCGTGCCGGATGCCTACGACCGGCCGTCGACCGCGCCGCTGCCCGCCTCCGCGCCGGGGGATCCGGTGACGCTCGACCTCGTCGTGGACGACCGGGTCCTCGAGGCCTTCGTCGACGGCGACGCCGCCGTGCTCACGACCGCCACGGTCGGCTCGCTCGACGGGGCCGCGCTCTCCGTGGAGGCCGTGGACGGCACGACGCGCGTGACCGACGCGAGCTGGACCGCGTTCGACGCGGCCGGTTGATCGGATCCGCGCGCGTCCGCGGTCCGCGGCCGGGCCCCGGCCGCAGCCGTCCTCAGACCTCGGCCGCCTCCGCCGCCGCGCCGCTGAGGCGCCCCACCACGTCGTCGAGCGCGTCGCGCAACGCCTCGAGCTCCGCGATCGAGAGCCCCGTCCGCGCGGCGGCCTGGGCGGGGACGTGCACGGCGCGCTCGCGGAGCTCCCGGCCCGCCTCGGTCAGCGACACCACGACCACGCGCTCGTCCGCCCGGCTGCGCGCCCGGTCGACGAAGCCCGCGCCCTGGAGGCGCTTGAGCAGCGGGGTCAGGGTCGCGGGCTCCAGCTGGAGCGCGACGCCCAGGTCGGAGATGGAGCGGTCGTCCCGCTCCCAGAGCGCCAGCATCACGAGGTACTGCGGATGCGTCAGCCCGAGCGGCTCGAGGATCGGCCGGTACACGGCCACCACGGACCGCGCGGCGACCACCGCCTGGAAGCACACCTGGCTCTCGAGCGCCAGCGGATCCGTCGTCGTCATGCGTCCTCCTCGACCGTCGCGCGGTGCACCCCTCAGTGCACGGGGTTGATGTTACGCAAGCGGGGAAATGCGGATCCGCGGCGGGCGGGATCAGCCGGCGACGACGAGCTCGACGTTGATGTCGTCGGGGTCCTGCACGGACAGGATCGACATGCCCGTCGGGAAGTCGATGACCTCGCCGTGGGAGATGCCGCGCTCCGCGAAGAGGGCGGCCGCGCGCACGAGGTCGTCGCGCGAGCCGACCTGCAGGCTCACGTGGTCGAGCCCGCGCGCCTCGGGGTCGAACGCGGCGTCGGCGCCCGCGCCCGCGACCGGGCGGAGGCCCAGCAGCTGCGAGCCGACGCCGTAGATGACGCCGCCGAAGTACTGCGCCGGATCCTCGCGCACGGCGGGGTCGCTCGGGTCGCCCTCGCTCTCGATGGCGGGCGTGAGCCCCAGCACGCCCTCGTAGAAGGCGCGGGAGCGCGCGAGGTCGGTGACGGAGAGGCGCACGTGGTGCACCCCCGTGATGGAGTCGAGGGCGGCGGAGGTCGGAGCGGTGTCGGTCATGGTCCGACGCTAGGACGGTGCGCCGGCGGCGTCCCGGTCGGCTTCGCTTTGCGACCACGGCTCCCCGGGCGCACCCAGCGGGGACCCGCGGCGAGCCTCCGCCCGACCGCTCAGTCGTGCAGGTCGATGCCCCAGGTGCCGGTCCACTCGGATCCGGGCTCCAGGGTGATGAGGCCGTCGCCCGAGTTGAACGCGTCGGCCGGCGCCGTCATCGGCTCGACCGCGACCGCCCACACGTGGCCGTCCGCGACCGGGTACCACGGCGTCACGAAGACCTGCCAGTAGGTGAACTCGCCGTCGGCCCAGATCTCGGTGCGGCGGCCGTCGGGCGCCTGCACGCCGTGGCGGGTGACGCCGTCGACCACGCGGGCGTCGGCCCACGCGTCGTCGAGCTGGGCGTCGCGCACGCGCACGCCCTGCCGCAGGTCGAACCGGGTGCCCTCGACCGGGGTCTGGACGCCCGTGGGGTTGAGGCGGACGGGATCCACCTCGATGTGGGTGGGCGCGTCGATGACGACCTCGAGGTCCTCGGTCGGAACGTCGCCGACGCGGAGGAACGGGTGCGTGCCGACGGCCACGGGCGCGTCCTGGACGCCGACGTTGCGGATCCCGTGCGTCACGCGGACGCCGGATCCCGTGAGCTCGTACCGCACGCTGGTCTCGAGGGCGAAGGGGTAGCCGTGCTGCGGGTGGACGTCGGCGGCCAGCGTGATCGACGCGTCGTCGCGCTCCACGAGGCGGTACGGCGCGTGCTGCAGGAGGCCGTGGATCGCGTTCTCGCGGTCGACCTCGGTGATGTCGAGCTGGTGCTGCACGCCGTCCTGCTCCCAGACGCCGTCGCGGATCCGGTTGGGCCAGGGCGCGAGCACGATGCCGCTGCAGAACGGGGGCGTCGCCCGGTCGGGGTAGGACTGGACGAGGTCCGTGCCGTCCACCTGGAGCACGCGGAGGGCGGCGCCGACCTCCGCGATCACCATGCGCTGCGTGCGGCCGTCCACCTCCGCGACGATCTCGTGCTGCTGGCCGGTGGGGAGGCGGGGTACGTACGTCACGTCGTCGGGCACGCGCCGAGCCTATCCATACGCGGCGCTGTGGCGCCTCCCAGGGGCACCAGCGCGCCGATCCCTAGGATCGTGCGCATGGCCCGGCATGAGAACGACAAGGTACGCGCGATCCGCGAGAAGGCCCGCATCGAGCGCGCCCTCGACGACCGGCGCCGCAAGCGCCGCCGCCTCATCGCGCAGTTCTCCGTCGCCGGCGGCCTCGTCGTCGTGATCGCGGCCATCGCGGGCGGCGTCTACCTCCTCGGCCAGTCGCAGTCGGCGAGCGCCGCGGGCCCCGTGCAGGAGACCACCGCTCCCCTGTCCACGGGCGACACGGTGCGCGTCGCGACCGAGCCGCACGGCGTGAGCGTCGGCGCGGCCGACGCCCCCGTCACGCTCGACGTGTTCGAGGACTACTCGTGCCCCCACTGCGCGCAGTACGAGGCCGAGACCGGCCCGCTACTCGACCGGATCGCCGCCACCGGCCAGGTGCGCATCGTGTACCACCCCATCCAGATCGTCACGAAGTACGGCCAGGTCGCGGGCAGCGCCGCCGCGTGCGTGCTCGCCGAGGAGCCGGACAAGTGGCCCGCCGTGCACTCGGCCCTGTTCGACAACCACTCCACCATCACCGACTCGTGGACCCATGCCGACTTCGTCACCTGGCTGACGACCGAGGGCGTGTCCTCGGACGCCGCGCGCACGTGCGTGGCCGAGGGGAAGTACTCGTCGTGGATCACCGAGAACACCTCGGACGCCACCGCGGCGGGTGTCACGGGCACGCCGACGCTCCGGATCCAGGGCGACATCGTGAAGACGGTCGCCGGCCAGGACCTGGTCGACGCGCTCACGACGGCCGGCGCGCAGCTCCCGGACGGCATCGCCGCCGACAGCTGATCCGCCCGGCGCGGCGCTCCCGCGGCTCAGTGCCCGCGGTGGTCCTGCACCGTCATGCGCGGCCCGAACCGCGGCTTGCGGAACCCGCTCGCCTCGATGAGGCGCATCACCCGCTGACGGTGCCCGCGCCACGGCTCGAGGAGCTCGAGCATGCCGTCGTCGTCGACCGGGTGGCCGACGAGCGCCCACCCCACGGTGTCGTGCACGTGGTAGTCGCCGACGCTCACGGAGTCCGGATCCCCGTGGGCGCGCTGCGTGGTCTCGGCCGCCGTCCAGATCCCCACCCCCGGGATCGACCGCAGCCGCCGCGTGATCTCCTCGCTCCCCCGCCCGAGCGCGAGCGTCCGCTCGAGGCCGGCCGCCGAGGACGCCGCGGCGATGAGCGTGCGCGACCGCTTCGGGTCGACGCCCGCGCGGTGCCACTCCCACGACGGGATGAGGCGCCAGCGCTCGGGGGACGGCAGCACGCGCATGCCGACCGGCGCGGGACCCGGCGCGGGCTCGCCGTGCGCGAGCACCAGCTGCCGCCACGCCCGCCGCGCCTCGAGCCCGGTGACCTTCTGCTCGAGCACCGCGGACGCCATCGCCTCGAGCACGTGGTTCGTGCGCATCAGCCGGAGCGCGGGCAGGCGGCGGCGCGCGTCGCGGAGGAGCGGATGGGCCGACACGTCGAGGTCGGACCAGTCGTCGCCCTCCCCCAGCAGCTCGGGCACGCCCTCGATCACCCACTCGGCGCCGGGGCCCCAGGCGCGCGCGTCGACGCCGCCGCCGGGCCGGGCGTCGAGCCGCAGGGACGCGTTCCCGAGCGGCGTGCGGGCCGTGCGCCAGACGCCCGTGCGGCGGGATCCGGGCGGGGCCGGATCCCAGCGGCAGGTCGGATCCGCGACGCCGCGGAAGAGCGGGCGGAGCACGAGCCGGAGGTCGACCTCGCGGTCGGGCACGTACGCGGTGCGCGCGTCGGGGGCGGTCGCCTCGCCGCCGCCCTCGTCCATCCCCTCAGGGTACGCACGGCCGCCGACCCTCCTCGGCCGCGCCGGGCGCGCGTAGCGTCGGCCGCATGACCGACACCACGAACGACCACCAGGACGACCGCGCGCGCGTCGCCGAGCTCGTGAAGAGCGCCCGCATCGCGCTCCTCACCACCGTCAACGCGCACGGGCAGCTCGTGAGCCGCCCGCTCGCCAGCCAGGAGCGCGACTTCGACGGCGACCTGTGGTTCTTCACGCAGGATCCGAGCGACAAGACCGCCGAGATCCGCGCGAACGACCAGGTGAACGTGTCGCTGCAGTCGGGCGACGGGTTCCTCTCCATCGCCGGCACCGCGGAGATCACCCGCGACCGCGCGCGCATCGACGAGCTGTGGTCGACGGGCGCCGAGGCGTGGTTCGAGGGCGGCAAGGACGACCCGACGGTCGCGCTGATCCGCGTGCACGCCGACGCGGCCGAGTACTGGTACCAGGACACCCCGAAGCCGATCGCGCTCATCAAGTACGCCAAGGCCGCGATCACGGGCGAGCGCCCGAAGGACGTCGGGGAGCACGGCACCGTCGAGCTCTGACCGGCCTCCGCCGCGGACGCCGACGGCCCGGATCCGCACGCGGGTCCGGGCCGTCGTCGCGTCCGGGTGCCCGGCGGGTCCGGGTGCCGGGCGCTACCCGTCGACCGCCGCCGGGACGCCCGGCGCCGTGCCCGCCACCACGAGGTCGGCCCGCCCGCGCGTCCCCTCGATGAGCACCGCGTTCGCGCCGTCGACCTCGCGGGCCCACGCCTCCGCGGCGTCGGGCGCCCGGCCGCCCGTCGTGTGCCGGTCGACCAGGCGCGCGAACCGCTCGTCGCCCGGCGTCGCGCAGAACCACGCCTCGTCGACCTCCGCGCGCAGCAGCGCCCACGGATCCTCGTCCACGAGCAGGTAGTTGCCCTCGACCACGACGAGGCGCGCGCCCGCCTCCACCGCGATCGCCCCCGCGACGCCCTCGTTGACGGCGCGGTCGAACGACGGCGCGTAGACCGCGTGCCCGGTCTCGGCCCGCAGCCGCCGCACGAGCGCCAGCACGCCCCATCCGTCGAACGTGTCGATCGCGCCCTTGCGGTTGTGCCGGCCCAGCCGGTCGAGCGTCGCGTTCGCCAGGTGGAAGCCGTCCATGGGCACGTACGCGGCGGTGCCCGCGCCGGCGAGCGCGTCGACGCGGGCCACGAGCGCCCGCGCGAGCGTGGTCTTGCCGGCGCCCGGGCTGCCGGCGATGGCGAGGATCGCCCGACGGCAGTCGCGCACGAGCCCGAGCGCGCGGCGGGCGAGCGCGTCGAGGTCGTCGACGGGGCGGGGGGAGGGGTGCGGGCGCGCGTCCGGCTCGGTGTCCATCCGCCCAGTCTCGCGGGACCGTGCCCCATGATGGAGTCGTGCGCATCGGAATCCTCACCTCAGGCGGAGACTGCCCCGGACTCAACGCGGTGATCCGCGGGGCGGTGCTCAAGGGAACGACCATCCACAAGCAGGAGTTCGTGGGCTTCCGCGACGGCTGGCGGGGCGTCGTCGACGGCGACGTCATGCCGCTCGCGCGCCGCGACATCCAGGGCATCGGCAAGCAGGGCGGCACGATCCTCGGCACCAGCCGCACGAACCCGTTCGAGGGCGACGGCGGCGTGGAGCGGATCCAGGAGAACCTCGACCGCCTCGGCATCGACGCGATCCTCGCCATCGGCGGCGAGGGCACGCTCGCGGCGGCGAAGCGCCTCACCGACGCCGGCCTCAAGATCGTCGGCGTCCCCAAGACCGTCGACAACGACCTCGACGCCACCGACTACACGTTCGGCTTCGACACCGCGGTGCAGATCGCGACCGACGCCATGGACCGCCTCCGCACCACGGGCGACTCGCACAGCCGCTGCATGGTGGCCGAGGTGATGGGCCGCCACGTCGGCTGGATCGCGCTGCACTCCGGCATGGCCGCGGGCGCGCACGCGATCCTCATCCCGGAGCAGAAGACGTCGATGGACGAGATCATCGCGTGGGTCCGCTCGGCCTACGACCGCGGGCGCGCGCCGCTCGTCGTGGTGGCGGAGGGCTTCGTGCCCGAGCACGCGTCGGACGCGCACGGCGAGCGCGGGCTCGACGCCTTCGGCCGCCCGCGGCTCGGCGGCATCGGCGAGCAGCTCGCGCCGATCATCGAGGAGCGCACCGGCATCGAGACGCGCGCCACGACCCTCGGCCACATCCAGCGCGGCGGCACCCCGTCCTCCTACGACCGCGTGCTCGCGACCCGCCTCGGCCTCGCCGCGGTCGACAGCGTGCGCGACGGCCACTGGGGCCGCATGGTCGCGCTCCGCGGCACCGACATCGTGCACGTGGGCTTCGAGGAGGCGCTCGGCCGCCTCAAGACCGTGCCGCAGCACCGGTACGACGAGGCCGCGATCCTCTTCGGCTGATCCTTCGGCCCTGTCGCCCCGCGGCCGCTCGCGCCTCGCGATCACCCGGGCGTAGCGTGACCGCATGACGTATCGCGCGCTCGTGGCCGAGCAGACCGTCGCCGACGACGGCACCGAGGGCATCGAGGTGGCGCTGCGCGACCTCCCCGACGAGCGGGCGACGGGCGGCGCCGACGGCCCGGCCGCCGGCGAGGTCGTGCTCGACGTCCTCCACTCGAGCGTCAACTACAAGGACGGCATGCTGCTCGACGGTCGCCCCGGCATCGCGCGCACGAGCCCGCTGGTGGCCGGCATCGACGCGGTCGGCACGGTCGCGGCGAGCGGATCCGACGCCTTCTCCCCCGGCGACCTCGTGGTGCTGAACGGCGCCGGCCTCGGCGAGAGCCGGGACGGCGGGCTCGCCGAGCGCGTTCGGGTGCCGGCCGACGCCCTCGTCCCTGTGCCCGACGGGATCTCCGCGGCGCGCGCGGCGGCGATCGGCACCGCCGGCTTCACCGCGATGCTCTCGGTGCTCGCGCTCGAGCGCGGCGGCGTGGAGCCCGGCTCCGGCGACGTGCTCGTCACGGGCGCGGGCGGCGGCGTCGGATCCGTCGCGGTCGCCCTCCTCGCGCGCCTCGGCCACCGGGTCGTCGCGAGCACCGGCCGCGTCGACGAGCTCGGCGACCGGCTGCGCGCGCTCGGCGCCGCCGACGTGATCGACCGCTCGGAGCTCGGCGAGCCCGGGAAGCCGCTGCAGCGCATCCGCTGGGCGGGCGCGGTCGACGGCGTGGGCAGCGCGACCCTCGTCAACGTGCTCGCGCAGACCCGGTGGGGCGGCGTCGTCACGGCGGCCGGCCTCGCGCAGGGGCCGGACCTGCCGGGCACCGTGCTCCCGTTCATCCTCCGGGCCGTGACGCTCGCGGGCATCAACTCCGTCGACGCGCCCGCCGCGCTCCGGCGCGAGGCGTGGGGCCGGCTCGCGACCGACCTCGACCTCGGGCTGCTCGACTCGGTCACCACGACCGTGCCCCTGGACGGCGCGATCGCGGCCGGCGCGCGGATCCTCGCGGGCACCTCCAGCGGCCGGATCGTCGTGGACGTGCGCGCCTAGCACCCGCCGGAGGCGCGCCCCGCGGCCGTCCGCCGCGCGCTAGCCTGGGCGCGATGCGGCACCCTGCCGCCGGAGTGAGGGATCATGACCGCAGTCGCCGCCACCGGCACCATCTTCGTCGGGCTCGCGGCCGTGCTGCACGCGTTCTTCTTCCTCCTCGAGAGCGTCTGGTTCGAGAAGCCCTTCGCCTGGAAGCGCTTCGGCGTCGCTGACCAGGAGAAGGCGCTCATCATCAAGCCGTGGGCCTACAACCAGGGCTTCTACAACCTGTTCCTCGCGCTCGGCGCGGGCCTCGGGCTCATCCTGTACTTCGTCGGCAACGTGCCCGCCGGCCTCACGCTCGTGCTCTTCACGACGGCGTGCATGGTGCTGGCCTCGATCATCATCGCGAGCACGGGCAAGAAGTACCTGGTCCCCGCGCTCGTCCAGGGCGTGCCGCCGCTGCTCGGCCTCGTCTTCTTCGCCGCGGCCTCCTGAGCCGCACCCGCGGGTCCGCCGGACGGGGCGTGCGAGCCCTTCCGCCGGGCCCGCAGATGAGGTTAGGCTCACCTACATCATGAACGTCGTCCCCCTCACCGAGGCCCTCCGCGACCGCGCACGACCGCGCGCCGAGGCGACGGACGCGGACGAGTTCATGACGGCGCTGGTCACCGGCCGCGGCTGCCGCGACGACTACGTCGCCCTCGTCGCGCAGCACTACTTCATCTACCGCGCCATCGAGGCGGCGACGGAGCGCATGGCGGCGGATCCCGTCGCCGCCCGCTTCATCGACCCGCACCTCACCCGCCTCCCCGCCATCGAGGCCGACCTCGACTTCCTCGTGGGGCCCGACTGGCGCGACGTCGTGCGCCCGCTCGCGAGCACGGCCGCGTACGTCGAGCGGATCGAGCGGGTCGCCTCGGTGTGGGTCGGCGGCTTCGTCGCGCACCACTACACGCGCTACCTCGGCGACCTCTCCGGGGGCCGCCTCCTCCGCACGCTCCTCCAGCGGCAGTTCGGCTTCGACACGAACGGCGTCGGCCTCTACCTCTTCGCCGAGATCGCGGAGCCGCGCCGCTTCTGCAGCACCTACCGCGAGGCGCTCGACCAGGTCCCGTGGGACGACGACGAGCGCGCCCGCGTCGTCGCCGAGGTCGAGCACGCGTACCGGCTCACGACCGACGTCTTCGCGGAGCTCGCGCGGGGACGCGCCACGGCGCCGCTGCGGCGCGCCTGACGCGCGCGGTTCCCGAGCCCGCGCGGCTCCCGAGCCCGATCGCGTCGCACGGCGCCTGCCGCGTCCGCCGCGTCGCCGCACGTACGCCCGTCGCCCGCCGGCCCCTGGGCGTCCGCCCCGCGGCCGGGTCGCACGTCCGAGGGCGGGCATAGGCTCCGGTCATGGACGGCTACGACCTCGACTTCCTGCCCATCCCGCTCCCGCTGCCCGATCCCCCGGCCGACGCCCGGCCGGTGCGCCTCGACTACCTGCACTTCTCGGTGCTCATGGACGTCGATCGCCGGCTCGCCGCGCTCACGGCCGTGAACATCGACGGCGCCCGCCTCGTGGACGTGGAGCGCACGGACGACTGGCACCTGGATCCGCGCCTGCCCGAGGAGCAGCAGTGCGGCCCCGAGCTCTACGCGCGCAACGACATCGACCGCGGGCACCTGGTGCGCCGGCGGGACCCGGTGTGGGGCGGCATCGCCGAGGCGGCCCGCGCGAGCGCCGACACCTTCGCGTACACGAACGCGGCGCCCCAGGCGGCGGAGTTCAACCAGTCGAAGGAGCTGTGGCTCGGCCTCGAGGACTTCGTGCTCGACAACGCCGACCTCGGCGACCGGCGCATGACGGTCTTCACCGGGCCCGTCTTCTCGGACGACGACCCCGTGTACCGCGGCGTGCGGATCCCGCTGATGTTCTGGAAGATCGCGGCCTGGGTCTCGGGCGACCGGCTGGCGGCCACGGCCTACCTCCTCGACCAGGCCCCGCAGCTGGGCGACCTCGACCGGACGACCGCGACCGCGGACGCGCCCGAGCTCGGGCCGTACCGCACCTACCAGGTGGCCGTGTCCGAGATCGGCGCGCTCACGGGCCTCGACGTGGCGCAGCTCGCCGCCGCCGACCGGCTCGGGGTGCCCGCGACCGCGCGCGTCGGCACGCCGGAGGACGGCCGCGACGCCTGGGTCGAGCTGGAGCGGTACGCGGCGATCACGCTCTGACGCGCGTCCCGCACGACGGAGGTCCCCGCCACCCGGCGGGGACCTCCGTCGTGCGCGGGCCGGGTCAGGCCGGCGGGCGGGCGTCCGCGGCCGCGCGGGCGGCGGCCGGGAGGGCGCGGATCACGCGGTCGAGCGAGGCCTCGTCCATCGCGGCCGAGACGAACCACGCCTCGAAGACCGACGGCGGCAGGCTCACGCCCTGGTCGAGCATCGCGTGGAAGAAGGCCGGGTAGCGCCAGGTCTCCTGCGCCTGCACGGTGGCGTAGTCGACTATCCCGCGCTCGGGCGGCGTGCCGAAGGTGAAGCTGAAGAGGCTCCCCGCGCGCTGCACGGAGTAGGCGAGGCCGGCCCGGTCGAAGGCGAGCTGCACGGCGTAGATCAGGATGTCGGCGGCGATCTCCAGCGCGCGGTACACGTCGGCGTCCGCGAGGCGGAGCGTGGTGAGGCCCGCGGCGACGGCGACCGGGTTCCCGGAGAGCGTCCCCGCCTGGTAGACGGGGCCGAGGGGCGCGAGGTGGTCCATCACGTCGGCGCGGCCGCCGAGCGCGGCGACGGGGAGGCCGCCGCCGATGACCTTGCCGTAGGTGACGAGGTCGGGCGTCCACGCGTCCGGGTGGTCGGCCGCGAGGCCGGCGTTGTCGAGACCCCAGTAGCCGGCCGGGTGCACGCGGAAGCCGGTGAGCACCTCGTCGGAGATGAGCAGGGATCCGTTGTCGTGGGCGATGCGCGCGAGCTCGGCGGTGAAGCCGGGCAGCGGCGGGACGACGCCCATGTTCGCGGCGGCGGCCTCGGTGATCACGGCGGCGATGCGCGGGCCGTGCTCGGCGAACACGGCGCGCACGGCGTCGAGGTCGTTGTAGGGCACGACGATCGTCTGCGCGGCGATGGCCTCGGGGATGCCCGCGGAGCCGGGGAGGGCGAGCGTGGCGACGCCCGAGCCCGCCTCGGCGAGGAGGCTGTCGGAGTGGCCGTGGTAGTGGCCGGCGAACTTCACGAGGAGGTCGCGGCCCGTGAACCCGCGGGCGAGGCGGATCGCGGTCATGGTGGCCTCGGTGCCGGTGGACACGAGGCGGAGCTTCTCGACGGGCCGGCGGTCGGCGGATCCGTCGACGCCCGCGACGCGCACGCGCTCGGTGACGAGCTCGGCGAGCTCCGTCTCCGCGGGCGTGGTGGCGCCGAAGCCGAGGCCGAGCGCGGCCGCGTCCTGCACGGCCCGGACGACCTCGGGCCGGGCGTGGCCGAGGATCGCGGGGCCCCACGAGTTGACGAGGTCGACGTACTCCACGCCGTCCGCGTCGGTGACGTAGGGGCCGGCGGCCTTGACCATCATGCGGGGGGTGCCGCCGACGGAGCCGAAGGCGCGGACGGGCGAGTTCACGCCGCCGGGGATGACGTCGCGTGCGCGGTCGAAGAGGTCCTGGGAGTGGGTCACGGTGAAGTCCTTCGGTGCCGGGCGCGGATCCGCTCGGGTACGGGGCCGGATTCGCGTCCGGCGAGGAGAGGGGGGAGGGGCTCAGCGCCGGGCGAGGCGCTCGGCCAGCTCGACGGCCCAGTAGGTGAGGATCGCGTCGGCGCCGGCCCGCTTGATGCCGAGGACGCTCTCCTCGATGGCGCGCTCGCGGTCGATCCAGCCGTTCTGCGCGGCGGCCTCGATCATCGCGTACTCGCCCGAGATCTGGTACGCCCACACCGGCACGCTGCTCGTGGCGGCGACGTCGGCGAGGATGTCGAGGTAGCTCATGGCGGGCTTCACCATGACGACGTCGGCGCCCTCCTCGATGTCGAGCTCCACCTCGCGGAGGGCCTCGCGGCGGTTGCCGTTGTCCATCTGGTAGGTGCGGCGGTCGCCCACGAGCTGCGAGTCGACGGCCTCGCGGAACGGGCCGTAGAAGGCGCTCGCGTACTTCGCGGCGTAGGCGAGGATCGCGACGTCGTGGTGCCCGGCGTCGTCGAGGGCCTCGCGGACGGCGCCGACCTGGCCGTCCATCATGCCGCTGAGGCCGAGGAGGTGGGATCCCGCCTCCGCCTGGGCGAGGCCCATGGCGCGGTAGCGGTCGAGGGTGCGGTCGTTGTCGACCACGCCGTGGGCGTCGAGGACGCCGCAGTGGCCGTGGTCGGTGAACTCGTCGAGGCACAGGTCGGTCTGCACGACGAGCGCGTCGCCGACCTCCTCCACCGCGACGCGCGTGGCGACGTTGAGGATGCCCTCGGGGTCGCTCGCGCCCGAGCCCTCGGCGTCGCGCACCTCGGGCACGCCGAAGAGCATGACGCCACCGATGCCCGCTTCGGCCGCCTCGACGAGCGCGCGGCGCAGGCTGTCGAGCGAGTGCTGCGAGACGCCGGGCATCGACGTGATGGGCGACGCCTCCGTGAGGCCCTCGCGCACGAACATCGGCAGCACGAGGTCGGCCGCGTGCAGGCGCGTCTCCGCCGTGAGCCGGCGCATGGCCGGCGAGGTGCGGAGGCGGCGCGGGCGGTAGTAGGGGGAGGTCATTCCGTGGTGTTCCGATCGAGGAGGTCGGCGAGGCCGCTGAGCCCCGCGGTGTCGGTGCGCGGCTCCTGATGGCGGGCGAGGTCGACGAGGGACTGGATGAGGGACGCAGCCGAGCGCTCCGGCGCGACCACGTCGACGCGGACGCCCGAGCGCCGGGCGTCCTTCGCGGTGCGCGGCCCGATGCAGGCGATGACCACGCCGTCCGGCACGTCGCCGAGCTGCTGGTGCACCTGCTCCGCGACGCTGCCCGAGGTGACGAGGATCGCGCGGACGCGGCCCGAGGCGACGTCCTCGCGGATCCGGTCGCTGACGGGCACGCCGACCGTGCGGTACGCGACGACCGAGCGCACGTCGTGACCACGCGCGATGAGGCCGTCGGTGAGGGTGGGCTTGGCGATCTCGGAGCGGAGCGTGAGGACGCGACGGCGCGGGGACCCCGCGTCCATCTCCGTCCACTCCTCGAGGAGCGCGGTGGCGGAGGACTCGATGGACGGCACGAAGTCGACCGTGTAGCCCGCGGCGACGAGGGCCGCCGCCGTGGTCTCGCCGACCGCCGCGATGCGCGTGCCCACGGGCACGACGGCGCGGTGCGACGCCAGCACGTCGACCGTGGTGGCGCTCGTGACGGTGAGCCAGTCGAAGGACCCCGCGGCGAGGTCGGCGAGGGCGCGCTCCAGCGCCTGCGCGTCCTGCGTGGCGGCGAAGTTGATCATGGGCGCGACCACCGGGGTCGCCCCCTGCGCGCGCAGGTCGTACGCCACGCCGTCGCCCCACGGCCCGCCGCGGGGCACGAGCACGCGCCAGCCCTTCAGGGGCTTTTGGTCCGTCGCGGTCATCGGGTCCCTCCCAGCGGCGCGAGTCCGGCCGCTCCGGCGTCGAGGAGCTCGCGGGACACGGGGCCCGAGAGCGTCGAGGCGTACGCGGTCAGCTGGTCGATGCCCATGCCCGCGGTGTCGAGCTCGTGGCTCGCGGTCATCCGCTGCGACCCGTCGGGCCGGTAGACGACGGCGGTGAGCTCGAGGCGCGCGCTCGTGACCGTGGCCCGCGCGCCGATGGGCGCCGCGCAGCCGGCCTCGAGGGCGGCGAGCACGCCGCGCTCCGCGAGCACGGCCGCATGCGTGAACGGGTCGTCGACGCCCTCGACCGCGCGGCCGACGACCGAGTGCGTCTCGGCGTCCTCCGTGCGGATCTCGAGCGCGAGCGCGCCCTGCCCGGGGGCGGTGGGCCAGCGGTCGAGCTCGAGGTGCTCCGTGACGGCGTCGAGCCGGCCGATGCGCTGGAGCCCGGCGGCCGCGAGGACCACCGCGTCGAGGTCGCCCGCGGTGACGCGGGAGAGCCGGGTGTCGATGTTGCCCCGGATGTCGACCACGTCGAGGTCCGGCCGCTCGGCCAGGACCTGGGCGCGGCGGCGCGGGGATCCGGTGCCGACGCGGGCGCCGCGCGGCAGGGTCGCCAGGGTGAGGCCGTCGCGTGCGCAGAGCGCGTCGCGCGGATCCGCCCGGACGGGCACCGACGCGACCGTGAGGCCGTCGTACGGCGCGGTCGGCAGGTCCTTGAGCGAGTGCACGACGAGGTCGCACTCCCCGCGCAGCAGCGACTCGCGGAGCGCGCTCGCGAACACGCCGGTGCCTCCGAGGCTCGCGAGCGACTCGCGCGACGTGTCGCCGTGGGTGGTCACGGGCACCAGCTCGACCTCGAGTCCCGACGCGTCGGTGATCTCCGCGGCGATGGCCCGCGTCTGGGCCAGGGCGAGCGCGCTCCCCCGGGTCCCGATGCGCAGCGTGCCGCGATCCTCCGACGTGAGGGGACCGTCCGTCACGGTGCCAGCCCGGAGACCGCCGGCTTGAACCCGAGCCGGACGTTCTCGCAGCAGCCCGGACGGCAGACGTCGTACCAGGGGCCGAGGTCGGTCATGTGCGGGCGGTCCTCCGCCTTCACGCCGTCGCGGCGCTCGAGCACGAGATCGATGAGGCCGTCGACGTAGGCGGCGTGCACGCCCGGGGTGGGCACGCGCACCGAGTACAGGCCGTTCTCCTGGGCGGACTCGGTGGCCTCGTTGTCGAGGTCCCACTTGACCTCCATGTGGTCGCTCACGAAGCCGAGCGGCACGATCACGACGGCGCGGCGGCCCTGCGCGGGCAGCTCGCCGATGGCGTCGTTCACGTCGGGCTCGAGCCACGGCATGGAGGGCGGGCCGGAGCGCGACTGGTAGACGAGCTGCCACGGGACGTCCTGGTCGATGCCGAGCTCCTTCCGGACCTCGTGCATCACGACCTCGGCGACGGCCAGGTGCTGCGCCGCGTACGCGCCGTCCTCGTCGAAGCCGCGCTCGGCGGGGCCGGACTTGGCCGCGTCGGAGGACGGGATGGAGTGCGTGGAGAACATGACCTCGACGTCGGTCGCGAGGTCGACGGGCGCGCCCTCGGCCTCGAAGTGCGCGACGACGTCGCGGATCCCGTCGCGCGTGCCCTCGATGAACGGCGTGACGAAGCCGGGGTGGTCGAAGAACTGGCGCACCTTGTCGATGCGGACGACGCCCTGCAGGCTCGTGTCCTCGAGCGCGTCCGCGAAGTCCTCGCGGTACTGGCGGCAGGAGGAGTACGAGCTGTAGGCGCTCGTGGCGACGGCGATGAGCTGGCGGTAGCCCTTCTCCTCGGCCTCGCGGAGCGCGTCGTTGAGGTACGGACCCCAGTTGCGGTTGCCCCAGAGCACGGGCAGGTCGATGCCGCGCTCGGCGAGGCGCGCCTCGAGGGCGGCCTTCAGCTCGCGGTTCTGCTCGTTGATGGGGCTGATGCCGCCGAACGCGCGGTAGTGGTGGGCGACCTCCTCGAGGCGCTCCTCGGGGATCCCGCGGCCGCTCGTGACGTTGCGGAGGAACGGGATGACGTCGTCCTGGCCCTCGGGTCCGCCGAAGGAGGCCAGCAGGATCGCGTCGTACGCGACGGGCTCCTCGACGTGGGCGGGGCCCATCTTCGCGGCCTCGCTCGCGGCGGAGACGAGGGCGCCGGGCGCCCGGGGGGCGTCGGTGGCGGGGGCGGGCTTGCGACCCAGGTTCACTGCGGCCATTACTGGAGGACCTCCACGAGCTCGGCGGTGGTGATGCGGCGGCCCGTGTAGAACGGGACCTCCTCGCGCACGTGACGGCGCGCGTCGGTGTTGCGCAGGTCGCGCATCATGTCGACCAGGTCGACGAGCTCGTTCGACTCGAGCGGGAGGATCCACTCGTAGTCGCCGAGGCCGAACGACGAGACCGTGTTGGCGATGACGCTGCGGAAGGCCGCGCCCTGGCGGCCGTGCTGGGCGAGCATGCGCCCGCGCTCCTCGGGCGGCAGCAGGTACCACTCGTAGGAGCGGACGAAGGGGTAGACGCAGAGCCAGTCGCGCGGCTCCTCGCCCCGGAGGAACCCGGGCACGTGGCTGCGGTTGAACTCGGCGTCGCGGTGGACGCCCGCGGCGCTCCACGACGGGATGAGCGCGCGGACGAGGCGCGCGCGGCGGATCTCGCGGAACGCCCACTGGAGGGTCTCCATCTGGGGGCCGTGGATCCAGACCATGAGGTCGGCGTCGGCGCGCATGCCGGAGACGTCGTAGAAGCCGCGGACGGTGACGCCCTCCGCCTCCACGATGTCCACGATGCCGTCGAGCTCGTCGACCGCGCCCGGGACCTCGCGGCCGTCGAGGTCGTCGGGGCGCTGGGGATCGCGACGGAGGACGGCCCACAGGGCGTAGCCGCTGGGGGACGCTTCCGCGGGGGGCTCGATCGGGGGGACCTGAGATGCCGCCGACTCGGCAGCCGGGATGCTCATGGTCTCCATGGTACGTCGCCCGGGCACCCCGTCCCGCATCGGGCGGGCGGCCGTCAGATCATCCGCAGGCGGACGCCCGCCCGGCCGGTCAGCGGGCGTCGCGCCCGGTCAGCGCGAGCAGGCGGACCTGCAGCGGCGCGTCCTCCCCCACCGGCACGGGCGAGGCGAAGAGGCCGCTCGCCTCGAGGGTGTCGCGCTGCGGCTCGAAGACCGTCCAGGTCGCGCGGACGAGGTCGTCGTCGATGCGCTCGTCGGCGCCGATGGCGCGCGCGAGGTCCCAGCCGTGGATCACGACGTCGGACAGCTGCTCGCGGAGGTACTCGCGGGCGGGCACGCGGTCGGTCGAGAGCACGACCGGGCGCTCGGGATCCGCGTCGCGCCAGGCGTCGAGCGCCTCGCGGGAGTAGCGGCCCCACTCGGCCACGAGGTCGTCGTCGAGCCCGCGGATGAGCGGCTGCCCGGTCTCGGCGGTGTGGCCGGCGAGGAGGAGCGGCACCCACTGCTGCTCCTCGATCACGTGGGCGACGAGCTCGCGGACGTCCCACTCGACGTCGGGCGTGGGCGCCGACCAGTCGGTGACGGCGCGGAGGCGGTCGCCGAATCCGTCGTGCGCGCGGCGGATGAGGTCGGTCCAGTCGTGGTCGGTGTCCATGGTCGCGCTCCCGTCGGTGGTGTCCCGGGGGAACGTCCGGGCCGGTCGCGCGCATTCCCGCACCCGATCCTTCGCGCGGGTCGGCGCCGCCGGGCCGCGCGGGCGGGTGCCGCGGGCGGGCGCGGTCGGGCGCCGTCGCGGATCAGGCCGGCGGCACCCGCGCGGCGGAGAACTGGTGGCGGGGCGCCCGGAGCGCGCGGAAGGGATCCGTCCCCGCGAGCCCCTGCAGCCCCGGCGCGAGCACCCCGAGGATGCCGACCACCGCGATGAGGACGACGAGGAACCGCGGCCAGCCGGACGCGACCGTGTGCACGACCGCCATGGGCTCGAGCAGGTTCACGCCCACGAGGAAGACCGTCGCGGAGACCGCGAGCGACATCGCGGCGCCGTCCGCGATGCCCACGACGGCGAGCACCACGAGCACCCACAGGCCGTACCAGGGGTACACGACGGGCGACATCGCGACGATGCAGGCGAAGGCGAGCGCCAGCCGCGCCTCGCCGGAGAGCGTCCGGGTGGTGAGGATGCACCAGGCGGCGCCGGCGAAGCCGATGAGGATCCCCGCGGTCTTGATGCCGCCCTCGACCGCGTCGCCCGGTCCGCCGAGCACGTCCGCGAGCGGGCCGATCGCGCCGGCGGCGAGGCCGAACGGCATGAACCAGGACACGACGGACACGGGGCTCGAGAGCGCCGAGATCCAGCCGAGGCCGACGCCGAGCAGCTGCCCGCCGATCGCGAGGAGGCCCATCGCGGCGATGCCCGACGCGGTCCACGCGGCCCAGACCCGCGGGTCGCGCGTGGGCGCGCGGAGGCCGACGACCGCACCCGCGGATCCGTCCACGGCGACGCCGGCGGGCGCGCGGTCGTCGACGCGGCGCGCGCGCATCTCGGCATGGACGATGGCGACGACCGGCAGCGCCACGAGGGCGATGGGCTTCACGGCCACGGCCGCGGTCACGAGCAGCACCGCCAGCACCGGCCGCGAGTCGATGGCGGCCAGGAGGCCCGCGACGAGGAGGCCCATCATGAGCGCGTCGTTGTGCGCGGCGATCACGAAGTTGAAGCTCACGAGCGGGCTAGCGGCGAGGAACCAGAGGGCGCGCACGGGATCGATGCGCCGCCGGCGCGCGATGCGGTAGCCGCACCACACCATGAGGATCACGCCCGCGACCGACACGAGGCGCGCGCCGAGCACGGCGGCCTCGGTGCTGATCGCCGTGTCGATGGCGCCGAGCCCGCGCTCGACGAGGAGGTAGAGGGGGCCGTAGGGTGCCGGGTTGTGCGCCCACAGCGGGTCGACGCCCGTGGAGCGCCAGTCGGCGAGCACCGCGGGGCCGTGCTCGTAGGGCGAGAGGCCGGCCCCGAGCACGCGGCCCTGGGCGATGTAGGAGTACACGTCCCGGCTGAACAGGGGCACGCTCGCGAGCAGCGGCGTCGTCCAGAGGACGGAGAGGCCGAGGACGGCGCGGATCGCGCGGTCGCCCAGGCGCGGGAGGAGGGCGCCGAGGAGGAGCCAGGCGGCGACCATGAGCACGCCGCCGATCACGACAGCGGCCGACGCGATCCCCGTCGCCGTCGGCGAGACCCGCAGGCCGCCGACCACGGCCAGCTGCGAGAGGCCGGACTCCGCGGGCGCATGGCCCACGACGAACGACGCCGCGACGAGCATGAGCGAGCCGCCCAGGCCCACGAGCCCGGGCAGCATCAGCGGATGCCGCCCGAGGGCGTCGGGATCGCGCGGCGTGCGCGGGATCCGCGACGCGGGGCGATCTGCGGCGGCGCGAGGACGCGCGGGCACGACGAGCGGTCCCGTCCGGTCCGGCGTCAGCGGCGCGCGGCGCGCGACACGGCCCAGACCACGCCGCCGATCACCACGACCGCGCCCACGCCGACGGCCACGAGCAGCAACGGGTCCTCGTCCGCGGTGCGGCGGATCCGGCGACGGAGGTCGGCGATGCCGTCCTTCGCCCGGCGCCGCACGTTGAGCTTCGACTCCAGCGCGTCGAGCGTGGCGGCGATCTCCTCGCGCGTGTGCTGGATGTCGAGCTTCAGCTCCGTGCGCGAGCGCGGGCCGACGGGGCGGGGGCGGTCAGTGCTCATACTTGCCGGTCCCCTTCACCGCGTCGACGTCCTCCTTGAGGCTGTCCACGGTCTCCTCGGGCGTCGGCGGGACGCCCTTCTTGAGCCAGCGGATGCCGAGCAGCGCCAGCACCACCGTGATCAGGAGGAACACGCCGGCGACGATGAGCGCGGAGAGCCACGGCGAGAACGCCTCGGACAGGCCGAGGATCGCGGCGGCGACGAGCACCAGGAACGCGATGAACGCGAAGAAGAGCGCGACGACGAGGAAGCCGGCGCCGATCCCCGCGTGCTTGAGCTTGGAGACGAGCTCGTTCTTGAACGACTCGATCTCGTCCTTGACCAGCTGGACGATGAGGGTCGGCAGGTCGGCGACGAGCCGGACGAGCGAGCGCTTGCTCTTCGGATTGAGATCCTGATCCGTCATGCGGGGTTCCCTCCTGGGGATGGGCGGGCGGGTCAGCGGGAGGTGCCGGAGCCGTTCGGCTCGGGCGAGGCGGGGTCCATGGTCGGGTACGACGAGGTGGACGCGCTGGAGGGCGTGGATCCGGCGGACGAGTCCTTCTTGCCGCCCGTGACGGTGCCGACGACCTTCTTGGCGCCGCCGACGACCGCGTGCGCGACGTCGGGGGTGTGGTCCTTCACGAAGCCGGCCGCGTTGTCGACCTGGCGCTGGACCTTCGGGTCGTCCCAGACCTTCTTGGCGTTCGTGCGGATCTGCTCGTAGCGCTTGCGTCCGGCGCGGGCGCCGAGGACGTAGCCGACACCGGCTCCGGCGACGAAGAGAAGCTTGCCTTTCATGGGAGATCTCCGATCGTTGAGGGGGCACGTGGGGCGCACGTCCGTTCAGCGTATCCCTCCGGCGCACGCGCGTGGTCGGGGGCGGCGGGACGGGCGCTGCTCGGCCAGCCGGGTCTCGCCAGGCTCACCGCCGCGCGAGGACGCGGTCGGCGGCGGCGACCGCGTCGGCCACGACGGAGGCGAGGCCGGTGCCCGCGACCGCGGATCCGGTGATCTCGAGGCCCGGGTGCTCGGCCGCCTCGTCCCGCACGGCCTGCACGCGCTCGCGGTGCCCGGAGGCGGCGAACGGGAGGGCGTTGGTCCAGCGCACGCGGGCGGATCCGGTGACCCGGCCCGCGAGGTCGGTCCCCAGCAGCGCGGACGCGTCGCGCACCGCGATGGCCGTCAGCTCGTCGTCGGGGACCGCGGCGGTGTCGTCGTTCCCGCCCGCGCGCCCGTAGGAGAGGCGGAGCACGTGCCGGTCGCCCGCGAGGTCCTTCAGCCACGGCCACTTGGCGGTCGCGTGCGTGAGGGCCTTCGCGCGCACGTCGGGCACGTCGGCGGAGACCAGCACGCCCGTGCCGCGCGGGGCGGCGTCGAGCTCGGGGGCGCGGACGACGAGCGTGACGAGCTCGACGGAGGACGGCTCGGGCCAGCCCTCGGTGACGGCGCGCGGCGCGAGGCCGGAGAAGAGCCGGACGAGTCCCGCCGCGGGGATCGCGAGGACCACGCCGGCGGCGTCGATGCCGCGGCCGTCCGCGAGCTCGACGTGCCAGTCGTCGAAGGCGGCGGCGCCCTCGTGGGAGCGGTGCCGGTGCACGGACTCCACGGCGAGCGAGGTGCGCACGTCGACGCCGAGGCGCTGGAGGTCGGCGACGAGCGCGTCGACGAGGAGGTGCACTCCGCCGACGACGCCGCTCACGGCGGATCCCGCGGGCGAGGCGGCGCGCATGGACGCGACCGCGCGCCCGAGCGAGCCGTGCTCGGCGAGGCCGGCGCGGAGGCCGGGCGCGACGGAGTCGGCGTCGACCTCGTCGGGGTGCGCGCTGTGCACGCCGGAGACGATGGGGGCGACGAGCCGGTCGACGACGCGGTCGCCCATGCGGGCGCGGACGAGGCCGCCGAGCGTGCGCTCCTTCGCGCCGACGGAGGCGGGGAGCGCGAGGTCGGCCTTGGCGCGGACGACGCCGACGCGGCCGATCGCGGTGGCGATGGTGAGGTCGAACGGGTGCGCCGGGATCCCGAGGAGGCCCGTGCGCGGGAGCTGGATGGCCCGCTCGGCGAGCTGCACCCACGCGCCGTCCGGGTTCGGCTGCACGATGCGGTCGGCGAGGCCGAGCTCGCCGAGGTAGGCGGCGACCGTGCCGCGGCGGGTCGCGAAGCTCTCGGCGCCGCTGTCGAGGCGGAGGCCGTCGACCACGTGGGATCCGACGGTGCCGCCGAGCGCGGGCGACGCCTCCACGAGGATCACGCGCCGGCCGGCCAGGGCGCAGGCGCGGGCGGCGATGAGGCCGCCCACCCCGCCGCCGACCACGACGACGTCGGTCGGGTCCACCTCGCCGGCCGCCTGCCGCGGGTCGCTAGCCACGGACCAGGTCCACGATGCGCGTGAGCACGGTCGGGTCGGTCTCGGGCGGCACGCCGTGGCCGAGGTTGAGGATGTGCGCCGGCGCCGCCGTCCCGCGCTCGAGCACGTCGCGGACGTGCGCCTCGAGGATCGGCCACGGCGCGGCCAGCAGGGCCGGGTCGACGTTGCCCTGGACGGGGACGGATCCGCCGAGCCGGCGCGACGCCTCGTCGAGCGGGATGCGCCAGTCGACGCCCACCGCGTCGACGCCCACGTCGTGCATCGCGCCGAGGAGCTCGCCGGTGCCGACGCCGAAGTGGACGAGCGGGACGGTGCGGCCGTCGGCCGCGGTGATGGTGCGCACGTGGTCGAGCGCGAGCGCGGAGGCCGGGGCGACGCGCTGCGTGTAGTCGGCGAGCGAGAGGCCGCCGGCCCAGGAGTCGAAGAGCTGCGCGGCGGAGGCGCCGGCCATGACCTGCGCGCGGAGGAAGACGCCCGTGATCTCGGCGCACCAGCGCATGAGGGCGTCCCAGGCGTCGGGATCCGCGTGCATGAGGCCGCGGGCCGCGATGTGGTCCTTGCTCGGCCCGCCCTCGACGAGGTACGCGGCGAGCGTGAAGGGGGCGCCCGCGAAGCCGATGAGCGGGGTGTCGCCGAGCTCCGCGACGGTGCGCGCGACGGCCTGGCGGATGGGCTCGAGCGCGGCGGGGTCGAGCGCCGGCAGCGCGGCCACGTCGGCGGCGGTGCGGACGGGCTTCTCGAGCACCGGTCCGCGCCCCGCGACGATGTCGACGCCCACGCCCGCGAGCTTGAGCGGGATGACGATGTCGCTGAAGAAGATGCCCGCGTCCACGTGGTGGCGGCGGACGGGCTGGAGCGTGATCTCGCTGGCCATCTCCGGGTCGAGGCACGCGTCGAGCATGCGGGTGCCCACGCGCAGCTCGCGGTACTCGGGCAGCGAGCGGCCGGCCTGGCGCATGAACCACACGGGCGCGCGGTCTCCGCGGTGGCCGCGGTACGCCTCGACGAGCAGCGACGACGCGGTGCGGGTGTTGAGCGGGTGCTCGGCGGGGAGCGGGAGGGCGGCGGATGCGGGCGCGGAGGCGGAGGATGCGGGCGTGATCACGGAGGAGATCATCGCATCCCCCGCCTGCGCGCCCGCTCGGCTGGGGACGCGGGCCGGCGGACGACGCGGACGGCGAGGCTGTCGGCGAGGCGGACGCCGAGGCTGCCGGCGCCGGGGCCCCGACCCCGGGAGGCAGGGCACCCTCACCGGCCCCGACCACACGGCGGGGAGGTTTACCATGGACTGTGCTCATATGTCTGACGGCGAGTCATCACAACGCCAGCTTCGAGGTCCTCGAGAAGCTGTCCGTGGCCGCACCCTCCGTCGCCGGCACGCTCATGGAGCAGAACGACTTCATCGCGGGGGCCGTCGTCCTCGCCACCTGCAACCGCTTCGAGGCCTACCTCGACGTCGAGGAGCCCCTCACCGCGGCCCGCGCGCTGGCCGTCGAGGCCACGGTCGACGTGGTCAGCGGGGCGAGCGGCATCGACCGCGACGACGTCCGCGGCAGCGTCGACGTGAAGTGCGGTGACGCGGTCGCCGAGCACCTGTTCGCCGTCTCCTCGGGCCTCGAGTCCGTCGTGGTCGGCGAGGGCGAGATCGCCGGGCAGGTCCGCCGCGCGCTCGAGGGCGCGCGCACGGGCGGCACCACGAGCACGGGCCTCGAGCGCCTCTTCCAGACCGCGTCCAACACCTCGCGCGGCGTCAAGACCCGCACGGGCCTGCAGAGCGCCGGGCGATCCATGGTCCGCCTCGCGCTCGACCTCGCCGAGAGCCGCATCGCCGACTGGTCGGCCACCCGCGTCCTCCTGGTCGGCACGGGCGCCTACGCCGGCGCGAGCCTCGCGGCGCTCCGTGACCGCGGCGTCGTCGACGTGCACGTCTACTCCCCCTCGGGCCGCGCGCAGAAGTTCGCCGGCCCCCACGGCATCCCCGCGGTGGAGGGGCGCGACCTGCTCCGCGCGCTCGCCGCCTCCGACATCGTCGTCACCTGCAGCACGGCGCCGAAGTCCGTGCTCGCCGCCCATCACATGCAGGCCGCCGCCGCCGTCTCAGGGGACGGCCGCCGCCGCCTCGTCATCGACCTCGGGCTGCCGCGCAACGTGGATCCGGACGTCGTCACGGTCGACGGCGTCGAGCTGCTCGACCTGGAGACCATCAGCCTGCACGCGCCGCTCCGCGACCTCACCGCCACGGACGACGCCCGCGAGATCGTCAGCACCGCCGCCGCCGAGTTCCGCGCCGCGAGCGCCGAGGACGAGGTGGCCCCCGCGGTCGTGGCCCTCCGCACCCACATCTTCGACGTCCTCGAGGGCGAGCTGGAGCGCGTCCGCAAGCGCGGCGACTCCTCCGAGGCCACCGAGAAGGCGCTCCGCCACCTCGTGAGCGTCCTCGTGCACCAGCCGTCCGTCCGGGCCCGCGAGCTCGCGCGCCAGGGCGAGGGCGCCCGCGTGGTCGACGCCGTGCAGGCGCTCTTCGGGCTCGACGTGGAGGTGCCCGCCGCGGTGTCCTCCCCCGTCGCCGTCGCGCTGCCCCGCACCGGTGAGGCGGGCTCGGCGTCGTGAGGCCCCGCGTCCTCCGCGGTCCGCGCCTCGACGCGCCCCTCCGGATGACGGATCCGGTGCGCACCGAGCGCCTCGTGCTCCGGCCCTACACGGCCGACGACCTCGACGACTTCGCCGACATCCAGCGCCGGCGCGAGGTGGTCGAGTACATGTTCTGGCCGCTCCGCGACCGCGCCGCCTCGAAGCGCCACCTGGCCGACCGCCGCCGCAAGACCCGCCTCGAGCAGGGCCACGACTTCCTCGGCCTCGCCGTGGAGCTGCCGGACGAGCCGAGCCTCAACCCGCGGGCGTCGTCGGGCCGCGTGGTGGGCGACGTGTCGCTCCTCCTCCGCAACGTCCCGTCGCGGCAGCTCGAGGTGGGCTGGGTCATGAACCCCGACTTCGCCGGCCGCGGCTACGCCACGGAGGCCAGCCGCGCCCTCATCGACATCGCCTTCCGGCGTGCCGGCGCCCACCGCGTCGTCGCGCAGCTCGACGCCCGCAACTCCTCCTCCGCGCGCATGGCCGAGCGCCTCGGCATGCGCCTCGAGGGCCGCTTCCGCGAGGAGCACCTCGTGAAGGGCGAGTGGGTCGACAGCCTCTACTACGCCGTGCTCGCCGACGAGTGGGCGGCCACGCCGCCGGCGCCCTGACCCGGAGCCGCATCGTGCACGGAGACCTGCCCGCGATCGGCCCCGTCGACGTGCGCGGGCCGATCCGCACCTCCCGCCTCGTGCTCCGTCCGTTCGCGCCCGACGACCTGGTCGCCGTCGACGCCTACGCGACCTCGCCGGGCGCGCGCGGCCACCTGGCCGGCACCCCGACGGGCGCCCGACCCGACGCGGCGCGCCTGCTCGCCGACCGCCTCGGCTGGACGCGCCTCGCTGCCGTCGGCGACCGGCTGGCCCTCGCCGTGGAGCTGCCGGCCCAGGGTCCGCGACCCGCCCACGTGGTCGGCGAGGCGCACGCGCGGCTGCGCGAGCCCGCCGCCCGCCAGGCCGAGCTCGGCGTCGTCCTGCACGAGGACGTGCGCGGGGCGGGGCTCGCGGGCGAGGCGGCCGACCGGATCCTCGAGCTGCTGTTCGAGGAGGCCGGCGTCCACCGCGTCACGGCCCGGGCGGACGCACGCGACGCGGCGGCACTCGCCCTGGCCACGCGCCTCGGCATGCGCCGGGAGGCCCTGCTCGTGCACGACAGGTGGGTCGAGGGGGCGTGGGCCGATACCGTGGTCGTCGCCCTGCTCGACGTCGAGTGGGCGGCTCGCACGAGCCTCGACGGACTGTAGGAGACCCGTGACCTCGACCCCCGACCCGGCCCGTCGACCCGTCCTCCCCGTCATCGACGACGATGACGACGATGACGACGACGACCTCGATCAGCCGGACGGCCCCGACGGCCCCGCATCCGACGACCCGCTCCGCGCCGCCTCCGAGCGGCCGCTGCGCGTCTCCGCGCTGGCCCTCATCCGCGACCGGCGGGTGCTGATGGTGCGCGTCGAGGGCCAGGACGTGCTCTACCTGCCCGGCGGCAAGATCGAGCCGGGCGAGGGCGCGCGGCAGGCGCTGATGCGCGAGGCCGCCGAGGAGGTCGGGCTCGACATCGACCCCGCGACCGTCGAGGACCTCTTCACGGTCCTCGCCGACGCCCACGGCGTGCACGCCGGACGCCTCGTGAGCATGACCGTCTACCGGGCGGAGCCGCGGGACCGCGAGCAGGAGCCCGTCGCCTCGGGCGAGGTCGCCGAGCTCGAGCTCGTGGGGTCCGCGGACGCCGACCGCTGCCCGCCCGCCGGGCAGGCGGCCCTGGAGCGCCTGGTGGCGCTCCGGCTCATCGACTGAGCGGTGCGTCCCCGTCGGCGGAGGGGCGGGCCGGATCCGCGGGGTCCGTCGGCCCGGCGGCGGCGGTGGCGTCGTCGCCCGCACGCGATGCGGTCGGATCCGCTCGCGCCGCCAGCTCGGCCGCGCGCGTGGCGCGCACCTTCCGCCGCTGGTCCACGAAGGCGAGCACGGCCGCGACCGTCGCGACGGCGCCCGCGACGAGCGTGCCGGTGACCTCGCCGACCCCGTCGGCCTCGATCGCGGCGACGAGGATGGCCACGGTGAAGCCGGCGATGACGACGCCGACCGCGAGGATCAGCCAGGAGAGGAGGCCCTTCGCGCGCGCGTCGGGGGTGCGGGTCGCCATGCGCCCATCCTCCCATGCGGCCGTCGGGCGGATCCGGCCGGCCGGGCTCGCGCTGTCGGACGGGCCGGCCGGATCCGCCCGCCCGAGCGTCCGGTGTGAGCCGGGTGACGCCCGCGCCCGACCGGCGTAGCGTCGGAGACGTCACATCCACCGAACGAAGGAGCGCCCATGAGTGCGGACGACAAGGCCCAGAACACCGGCGAGAAGCTCGCGGGGAAGGCCGAGGAGGCCTTCGGGAAGCTGACCGGCGACGACAGCAAGGTCGCCGAAGGCGAAGCGGAGCAGGCCGGGGCAAGCGCCAAGCAGGCCGGCGAGAACGTGAAGGACGTCTTCAAGAAGTAAGAGTTCCGGAGGGACGTCCCTCCTGAGAGGCGAGGGGCCGGGTGCCGAGCATCCGGCCCCTCGTCATGCCCGGGCGCGGGGCCGCGGTGCCTCAGGCGGCCGGATGCGCGTCGGCCAGGGCCCGGAGCGCGCGCCGGTCGGGCTTGCCGGACGGCAGCGTCGGCATCTCCGGGATCCCGCGCACGGCGGTCGACCCGGCGACGCGACCGAGGCGCGCGGCCAGCTCGCGGCGCACGCGCTCGGCGAGCTGAGGATCCACCGCGCCCAGCACGAACACCACCGGACGCTGGCCCCACCCCGCGTGCTCGCCGGGCACCGCGACGGCCTCGCCGAGGCGCGCGTCCCACGCCGCGAGCGAGCGCACCGCCTCCTCGACCGCGGCCAGCCGCAGCTTCTCGCCGCCGGAGATCACGACGTCGTCGAGCCGCCCGGTGATCCGCAGCACGCCGTCGACGAGCGCGCCGCCGTCGCCCGTGCGGTACCAGCGGCGGCCGTCGTGCTCGCCGAACGCCGCTTCGGTGGCGCCGGGGTCGCCCAGGTAGCCCTCCGCGAGCATCGGGCCGGCGAGCTCGACCTGGCCGTCGACGACGGCGACCTCGGCCGTCGCGACCGGCACGCCGTCGTACACGCAGCCGCCGGCGGTCTCGCTGGATCCGTAGGTGCGCACCACGCGCCAGCCGAGCGCGGCGGCCCGGTCGACGAGGTGCGGGGGCGTGGCCTGCCCGCCGACGAGGATCGCGTCGAGGCGGCGGACGGCGTCGCGGACGCGGCGGGCGTCGTCCCCCGCTGCGCCGCCGTCCGCCGCCTCGACCAGCCGGTGCAGCTGCGTCGGCACGAGCGACGTGTACCGGGCGAGGCGCGCGTCCATCGACGCGGCCAGGTCCGCGAAGGCGCGCGGGTCGAAGCTGCCGGGCGCGAGGACCGCCGGTGCCGTGCCCGCCGCGATCGAGCGCACGAGCACCTGCAGGCCGGCGATGTAGTGGGTGGGCAGCGCGAGGATCCACTGCCCGGGCGCCCCGAGCGCGGTCTGCGACGCGGCGGCGCTCGCCAGCAGCGCATCCGACGACAGGGCCACGCGCTTGGGCCGGGAGGTGGTGCCGGAGGTCTCGACCACGAGCGCGACGCGTCGCTCGACCTCGACCGGCGGCGGATCCCCGACGGCCGCGGGCGCGTCCACCGGGCGCGCGAGCAGCGCCGGGCCGTCCCCCGCGAGCGCGGCGCGGAGGAGGGGCACGACGTCGGCGCCGGACGCGGTGAGCCGCTCGAGGCGCCTCACGGGAGCGCTGCCGCGCGGATCAGAACTGCCACGGGAACGGCGACCAGTCGGGCGCGCGCTTCTCGAGGAAGGAGTCGCGGCCCTCGACGGCCTCGTCGGTGCCGTAGGCGAGGCGCGTGGCCTCGCCCGCGAACACCTGCTGGCCGACCATGCCGTCGTCCACCGCGTTGAAGGCGTACTTGAGCATGCGGATCGCGGTGGGCGACTTCCCGAGGATCGTCTCCGCCCAGTCCAGCGCCGTCGCCTCGAGCTCGGCGTGCGGCACGACGCGGTTCACGGCGCCCATCTCGTACATGCGCTGGGCGCTGTGCTCCTCCGCCAGGAAGAACACCTCGCGCGCGGCCTTCTGGCCGACCTGGCGGGCGAAGTAGGCGGATCCGTACCCGCCGTCGAACGACCCGACGTCGGCGTCGGTCTGCTTGAAGCGGCCGTGCTCCGCCGACGCGATGGTGAGGTCGCAGACGACGTGCAGCGAGTGCCCGCCGCCGGCCGCCCAGCCGGGGACGACCGCGATCACGACCTTGGGCATGAAGCGGATGAGGCGCTGGACCTCGAGGATGTGGAGGCGCCCGGCACGCGCCGGGTCGACGCCCTCGGCGGTCTCGCCGTCGGCGTACTTGTAGCCGTCGCGCCCGCGGATGCGCTGGTCGCCGCCGCTGCAGAACGCCCAGCCGCCGTCCTTCGGGCTCGGGCCGTTGCCGGTGAGGAGCACGACGCCGATGCGCGGATCCTGCCGGGCGTCGTCGAGCGCCTGGTACAGCTCGTCGACCGTGCGCGGGCGGAAGGCGTTGCGCACCTCCGGCCGGTCGAACGCGATGCGCGCGATCCGCCCCGAGAGGTCGTGGTGGTAGGTGACGTCGGTGAAGCCCTCCGCGAGGGGCACGTCGCGCCAGCGGGTGGGATCGAGGATGTCGGAGACCTGCTTCACCATGACGCCCAGCCTAGGCGCCGGGTGCCGGGCCGACCGCGGGCGGGCCGTCGCGGTCCGCGGGTGCGAGGCTGGACCCATGCTCCCCGCGATCGACGACCTCCTCGCCACGGCCCGCGTCGTCGCCCTCCCCCTCCGCACGCGCTTCCGCGGCCTCGACGTGCGCGAGGCCGTGCTGATCGAGGGTCCGCTCGGCTGGACCGAGTTCTCGCCGTTCGTCGAGTACGACGACGCCGAGTCCGCCGCCTGGCTGGAGGCCGCGATCGACTTCGGCTGGACCGCGCCGCCCGCGCCCCTCCGCGACCACGTGCTCGTGAACGCGACGATCCCGGCCGTGAAGGGGTCGCGCGTGGCCGAGGTGCTGGCCCGGTTCCCCGGCTGCCGCACCGCGAAGGTCAAGGTGGCCGAGCATGGCACCGTGCTCGCGGACGACGTGGCGCGCGTCGCCGAGGTGCGCCGCCTGCTGGGCCCCGAGGGCCGCGTGCGCATCGACGCGAACGCGGCCTGGAAGGTCGACGAGGCCGAGCACGCGATCCACGCCCTCGCCGAGCACGACCTCGAGTACGTGGAGCAGCCCTGCGCGTCGGTGGAGGAGCTCGCGGAGCTGCGCGACCGGATCCGCCACCTCGGCGTGCCCGTCGCCGCCGACGAGAGCGTCCGCAAGGCCGAGGACCCGTTGCGGGTGGCGCGCGCCGGCGCCGCGGACCTGCTGGTCATCAAGGCGCAGCCACTCGGTGGGATCCACCGCGCGCTCGGCATCACGCGCGACGCGGGCCTGCCCGTGGTCGTGTCCAGCGCGCTCGACACGAGCGTCGGCATCTCCATGGCCGCGCACCTCGCGGCCGCGATCCCCGACCTGCCGCACGACTGCGGGCTCGGCACGGTGTCGCTCTTCGTGGAGGACGTCGTGGCGGAGCCGCTCCTGCCGGTCGACGGCCGGATCCCGGTGCGCCGGGTGACGCCGGACGCCCGGCTCCTCGACGCGCACGCCGCGGACCCGGACCGCCGCGACTGGTGGCTCGACCGGATCCGCCGCACGCACGCCGTGCTCGCGACGCGCGGCTGAACCCGCCGAGGCGGTCGACCGAGCTCGAGCGGCCGCGGGCCTACAGGCCGCTGTAGGTGTGCAGGCCCTTGAAGAACACGTTCACGACGCCGAAGTTGAACATGACGGCGGAAAACCCGATGATGGCCAGCCACGCCGACCGCGACCCACGCCAACCGCGCGTGGCCCGCGCGTGGATGTACCCGGCGTAGAGCACCCAGATGATGAAGGTCCAGACCTCCTTGGTGTCCCACCCCCAGTAGCGACCCCATGCGCGCTCGGCCCAGATGGCGCCGGCCATGAGCGTGAAGGTCCAGAAGATGAAGCCCACGATGTTGAGGCGGTACGCCATCGACTCCAGCGTGACGGAGTCGGGCAGCGTCGCGAGGAAGCGCATCTTCACGGCCTGCGCGTCGGCGGCGAGCGACTCGCGCCGGAACTGCAGCAGCTGCACGCCCGAGAGCGCGAAGGCGAGCGCGAAGAACCCGGTGCCGAGGGCGGCGACGAAGACGTGGATCACGAGCCAGTACGACTGCAGCGACGGCGGCAGCGGCGACACCTCGACGCGGTACTGGACCACGGCGATGCCGAGCAGGATGAGGATGAGCCCGGTGACGAACGTGCCGAGGAAGCGCAGGTCGCGGCGCGTGAGCACGATGAGGTAGACGCTGAGGATGAGCAGCGTGCCCGTCATGGCGAACTCGTACATGTTCGCCCACGGCACCCGGGAGGCCGCGAGGCCGCGGAGCACGGTGGCGACGGCGTGCACCACGAAGCCGACGACGAGCATCACCATGGCCACGTTGAGGCTGATCGACCGGCCGGCTGCGACGGGCGCGTCCGGACCGGAGGAGGCGGGCTGGCGCTCGAGGGTGGCGGTGCCGCCCCGGCGGGCCGCGGTGGCGCCGACGGCGGAGGGCTGCCGCGCGGTGGCCGCGTCGGCCACGAGCGCCGAGCGGCGGGCGAGGTCGAGGGCGAACGCGATGAATGCGGCCGCGTAGAGGCCCATCGCGACGAGGAGCGCGATGAGGGAGACGTCGTCGAGCATGGCCGTGTTCACGAGGGGAGCCTAACTTCCGCTTCTGACATCGCGCCCGGCGCGAGGCCGGACGCGTGCTTGTCCGCCAGGGCCGCGACCGCGGCCTCCAGCGTGGGGTCCTCGCCGCGGGCCAGGCCCGCGTACTCGAGGGTGGTGGATCCGTCCGCCTGCGGCACGGCCTTGACCCACACGCGCCGACGCGGCACGAAGAGGGACGTGAGCAGGCCGCCGAGGATCAGGATGGCGAAGAGCAGCACCCAGCCCTGCGTCGGGTCGTGGTGCACGTCGAACGAGACGAAGCGCGGGACGGAGTCGAGGGTGACGGTGCCGAGCCCGTCCGGCAGGTCGACGGTCTGGCCCGGGGCCATCCGGAGGCCCTGGACCCCCGTCTGCCCGCCCGTGAGCTGGGTCAGCGTGTCGACCTGGAGCGTGTAGACGGAGGTGGGCACTCCCGTGTTGATCCCGAGGTCGCCGGTGTAGACGTTCAGCGTCAGCACGGGGTCGTCGAGATCCGGGTAGGAGGACGTGAACGGCGTCCGGGAGTCGTCGAGCGTCGGGTAGAAGAAGCCGATCATGCCCACCTGCTCGCGCAGTCCGTCCGGGACCTTCACGACGCCGAGGGACTTCAGCTTCGCGTCCTGCGGCAGGAACGGCACGTCCGCGCTGTAGACGCTCTTCCCCTCGGGGTCGCGCACGGTCACGTGCGGCGCGTACCCGTTGCCGAGCAGGTACATGTCGGTGCCGCCGATGGCGAGCGGGTCGTTGACCTTGACCTCGCGGTCCTGCGGCTGGCCGCCGGGCACGTCGGCGGTGACGTCGGCCGTGAAGTCGAGCGGCTGCCCGATGGCGTTCGGGTTCTCCTGCTCGTACTCGACGTGCAGCGCGTCGAGCTTCACGCGGTACGGGGTGAGCGAGGAGTCGTCGAAGAACCGGCCGGGGTTGAACGAGTCGAAGGTCGAGAGCGTGTTGACGAACGACTGGCCCTCGACGAGCACCTTCTGCCCGGAGTAGCCGAAGCCGCCGCCGATGCCGACCGTGACGAGGATCCCCACCAGCGCCGAGTGGAACACGAGGTTGCCGGTCTCGCGCAGGTAGCCGCGCTCGGCCGACACGGAGAGGACGCCGCCCGCCGCCGACGCGTCGTCCACGAGCAGGGTGCGGTACCGCTGGCGCTTGAGGAGCGCGCGGGCCTGGCGGATGGCGTCGACCGGATCCGCCGTGGTCGTCCGCGTCGTGTACCCCGCCAGCCGGGACAGGCGCGCGGGCGTCTTGGGCGGCGCCTGGCGCAGCGCGTCGAAGTGGTGCTTGGCGCGCGGCACGACGCAGCCGATGAGGCTGATGAACAGCAGCAGGTAGATGGAGGAGAACCAGACCGAGCTGTAGGTGTCGAACACCTGGAGCTTGTCGAGGACCGGGTAGAGGTCCGGGTTGTCCGCGCGGAACTGCGTGACGCCGTTCGGGTCGGAGCTGCGCTGCGGCACGAGCGACCCGGGGATGGCCGCGAACGCGAGCATGAGGAGCAGGAACAGCGCCGTGCGCATGCTCGTGAGCTGACGCCAGAACCAGCGGAGCGTGCCGAGGAACCCGAGCTTGGGCTGCGCGATGGGCGCGCCGTCGGCGGAGGACGGGCGCGGCGCCTGGCGCGGCGAGTCGACGTGGTCAGATGGCCGGGACATACGAGGCGATCACCCCCTGGAGCTGGAGCATCCACGCCGACCAGAGGCCGGAGACCATCAGCACGCCGATGAGCACGAGCAGCGCTCCCCCGACGAGGTTGACGGTGCGGATGTGACGACGGAGGAACCCGACGGTGCGCGTCATCCAGCCGAGGCCGAGGGCCACGAGGAGGAACGGCACGCCGAGCCCGATGCAGTAGGCGACGCCGAGCAGGACGCCGCGGCCCGCGTCGGCGGAGGTGAGGCTCATCGAGATGACGACGGCGAGGGTCGGGCCGATGCAGGGCGCCCAGCCGACGCCGAACACGACGCCGAGCAGCGGCGCGCCCGCGAGCCCGGTGGCCGGCCGCCACGAGCTCTTCACCTGGCGCTGGAGGAAGCCGAGCCGCCCGGTGAAGACGAGCCCCATGACGATGAGGACGACCCCGAGGATCCGCGTGATGAGGTCCTGCCAGCGCATGAGCCAGAAGCCGGCGGTGGCCGAGACGAGCGTGGTGACGATGAACACGGCGGAGAAGCCGAGCACGAACAGCGCCGTGCCGAGGAGCAGGCGGCGACGCGTGGCGGATCCGCCCTTGGCCTCGGCCATGCCGCCGATGTACCCGAGGTAGCCCGGCACGAGCGGCAGCACGCAGGGGGAGGCGAACGAGACCAGTCCCGCGAGCAGCGCCAGCGGCACCGCGACGAGGAGCTGGCCCGAGAGGGCGCCCTGGATCTGGTCCACCTAGCCCGCCGGCTCCGCGACGGTGTCGGAGACGAGCGTGCGGAGCACCCCGGGGTCGATCTGCCCGAGCACCCGGGACGCGACGCGGCCCTGGCGGTCGAGCACGATGGTGGCGGGCACGGCGTTCGGCGCGATGGTGCCGGCGAACGCGAGCTGCATGCGCGTGTCCTCGACGTCGAGGACGGACGGGTAGGTGATGCCGTACGTGGAGTCGAACGAGTCGACGTTGGGCGCCTGGTCGCGCGTGTTCACGCCGAGGAACTTCACGCCGTCGGCCGCGTGCTCCTCGCTCGCGGCCTGCAGGTCCTTCGCCTCGAGGCGGCAGGGCGGGCACTCGGCGTACCAGAAGTTGACCACCGTGACGGATCCGCGGTACTCGGCGGACGTGATCTCGGTGCCGTCGGAGAGGGTGCCGGAGAAGTCGACGGGGGCGGCGCGGTCGGCCAGCGGGACCTCCGTGAACGTGCCGTCGCCCGCGATGTAGCGCTTGTTGTCGCCCGCGCGGAACTCGGCGGCGAGCGGATCCTGCGTGCAGCCGCTCAGCGCGACGGCGGCGAGCGCGGATCCCGCGGCGGCGAGGAGGGTGCGGCGGCGGACGGGCATCAGACCGCCCCCTCGTCGACCGCGAGGTCGGACAGGCCGGCCGCCGCGTCGACGTAGCCGGTCTCGACGAACCGGTCGCCCACGCGCTCGACGGTGGTGATGCTCGACAGCGCGCAGCGGCGCTTGCGCGGGTCGTGGAAGAGGCGCTCGCCCGCGAGGGAGAGGTGCACCATCCAGATGGGCAGCTGGTGGCTGACGATGACGACGTCGCCGTCCGGCACCGACCGGTGCGCGGCCTTGACGGCCTCGGCCATGCGGGCCGCGATGGAGCGGTAGGACTCGCCCCAGCTCGGCTTCACCGGGTCGACGACGAGCGGCCAGAGCCGCGGGGAGCTCGCGATGCGGGCGGGCGAGGGGAAGCGGGAGCCCTCGAAGCGGTTGGTGGGCTCGATGACGCGCTCGTCGGTCGTGACCTCGAGGGCGAAGCGCTCGGCCCAGGGAGCAGCGGACTCTTGCGCACGCTGCAGGGGCGAGGCGATGATCCGGTTGACGGGAGCCCCGGACTCCTCCAGCGCCTGCGCGGCGGCGTCGGCCATGCGGTGGCCGAGCTCGGAGAGGCCGAACCCCGGGATGCGTCCGTAGAGCACTCCGTCGGGGTTGTGCACCTCGCCGTGACGGACGAGATGGATTCGTGAGGCGACCACCCGTCAAGTGTAGGTGTCGTGCGGATGTACAACCGCCGAGCAGCGAGCGCAACCCCATGCGCGAATCATTCGTCCGCAATACGATTGGGCGCACCGGCGGGGGCCGGCGCTCCGGCACCGGCTCCGACCGGTTATTACATGCGTATACGAACGTTTGGGCCCCAAAGGAATCGCACGCTAAGTTAGGTGCTCGAGGTCGTGATCCGGCCTCCCGGCGAGAGCCCCGTGGCACACGGGACCTCGCAGAGACCCCCGTCGAACGGACGCGGGCCCGCATGACGATGCCGTCCGGGACGGCGCGGAAGGAACGGGCACCATGACGATGACACCGACCAGGCCCACGGCCACCGACACCACCAGCACCGACTCCGCCCTCGATCCGATCGAGGCCGTCGGCCCCGTGGATCCGTACGCGGACTCCGACCTCCCCGAGCCGTCGCTCGTCACGCCCGGCGCCAGCACCGACGCCGTCAAGGACTACCTGCGCCAGATCGGCCGCGTCCCCCTGCTCACCGCCGAGCTGGAGGTGAGCGTCGCCCGCCGCATCGAGGTGGGCGTCCTCTCCCAGGAGGTGCTGGACACCCGCACCGACCTGACGGCGTCCGAGCGCCGCGAGTACCAGACGCTCGCCCAGGACGGGATGCGCGCGAAGCAGCACCTCGTGAACGCGAACCTGCGCCTCGTCGTGAGCATCGCCAAGCGCTACACGGGCCGCGGCCTGCCGTTCCTGGACCTCATCCAGGAGGGCAACATGGGCCTCGTCCGGGCGGTCGAGAAGTTCGACTACCAGGCCGGCTTCAAGTTCTCGACCTACGCGTCGTGGTGGATCAAGCAGTCCATCACCCGGGGCATGGCCGACACGAGCCGCACCATCCGGATCCCCGTGCACACGGTGGAGCACATCAACCGGATCAACGCCGTGCAGCGTGAGCTCGCGGTGGAGCTCGGCCGCGACCCCTCCATGGAGGAGATCGCGCGCGAGTCGGACACGCCCGTCACCAAGGTGCGCTACCTGCTCGACCGCGCGCAGGAGCCCATGTCGCTGCAGGTCCTCGTGGGCGGCAGCGGCGGCGACGGCGACACCGAGATGGCCGACCTCATCGAGGACGCCGACGTCACGCAGCCCATCGACGTGGTGACGCAGCAGCTCATGGCCGCGCACGTCACGCGCCTCATCGACGGGCTCGCCGAGCGCGACGCCGAGGTCGTGCGGATGCGCTTCGGCCTCGCGGGCCTCGAGCCCCGCTCGCTCGCGTACGTCAGCCAGCAGCTCGGCGTGACGCGCGAGCGCGTGCGCCAGATCGAGAAGAAGTGCCTCGCGAAGCTCCGCATCCCGGAGCTGGAGACGTACATCCGCGGCTGATCCCGTCGCGACCACGAGGGCCGTCCGCGCTTCGGCGCGGACGGCCCTCGGGCGTCTCGGGACCTCGCTCGCCGCGCTCGTCGCGGGCCGCGGAGTCCCGTTCGGGCCCGCGTTCCTGCGGATCCGCCGAAAACCATGCGCGCTAGCCGTTAGTGCGCATACAGTCAATTCCCACCCCTCCGACGGCGCGCATCCACGCCGCGGACGACATGACGCGAGCTCGACGACGAGCCGCGATGAAGGAGGAGCCATGGCTCTCACGCAGGCCGCACCCGGCCAGACGCACGTCCCCCGCATCAGCTGGTCCCCCGTCGCCGCGGGCCTCTGGGTCGCCCGACGCGGCGACGAATTCGCCGGCATGAGCGAGGAGCGGTGGGGCGTGGGCTTCCACGTCACCGACCGCCTCGGCCGCGACGTCGGCGACTTCCCCACCCTGACCGAGGCGCGCGCCGCCCTGTCCTGACCCGTCGGCCGGGTGCGCGGCGCAGGCCGCGCGCCCGGGGACCGCTACCACCTCCGTGCGGCGAGCGCACCGACCCCGCGGTCGCGCACGCGCGGGCCTAGGGTCGAGCAGGTGCCTTCCTCCGAGATCCGCCCGCCCGCATCCGCCGCCGACGACCGCTCGGACGGATTCGTCCGGGTCCGCGGGGCATCGGAGAACACGCTCCGCGACGTGGACGTCGACATCCCGCGCGACCGCATCGTCGCCTTCACGGGCGTCTCCGGATCCGGCAAGTCGTCGCTCGCGTTCGGCACCGTCTACGCGGAGGCGCAGCGCCGGTTCTTCGAGTCGGTCGCGCCGTACGCGCGCCGGCTGATCCGGCAGGAGCAGACGCCGCACGTCGAGAGCATCACCGGCCTCCCGCCCGCGGTCGCGCTCCAGCAGCGCCGCGGGGCGCCGAGCACGCGCTCCACCGTCGGCACCGTGACGACGCTCTCCAACTCCCTGCGGATGCTGATGTCGCGCGCGGGCGCCTACCCCGCCGGCCAGGGCCGGCTCGACTCCGACGCCTTCTCCCCCAACACCGCCGCGGGCGCCTGTCCCGTGTGCCACGGCCTCGGGGTCGCGCACACCGTGACCGAGGCGTCGCTCGTGCCGGATCCGTCGCTGTCGATCCGCGACGGCGCGATCGCCGCGTGGCCCGGCGCCTGGCAGGGCAAGAACCTGCGCGACATCGCGATCGCCCTCGGCTACGACGTGGACGTGCCGTGGCGCGAGCTGCCGCAGGAGCGACGGGACTGGATCCTCTTCACGGAGGAGCAGCCCGTGGTGCAGATCACGCCGCAGCGGGACCGCGTGGCGAAGCCCTACAACGGGCGCTTCTGGAGCGCGCGCTCCTACGTGCTGCACACGCTCGCCGACTCGTCGAGCCCGCGCCTGCGCGAGGCCGCGCTCGCGCACATGGTCTCCGGCACGTGCGAGCGGTGCGGCGGCAGCGGGCTGACGCCCGAGGCGCTGGCCGTGACCTTCGCCGGCCGCAGCATCCAGCAGCTCAACGCGCTCACGCTCGCGGACCTCGCCGCGGCCATCGCGCCGACGGACGGCATGGGCGACGTGGCCGTGACGATCACGACCGACCTCGTCGCGCGCCTCGCCGTGCTCGTGGACCTCGGGCTCGGCTACCTGAGCCTCGGGCGCGTGACCACGACGCTGTCGCCCGGCGAGATGCAGCGGCTGCGGCTCGCGACGCAGCTGCGGTCCGGGCTGTTCGGCGTCGTCTACGTGCTCGACGAGCCGTCCGCGGGGCTGCATCCCGCCGACGCCGAGCCGCTCCTCGAGGTGCTCGAGCAGCTGCGCGACTCCGGCAACTCGGTGTTCGTGGTGGAGCACGACATGGACGTCGTGCGGCGGGCCGACTGGATCGTGGACGTGGGGCCGGGCGCGGGGCAGGCCGGCGGATCCGTCGTCTACAGCGGTCCCGTCGAGGGCCTCCGCGAGGTGGAGGGATCGGCGACGCGGCCGCACCTCTTCCCCGACCTCGCGCCGGCGCGCGTCGAGCGGACGCCGCGGACGCCCGTCGGCAGCATCCGCGCCACGGGCGTGACGCTGCACAACCTCGTCGACCTCGACATCGAGATCCCGCTCGGCGTGATGGTGGCGGTGACGGGCGTCTCGGGATCCGGGAAGTCGACGCTCGTGAGCCGCGTGCTGCCGGACCTGCTGCGGGCGTCGCTCGCACCCGACCGCGTCGTGGTCGAGCCCGGGGACGCGGGCGACGGCGAGCCCGCCGACGACGCCTCGGGGCCCGCGCGCATCGCCCGGGTCGAGGGCGCGGAGGCCGTGGACCGGCTCGTCGCGGTCGACCAGCGCCCCATCGGCCGCACGCCGCGCTCGACGCTCGCCACCTACACGGGCCTGTTCGACGCGGTGCGGCGCACCTACGCGGCGACGGACGAGGCGCGGGCGCGCGGATACGGCGCCGGCCGGTTCTCCTTCAACGTCGCGGGCGGGCGGTGCGAGACCTGCCAGGGGGAGGGGTCCGTGACCGTCGAGCTCCTCTTCCTGCCCGGCTCGTACGGACCGTGCCCCACGTGCCACGGCGCCCGGTACGAGCCGGCGACCCTGGAGATCGAGTACCACGGACGCTCGATCGCGGACGTGCTCGCCATGACGGTGGACGAGGCGCACGGCTTCCTCGCCGACGTGCCGCTCGCCGCCCGCGCGCTCGCGACGCTCCGCGACGTGGGCCTCGGCTACCTGCGGCTCGGCCAGCCCGCGACGGAGCTGTCGGGCGGCGAGGCCCAGCGGATCAAGCTGGCCACCGAGCTGCAGCGCGCCCCACGCGGCCACACCCTCTACCTGCTCGACGAGCCGACGACCGGGCTGCACCCGGCGGACGTCGTGCTGCTCCTCCGCCAGCTGCAGGGGCTCGTCGACGCGGGCAACACGGTCGTCGTCGTGGAGCACGAGATGGACGTCGTGGCGGACGCCGACCGCGTGATCGACCTCGGGCCGTCCGGCGGCGACCAGGGCGGCCGCATCGTCGCGCAGGGCACCCCGCGCGAGGTCGCCGACACGGCCGGGAGCCGCACCGCGCCCTACCTCGCCCGGCGGCTCGACGCGTCCGGGACGGGGGCCGCGCGGGTCGGTGCGACGCCCGACGGGCGTCGGTAGTCTGACCTCCGGCGCCATCGCCCGCGCGCGTCGACGCCCGACGGCATCCCGCACCTCTCTCCTAGGAGCACCTCGTGACTGATTCGACCGGAACACCCTCCACGCCCGCGGGCTGGTACGCGGACCCCGCCGGATCCGACCGCCTGCGCTGGTGGGACGGCACCCGCTGGACCGACCACCTGACGGACGCGCCGACGGCGGGCGCGGGCGCGTCGGCGTCGGAGACCGCGTCCGGATCCGGGGAGCGGGCCGCGGACGCCGCGACCGCGCCGGCCACGGCGCACGTGCCGCCGGTCGCGTCGCCGCCCGCGTACGCGCAGCAGCCGTACTCGCAGCAGCCCTACGCCCAGCAGCCCCGCTCGCAGCAGCCGTACGCCCAGCAGCCCTACTCCCCGGCCGGCTACGGCGCCCCGACCCCGCCGCCGAAGGTGCCCGCGGGCACGTCGCCGTGGACCTGGGCGATCTGGGTGCTGGCGGCGCTGCCGGTGGTCTCCCTGATCCTCGCGTCGAGCGCCGACTTCCGCAGCGCCATCCCCGCGTCGCCGTACGACCGCGGGCCGATCATGCCCGACCTCGGCATGGTGGTGCTGCAGCTCGTGAGCTTCCTCGTCTACGGCGTCGGCGTCCTGATCGCCTACCTCGACTGGCGCGACCTCGGGCGACGCGGCATCGTCCGCCCCTTCCACTGGGCGTGGACCTTCCTCGGCAGCGGCGTCTACGTGATCGGCCGGTCCGTCATCGTCCGGCGCCGCATCGAGGGCTCGCCGGGCCGCGCGCTGTCCCCGATCTGGGTCTGGGCCGCCCTGACCTTCCTCGTGCTCCTGGTCGGCGCCGTGAAGTGGCTGGAGGCCTTCGTGGGCGTCATGCAGCGGTACGGCACCTACGGCTACTGATCCACGCGCGCTCCGCCGCCCCACCCGCGCCCCGGTCGGCGCGTCCGCTCACACGAGACGGATGCGCTGGCCGGGGCGCAGCTGCGCCGCCAGCCGGACGTCGTCGCGCGCGACCACGCCGATCACCGGATAGCCGCCCGTCATGGGGTGGTCGGCGAGGAACAGGATCGGACGGCCCGAGGGCGGGACCTGGAGCGCGCCCGTGACGACGCCCTCGCTGGGGAGCTCGCCGGCGACCCGCCGCTCGAGGGGTCGGCCGTCGAGGCGGACGCCCACGCGGTCGGCCTCGGCCGTGACCTCCCACGTGCCGTCGAGGAGGGCGTCCCAGGATCCGTCGACGAACCAGTCGAGACGCGGGCCCGGCGCGACGCGGAGGACCACCTCGCCGTCGGCGGGCGCCGAGACGGCCAGGGAGTCGACGGGCGGGACGGGGCCCGCGACGGCGGATCCCACGGGCAGCGCGTCGCCGACCGCCACCGGCGCGGGTCCCACGCGGGAGAGCAGGTCGGTGGCGCGCGATCCGAGCACGGGCGGCACGTCCACTCCGCCGCGTACGGCGAGGTACCAGCGGATGCCGCGCTCGGCCGTGCCGACCTCGAGCACGTCGCCCGCGTCGAGCAGCATCGCCCGGGCGTAGGGCGCGGGGCGCGCCGCGCGGCCCACCGTGCGCGTGAGCGGGCCGACGGCTCCCGTCACGGCCACCCACACGGCGGCGGTCGCGCGCAGCACGGCGCCGCCGAGCACGATCTCGAGGCCCGCGGCACCGGGCGCGTTGCCGACGAGGAGGTTGGCGTCGGCGAGGGCCCGGGGATCCAGGGCGCCGGAGGGCGAGACGCCGATGCCGCCGTGGCCGGGGCGGCCGGCGTCCTGCACGAGCATCAGCGGGCCGGTGCGCTCGACGACGAGCGCGGGCGCGGCGGCGGCCGTGGCGCGGCGTCCTCGGCGGGCGGGCGCCGGGTCGAGCGGCGCGGGCCCGGTCACGCGCCCACCTCGCGGAAGCGCACGGACGATCCGGGCTGCAGGAGCGCCGCCGGCTCGCGCTCGGGATCCCACAGCACCGCCCGCGTCGTGCCGATGAGCTGCCAGCCGCCCGGGGAGGCGCGCGGGTAGATGCCGCTGAACTCGCCCGCGAGCGCGACGGCGCCCGCCGGGACGCGCGGCCGCGGCGACGTGCGGCGCGGCACCTCGAGGCCGGGCACCCCGGCGAGGTACCCGAATCCGGGCGCGAAGCCGCCGAACGCGACCGTCCAGGTGCCGGCCGTGTGCCGCGCGACGACCTCGCGCGCGTCGACGCCGAGGAGCGCGGCGACGTCGGCCAGGTCCTCGCCGTCGTAGACCACCTCGATCTCGACGGGGGCGCCGCCGCGGGCGCCCGCCTCCGACTCGGGCGTGGCGGCGAGCGCCCAGGAGCGCGCGGCGGCGAGCGGGAGCACGCGCGGATCCACCGTGACGAGGATGCTGCGCGCGCCCGGCACCACGTCGACGACGCCGCGCGGCCGGGTCGCGTCGAGCACGGGCTGCAGGCGGAGGACCTCGTCGAGGGAGTCGAGGTCGAGCATCACGGCGGCGTCGCCGCACGGCAGGAGCCGGAGCGTCACAGGGCGCGCCGGTCGCGGGCCGGGAGGGAGCGCTCGTCCGCGTCGGGCACCGGGCGGATCTCGACGCCCGCCTCCTCGAGGGCCGCGCGCACGGCCCGGGCGAGGCCCACGGCGCCGGGGGTGTCGCTGTGCAGGCAGATGGAGTCGGGGTCGAGCCGCACGACGGATCCGTCGACCGCCACGACCGTGCCCTCCGTCGCCATGCGCACCGAGCGCGCCGCGACCTCGGCCGGGTCGTGGACCACCGCGCCCTCCTGCCGCCGGGAGACCAGCGCGCCCTCGGGCGTGTAGGCGCGGTCGGCGAAGGCCTCGACGCGCGTCGGCAGCCCGGCGTCCGCCGCGAGCCGGAGGATCTCGGAGCCGGGGAGCCCGAGCACGGGGAGCGTCGGATCCAGCGCGACGACGGCGTCCACGACGGCCTGCGCCTGCACGGGGTCGTGCGCGATGCGGTTGTACAGCGCGCCGTGCGGCTTGACGTACGAGACGCGCGCGCCGACCGTGCGGGCCATGCCGCTGATCGCCGCGAGCTGGTAGAGCACGTCGCCCGTGAGCTCGGCGGGCGAGGCGTCGAGGTCGCGGCGGCCGAACCCCGCGAGGTCGCGGTAGGCGACGTGCGCCCCGACCGCGACGCCGTCCCGGGCCGCGCGCTCGAGCGCGTGCAGCATGACGAGGGGATCCCCGGCGTGGAACCCGCAGGCCACGTTCGCGCTCGAGACGATGGCGAGCATCGCGTCGTCGTCGCCCAGGGTCCAGCGGCCGAATGACTCGGCGAGGTCGCTGTTGAGGTCGATCTGCATGGCGTCTCCCCTGCACCGGGTGCGGCGGCCGCGCGCGCGGCGCCGTCCCCACCAGGCTAGGCGGCCCGCGGGGCGACCGGTCCGACAGCGGCGCGGATAGACTCGACGACCGTGACCTCACGCACCCTCATCAAGAACCTGGCCGCCCTCGACGACGGGGACGTGGCCGTCTCCGGATGGGTCGAGACCGTCCGGGACCAGAAGAAGATCCAGTTCGTGATCCTCCGCGACGAGTCCGGCGCGGTGCAGCTCACCTACAAGCGCCAGGGCGACGAGGACGCGACCGCCGACGCCATCTCGGGCCTCGCCGCAGGCACGTTCCTCACCGCCACCGGCACGCTCAAGCACGACGAGCGCGTCAAGCTCGGCGGCCTGGAGATCGGCCTGTCCGGCATCGAGATCGCGGGCGCCGCCATCCCCGAGACGCCCATCGCGGCCGACTCCTCCATCGACAAGCGCCTCGACTGGCGCTTCATCGACCTCCGCGCGCCCCGCAACTCGCTGATCTTCCGCGTGCAGACCACGCTCGTGCACGCGCTGCGCACCTACTGGGTCGAGCACGACTTCATCGAGGTCTTCTCCCCCAAGCTCATGGCCACGCCCTCCGAGTCGAACGCCGAGCTGTTCAAGGTCGACTACTTCGACGGCGTCGCGTACCTCGCGCAGAGCCCGCAGTTCTTCAAGCAGATGGCGCAGTCCGCGGGCTTCGGCAAGATGTTCGAGGTCGGCCCGGCGTTCCGCGCCGACCCGTCGTTCACCTCCCGCCACGCGACCGAGTTCACGTCGGTGGACGCGGAGATCAGCTGGGTCGAGAGCCACGAGGACGTCGCGCGCCTCCAGGAGGAGCTCATCGTCGCCGCGCTCACCGCGGTGAAGGAGAAGCACGGCGACGAGATCCGCGAGCTGTTCGACGTGGAGGTGACCGTGCCGAGCATCCCGTTCCCGCGGATCCCGCTGCTGGAGGCCAAGGACATCGTCGCGAAGCGCGGCCACGTGATCGACCGCGCCGACGACGACCTCGACCCCGAGGGCGAGCGCCAGATCGCCGCCCACGTGATGGAGGAGTTCGGCCACGAGTTCGTGTTCCTCACGGACTACCCGTCGTCGATCCGGCCGTTCTACCACATGCGGAACGCCGAGGACCCGTCGATCACGAACAGCTACGACCTCATCTGGAACGGCGTCGAGATCACCACGGGCGCCCAGCGCGAGCACCGCGTCGAGGTGCTCGAGGCGCAGGCCCGCGAGAAGGGCCTCGACCCCGAGGAGCTCGGCTCGTACCTCGACTTCTTCCGCTACGGCGTGCCCCCGCACGGCGGCTTCGGCATGGGCCTCAACCGCGTGCTGATGCTGCTGCTGCACCAGTCGAACCTGCGCGAGGTCACGTACCTGTTCCGCGGCCCGAACCGGCTCGCGCCCTAGGCACCGCTCGCTCCATCGGACGGCCCGATCCCCTCGCGGGGGTCGGGCCGTCTCGCGTCCGGGCACGGGCACGGGCACGGGCACGGGCGCAGGGGCGGGGCGACGGGTCGCGGCGACGCGCGCGGATCTACATCGCTCGGGGGAACCGCCGCCGGGACCCGGTCCGTAGCGTGGCAGGCACCGCCGATCCGCCCGGGACGGCCGCACGCCCGACGCCGAGGAGCCCGCATGCCCCACGAGACGCGACCCGACCGGCGCACCGCTCCCGGCATCGCCCGGCACGGCCGGCTGCGGAGGCCGAGCGGCGTGCGGACGGCGGCGCTGGCGGTCGTCGTCGTGGCCGCCGTCGCGGTGGTGAGCACCGGATCCGTCGCCGCGGTCGCCGCGTGGGACCTCGCGCGGACGGTGCAGGACAACGCCGTCGACATCGGGGACGGGCAGGCGCCGCCGCCGTCCATCGGCGGGATCGACGGCGGGGCGAACGTCCTGCTGGTCGGCGGCGACACCCGCGAGGGCCAGGGCGACGGCTACGGCACCGACCCCACCGTGAACACGGGCAACCTCAACGACGTCACGATGCTCCTCCACATCAGCGAGGACCACACGCGCGCGACCGTCGTCTCCTTCCCGCGCGACATGCTGGTCGACATGCCCGCGTGCACCCGTCCGGACGGCACGGAGGAACCCGCGGCCTCCGGAGAGCAGATCAACGTGGCGCTCAAGCACGGCGGTCTGCCGTGCGTCGTCCGGGCCGTCGAGGCGATCACGGGCCTCGAGGTCCCGTACGGCGGCCTGATCCAGTTCACCGGGGTCGTCGAGATGTCGAACGCCGTGGGCGGGGTGCCTGTCTGCATCGCCAACCGCCTGCGCGACCGCAAGACGGACCTCGACCTGCAGCCCGGGATCCACCCGCTGCAGGGGCGCGAAGCCGTCCAGTTCCTCCGCACGCGGTACGGGGTGGGCGACCAGAGCGACATCTCCCGCATCAGCAACCAGCAGGTGTTCCTCAGCGCGCTGCTGCGCACCATCACGGCGACGGACACGCTCACGAACCCGGCCAAGGTGTACGGGATCGCGCGCGCGGCCATCGACAACATGGTGCTGTCGACCTCGCTCGACAGCCCGGCCGCGATCGCGTCGCTGGCCCTCACGGTCAAGGACATCCCCCTCGACCGGTTCACCTTCGTGCAGTACCCGAGCATCCGGCTGGAGAGCGGGCGCGTGGCGCAGGACGTCGCGAAGGGCGACGAGATGATCCGCCTCATCGCGGCCGACGCCGACTTCACCCTCGCGCCGGGGAGCACCGGCGAGGGCGTCGCCGCGCCGCAGCCCGCGGCCGGGGCGCCGAGCACGCCGACGCCCGACACGGGTGCCGCGCCCTCCGCGGACCCGTCCGCGCCGGCCGTGCTGCCCGAGGGCGTGACCGGCCAGACCGCCTCGGAGGAGACCTGCTCGAATGGCTGACGCCCTCCCGCCCGCCGTGTTCCTCGACGGCACCTACGGCGTCGGCAAGAGCGCCGTGCTCGACCACCTCGGCGACCTGCTCGCCGCCGAGGGGACGCCGTTCGCGCTGATGGACGTGGACGGGTTCCACCGGTCGTGGCCGACGGCGCCGGGGGATCCGGACAACGTGCTCGTCGAGGCCCGCGCGATGGCCGCCACCTGGGCCGCGTACCGGACGGCGGGGCCGCGGCAGCTGGTGGTCAGCGGCGTCCTCGCGGAGCGCGCCGACCTCGACCGGTACCGAGAGGCGCTCGGGGTCGACGTGCGGTGCGTGCGCCTGACCGCGTCCGACGCCGTCGTCGAGGCGCGGCTGCGGTCCCGGTACGACGCGGATCGCGCGGCCGCGCTCGACTGGCACCTGGCGCGCTTCCGCGATCTCGCCGCGCGGCAGGAGCGGGCGGGCCTCGCCGAGGCGGTCGTCGCGACCGACGGCCTCGCCCCGCGCGAGGTCGCCCGGCGGGTGCGGGCCGCGCTCGCCTTCTGACGCCCGTCGGGCGTCCGCCCGCGATCTCCGGCGCTGGCGATGTCCGCCTCCCGGACGTGCGCGCGCTCCCGATCCGCCCGACTTTCCCCAGGTGCCGTAATGTGTCGCACAGCACCCAGCCGAGAGGGAGAGCAGTGGGCCAGCTCATCTACGACGCGACGACGCGCACCACGATCGACGACCGCGCGCTCGCCCACCTCCAGATCGTGATGCTCGGCAAGCTCCGCCGGAAGGAGAGCTTCGCGTTCTCGTGGAAGTACCCGGCCGCCGAGGGCGACGGGCGCAGCACGGTCTGGATCGCGCCCGAGCTCCCCCTGCACTTCCGGTTCTCCGGCAGCCGGCCCCCGGCGATCAACCCGGCCTGGGTCGACGTGCTGATGGACAGCGCGAACTCCGCGACCGGCCTGCACCTCCTGCCCGAGCCGCCGCAGAGCGAGCCCCGGCGACCCGCGCACGAGCTCGGCGGCGACTGACCGGGACCGGCCTCCCGCGCCTGCGCTCTGCATCGCGCGGCGGACGCGCATGGGCCGCGCGGGCGATGACCGGGCGGGCCGTGGCTGCGACGCTCGGGAGATGAGCAGCACCGTCCCCACCGGCCCCGGCGCCTCCGCCTCCTCCGTCTCCTCCGCCCAGCAGCGCGAGACGCTCCGCAGCGGGATCACGGCGACGGCCGTCGTCCTCGTCACGGGCCTCGTGGTCGGCGGCCTCACCAGCCCGGCGCAGGGCGCGCTGCCCGACGAGCTGCGGTCGTTCGCGAACTCCGCGGGCGGATGGAGCATGCTTGCGTTCCTCGGCGTGTGGCTCTCGCGCGCGCGTCCGCCGCTCGGCGCCGTGCTGGGCGCCGTGTCGTTCGTCGCGATGGTGGAGGCGTACGGCGTCGTCAGCCTGTGGCGTGGCGACTTCCTCGCGGATCCGCTGTCCAGCACGTGGATCCCCGTGGGCCTCGTCGCCGGCCCCGTCATCGGCCTCGGCGCCGCGCTCGTGCGGCACGGATCGCGGGGCTGGGCGATCGCGGCGGTCGCGGGCCTCGCGCTGATCCTCGCCGCAGAGGGCGTGTACGGGCTCGCGCTGCTCGGCGCGACCACGAGCCCGGTCTACTGGACGATCGAGCTGGTCGCGGGCGCCGGCTTCCTCGCGACGGCGGTGCTGCGCGGTCCCGGGACGCGTCCGGCCTAATCGCGCCCCTTCGCGATCCGGCGCCGGGCCCGGTACGCGATGCCCGCCGCGATCGGCAGCGCCAGGGCCGCGCCGAGCGGACCCGCAGCGGAGGTCGCCGTGACGACCGCCAGCGCGGATCCGCCCGCGAGCAGGAGCGCGTCCGCCTGCCACGCCGCGACCACCAGCGCGGAGGCGTCGCCGGCCGGCGTGACCACGGGCGCCATGACCTCGAGCGGCAGCGGCCCCTTGGCGGCGTCGAAGGCGCGCACCGCCACGAGCACCAGCGCGATCCCGGGCGCGGCCAGGAGCCCCGCGGGATCCGCGCCCTGCGTCACCGCGACGCCCGCGCCCACCAGCGCGCCGACGACCCCGGCCGCGGCCGGCAGGATCGCGTGCAGCGCCAGCAGCCGGCCCGTGGGGATCCCATAGAGCGGCGGGGCGGACGACACGTCGACCACGTGCCGGAACCCGTCGGCCCACACGCCGAGCGCGAGGAAGCCGACGAGCGCGGCCGCGGCGGCCGGGATCCCGAGGCCGACGCCCGCGCCGCCGACGGCCGTCGCGACCAGGCCGCCCGAGGTCGCGACGCCGAGCACGGCCGCGGCGGCGCGGACCGGCGTGCGGAGGGATCCGACGAGGTCGCGCCGCAGGATCAGCGTCGGCAGCGAGCGCCCGCGCACGGCCGCGAGCCCGCGCCCGATCCGCGGGACGGGCCGGAAGCCGCCCGCCGCCATCGCGAGGTCGCCCGTGGTCGCGAGCGTCGTCGCCGCCTCCCACCGTCGGGCCTGCGCGACGAGGTCCGGTCCGCGGAGGCCCCGGAGCAGCATGGGGGCCGCCGCGACCGCGACGACGGCGATCGCCGCCAGGACGCCGAGCGCCGCGACCGATCCCGGCGGCAGCCCCGCGGACCCGGTCGCCGTCCCCGGGAAGAGCGCGGCGAGGGCGCCCCACGGCGGCAGGGGCGCGCGCGTCAGGAGGCCGAGCCCGGTGGATCCGAGCAGCACCGCGCCGACCGCGGCCCGCGCCCCCGGGGCCAGCCGCTGGCCGAGCAGCCAGCATCCGGCGACCGCCACGCCCGCGAGCGCCCCGCCCGCCGCGAAGGCGACTACCGGGATCGGATCCGCGTCGCCCGCGATCAGCAGCGCGAGCGCCGGCAGCACCGCGACGAGCGCGCCGAGCGCCGCCCAGCCGACGACGGCCTGCGCCGTCGGCCGTCGCAGCACCGCCGCGCGCGGGAGCGCGCTGCCGCCGAGCGCCGACGCGAGGAAGGGCGACAGGAGCGCGGGCCCCCGCGCGCCGCCGGCCGCGAGGAGGGCGGTGGCCGCGATCCCCCATGTCGCGGCGGTCGCGGTCGGGCCGTGCGCGCGGAGCGCGGCGGCCGCGGCCGGCTCCGCGAGCTCCATCACGACCGCCCGCAGCAGCGGGAAGCCGAGGATGAGCACCACGAGCGCGCCCGCGTAGACGGCGTAGGCGACGTCCATGGCGGAGGCGCCGCCGCGCTCGTCCCGGATCCCCCGGACGACGCGGAGCGCGCGGCCCGCCCTCACGCCGCGTCGCCGACGAGCGCGACGCTCCGGCGGGCCACCGCGTCCCGCAGCACCGGGCTGTGCGTCGCGAGCACGAGCGTCCGACCATCCTCGAGCTCCTCGCGGAGGATCCCGATCACCAGCTGGAGCCGGTCGGGATCCAGCCGCTGCTCGGGCTCGTCGAGGAGCAGTACGTCGTAGGGCCGCACCGTCGCCATGGCGAGGGCCGCGAGCTGCGACTGCCCGGAGGAGAGCTCGTGCGGGAAGCGGCGGGCCAGCGGCGCGAGGCGCCAGCGCTCGAGGTGGTCCGCGGCCCGGGTGCGCGCCCGGTCCGCGTCGCTCCCCCACGAGGCGGCGATCACGGCGAGGTGCTCGGCGAGCGTGAGGTCGCGGGCGACGGGCGGGTGCCCGATGGCCCCGGACACCGCGCGGCGGAACTCCGCGCGCCGCTCGTCGACGGGGCGGCCGGCGACGCGCGCGGATCCGGTGCTCGGCCGGGTGAGCCCCGCCAGCACCCGCAGCAGCGTGGTCTTCCCCGCGCCGTTGGGGCCGGTGACGGCGACGGCCTCGCCCGCGGCGGCGGTCAGGTCGGTCGGCCGGAGGAGCGGCACCCCGTCGACGACCACCGACACCCGCTCGACCTCGACCCGCTCCGCCATGGCGCCCATCCTCCCGCATCGGCCCACGTGCGCTCCCGGCGCGCGCCGGCACGGGCGCCCGGGCGCGACCCGTCCGACGCGCGCTCGTCAGCCGCGCGTCAGCCGCCGGCCGCGGCGAGCAGGCCCGCGCGCGGCACCAGCCCGTCGTCGGCGAACACCCGCGACACCCACCTGCGCCCCATCTCCGCGTACAGCGCCGCGTCCGGATGCAGCCCGTCCGGCAGCGGGAAGCGCTCCACGTCGCCGGGCCCGTACAGCGCGAGCCCGTCGAGGTGGTGGATCCGCTCCCCCGCCTCGGCGCGCACGCGAGCGACGTGCCGCACGTGGATCCGCGACTCCGCCAGCGTGAGCGCGCCCCGCGCCACGTCGGCCGGGTCGCCCGCCGCGAAGCAGCGCACCGACCCGTCGTCGCGGATCTCGACCCCGGGCGGCCCCGGCACGTGCTCGCTGCCCGGCCAGAGGATCGAGGACGCCAGCACGACGGGCGTCTCCCGGTGCCCGCGCCGCACCCGGTCGAGGAAGCCGTGCAGGGCGGGCACGAAGGTGCGCTGGTCCATCGACCGCGCCCCGACGACGTTGATCCCGACGCTCAGCGAGATCACGTCGGCGGGCTCGTCGGCGATGGCGTCGGCGACGAACGGGTCGAGCATGCACTGCCCGCCGAAGCCGAGGCCGACCAGGTCGAGGCCCGCCCGACGCGCGGCGACCACGGGCCAGGGTCCCGTCGCGTCCGGTGCCTCCACGCCGTGGCTGATGGAGCTGCCGTGGTGGATCCAACGCGGCAGCCCGAGCGGCGCCGCGGCCCGCACGGGCCCGGCGCCGCCGATCGCCTCGATCGCGAGCAGGTCGACGACCATGCCCTGCGGCAGCCAGACGGTGACGGTCGTCATCCCGCGTCCGAGCCCCGCGAGCACGACCGCGGACGCCCCGCCCGCGTCGCCCACGCACGTCTCCTCGGCCGTGTCGCCCGCGGACGAGATGCGGCGCACGACGTCCACCGGCGCCGTGACGGGCGGGAGCTCCCCGCCGTCGACCTCGGCGACGAACGCGTTGCGCGGCCCCGGCAGCTCGTCGAAGTGGATCCGCGTGCAGCGCACCCGGAGCCGGACCGCCTTGGCCTCCGTCTCGAAGCGGATCCGCACGCCGCCCGCCGTGGACACCTGCGCCCGCAGCAGCTCGCCAGCGGGCGGGAAGTCGCGCCACCGGTGCACGGGCAGGCGCACCGGACGCACCCCGCCCGGCACGGGGACGAGCCCGAGGTGGCCGTGGACGCGCACGGATCCGCCGCCGAGCGCGACGACCTCGCCGCTCCCCGGCGCCTCCGCGACCCGCGGTCCCCCGCTCACGCGGGCCCGCCCGCCGCGCCGTCCGCGTCCCGCCCGCCCGCCGCGCCGTCCGCATCCGCCGCGCCCCCAGCGTGCGCCGCCACGTGCGCGACCGTCCGCGCGATCACCTCGTCGCGCTGCGGGAGCTGCGCCCAGCCGTGGTCCGCGCCGTCGACGACCACGAGGTCCGCCCGGTCGCCGAGCGCGTCGGGCGCCAGATACCGCCGGGCGTACGAGACGGGCACGAAGTCCTCGGTGCCGTGCAGCAGCAGCGCCGGGCCGTCGTATCCCGCGGCGCGCGCGTACGGATCGAAGCCGAGCGCATCGTCCCGCATGGCCGGACCCATGCGCATCCCGGCGAAGTCGAACCAGCCGTCGTCGTCGAGCGACGCGAGCGACCGGCCCTGGAGCGTGCCCGCGCGGATGTCGTCCACGAAGACGGCCGCGGTCGACCACATCGCGAGCGACCGGATCCGCGCCCCCGCCGCCGTCTCCTCCGCCGCGACGACCGACGCCACGACGGCGCCGAGGCTCATGCCCACGAGGTGCACGTCGTCCGGATCAGCCTCCGGCAGCGCCCGCACCGCGTCGAGCACGCGCCGCGCGTCCGCCACGTCGCCCGTGACCGTGGTGTCGAGGAACTCGCCGTCGCTCTCGCCGTGGCCCGCGCGGTCGTAGGCGACCACGCCGATCCCCGCCTCCGCGAGCCGCCGCGCGAGCGCCACGAAGACGCCGGTCGTCTCCACGCGCGAGCCGCCGAAGCCGTGCATCAGCACCGCGGTGGGCCGTGGCCCGGGAGCGTCGGCGAGGTGCTGCGACCCGCGGAGCACGAGCCCTCGCACGGCCGCCTCGAACGGGCGGATGCGCATCGCGCCGGCCGAGCGGCTCACGCGACCGCCTCCACGGTCCGCACCGAGGCCGTCGGCGGCACGGTGTCGCCCTCGACGTCGAACGCGGTGCCGCGCGCGCGCCGGAAGCCGATCCACCCCACGAGGAAGCCGGCGGCCGCGACGACCGAGACGCCGACGTAGACCCCCTGCGGGTCCAGCGCGAGGAGCGCGGGCGTCACGGCGTTGAGGCCGGCCGTCGCGAAGCGCGCGACCCCGTACACGGTGCCCTGCGCGGTGGAGCGCAGCAGCGTCGGGAAGGACTCCTGCGTCCAGACCTTCATGATCGTCTCGAAGCAGAAGGCGCCCGCGAAGGTCGAGAGCACCACCGACACCACGAGGGTGGGCAGGCTGAAGCCCAGGACGACGGGGATGAGGTTCGACGCGACCACCACGACGGATCCGACGACGAAGTACGGCATCCGGAACCGCGTGTCCGCGACCGACATGAACCAGAGCGCGCCGAGCACGGCGGCCGGCATCGCGAGGATCGTCCACGACTGGTACCGGTCCACCGGGACGCCCGCGACGCTGACCGCGACGTACGTGCCGAAGCTCCCGGCCACGCTGATGGCCAGCGACGCGAGCGTGTAGTAGACGAGCAGGGTCGCGAACGGGCGGCGGTACGCGGGCCGGCCGAGGTCGCGGATCCGCCCCCGCTGCGCCCGCACGGTGCGCGCCCCGTCGGAGCGCTCGCGGCGCGCGACGAGCCAGGACGCCGACTCGGGGATGGTGGCGCGCATCAGCAGCACGACGAGGCCGACGACGCCGAACGCGCCGAACATCACGTGGCCGCCGGTGGGCCCCGCCTGGCCGAACAGGATGCCGATGACCACGGCCATCAGGATCCCGAAGCCGCCCAGCAGGTTCGAGAACACGAGGATCTTGCCGCGGTTCCGGTCCGTCGCCGCCTCGGAGACGGTCGCGAGCGCCACCGGCAGGTCCGCGCCCACCCCGACGCCGATGAGCGCGATCCCAGGCAGCAGCACGTCGATCGAGACGCCGAGGAACGGCGTGGCCGACCCGACGACGATCAGCGTCATGGTGGTCAGGAACACGCGGCGCCGGCCGAACCGGTCGCCCGCCCATCCGCCGAGGAGGGAGCCGGCGGCGACCCCCGCGGTGAGCACGGCCGTGAGGTAGCCGACCTCCGCGCCCGTGAGCCCGGGTCCTCCCGTGGGCGGCGCGAGGAAGAGCACGAGCGCGATCCCCACGCCCGTCGTGGCGGCGGCGTCGACGAACGTCGCCATCCCGCACACGAAGCCCACCCACCAGGCGTTCGGGGCCACGCGGGCCCCCTCGACAGCGGTCATCCCATACTCCTTCGTATGCGTCGTGAGATCGCGACCCGGTCGGGCACCTGGCGCGCGGACAGGATGCTACAACGATCTAGCACCCGACCGGAAGTCCCGTTCCCACTCCTCAGCGGACGGGGCCGACCGAGGCCCCGGCCGCGAGGGCCATCGGGATCCGGTGCACGGCGGGCTCCGCCTCCCGGTCGAACAGCAGCTCCACGGCGAGGCGCCCGAGCTCCAGCTGCGGCAGCGCGACCGAGGCGAGCGGCGGATCCAGCGCGCGGCTGATCGCGCTCCCGTCGAAGGCGACCACCGACACGTCCTCCGGCACGCGCAGCCCCGCGCGGTGCAGCGCCTGGTAGGCCCCCGCGGCCACGGCGTCGTTCGCGCAGACGAGGGCGGTCGGCCGGGCCCCGGATCCGAGCAGCGCGGCCACCGCGTCGCGTCCGTCGGCCGTGTCCCAGTCGCGCTCCACGTCCCGCACGCCCGCGAGGACGAGGCCCGCGTCGGCGAGCGCGCGGCGCACCCCGGCGAGCCGCTCCTCGAGCGCGAGCGGCGCCCAGCCGCGCCACGCCGGCCCGCCCGTGACCCCGGCGGGCAGGCCGCCGACGAACCAGATCCGATCCCGGTGGCCGAGGTCGACGAGCAGGCGCGCGGCGTCGTGGCCCGCGGCGTCCTCGTCCGGCACGACCGCCGACGCCGTGCCGCGGGCGGGCACGCAGTTGAGCAGCACGTGCGGCACCTGGTCGAGGAGGGCGGGCGGCTCCACGACGCGCGTGAACATGGAGGCGTAGAGCACGCCGTCGACGGCCCGTCCGAGCAGGCTCTCGAGGAGCTGCTCCTCCTGCCGCGCGTCGCCCTGCGTGTCGACGGTGAAGAGGATCGTGTCCCGCTCGCGCAGCGCGTCGAGCGCCCCGCGGACCATCGAGTTCGCGTGCGACGTGCTGCTGACGAAGTCGGACACGAGCGCGACCGTGCCGGAGCGGCCGGTGCGGAGGGTCCGGGCGGTCATGTTCGGGCGGTAGCCGAGCTCGTCGGCGGCCTGCCGGATCCGCTCGATCGTGTCCACGGAGAGCCGCTGGTCGGTCCGCCCCGTGAGGGCGAAGGAGACCGCGGACCGCGAGACCCCAGCGCGCTCCGCCACCTGCGCGAGCGTGATGCGGCGCCGGGGCGCCCGGGAGCCCCCGTCGCGTCCGGTCACGCGGTCATCCGCGGCGACGTCAGACCTCGAAGTCGACCGACGCCGCGGACGACACGAGGCTCCGCACGACGGCGGCGACGCGCTGGTGCTCCGGGTGCACGTCGTACGCGTCGAGGGCCGCGCGGTCGTCGAAGTCGGCGATGAGCACGAGGTCGTGGCTGCGGGCGGATCCGACGACGTCGCGCCCCACCTGGAAGGACCGGATGCCGGGCACCAGCGCCGGCAGGGTCCCGAGCGCCTCCGCGGCGCGGGCCGCGTCGCGGTCGAGGGCGGCGGGATCGCGGTCGGCGAGCTTCCAGGAGACGACGTGGCGCAGGGTCATGCGACGACCCTAGCCGCGCGCGGCACGCGCCGGCGGACGGCCCGGGTCAGCGGGCGTCGAGCGCGGCGCGCAGCCGGCCGGCGTCGATCCGCCAGTGGTTGTGCACGCGGCCGTCGATGAGCAGCACCGGGATCTCCTCCGCGTACTCCTCGGCGAGCGCGCGGTCGTCGAGGATGCTCCGCTCCTCGAGCGTGACCTCGGCGCCGCGCGCCGGGTCGAGCTCGCCGAGCACGCGGGTCACGACGTCGCGGGCGTCGTCGCAGAGGTGGCAGCCGGGCTTGCCGACGAGGGTGAGGACCGTTGCGCTCATCCGCCCAGCGTAGGCGAGCCCGGCCGTCGCCCCGCCCTCGGGACCGTCGGGGGCGGGGCGCGGGAGCGTCGCCTACGCTGGCCCGATCATGGTCGAGCAGGCGGGCGCCCCGGTCCTCGCGTTCTTCGACGTGGACAACACCCTGATCCACGGCGCGAGCGTGTTCCACCTCGTGCGCGGACTCCGCGCGGCGGGCCTCCTCACGACCCGCGACATCGTCGGCGCAGGGTGGAAGCACGCGCGCTTCAAGGCCCGCGGCGAGAACGACCGGCACCTCGCCTCGGCGCGCGCCCGCGGCCTCCAGATCGTGACGGGCGTCACGGTGGCGCAGATGGCGCGGCTGGCCGACGACGTGTACGTGCGGCACACGGCCGCCACGGTCTGGCCGGAGACGCTCGACCTCGCGCGCGAGCACCTCGCGAATGGCCACCAGGTCTGGCTCGTCACGGCGTCGCCGTCGTTCCTCGCCGACGTGATCGCGCGGCGGCTCGGCCTCACGGGCGCGCTGGGCAGCGCGCTCGAGGTCGAGGCGGGCGCCTACACGGGCCGCCTCGCGGGCGAGTTCCTGCACGGCGAGCACAAGGCGACGGCGGCCCGGGCCCTCCTCGCGCGCACGGGGGCGGACGCGGCCGCGTGCTGGGCGTACTCCGACTCGCGGCACGACATCCCGCTGCTCACGCTGGTCGGGCACCCGGTGGTGGTGAACCCCGACCAGGCGCTCGCGGCGCACGCGCGCACGGCGGGCTGGCCGTCGATGCGGCTGCAGCGCGCGAGCATCCGCGACGCCCGTCGACGCGTGCGGCGCGAGGCCGCGGAGGCGGGCGGCGCGACCGCCGGCTGACGGCGGCGCCCTCCGCCCTCGGCCCTCCGCCCGGCGCGCTCCCCGGACAGACGAAGAGGACGCCGCCCCGTCTCCGGGTCGGCGTCCTCTCGTCGCGTTCGGCGCCCTCGTGGACGCGTGCGCTCTACTTCTTGTTGCGACGCTGGTGGCGCGTCTTGCGAAGCAGCTTGCGGTGCTTCTTCTTCGCCATGCGCTTGCGACGCTTCTTGATCACTGAACCCATAGGGGCACCTCATCTGTTGCCGGACGGAACACGCGGGCTCTGGTGACCCGCGGAAAATAGCCTCAGAGGAGTCTAGCCGACATCCGACATGCCGGAGTGACGCGAGGCCTCCCCGGGCTCGCCGGGCAGCGCGTTCGACGGGTCGATCGCGGCGAGCACGGCGGACTCCGGCACGCGGAACGAGCGGCCGAAGCGGATGGCGGGCAGGTCGCCCGAGTGCACGAGGCGGTAGACGGTCATCTTGGAGACGCGCATCATCTCGGCGACCTCGGCCACCGTGAGGAATCGGACGTCGGACAGGTCACGCGACATGGGCGGATCGACTCCTCGTTCTGCGTGACCGGCTCACGGACCTCGTAGCCCCCGCGATGCGGGCGCTGGTGCGCGAGTCTAGGGGTCCGGGTGGACGCGTGTCCATCGTGTCACATCCTGCATCACACGTCCCGTGCGTTCCCCGGCTTGCGGCCGCGCAGCCGGCCGAGCGACGCCTGCCCGGCGGAGCCGGCGACACGGGTCGCGTCGTGCACCGCGGCGGCCGCCTGGTAGCGGGTGTCGGCCCAGATGCGGCCGAGCGACGCGGCGAACGGGTAGCCGGCCGGGTCGCCGCCGTCCTCGCCGTCGGGATCCGCCGAGAGGCCGCCGCCGAGCAGCCCGGTGTCGGGGTCGGCGTGGCCGTCGTCGGCGGCGACGCGGTCGGCCGCCGCGAACGGCGCGACCCAGGCCTCGAGCGCCTCGAGCGGCGCGGGCTCCAGCCGGTAGTAGCGGTGCTGCCCCTCCTCGCGGACGGACACGAGGCCGATGTCGCGCAGCACCCGCAGGTGCTTCGACACGGTCGGCTGGCTGATCCCGAGCGTCTGCACGAGCTCGGAGACGCTGATCTCGCCGGTGGGCGCCTCGGGCACGGCACGTCGGTCGAGCAGCACGCGGAGGAGGTCGCGTCGGGTGGGATCCGACACGACGTCGAAGATGTCAGCCATGCCCGAAGGGTATTCCGTCGCGCACTCGCAGTACCATGACGATCCGGGCCGACCGGCCTCGGAGCGGACAGGGGACCATGCGCGTCAAGCCGGATCACGGGCGCCCGCTGCTGGGTCGCATCCGCGACTTCCTCGACTACTTCGCGCACTCCACGCCGGCCCGCTTCGCCATCCTCATCTTCGCGGCGCTCGTGTTCACGCTCACGACGATCCTCATGCTCCCCGGCATGACGTCGACGGGCGACACCGCGCCGTTCGCCGACGCGCTCTTCACGGCCGTGTCCGCCATCTGCGTCACGGGCCTCGCGACCGTCGACATGGCGACCTACTGGACCCCGCTCGGCCACGCGTTCATCGCGCTCGGCGTGCAGATCGGCGGCATCGGGGTGCTCACGCTCGCGTCGATCATGGGCCTCATCGTGTCGCGCCGCCTCGGCCTCAAGGCCCGGCTCATGGCGGCCAGCGACAGCAACCCGCTGCGGATCCACCACGGTCCCGTCGCCGAGGGCCAGGCCGTGAAGCTCGGCGAGATCGGCACGCTGCTGCTCACCGTCGCGATCAGCGCGCTCGTCATCGAGCTGTCGATCGCCGCGCTGCTGTTCCCGCGGATCCTCCTGGAGGGCATCCCCGTCGGCCAGGCCGCGCTCGACTCCTTCTACTACTCGCTCATGGCCTTCACGAACACGGGCTTCGTCTTCAGCGAGGCCGGCTTCGAGCTGTACCACCGGGACTACTGGTTCCTCAGCCTGCTCATGGTCGGCGTCTTCCTCGGCAGCATCGGCTTCCCCGTCATCTACGCCGTGTACCGCGGCTGGCGGAAGCCGCGGCGGTTCTCCGTGCACGTGAAGCTCACGCTCTGGACGTCGCTCATCCTCATCGTGCTCGGCACGCTCGCCTACGTCGTGCTCGAGTGGGACAACAGGAGGACCTTCGCGCTCATGGACCCCGTGCAGCACGGGTTCCAGGCGCTCTTCCTCTCGGTGATGACGCGCTCCGGCGGCTTCTCCACGCTCGACATGGCCGACTTCGGGAACGCGAGCCTGCTGGTCACCGACATGCTCATGTTCATCGGCGGCGGATCCGCGTCCACGGCCGGCGGCATCAAGGTCACCACCCTCGCGATCCTGTTCCTCGCGGCCTTCGCCGAGGCCCGCGGCAGCGAGTCGATGGAGGTGTTCGAGCGCCGCATCCCGAGCGACGTGCTGCGCCTCGCGGTGAGCATCGTGCTCTGGGGCGCGACGACCGTGGCGCTCAGCAGCATCGTGCTGCTGCAGATCTCCGGCGAGCGCCTCGACTACGTGCTCTTCGACGCCATCAGCGCGTTCGCCACCTCGGGGCTCAGCACGGGCTTCACGGCCGAGGCCACGGATCCCGCGAAGTACGTGCTCGCGGCCACGATGTTCCTGGGGCGCGTCGGCACCGTGACCCTCGCGGCCGCGCTCGCGGCGAGCACGCGCCGCCAGCTCTTCCAGCGCTCCGAGGAGCGTCCGATCGTCGGCTGAGCCGGCGCCCCCCCCCACCCGTCCCCGCATCCACCGCAGCAGGAAGGCCCCACCATGGGCGAACGCATCCCCCACAACGCCCCCGTGCTCGTGATCGGGCTCGGACGCTTCGGCGCCGCGACCGCCGGGCAGCTCGCGCGGCTCGACCGGGAGGTGCTCGCGATCGACGCGAGCGAGGGCCTGGTGCAGAAGTGGTCCGACCGCGTGACGCACGCGGTGCAGGCCGACGCGCGCAACATCGAGGCGCTGCAGCAGCTGGGCGCCAAGGACTTCTCCATCGCGGTCGTCGCGGTGGGCTCCTCCATCGAGGCGAGCGTGCTCATCACGGCGAACCTGGTCGACCTCAAGATCCCGCAGATCTGGGCCAAGGCCATCAGCCAGTCGCACGGCAAGATCCTGGAGCGCATCGGCGCGAACCACGTCATCTACCCGGAGGCGGAGGCCGGCGAGCGCGTGGCGCACCTCGTGTCGGGCCGGATGCTCGACTTCATCGAGTTCGACGACGACTTCGTGCTCGCGAAGATGTACCCGCCGAAGCCGATCCGCGGCATGGCGCTCGCGGAGTCGTCGGTGCGGCGGCGCTACCGCATCACGGTGGTCGGCGTGAAGACGCCCGGCAAGCCGTTCACGTACGCGACCGCCGAGACCGTCGTCTCGAACCACGACCTCATCATCGTGTCGGGCACCTCGGCCGACATCGAGCGGTTCGCCTCGCTGTCCTGATCGCCCGGTCGCGGACCCCGGCCGCTCGGGTCAGCCGGCCGCGAGCTCGCGGGCGCGGGCGAGCGCGGCGTCGGTCGCCCGGTCGAACAGGCCCGACAGGTCCGCCGCCTGCAGGACCTCGACGGCGCGCTCGGTCGTCCCCTTGGGGCTCGTGACCCGGCGACGCAGCTCGGCGGGCTCGTCGTCCGACGCCGCCAGCAGCTCGACCGCGCCGCGGAAGGTCCCCTGCACGAGCACGCGCGCCTCATCGGGGCTGAAGCCCTTGGCCTCAGCCGTCCGCGTCAGCTCCTCGATGAGGAGGAACACGTAGGCGGGGCCGGATCCGGAGATCGTGCTGAGCGCGTCGATGCGGCCCTCGGGCACCTCCACCACGTCGCCGACCGTGGCGAACACGGACCGGGCGAGCGCGAGGTCGTTGGGCGTCGACCGCGTGCCGGCGGCGAGGCCCGTGACCCCGCGTCCGACGAGCGAGGGCGTGTTGGGCATCGAGCGCACGACGGCCACGTGCTCGGGCAGCAGCGACTCGAAGGTCGCGACGGTCACGCCCGCCGCGACGCTGATCACGAGCGCGCCGGGCTCCAGGTCGTCCGCGACCTCGCGGAGCAGGTCGGGCACCAGGTGCGGCTTCACGCCGACGACCACGATGCGCGCCCCGCGCACGGCCCGCCGGTTCGCGTCGGCGTCCTCCTCGACGCTCGCGGCCGCGACGCCCTCCCGCGACCCGAGGACCGCGGCGCTGGCGGCCGAGCGCGTGGTGACCCGCACGTCGCCGTCGACCTCGACGCCCGGCTGCAGGAGGCCGCCGAGGACGGCGCCGTTCATGGATCCGGTGCCGAGCATGGCGAGCGACGGGAGGCGGACGACCTCGGCGGGGGCGGACGGGGTGGGGCGGGAGGCGTCGGGCATGCCCCGATCCTAGGGACCGCCCGGCCGCGATCCGGCGGGTCCCACGGCCCCGGCGCGTGGCTAGGCTGAGGCGACCGGGGCATGCGCGCCCGGGCCGGCCCACGCCCGCCCCGCCGGTCGAGGAGGTCCCGCCTTGAGCGAATCGCACGGCAGCAAGGCGATCTTCGCCGCCCTCGCCGCCAACGTCGGCATCGCCATCACGAAGTTCATCGCGGCGTTCTTCTCCGGCTCGTCCTCGATGCTCGCGGAGGGCGTCCACTCGCTCGCCGACTCCGGCAACCAGATCCTGCTGCTCATCGGCGGCAAGCGCGCCAAGCGCCTCGCGGACGAGGAGCACCCCTTCGGCTACGGCCGGGTGCGCTACGTCTACGCCTTCATCGTCTCGATCATCCTGTTCTCCGTCGGCGGCGTGTACTCGCTCTACGAGGGCATCCACAAGATCGAGCACCCGGAGCCGCTCGACGTGCCCTGGCTGCCGATCGTCGTGCTGCTCATCGCGATCGCCCTCGAGTCGTTCTCGCTGCGCACGGCCATCAAGGAGTCGAACCCGCTCCGCGGGAACCAGACCTGGGTGCAGTTCGTGCGCCGCGCCAAGAGCCCCGAGCTCCCCGTCCTGCTGCTGGAGGACACCGCGGCGCTCTCCGGCCTGGTGTTCGCCCTGCTCGGCGTCGTCGCATCGATCCTCACGGGGGACGGCATCTACGACGGCATCGGCACCCTGCTCATCGGCGTGCTGCTCGTGGCGGTCGCGGTGGTCCTCGGCGTCGAGATGAGCAGCCTGCTGGTCGGCGAGGGCGCCTCGAAGCCGGACCTCGCGGCCATCCGCGCCGCCATCACCGCCGGCCACGAGGCCGAGTCGATCATCCACATGAAGACGCTCTACCTGGGCCCGGACGAGCTGCTCGTCGCCGCGAAGATCGCGATGCCCGCCACCAGCTCGCTGGGCGACGTGGCCGCCGGCATCGACGCCATCGAGCGCCGCGTGCGCGAGGCCGTGCCCGTCGCGCGCGTCGTCTACCTCGAGCCCGACGTGCGGGTCGCCACGCGCTGACCTCCTCTCGCATCGAGCGCGTCCGACTCCGCGGCACCGTGTGCACGGACCGCTCGCGGACCGGCCCCGGGCTGCGACCATGCCGCCGGGACGGTCGTCGCGATCCGTCCACGGCAGATGCCCGAGCGCACCGCTCCGAGCACGCCGCCACCGGAGGAGACCCCCGATGACGCACGCCACGAAGGCCGCGGCAGCGGCAGCCCTCGCCCTGGGGCTCGTCCTCACGGCGACCAGCACGGCCCAGGCCGGGGCGCTGCACGGACCGAGCATCACCACCGCCCGGACCACCGCGGCGGCCACCGGCGGGGACGTCGCCTCGCAGCTGCGGGACATCGGCGTCCCTCACTCCCACGGTGCGCACCGGAACATCCAGCCGACGCCCACTTGCCCCATCTGCGGCTGACGCCGGAGTCGCGCCGGGCGCCGCATCAGGCGCCCGCGCGGCGCTCCGCGAAGAAGCCGTCGAGGAGCGCCGCGCACTCGTCCGCCGCGACGCCGGCGAACACCTCCGCGCGATGCGGCAGCCGGCGGTCCCGCAGCACGTCGTAGAGGGATCCGGCCGCGCCCGCCTTCTCGTCCCACGCGCCGAAGACGACGCGGGGCACGCGCGCCGCGAGGATCGCGCCCGCGCACATCACGCACGGCTCGAGCGTGACGACGAGCGTGGTCCCCACCAGATGCCGGTCGCCGGTCGTCGCGGCGGCCTCGCGGAGCGCCTCCACCTCGGCGTGCGCCGTGGGGTCCTGACGTGCCTCGCGGAGGTTCCGTCCGCGCCCGATGACGACGCCGGATGCGTCCACCACCACCGCGCCCACGGGCACGTCGCCGGTGGCCGCGCAGGCCCGGGCCTCGTCGAGCGCCACGGCCATCCAGCGATCGAAGTCGTCGGGCACGTGGAGGTCCAATCGCGTTCCCCCTTGCTGATTGAATGGAGCCTATGCGAGTCCACGTAGCCGACCATCCGCTCATCACGCACAAGCTGACGGCGCTGCGGGACCGCACCACCCCCTCCCCCGTGTTCCGGAGCCTCGCTGACGAGCTCGTCACGCTCCTCGCCTACGAGGCCACGCGCGACGTGCGCGTCGAGACCATCACGGTGCAGACGCCCGTGGCGCCGGCCGAGGGCCTCACTCTCAGCGACCCGAAGCCGCTCGTCGTCCCCATCCTCCGGGCGGGCCTCGGCATGCTCGACGGCCTGATGCGCCTCATGCCGAGCGCCGAGGTCGGCTTCCTCGGCATGGTCCGCAACGAGGAGACGCTGCAGCCCGACATCTACGCGGAGCGCCTGCCCACCGACCTCTCCAACCGCCAGTGCTTCGTCGTCGACCCGATGCTCGCCACGGGCGGCTCCCTCATCGCGGCCATCGAGTACCTCTTCGACCGCGGCGCCGTCGACGTCACGTGCATCTGCCTCATCGCCGCGCCGGAGGGCCTCCGGGCCGTCGAGGAGGCGACCGCCGGCCGCGAGGTCACCATCGTGCTGGGCGCGCTCGACGAGAAGCTCGACGAGGTCGGCTACATCATCCCCGGGCTCGGCGACGCGGGCGACCGCCTGTACGGCACCGCCGCGCACTGATCCACGCCCGCGCACTCCGGCGCCCGCTCCCCTCGGGAACGGGCGCCGCTGTCCGCCCACGCACGATTCCTGCGCGTCCCGCACGATTCCCGCCACTGCTGTTGACACGGGCGCACGGATCCGTGCAAGCTCTCCCCATGACTCTGAACGCGCACGTCCTGACCTCCTCCGAGGCCTCGGGAGTCGCCGGCATGATGATGCCCGGCCGTGTCGCGATGTCCTGTCGAATGTCGGCCTGACCCGCGCCCTTCGCCTGAGCGGTCCCGCGACGAGTCCGTCGCCGACCCTCCCCGCCGTCACCGGCGCATCCGCCCCCTGAGGCGTCTCGCACTCCCCGAGGTCCCGCGCACCCACGCTGCGCCGCACCCGCATCATCACAAGGACACCGCCATGTCGCTCGCGACCATCGACCCCGCCCGCACCCCCCTCCGATCCGCACCCGCCGCTCCCGTCCTCCGCGCGGCCGCCCCGCTCGCGCCGTCCGTCCGACGCCCGCAGCCGGCACCCGCTCCCGCCGCCGCGCCGACCGCCGCTCCCGTCGCCCGCCCCGCCCGCCTCCGCGCCGTGCCCGAGGGCACCGAGGCGCGCGGCTTCGCCCTCTACGTCGGCCTCGACGAGCTCAAGGCCGCATCCGCGGGCACGGACCTCGGCACCGTCGTGGCCGCCCTCAAGCGCCTCGCCGCCGAGCTCGCCCCCGGCATCGAGACGCACGCCGCCGTCGCCCTCGCCCCCGAGGGCGCCGGCGGGCGCGACATCGACGTGGTGCGGCTCGCCCTCCAGGACCCCGCCGCCGTCGCCCAGCACCGCGAGCAGCCGGACGAGGAGGAGCGCGCCACGAGCGGCGTCGTCGTCGACCTGTCGCGCAAGCGCGTCGTGCTGGACGAGGAGGTCGCGCCGCTCACCTACAAGGAGTTCGAGCTGCTGCAGTACCTCGTCCTCCGCGAGGGCCGCACCATCGAGCGCTCGGAGCTCATCGCGTCCCTGTGGTCGGCCGCCGACGAGGACGACGTGCCGAACGAGCGCACCATCGACGTGCACATCCGCCGTCTGCGCTCGAAGCTCGGCCGCTACGAGGAGATCGTCCGCACGGTGCGCGGCGCCGGCTACCGCTTCGACCGCCACGCGGACGTGGCCGTTAACCACGCCAGCACCGCGTCGCCCGACCTCTTCTGAGGCGCGGTCGGCCGGACCCAGCCCCTCCTTGCGGAGCTGTCGGCGGACTCCCAGCGCGCAGGCCCCGATCCGGGTAGCGCGGCGTTACGGGATCGTTATACAGTCATCTCGTCCCCACCGTTTGCTGTGGCGGTGGAGACGGAATGTGATCGCAGGACACTCCTGGTGCAAGGGAGAGGGCCGGCCCCATGCCTCTGGGGTCGGCCCTCAGTCATGTCCGGGGCACGTCGACGCCGAGCGTCACCCCACCCCGCCGTCAGTAGACTCCCGATCGAGAGCGCTGCCCGATCCAGATGCGGGTGCGCACCGACGAGGAGGCCTGGTGGGCGAGACCGCGGACGCCGTACGGGCCTGGGAGTCGCTCTTCCGCGCCCAGGTCAGCGTCATGCGCCGCCTCTCCGCCGAGTTCCCCAGCCGCGACCTCTCGTTCAACGAGTACGACGTGCTGTTCAACATCTCGCGCCAGCCGGAGGGCCGCCTGCGCCTCCGCGACCTCAACCAGCACGTGCTCCTCACGCAGCCGAGCGTCAGCCGCCTCATCGACCGGCTCGTGTCGCGCGGACTCGTCGTGAAGTGCGGCGACGAGAGCGACGGACGCGCCACGATCGTCCGGCTCACGGAAGCCGGGGACGCCGCGTTCCGCGCGGTCGCGCGCGTGCACATGGAGTCGATCGCCGCGACCGTCGGCGGGGCGCTCAGCACCGAGGAGCTCGACACCCTGCGCGCCCTCACCGACAAGCTGCGCGGGGGCGTCGCCGAGGCCTAGAGCGCCGACCGGCCGCCCATGGCCGCGTCGTCGGCGCGGGCGAAGGGCCCGCCGTGCGCGACGAGCAGGCGGAGCAGCGCCATGGCCGTGTCGACGGCCGTGAGGACGACCGCCGCCCAGCCGACGAGGGACGTGACGGCGCCGCCCGCCGGTCCGCCCGCCGCCGCGAGGCCCAGCACCACCGCGACGGACGCCGCGACCACGGACGCCGCGACGGCGTCGACGACGCCCCACGGCGTCGCCGCCGATCCGGGCGCCGGCCTTCGCCCGGCGCGCGGCGACAGGCGACGGAGGCCGTCCCGGATCCGGGAGACGCCGTATGCGGCCTCGCCGAGCTCGAGCGGCACGTAGGTGGCGCCGAAGACGACGTCCGCCACGGTGCGCTCGCGGATCTTCCGCAGGGTCCGGAGGTGCAGCGGCAGCCGGACGAGGAGGGGCAGCACCCACCACCACGCCGGCTGGAGGGTGCCCTCGAGCGCCGCGGCCGCCAGGTACAGCGCCGCGAGGCCGTAGGAGAGGACGCGGAGCACGGGCCCCACGCCGATGCGGAGGGCGGCGAGGCGTGCGCGGCGCCGGTCGCCCGCGTCGACGCCGGCGCCGGCGCCGGAGCGCGTGAGACGGCCGACGCTCGCGCTCCACCTGTCCCGGCGGATCCGGAGCGTCGCCCAGCTGACGGCCGTGTCCACCCGGGCGGTCGCGCCGGGTACCAGGGTCGTCCGGTCGGCGCCCGCGAGCAGGGCGGTGACGATGGCGTCGGCCGAGGGGCGCGGATCCGCCGACGCGGCGTCGCGGAGCGGCAGCCGGAGGAGCGTGGCGGGCGCGAGCGGCACGGGGCCGGAGAGGCCGAGGTCGGTGCCCGTCTCGACCGCGCCCATCGCCCAGTGGCGCTGCAGCAGCCGGAGCCCCGCCGCGACCGGTCCGCGGCGGCCGGTCGGACGCGGGTCCAGGCGGGCGGACGCGGTCGTCGCCCGCGGCTCGCGGTCGAGGGCGGCGGCGAGGAGCTCGAGCACGCGCGGATCCAGCTCGGCGTCGGGCGAGACGAGGAGGACGGACGCGTCGTCGCCGACGAGCCGCAGCGCGAAGTCGTAGGCGGAGCGGAGGGAGTCCTCGCGCGGGCCGCGGTCGATCACCGTCACGGCGGTGCTCGACGGCCCCGGGCCCGGCTCCCGGCGCGCGTGCCGCCCGTTGAAGGTGCGGGCGACCGCGAAGGTGTCGTCGCGGCTGCCCGCGACGACGACGAAGACGCGCTCGGGCGGCACGGTCTGCGCGAGGAGCGACGCGAGGGAGCGCGCGATGGTGGAGCCGGCGTCCCCGGCCACCATCACCGCGGAGACCGGCGGGGCGAGCCCGCGTCCGGGGTGGGCGGAGGGGGGCAGGGCGGTGCTGTCGTTGTCCATGGGCCTCTCCACGACGATGGATCCGTGTCGGCGGTCGGACCCGGACGGACGCGCACTGCCGTGTGCAATGTTACGTGCCGCCCGGCTCCGTCCGCGCAGCGACGCCGGCCGGGTCGGCCGCCCTGGCACCGTCCTAGGCTCGACGCATGAGCGACGACGACGCCCCCGACCGCGGATCCGCCGACCGGGAGGGCGCCGCCGAGGCCCACGGGCCGACGGTCGTGTGGCTCCGCGACGACCTGCGCGTGGCCGACAACCCGGCCCTCCACGCGGCCGTCGAGCGCGGCGAGCCGATCGTGGTGCTGTACGTGCTCGACGAGGAGAGCGACGGGATCCGTCCGCTCGGCGGCGCCGCGCGGTGGTGGCTGCACATGAGCCTGTCGCGCCTCGGGGAGTCGCTGCGGGAGCTCGGCTCGCCGCTTGTGCTGCGGCGCGGGGCGGCCTCCGGGATCCTCGACGACGTCGTGGAGGAGGTCGGCGCCGGCGCCGTGCTCTGGAACCGCCGCTACGGCGGGGCGGAGATCGCCGTCGACACCTCGATCAAGAGGCGCCTCGGCGACCGCGGCCTCGACGTGCGCAGCTTCCAGGGATCGCTGCTCGTGGAGCCGTGGACCGTCGCCAACAAGCAGGGCGAGCCGTTCCGCGTCTACTCGCCGTTCTGGAAGACCGCGCAGGAGCGGGAGGAGCCGCGGAAGCCGTTCCCCGCGCCGCACGAGCTCGACGCGCCGCGGACGGCCCCCCGCTCGGACGACCTCGACGACTGGGAGCTGCTGCCGACGGAGCCGGACTGGGCGGCGGGCCTCCGCGAGGCGTGCGACCCCGGCGAGGCCGCCGGCCTGCAGCGCCTCGAGGACTTCGTGCACCACGAGCTCGAGGACTACGCCGCCCAGCGCGACGAGCCCGCGGCGATGACGACCTCGCGGCTCTCCGCGTACCTGCGCTGGGGCGAGGTGAGCCCGTTCCAGGTGTGGCACCGGATCCAGCGCACGCGCGGCAAGAAGGTCGGCGGCGACGAGGTGAACGCCACCAAGTTCCTCTCCGAGCTCGGCTGGCGCGAGTTCAGCTACCACCTGCTGTACCACCAGCCCGACCTCGCGACCCGGAACTTCGCGCCGCGCTTCGACGCCTTCCCGTGGGACGAGCCGAGCGACGACACCCTCGGCGCGTGGCAGCGCGGCGAGACGGGCGTCCCGCTCGTCGACGCCGGCATGCGCGCGCTCTGGAAGGACGGGCACCTGCACAACCGCGTGCGGATGGTCGTCGCGTCGTTCCTCATCAAGAACCTGCTGATCGACTGGCGCCACGGCGAGCAGTGGTTCTGGGACACGCTCGTCGACGCCGACGCGGCCAACAACGCGGCGAGCTGGCAGTGGGTCGCGGGATCCGGGGCCGACGCGGCGCCTTACTTCCGCGTCTTCAACCCGGTGCTGCAGGGCCAGAAGTTCGACCCGTCGGGCGAGTACATCCGCCAGTACGTGCCGGAGCTCGCGCACGCGCCGCGGGACGTCGTGCACGAGCCGTGGAAGGCGATGGGCGACCTGGTCGCGAGCGCCGAGGACGACGCCGACGACCAGTCCGACGGCGGCCTCGCGGCCTACCCGTCGCCCATCGTCGACCTCAAGGAGTCGCGGCGCCGGGCGCTGGCCGCGTACGACGAGGTCAAGGACCGCTGACGCCGGAGGGCCCGCGCGTCGGTCGACGGGCGGGCCCTCCGGGGCGGACGGGGATCCGGATCAGGCGTCGTCGCCCTCGCCCCGCCCGAGGCGCTCCTCGCGCTCGTGCCGCTCGCGGATGCCCCGGCCCCGCTTCACGTCCTCGCGCTCGGCCGCCGCCTTCTTGTCGCTCACCTTCGTGTCGCGCGGCGGCAGCTGGAGGGTCTCCTCCGCCGCGATGCCGGCCTGGAGCTGGCGGCCCCGCTCGAGCTCGGCGTCGAACTCGGCGCCGAACAGCAGCGCGAGGTTCGCGATCCAGAGCCAGAGCAGGAACACGACCACGCCGGCGAGCGCGCCGTAGTTCTTCGCGTAGCTGGAGAAGTTCGTGACGTAGAACGCGAAGCCGACGCTCGCGATGACCAGGACGAGGAGCGCGATGCCCGCGCCCATGCTCATCCACCGGAACTTCGGCTGCTTCGCGTTGGGGGTGGCGTAGTAGAGGATCGCGATGAGCAGCACGATCGCGAACGCGAGCACCGGCCACTTGGCGATCGACCACACGATCTGCACGGTCGGGCCGAGGCCGAGCGCCGCGCCGATCGCCTCGGTCACGGGGCCGGAGATCGCGATGATGAGGGCGCACACCAGCAGGATCACGATGCCGACGACCGTGACGGCCAGCTGCGTGGGCTTGAGCTTGAGGAACGGGCGGCCCTCGGGGATCTCGTAGATGCGGTTCATCGCCCGGCTGAACGCGCCGACGTAGCCGGAGGCCGACCAGACGGCGAGCACGATGCCGGAGACGAGGGCGAAGCCGGCGGCCGGGGAGTCGACGAAGCCCTGGATGATGGGCGCGAGGAGCTTCACGGCGTCCGGCGCGATGGGCTGGATCACCTCGGTGACGGCGTCGACGGTCTGCTGCCCCTGCCCGAACACCCCGAGCAGCGAGATGATCGCGATGAGCGCGGGGAACAGCGACAGCACCGCGTAGTACGTCAGCGAGGCCGCGATGTCGGTGCACTGGTCGGATCCGAACTCGCGCATGGTCTTGCGGAGCACGTACTTCCAGGACGGCTTCTCGATCTCCGTCGGGGAGTCGGGCTTGCGCGCGTCCTCCTCGTCGGGCCGGTCCTCGATCGTGCCGGCGGTGTCGCGTCGTGCCACTGGTGCCTCCGTGTGGTCTGCGGGTCGGGTCCCCTGTCCCAGCGTGGCCCGCCCGGGCGGGAGCGCATAGCCCGCCGGCGTCTCGTACACTCGCCCGGGGGCCTCGCGCGCCGCGGATCCGGCACCCGCCGGAACATCCGCCGGCCGCCGCGCGTTGGCCTCTCGTGATCGCCCGATCACCGTGCTCCGCGTCCGCGCGCACGGACCCGCCCGCCGAGGAGCACGCATGCTGCGCACCATGATGACCGCGAAGATCCACCGCGCCACGGTGACGCACGCCGACCTGCACTACGTGGGCTCCGTCACGGTCGACCGCGACCTGCTCGACGCCGCCGACATCCTCGTGGGCGAGCGCGTCAGCATCGTCGACGTCACCAACGGCGCCCGGCTCGACACGTACACGATCGCCGGTGAGCGGGGCAGCGGCGTGCTCGGCATCAACGGCGCGGCCGCCCACCTCGTGGACGTGGGGGACGTCGTGATCCTCATCGCGTACGGCCAGATGGACACCGCCGAGGCGCGCGCCCTCGAGCCGCGCGTCGTGCACGTGGACGCGGCGAACCGCATCCGGCTGGTGGACGCGGACCCCACCGCCCCTCCCGCGCCGGGCCTCGAGCGCTCCCCGCTGGCCGAGCCGGTCTGACCCGGGCGCCCGGATCGGGCCACGTACTGTATCGGGTCCCCCAAACGACGGACACAGGGGCGGACCCCCAGTCCGGGGTACATTCCCGTCGACGTAGGGGTGATCCCAGGATGCCGGGCTACCGTGGAGGCATCCGGTACGGCTCTTCGGGTGAGCGGTACCGCACCAGCCGGTTCGTCTGCGGGTAACAGACGTCCTCGTGCGCAGACCGGCCCGGCCCTCGAAGGTCCGGGCCGGTCTCATCTCCCCGGTCGGGACGGCCGCCGCCGCATTCCGTCGGCCGGGTCGCCGCGTCCGCTCAGCGCCCCTCGGCGCGTCGCCGCCGCTCGTCGCGCTCGGCGTCCGCCGCCGCCGCCTCCGCCGGGGTGGGCGCCGTCCCGCCCCGGTGCCGCGGCTGCCACCACGCGCCGCGGCCGTCGACCGGGTACGCGTCCTGCAGGGCGTCGACCAGCGACTGGAGCCGGAGGCGGAGGGCGTCGGTCACCGCGCGCGGATCCTCATCCGGCGCCACGGGGATCGGCTCCCCCACCCGCACGTGGACGGGCACGCCCACGCGGTCGCGCAGCCGGATGCGCCGGTTCTTGGTCAGCAGCCGGTGCCCGCCCCAGACGGCGACGGGGATCACCGGCACCCCGGCCTCCGCGGCGAGGCGCGCGGCACCGGTCTTGAGCTCCCGCACGCGGAAGGACGCGCTGACGCCCGCCTCGGGGAACACCCCGACGAGCTCGCCGGCGCGCAGCGCCCGGACGGCGTCGTCGTACGCGGCGGCGCCCGCGCCCATGTCGACGCTGATGTGGTGCATCCGGCGCAGGACCCACCCGACCCCGGGCTGGTCGAACGCGCCCTTCTTCGCCATGAAGCGGATCCGGCGGCGGTTGTGCAGCCAGATGGCCCACTCGACGAGCGCGAACTCGAGGTAGCCGAAGTGGGTCATCGCGATGACCGCGCCGCCGGTGTCCGGGATGCTCTCGCGGCCCTCGGCGACCAGGCGGAGGCGGAGGGACCCGAAGAGCGCGCGGCCCAGGATCACGGCGGTCCCGTAGACGGGCTCGCGGGGGAGGCGGCTCATGCATCGACCCTACGGGGGCGGGATCGACGGACGCCGGGGGCCGACGCTCGGCGGATCGACCGCCGGCACCCGACGCGCGATGCAGCTCAGCGGCGGCGCTTGGCGGGATCCAGCCAGTAGTTGGCGAAGCCGGTGTCGGCCGGGTTCACGTTCTGCCCGGGCGGCACGATCTCGTCGATCCGGTCGAGCGTCGCGGCGTCGAGCTCGAGGGTCGCCGCGTCGAGCTGCGACTCCAGCTGCTCCATGGTGCGCGGGCCGATGATCGCGCTGGACACCGCGGGGTGCCGCAGCACGAACGCGAGCGCGAGGTGCACGAGCGGCACGCCGAGCTCGTCGGCGAGGGCGCCCAGCTGGTCGGCCGCCGCGAACTTCGGGTCGGACGGGTCGTAGCGGGACGGGTCGCGGTCGTTGCGGTGCGTCTTCGGGATGTCCTGGCCCTTCCGGTACTTGCCGGAGAGCCAGCCGCCGGCGAGCGGGCTCCAGACGAGCGTGCCCATGCCGTGGCGCTGGGTGGTGGGGAGGAGGTCGGCCTCGACGCCGCGGGTGAGGAGCGAGTACGGCGGCTGCTCGGTGACGAACCGGGCGGTGCCGCGCTCGCGCGCCACCCACTGGGCCTCGACGACCTGGCTCGGCTGGAACGTGGACGACCCGATGTAGCGGACCTTGCCCTGCGTGACGAGGTCGGTGAGGGCGCCGAGGGTCTCCTCGATGTCCGTGTGCTCGTCCGGCCGGTGCATCTGGTACAGGTCGATGTGGTCGGTGCCGAGGCGCCGCAGCGAGTCCTCGACGGCCCGCATGATCCAGCGGCGCGAGCCGCCGCGGAAGTTCGCCTCGGGCTTCATGCCGTTGAAGAACTTGGTGGCGAGGATCAGGTCGTCGCGACGGCCGGACTGCGCGATGGCCTTGCCGACGATCTCCTCCGACTCGCCGTACGCGTAGATGTCGGCGGTGTCGATGAAGGTGATGCCGGCGTCGATGGCGCGGTGGATCACGCGGATCGACTTCTCGTGGTCGGTCTCGCCCCAGGCGCCGAACATCATGGTGCCGAGGCAGAGGCGCGAGACCTCCACGCCGGTGCGTCCGAGGTGGGTGGTGGGCTGCTCCGTGGACTGCTCTGTCATGAGCGCCACGCTACGCGCTAGACGGAGGGGCGGCCGTCCGCGGCGTCGGCGGGCGCGACGTCCGTCTCGGTGGAGGCGCCGGGCTCGACCGAGGCCTCGGCCTCGTCGTCCATGCTCTCCAGCGTGATGTCGGCCTCGGGGGCCTCCTGGCCGTCGGCGTCGAGCGGCACGATGTAGTCGCCGAGGCGACGGCGGGCCGCCTCCTCGCGCTGCATGCGGATCCGCTCGAGCTTCTCCTCGCGCAGGCGCAGGCGCTCGGTGTCGACCTCGACGCGGCGCACGGTGACGCCGCGCGTGGGGCCGGCGGCCTTGGCCGGGGTGGTCTTGCGGCTGGGCTCGCGCTTGGCGGCCTCGCTCGCGGGCTTGCGCGACGGAGCGGTGCCCGCCTTCGCGGCCGCCGACACGGGCTTGGTCGAGACGGCCGGCGGCTTGCCGGATCCCGGGCAGCGCTCGTGGTTGCGACCGTGGTCGAGGATGTTGCCCGTGGCCATGCCGACGGGGTTGGCCTTGCCGCAGACCGAGCACTTCGTCGCGGGGGATGCTGCCACGTTCGATACCGCTTTCCGTCACCGCGCCGTCGCCGGACCGAGGATGCCGGTCGGCCGGACGGCGCCTGTCAACGGTACCCGACACGGGAGGTGCGGGGATACCGCAGCACCCCGACCCGGGCGCGTCAGGCCGCGACGCAGGTCGTGCGCATGCGCACGACGACCGCTCCGTCGGCCGCCTCCGCCTCCAGCTCGACCGTCACGGACGCGAGCGCGTCGAGGCCGTCGAGGTGCGTGCCGCCGCACGGGATCCGCGCGGTGCCGTCCGGCAGCTCGCACACCCAGGAGCGGCGCGAGGTGAGCAGGTCGCCCTCGCGCTCGATCCGCGCCGGGGCGCCGGACGCGACCCAGGCGGCGAGCGTGGCGTCGACCTGGGCGCGCACCTCGTCGAGGCGCTCGACGAGCGTCGCGGGCACGAACCCCTTCTTCCGCAGCGACTTCCCGAGGCGGTACGTGTCTACGGACGACCACGGGCCGATGCGCGAGGTGTCGATGGCGAGCGCGTCGAAGCCGGGCGCGCCCAGCGCATCCGTCGGCACGTCCTTGGTCCACGCGTCGGCCAGCGCGCGGTCGAGGGCGAGGGAAGCGAGGTGGCAGCCCGTGTGGCCGGCGCTCAACGCCCGGCGGTGCTCGGGATCCACGGCGACCTCGACGGCGTCGCCCACTCGGACGTCGGCGTCGCCCGGCACCACGTGGACGGCGACGAACGACCAGCCCTCGGCGCCCTTCTTGACCGGGACGTCCCCGCCGACGTGCAGCGCCGCGGCCTCCGCGGGATCCGTCGACGCCGCGCCGACGACGCAGTCGAGCACCTCGATCCCGGCGCCGCGCACGCGGAGGACCGCGCGGTCGGCGGGCTGGTCGGGCCAGGCCGCGTCGACCGGGTGGCAGGCGGTGACGTCGAGCACGACGGCGCGCGTGCCGTCGGCGAGGTCGTCGACGCGGAGCACCTCGCCCGCGGAGGCGACGGATCCCGCCGGGTAGGTCACGCGCGTGGGCGGCAGGGCGACGGCGCCCGCGGAGGTGGAGGTCATGGCGGCTCCCTGCTCGGTGTCCTCCGATCCTCGCAGACCGGGTGCCGCGGGCCGGCCGGCTGGATCACGCGGCGGCCGTCCCCCGGGGATGGCGCGCGACCGAGGAGCCGCCGCAGCGCCGCGCGCTCGACGAGCGTCCACGCGGCGCTCGTCAGCAGGTACAGGGCCGCGGCGAGCGGGGCGACAACCGCGAAGACGACCGTGACGAACGGCAGCACCCGCATCGTCGTGGTCATGCCGGCCATGCCGGGGACCGCCGGGTCGACGGGCGCGGGCGGTCCCTGGAAGCGCAGGTCGGCGCGACGGCGGACCTCGATCACCACCGCGAGCAGCCCGAGCACGACGACGGAGACGACGAGCGGCGCGACGCCCATCGCCGCCGCCGACAGCGCGCTCGACCCCAGCGGGATACCCGCGGAGGGCGCGGCGAGCAGCGCGTTCGCCTCGCCGCCGATCCGCGCGTGCGCGAACAGGGCGTAGACGGCCGCGAGCACGGGCGCCTGCGCGAGCGTCGGCAGGCAGCCGGCGAGCGGCGAGGCGCCCTCGCGGGCGTACAGCTCCTGCGTCGCCCGGGCCAGCTGCTCGGGCTTCCCGGCGTGCCGGCGACGGAGCTCGGCGAGCGCGGGCGCGATGCGGCGGCGCTGGATCTCGGCGCGCACCTGCGCCACGCCGACCGGCACGAGCACGGCCCGCACGCCGAGGGTCAGGAGGATGACGGCCACGCCGGTCGCGGAGGCGCCGGCGAGGGGATGGATCAGGTCGGCGAGGCCGACGACGAGCTGGGACAGTCCGTCGAGCACGGCTCGGACGGGGGCGATCGACGTGGGGTCCACGGGGTTCCTTGCGACGAGAGCGGAGGGGGTCCGTCTGGTCGTCGCATGCGGGCGCGCGCCGGATCCTCGCCGCGCGATGGCGGCGGTGGACCCCTGCTGGTCGCGGTCAGGCGGCCGGGAGCGGCGCAGGCACGACGACCTGCGTCCGGCGTCCCGGTGCCCGGGAGCGCTCGTGCCCGTCGGCGTCCGGGTCGCTCGAGGAGACGAGCACCGGGAGGTCGACGTCCTCGTCCGGGAAGGCCGCCGGCGCGACGGATCCGAGGAGCCCGCGGGCGGCGGCGATGCGCACCAGCGCGACCGCGGCGGCCACGGACGCGACGCCGACGAGGGCCGCGAGGAGGATCGCCGGCGAGAGGCCCGCGCCGCCGAGCACGACGTCGCCCACCAGGACGAGCACGCGGCCGAGGGCCTCCAGGACGATGGGCATGCCCGACGGTAGCACCGGGCCCACGGCGCGCACGAGGGCCGATGGCCGCCACCCGTCGTCGTCGCCGGGACGCGCCGCCATGCATGGCACTCCGAGGTACCGCGCATCGCGTGATACCGTGCGACGCATGGGACAGGACACCTGATGGACACCACGCAGCTGCTGAAGGGCGCGCTCGACACCGCGGTGCTCGCCGTGGTGCAGCACGACGACGGGTACGGCTACGACATCGTCCGCCGCCTGCGCGACGCGGGCCTCGGCGACGTGGGCGACGCCTCCGTCTACGGGACGCTCCGCCGCCTCTACGCGGCCGGCGCGCTCTCGAGCTACGTGGTGCCGTCCGAGGGCGGACCGCACCGCAAGTACTACGCGATCAACCCCGAGGGCCGCGAGCTGCTCGCCGGGCAGCGCGCCACCTGGGCGGCCTTCGCCACGGCCATGAGCGGCCTCCTCGGCGAGCCGACCCCCGCGCCGACCCACCGCACCCGGAAGGCCGACGGCACCGGCGAGGGCCCCGTGCCCGCATCCGTGAACGTCCGCACGATCGGAGAGAAGCCGTGAACACCGCAGATCCCACCCTCGACACCCGCATCCAGGCCTTCGCCGCCGCCGTGCGCGCGCGGCTCGCCGACCTCGATCCCGAGGACGTCGACGACCTCACCGGCGGCCTCGAGGCCGACCTGCAGGAGGAGGCCGCGGACCACGACGGCGCCCTCGAGCTCGGCGACCCCGTGCGCTACGCCGACGAGCTGCGCAGCTCGGCGGGGCTGCCGGAGCGCGCGATCGAGACAGCCGCCGCCTCGCCGCTGCACCAGCTCCGGGACGGCGTCCGCGCGCGGACCGGGGAGCTGCACGCGCGGATCCGTGCCAACCGCGAGCTCTCCGCGATCCTCGACCTGCTGATCGCCTTCCGCCCGGTGTGGTGGCTGCTGCGGGCATGGGCCGGGTACCAGTTCCTCGGGCTGACGCTCGGGAGCCTCCGCGTCCTGCCGACGGACCTCGTCGGCTGGACGATCCTCATCGTCCTGACCGTGATCAGCGTCCAATGGGGCCGCGGACGCTGGGCGCGGTCCCGGCCCGCTCGCGCCCTCCGCGTCGCCGTGAGCGCCTTCACCGCGCTCGTGCTCCTCGCGCTCTTCCCGACCCTGCTGAACGAGCTGGCGGTGCGGGAGTACAACGACCCGGGGGCGAGCGTCTCCTACGTCGAGCAGCCGGGCCTGTCGCTCGACGGCAAGCAGGTCACCAACGTCTTCGCCTACGACGCCGAGGGGAACCCCCTCGAGCGGGTGCAGCTGTTCGACCAGGACGGGGAGCCGGTCACGACCATCGGCTCCTCCGCGGCGGACGGCGTCGCGAGCGACCCGGCCACGGGCGCGTCCGTCACCCCGGCGGACGGCGCGTGGAACGTCTTCCCGCTCGGCGGCGGCGACGCCGGCGTGGTGTCCGGGACGATCGACGGCAGCGAGGGCGTCGTGCGCCCGCCGTTCGCGAAGGCGCTGCCGCTCGATCCCGCGTCCGACGCGCCCCCGTCGTCGCCGACGCCTGCGCCGGACGCGTCGCCGACCGCGGGCACCCCCATGCCCACGCCCACCCCGGTACCGACCCCGTGAGCGCGCTCCTCGACCACGGCCGTCCGGTGCGGGACGGCGCCGGCGGATCCCCCGACGGGCTCGCGCGGCTGACGGCGCGCGAGCGGGAGATCCTGGTGCTCGTCGCGCGCGGCCTGTCGAACGCGGAGATCGCGGGCCGGCTGTTCCTGGCACCCACGACCGTGAAGACCCACGTGAGCCGCACGCTCGACAAGCTCGGCGTGCGCGACCGCCTGCACGCCACGATCTGGGCGTACGAGAACCGCGTGGTGGAGCCGCTCGGGCCCACGCGCTGAGCGGCGGAGCGGCGGTCTCGCGCCGCGCCGGCCCGACGACGAAGGCGGCCGAAGACGAGGGCGGCCCGGAGACGAGACAGCCCGGAAATACGAGACGGAGGGGGAAAAGAGAACGGCCCGCACGAGGCGGGCCGTTCCATTCTGTCTCAACCAGAGATGCGCACCCGGAGGTGCTGTGCGCCCGGAGGGATTCGAACCCCCAACCTTCTGATCCGTAGTCAGATGCTCTATCCGTTGAGCTACGGGCGCAGTCGTACGGCGATGATCCCCGCGAGCGGCGATCAGGCCGGGAGACAGACTACATGCTCGCGGGCCGCCCCGCGAATCGAGCGGCCGGACGCGGTCCGAGGCGAGGCGATGTCCGACCCCGGCCCTCCCGCGGTCGCCCCGGTGCCCGCTGATTAGGCTGGATCGACCCGACCCGCGAGGAGCGACCCTTGGCATCCTGGACCGACCACGTCGTGTGGTGGCACGTCTACCCGCTCGGCTTCACGGGCGCGCCGCAGACCCGCGACGACCTCGCCGGCGGCGCCGACGACGCACCCGCCCACCGCCTCGAGCGCCTCCGCGCCTGGCTCCCCTACCTCGTCGACCTCGGCGCGAACGGCCTGCTGCTCGGCCCGGTCTTCGACTCGGAGACGCACGGCTACGACACCCGCGACCACCTGCGGGTCGACCCGCGGCTCGGTGACGACGCCGACCTCGACGCGCTGCTCGCCGACGCCTCGGAGCGCGGCGTGCGCGTGCTCCTCGACGGCGTCTTCAACCACGTCGGCCGCAGCCACCCGCGCTTCGTGCAGGCGCTGGCCGACGGGCCCGGATCCGAGGCCGCGTCCTGGTTCCGCTGGGACGCGGCCGGCGAGCCCGTCGGCTTCGAGGGCCACGGCGCCCTCGTGACGCTCGACCACGACTCCGAGGCCGTGCGCGCGCACGTGGCCGAGGTGATGATCCACTGGCTCGACCGCGGCATCGCCGGCTGGCGGCTCGACGCCGCCTACGCCGTGCCCGCGTCCTTCTGGGCGGTCGTCCTCCCGCGCGTCCGCGAGCGCCACCCGGACGCGTGGTTCGTCGGCGAGATGATCCACGGCGACTACGCCGGGTACGCCGCCGAGTCGACCATCGACTCCATCACGGCCTACGAGCTCTGGAAGTCGATCCGGAGCTCCCTCGCGGAGCGCAACCTCTTCGAGCTCGACTGGACGCTCACCCGGCACGCCGAGCTGCTGCCGTCCTTCACGCCGCAGACCTTCGTCGGCAACCACGACGTGACCCGCATCGCGTCCGCCGTGGATCCGCGCCACCTCGGCCACGCGATCGCCCTCCTGCTGCTCCTCCCCGGGATCCCGTCGATCTACGCGGGAGACGAGCGCGGCATGACCGGCGTGAAGGAGGACCGCGCGGGCGGCGACGACGCCGTGCGGCCCGAGTACCCGCCGTCGCCGGATGACCTGCCCGCCGACGCGGACGACCCGGACGCGGCCCGGATCCGCAGCCTGCACCAGCAGCTGATCGGCCTCCGCCGCCGGCACGCCTGGCTGGTCGACGCGGGCATCCGGACCTCGGACCTGACGAACACCGCGCTCACCGTCACGCTGCGCCCGTCGGGCTCCGGCGCCGCGGGCGGCGTGGCGCCCGGATCACCCGATGCGCTGCGCCTCGTGCTCAACCTCGGCCACGAGCCGATCGCCGTCCCGGGCGGGACCGCGGCCGTCGAGGCCGGCGAGGTGCACGGCGACGGGCGCGTGCCCGCGCACGCGTGGGCGGTGCTGGCGGGCGCCTGACGCTCCGCCCCGGCGCGCGCACGCGGCGCCGCTCCCTCGCGGGGAGGTGCCGCTCCGGTCAGACGGCGCGGTGCGGCCAGCCGTAGACCTCGGCGAGGAGGGCGGCGCGCGCGGCGTAGGCGGCGGCCTCCTCGACGGCCTCGGCATCCGGATCCTCGTCCGCCGCGGCGAAGTGCCCGTCCGCGATCTCGGGCTCGTCGTCGTCGTCGAACGGGCGGTGCGTGAGCGGCCACTCGACGGCCGCGAGCGGAGGCCACGCCTCCGGGGCCGTGGCGTCGAACGCCGGCGGCTCCTCGACGGAGCCGCCGGGTGCGACGGAGGAGTGCAGCGCCTCGTCGACGGCGTGCTCCTCCACGGCGCGCAGGCCCTGTCCGTCGCCGTACGGCGCGAAGAGGAACTGCGAGAAGTGGCGGGTCACGGCGTCAGGCTAGTAGCCCGGGACTCCCAGGAACGGTCCGATCCGAGGGTTGTGGAAGGCTGCCCACTACCTGTTCGCGCACGACCTCGGATCAGGCCCGCGAGCGCCCCGGCTGGCCCAGCGGGACGGCCTCCGGACGCTCCACGGTGCTGCGGATCTCGCCCGTCGCGGCGGGGTCGAGGATCGCGTCCATGACCTCGAGCACGTGGAAGGCGAGCTCCCCCGACGCGCGGTGCGGGACCCCGCGCCGGATGGCGTCGGCCATCTCCGCGAGGCCGCATCCGCGCCCCGCGTCGACGAAGCCGGCGGCCGGCTCGACGTCCGTCCACTCGCGGTCCGCGGACGTGGCGACCTGCACCTTCCCGGAGAAGTGGTTCGGGTCCGGCACCGAGAGCGTGCCGGCGGTGCCGTACACCTCGATGTTCGGGATCCGGGTGGCCCAGATGTCGAAGCTCATGGTCACCGTCGACACGGCGCCCGACGCGTGCGTGAGCACGGCGCTCACGTGCGTGTCCACGGTGACGGGGATCTCCCGCGCCTCCGGGTCGGACGCGGCGGACCGCACCCGGTCCGACATGAGGGACGCGCCCTGCACGCGGACGACGGGCCCGAGCAGCGTCACGAGGGCCGTGAGGTAGTACGGGCCCATGTCGAACAGCGGGCCCGCGCCCGGCTGGTAGTAGAAGGCGGGAGCCGGGTGCCACAGCTCGTGGCCGGGCGCGCCCCAGAAGGCGTTCGCGGCGACGGGCTTCCCGATGGTGCCCGCGTCGAGCACGGCGCGCGCCGTCTGGATCCCGGTGCCGAGCACGGTGTCGGGCGCGGATCCGACGCGCAGGCCCTTCTCCTCGGCGAGGCGCAGGATCGGCTCGGCCTCGCCGGGGCTCAGCGCCAGCGGCTTCTCGCCGTAGACGTGCTTGCCGGCCTCGAGCACGCGGAGGTCGACCTCGGCGTGCGCGGCGGGGATCGTGAGGTTGAGCACGGCCTGGATCCGCGGGTCCGCGATGAGGTCGTCGACGCTCAGCGCGTCCACGCCCTGCGCCTCGGCGACGGTGCGCGCGCGGTCGAGGTCGAGGTCCGCGACGGCGACGAGGCGCACGCCGGGCAGGGACTCGAAGGCCGCGAAGTACTGCTCGCTGATCTTCCCGACGCCGATGATCCCGAGGGTCATCGCGTCGTCGTCGTGGTTCAGCGTGCCGCCCACAGGAGGCCCCTCTCGATGATGGTGCGGACGTTCGGGTCCTCGACGACCTCGATGCGGTGGCCGGGTGCCGAGACGAAGATGCGGCCCTCGCCCCACTGGCGGGTCCAGATCGCGGGCGCGGTCACCGGCCGGTGCCACGGATCCCACGGCCGCACGGTCTGCGTCGTCGTCGCGAGCACGTCGTTGTACTCGTCGCTCAGCACCCAGTACTGCTCAGTCACGAGGTCGAAGTCGGCGATCCCCTGCGTGATCTCATGGGTGCGCCCGAGCTCGGTCATCTCGACCGTGTACGGGATGTAGTTGTCGGACTGCTCGCCCGTGCGCTCGGCCGGGTCCTTGCCCGCGTGATGGGCGAACTGGCCGCCGATCATGTGGAGGTAGTCGGCCGTGTTCCGGTACGAGTCGGCGATGCCGCCATGCCAGCCGGCCATGCCGGTGCCCGCGACGACGGCGGCGTACAAGCCGGCCATCTCCTCGGGTTCGATCGTGGTCATCGTGTTGGCCTGGACGATGAGATCGGTGGCGGCCATGACGTCGGCGTCGGCGTAGACGGCCGAGCCCTCCTCGACGCGCACCTCGAAGCCGTTCTCCTCGAGGAACGGGATGAACAGGCCCGTGGTCTCCACGGGCATGTGGCCGTCCCAGCCGCCGCGGACGACGAGCGCCTGCCGGGCGGCGCTCACGAGCGGGCCGTCCCGGTCGGGCGACCCGGATGCGGGCGGGCGGACGTGCGGGGGATCTGCATCTGCGACTCCTTCGTCGGGCGCGACCGGGCGACTGCCGGCGCCCCTCGAACGCTACGCACCGGCGGTCGGGGCCGGCAAGCAGCGCGCGGGGGATCCGAAACGTTTCACGCGCGGGGCGACACCGCGTCGCCCGCGGGCGCGTCCGTGTCGGCGCTCCCGTCCGCGGGCGCCGCCGTGCTCGCGCGCACCACGAGCGCGGTCGCGAGGTCGAGCCGGGTGGGCTCGTCGCTCCGGCCCTCGCGGATCCGCAGCACCATGCGCGCCGCCGCCTCCGCCATCTCGCGGACCGGCTGCCGCACGGTGCTGAGCGCGGGCGAGACGATGCGGGCGAACGGGAGGTCGTCGTAGCCGAGCACGGACAGGTCGTCGGGGATCCGGATCCCGCGCTCGCGCGCCGCCTCGTACAGCCCGAGCGCCTGCTCGTCGTTGCCGGCGAAGATCGCGGTGGGGCGGCGGGCGTCGTCGAGCAGCTCGCCGCCGGCGCGGTACCCGGCGGTGCGCCCGAAGTCGCCCTCGACCTCGACGAGCGAGACCCCGGATCCCGCCGCCTCGAGGGCGCTGCGGAAGCCGGACATGCGCGCACGCGAGTAGAGGCGGTGCGGCGGGCCGCTGATCGCGCCAATCCGCCGGTGCCCGAGCCCCAGGAGGTGCTCCCCCGCGGCGTGGCCGCCCTCCCAGTTGGTGGATCCGACGGCCGGCACGTCCGCGGCCGGCGACCCCGCGGGATCCACCACCACGAACGGGATGCCGCGGCTCCGCAGCTGCCGCTTCTGCGCGGGTGCGAGGTCGGAGAAGACGAGGACGAGGCCCATCGGCCGGCGCTGCATGACGCCCGCCATCCAGTCGCCGTCGAGGGCGTTGTCGCGCCCGTGCTCCGTGACGATGACGCTCAGCGCATGCTCGCGCGCGACGGCGGAGACGCCGCGCAGCAGGTCGACGGAGAAGCCGGTGTCGACGACCTCGAGCACGATCTCGATCAGCGCGCCGTGCGGCCGCTCGGCCCCGCGCCGGCTGTAGCCGTGCCGCTCCATGAGCTCCTCGACGCGGGCGCGGGTCGCCGGGGAGATGCCCTTGCGCCCGTTGAGTACCTTGCTGACCGTGCCGATGGACACGTTCGCCTCGCGCGCGATGAGGCCGAGGGTGGTGCCGGAGCCGTGATCGGGGTCCGGCTGCCGCGTCGCATCGGGAAACGTGTCGCTCATGGGGGTGATGCTAGGCCGGGTCGGCCGCGGCGGTGAGGCACGGCCCGTTCCCGGCGACGCTAGGCGCTGAGCCCGGGCACCGGCACGGCCGAGTCCTCGACCGACGGCCGCCGCGGCGGGATGTTCGCCGGGTGCACCTCGACGTCGCCTACCACCTCGACACCGACGACCCGCGGGGCGAACCGGTCCCCGTCCACGACGATCCAGTTGCCCACGAGCAGGAAGGCGTCATCGCCAGCCGAGAGCGGACCGGTGACGTGGAACGGACCGTAGGCGGGCTCGTCGAACGTCACGCGGACGGCGGCCCCGTGGGCGAGGCCGGACACCGACGAGGGCAGCTCCGGCTCGGTCGCGCTCTCGGCCTCGGCCGTCACGGAGAGTCCCTGGATCTCGCCTGCTGCACCGAGCGCGGTGTCCGCGACGGACATCTGACCGTTCGCGCCGGTGCGCACCGTGCCGTCGACGGCGTGGAGGCCGTACCGAGGCGAGCGGATGACGACGCGGACGACGTCCCCGGGCGACACCGAGGAGAGCGCGTCGCGGATGGCCTGCACGTCGCGCCGAGAACGGCCCGTCGTCAGCTGGTCGAGCGTCTGGCGGTCCTTCCCAGGAGCGTATCGGTCCCGGCGGCCGCCGATGTCCGCGTCATCCGGCCGCACGAAGCCGGGACGGAAGGGGAACGAGCAGATGGCGGAGACGGTGGGATTTGAACCCACGGTACCCATACGGGTACTCCACCTTAGCAGGGTGGTGCACTAGGCCGAACTATGCGACGTCTCCAGACGTACCCGTCCACTGTACCGGACGCGGCGGCCTGGTCACATCCCCGGGCACCGGGACGCGGGCCCGAACGGGGGGTGCGGCGCGGTTGTCCCCCATTCGACGGACACGTAGTGTCTGTCTCGACGCGTGTGCCGGACCCGACCGGCTCACCCCGCGCGTGTCGATGTGTCAGCCCAGAGATGTCCCGCTCGCCCACGTGGCCGCGGTCCCGGATCCCCCGAACCGGCGCCGCTCACCCCCACGCACGCGACGACGTCGCGAGCCCCCCGTGGGCGAGATCACGAGATTCTCGTCCGGCGGAGGATTCGGGTCGAAAGCTGAACGAGATAGACGGATCCCCGCTGCATAGGGTGTGCGGCGGGATCCGTCGCCCTCCCTCAGGCGCGCGACGCTCCCCCGCCGCTGCGGCGGGACGGCTCAGCCCTTGAAGGCCTTCGAGCAGGTGACCGTGCCCGCGTCCGTTCCCGTGACGGCCTCGGGCAGCACGGTCGGCGACGACGCGGCCGGAGCGGATCCGCCGCCGGTGCCGGAGGACGCGCTGGGGGCGGGCGTGGCCGCGGCCTGCGCCGGCGTCTCGTCCACCGCGCCGAGGCCGGTGTTGCCGGCCTTGACCTCGAAGGGCGCGTCGGCCTTGAGCAGCTGCATGAGCTGGTCGCCGTCCGACTTCAGTGGCTGGACCTTGCCCGAGTAGACGCCGGTGCCGTTCGTCGTGCCCGGGTACTGGAGGAAGCGCACCTGGTCGAGCGGGATGTCCTTGAGCGCCAGGGCCATGGACGCCATGGTCTGGTAGTCGAGCGACGTGGAGCGCTGCATGTTGTCGACCGCCGCCTTCGCGAGGCCGTAGACGCGCGTGGGATCCGAGAGCGTGCTCGACTCCTTCATCGTGCGCACGAGCGCGGAGAGGAACACCTGCTGGTTGCTGATGCGCGCCAGGTCGCTGCCGTCGCCGACCGCGTGCCGCGTGCGGAGGAACTGCAGCGCCTGCTTGCCCTGCAGCGGGGTGACGCCCGCGGGGAGGTCGAGGTCGGTGCGCTTGTCCTTGAGCGGGCTCGCGAGGCAGACGGGGACGCCGCCGACGGCGTTCGACATCTCGATGACGCCGTTGAACTCGATGAGCGCGGCGTAGGGGATGTCGAGGCCCGTGAACTGCGCGACGGTCTTCGCGACGCACGGGAGGCCGCCGTCGGAGAGGGCCGTGTTCAGCGGCGCCGCGGACATGGCGGGGGCGGTGCCGGATCCGTCGGAGCGCTGGCACGCGGGGATCGGCACGACCATGTCGCGCGGGAGGCTGACGACGGTCGCCTGCGAGTGGTCGGCCGACACGTGCAGCACCATGTTCACGTCGTTGAGCGCGCCGTCGGTCTTGCCGTAGCCGTCCCCCTGGCCCTGGCGGGTGTCGGATCCGGCGAGCAGCACGTTGAAGCCGCCGTCGAGGGCGCCGACGCCGACCGTGGTCTGCTCGGTGCCGTCGCTGATGTCGACGGTGTTGGCCTGGACCGACTTGTCCAGCTCCCAGAGCGCGATGGTGCCGACGGAGAGGCCGCTGACCAGCAGCACCGCGATGCCCATCGCCACGCCCTTCAGCAGGGCTCCCGCCGCGGTGGGCTTGCGCAGGCGGCCGTGGCGCGCGATGCCGGGGGCCGTCGCGGATCGACGGGGGCGCAGGGGCGCGTCGCTCATGCGGGTCCTCTCCGGGCGGAGGGCGTGGGATTCGAACCCACGAGACATCTCTGCCCACCAGTTTTCAAGACTGGCTCCATCGGCCGCTCGGACAGCCCTCCCGATGCGCGCCCTCCCGCGGGGCGGGCGGGGCGATCGTGAAGGATCCTACCGGTGGCCGGTCGGCCCGCGGTGGTGCGGCCGGGTGACCGCGCGGGATGCGCCACTCTCGCACGCCGAGGATCCGAGCGGGCTGAACTCTCCCCAGGTGGGGAATCACGCGACGACCGGCGTCAGAGCCGGGCGAGGACCGTCGCGGCGCCGTTCTCGGCGATGGGACCGGTGACCTCGGTCGCGACCGCGATGACCTCGGCGGGCGCCTGGCCCATCGCCACCCCGCGGCCGTGCTCGCCCGCCCACTCCAGCATCTCGATGTCGTTGCGGCCGTCGCCCATCGCCAGGACGTGGGTGCGGGCGATCCCGTGCAGCTCGCGCACGCGCTCCATGGCGGTGGCCTTGTTCACGCCGTCGGGCGCGATGTCGAGCCACGCGGTCCAGCCGATGGAGTAGCTCACGCGGTGCAGGCCCATGCGCTCGACGACGTCCTGGAAGTCCTCCACGTCGTGGCCGGGCGAGATGACGACGACGCGCGTCGCGGGCACGTGCAGCAGCTCCTCGAACTCCACGTGGCGGCCGTTGGCCTCGAGCACGCCGGCCGGGAAGTCGCCGCCGGAGTAGAGGTACACGCCCTCCTCGTCCTCGACGGCGTAGCGGCCGCTCGCGAGGTGCGGGCGGATCCGCTGCAGCACGTCGGCCGGGTCGAAGGTCTCGACGAAGCGGCGGGAGTACCCGGTGGGGGCGTCCGCGTCGCGCTCGAGGGTGATCGCGCCGTTCGAGCACACCATGTACTCGGGGCGGATGCCGAGGCGGTCGACGATCGGCAGGGTGTCGGCCACCGAGCGACCGGTGGAGGGCATGACCACGTGGCCGACCTCCTCCACGCGCCGCACCTCGCGGACGACGGACTCGTCGAGCGAGCCGTCCTCGCCGAGGAGGGTGCCGTCGATGTCGAGGGCGATGAGGAGGCGGTCGGCGTCGGCCACGCGGGGGGTCATCGGGCCGCCTTCGCCGTGGCGGGCTCCAGCACCTCGAGGCCGCCGAGGTACGGGCGGAGCGCCTCGGGGACCCGCACGGATCCGTCGGCCTGCTGGTGCGTCTCGAGGATCGCGACGATCCAGCGGGTGGTGGCGAGCGTGCCGTTGAGCGTGGCGACGGGCGAGGTGCGGCCGTCCTCGCCGCGGAAGCGCGTGCCGAGGCGGCGGGCTTGGAAGGTGGTGCAGTTCGAGGTGGAGGTGAGCTCGCGGTAGGCGTCCTGCGTGGGGACCCACGCCTCGACGTCGTACTTGCGGGCGGCGCTGGATCCGAGGTCGCCGGCCGCCGTGTCGATGACGCGGTAGGCGAGGCCCAGGTCCTGCATCATGCGCTCCTGCATGGCGAGGAGGCGCTCGTGCTCGGCCTCGGCGTCGGCCGGGTCGACGTAGGAGAACATCTCGAGCTTCTGGAACTGGTGCACGCGGATGATGCCGCGGGTGTCCTTGCCGTAGGAGCCCGCCTCCTTGCGGTAGCAGGTCGACCAGCCGGCGTACCGGATCGGGCCGTCGGCCAGGTCGAGGATCTCGTCGGCGTGGTACCCGGCGAGCGCCACCTCGCTCGTGCCCGTGAGGTAGAGGTCGTCGTCGTCGAGGTGGTAGACCTCGTCGGCGTGGGCGCCGAGGAAGCCGGTGCCGGCCATGACCTCGGGCTTCACGAGCGTGGGCGTGATGAGCGGCACGAGGCCGGCCTCGAGCGCGCGGGCCAGGCCGAAGTTCATCAGCGCGATCTCGAGCCGGGCGCCGATGCCCTTCAGGAAGTGGAAGCGGGCGCCGGAGACCTTGGCGCCGCGGCCCATGTCGATGGCGTCGAGGATCTCGCCGATCTCGAGGTGGTCGCGGGGCGCGAAGTCGAACGACGCCTTCTCGCCGACCTCGCGCACGAGCGCCCAGTCGTCCTCGCCGCCGGCGGGCACGCCCTCGATGACGATGTTCGGGATCCGACGCATGGCCTCGTCGAGCGCGGCCTCGGCCGCCTGCGCGCGCTCCTGGGCCGCCGTGACGCGCGCCTTCAGCTCCTGCACCTCGGCGATGAGGCGCGGCTTGTCGGCCTTGTCGGCCTTCGCGACGAGCTTGCCGTGCGCGTTCTGCTCGGCGCGCAGTCCCTCGAACTCGGTGACCGCCCGGCGGCGCTCGGAGTCGGCCGCGACCGCCTGGTCGACCACCTCCACGGATGCGCCGCGCAGCTCCTGCGAGGCGATGACGAGGTCGGGATGGTCGCGGAGGGTCTGCGGATCGATCACCCCGTCACTCTAACGAAGCGGCCCGGGCGCGTCCGGGCCGCCGCGACGCCTCAGGAGCCCTCGCCCGGCTCCGCCGAGAGGATGCCCCGCAGCCAGTCGCGCGCCTCGAGGAACACGTCGTCCTCGTACCGCGCGCGGTAGGTGCTCGGCGTGCCGTCGGCCCGCGGGTACGAGCCGAGGAAGGTGACGCGCGGACTGAAGCGGCGGATCCCGAGCAGCGCGTCGGCCACGCGCTCGTCGAGCACGTGCCCCTCCGCGTCGATGACGAAGCGGTAGCGCCCGAGCTCGTCGCCGATGGGACGCGACTGGATGAGCGCGAGGTTCACCCCGCGGGTCGCGAACTGCTCGAGGAGGTCGAGCAGGGATCCGGCCCGGTCGTCGGGCAGCTCCACCACCAGGCTCGTCTTGTCGGCGCCGGTGCGCGGCGGCAGCGTGGTGGCCCGGCCGACGAGCACGAAGCGCGTGACGGCGTTCGGGTTGTCGCCCACGCCGGATGCGACCGCCTCGAGCGGCCGGCCCTCGGTGATCCGCGGCGGCGCGATGGCCGCGTCCGCGGTGCCGCCGTCCAGCAGCGACAGGGCCGCCGCCACGTTCGACGTCGCCGGCACGTGCCCGTGCGCCGGCAGCTCGCGCTCGAGGAACCGGCGGCACTGGCCGTAGGCGACCGGATGCGCGGCCACCGTGCGCACGTCGGCGAGCGCCGTGCCCGGCCGCACCACGAGGTCGAAGGACACGGGCACGAGGTGCTCGCTGAGGATGCGGAGGCCCGGGATGTTCGCGAGCGCGTCCTGCGTGGCCGTCACGCCGCCCTCGACGGAGTTCTCGATGGCGATCATGGCGGCCACCGACGTGCCCGAGACGACGTCGGCGAGCGCCTCCGACGCGTTGTTGACGGACCGCCAGGTGCGCCCGCGGGCGGCCTCGACCTGCATGAGCGCGGCCTCCGTGAAGGTGCCGGCCGGGCCGAGGTAGCTGTACGTCTCGTCGGGTCGGGGGCTCTCGGGCATGCCTGCACCCTAGATGGGAATCGGATCGGCCCGGTGCCAGGATGGAGCCATGCATGACCGCGCAGGCACCGCCGCCCTCCCGTCCGACCTCATCGACATCGACGAGCTGATCCGGGCGTACCACGACCTCCACCCCGACGTGGAGGACCCGGAGCAGAAGGTGGCGTTCGGCACGAGCGGCCACCGCGGCAGCTCCCTGAAGACCGCGTTCAACGAGGACCACATCCTCGCGATCACGCAGGCGATCGTGGAGTACCGGGCCGAGCAGGGCATCACCGGCCCGCTGTTCATCGGCCGCGACACCCACGGGCTCTCGAAGCCCGCCGAGGACACCGCGCTCGAGGTGCTCGTCGCCAACGGCGTGCGCGTGCTCGCCGACTCCCGCGACTCCTGGTGCCCGACCCCCGCGCTGTCGCACGCGATCCTCCGCTGGAACCGCGACGACGAGCACGGCGACGACGACGTGGCCGACGGCATCGTCGTGACCCCCAGCCACAACCCTCCGGCCGACGGCGGCTTCAAGTACAACCCGCCGCACGGCGGCCCGGCCGACTCCGACGCCACCGGCTGGATCGCCGCGCGCGCCAACGCGATCATCGCGGGCGGCCTCGTCGACGTGAAGCGCGTGCCCCTCGAGGAGGCGCGCGGCCGCGTCGAGGGCTACGACTTCCTCGGCCACTACGTGGACGACCTCGGCTCCATCATCGACATGGAGGCCATCCGGAAGGCGGGCGTCCGCATCGGCGCGGATCCGCTCGGCGGCGCCTCCGTCGAGTACTGGGCCGCGATCGCCGAGCGCCACGGGCTCGACCTCGAGGTCGTGAACCCCGAGGTCGACCCGGCGTGGGCGTTCATGACGCTCGACTGGGACGGCAAGATCCGGATGGACCCGTCCTCCTCGTCCGCCATGGCGAGCGTGCTCGCGCGCAAGGACGACTTCGACATCCTCACGGGCAACGACGCCGACGCCGACCGGCACGGCATCGTCACGCCCGACGCGGGGCTCATGAACCCGAACCACTACCTCGCGGTCGCCATCGACTACCTCTACGCGCACCGGCCCGAGTGGCGCGCGGACGCCGCGATCGGCAAGACGCTCGTCTCCTCCAGCGTGATCGACCGCGTCGCCGAGTCGCTCGGCCGCCGGCTCTGGGAGGTGCCGGTGGGCTTCAAGTGGTTCGTGCCCGGGCTCATCGACGGATCCGTCGGCTTCGGCGGCGAGGAGTCCGCCGGCGCCAGCTTCCTGCGCATGGACGGCACGGTCTGGACCACGGACAAGGACGGGATCCTGCTGGCGCTCCTCGCCGCCGAGATCGTGGCCGTCACGGGCAAGACCCCGAGCGCGCTCTACCGCGAGCTCACGGAGCGCTTCGGCGACCCGGTCTACGAGCGCGTCGACGCCGCGGCCACCAAGGCGCAGAAGGCGACCCTCGGCAAGCTCGACGGCGACGCCATCACGGCCACCGAGGTCGCGGGCGACCCGATCACCGCCAAGCTCAGCACCGCGCCCGGCAACGGCGCGGCGGTCGGCGGCGTCAAGGTCGTCACCGACAGGGCGTGGTTCGCGGCGCGCCCGAGCGGCACCGAGGACGTGTACAAGATCTACGCCGAGTCGTTCGTCGGCCTCGACCACCTGCACGCCGTGCAGGCGGAGGCCAAGCGCATCGTCGACGCGGCGCTCGGCGCCTAGCGGCCCGACGCGAGGCGTGGCCGGACGGATGCGAAGCCGCCGCACAGGGCGGCCTCGCATCGGCGATGCCTAGGCTGGGGGAATGCGCCATTCCGGGGATGTGGACGCGTTCGTCTGGGACGAGCCGTCGATGCACCCCGCCGACGGTCCGGCCGGCGCGACTCCCGTGGTCGACCGCGACGTGCGGCTCCCCGACGGCCACGCGCGCCGGCGGATCGTGGCGCTCGCGGGCCTGCTCGCCGTCGTGGTCGCCGGCATGGTCGTCACCCACAGCGACGGCCGCGGGCTGTGGCCGGACATCTTCTACGCCGCCGCGTTCCACCTCGCGCTGATCGCGGTGCTCCCCCGCGTCGACACGGTGGTGCACGGGGCCGCCGTGCTCGTGTGGTGCACCGGGATCGAGCTGCTGCAGATCACCGGGTGGCCCGCGCTCTGGGCGCTGCACGTGCCCCTCTGCCGGCTGCTGCTCGGCACCGGGTACGACCCCGTGGACCTCGGCGCCTACGCGCTCGGGGTGCTGCTGGTGCTCTCGGTCGACCGCCTGCTGGGCATCGGCCGCGGCCTCGACGACGCGGGCTAGGCCACGCTCCAGAAGTGCACCTCGGCGCCGGGGTGCTCGGTGGTGATGGTGGCGTCGAGGTCGCGGTAGTCGTTGTCGAGGTTGTGGCCGACCATCTTGATGACGTTGCCGCCCTCCTTGGGCTCGATGGCCGAGACGATCTGGGTGTGGTCGGGCGAGGAGTTGCGGTTCCAGTCGAAGATGACGATGTCGCCGACCTTCAGCTGGTCGCGGTCGGCGAGCTCCAGGCGCTTCACGCCGAGCGTGGACGCGTTCGCGGCGAGCCACTTGTCGAAGGTGGGCACGTGGATCCACGCGTAGGTCCAGTCGGACCCGCCGCCGCGGTTGTGCCACTCGGTCGTCATCTCCCAACCGCGCTGGATGAGGGACTGGCTGACGAAGTTGACGCAGTCGCCGCCGGACGGGTTGAAGTTGCCGTACTCCGCGAGGTTGTAGGAGTCCCAGTGCGCGAGCGCGTACTGCAGCTGCTTGTCGACCGGGGTCTGCGCGGCGTAGGCGGCGGTCGCCGTCGTGAGCGCGGCGTCGCCTGCCATGACCTGGATGTCGGCGGCGCGGTCCTCGTAGTCCGCGGAGCGGGGCGCGACGACCGTGACGGATCCGTCGCCGGCCACCTTCATGTCGGTGCCCGCGGTGCCCGCGAACATCACCGCGGTGGCGCCGGCGAGGCCCGCGCCCGTGAGCGTGACGGTTTGGCCGCCCGAGACGGAGAGCGTGGCGGGCTCGACGGCGGAGACGGCGGGCGAGGATCCGGACGCGGCGGGCTGCCCGTCCGCACCGCCGCCGAGGGTGGCCTGCGGGGCCGGGTCCTGGCGGGTGCAGGCGGCGAGGACGGCGGTCACGGGGACCGCGAGGGCGGCGGCGAGGATGCTGCGGCGGCGGATGTCGGCGGTCACGTGCTGCCTCCGGGGTAGAGGGGGGATGCGCCCGGGGTGCCGGACCCGCTCAGGGTACCCCGCGTCCCCGTGCGCTCCCCGGACGCGCCGCGGTGTCGCCGGGAGGGACGACCCGCGCCCTCCCGCTCGTGCCCGTGCACGTCAGACGATTCGACTTGCGGAGAATCGGCGGCCTCCCCTCCGCGGAGGTCGGTCCTCATCTCAGCGGCCTCCCTGGCCGCCTGCACCGCCGACACGACCATCCGTCGAGGAGGCGCCGTGACCCACGTCACCGCAGACCCGTCCCGCACCAGAACGCACCACGGAGGGATCGGACGCGCCCACCAGCACGTCGTCGCCGTCACCACCGGCGACGGCACGAGCACCACGCTCACCCCGACCGACCCGGGAGTGACGGACCCGCACGCGCTCGGCGCGAGCGCGAAGTGGGCCGGCTGGGACAGGCACGGACCGTGGGTCGACGTCAGCGAGGACGCGTGGCCGATCATCGCCGCCAGCGGGGGCGCCGGCGCCACGGTCAGGTTCTGCGCGATCGCCGAGATCGGCCCCTTCCTCCGCTTCCTCGGCGTGATCGCGATCGCCGCCGTCACCGTCACCGAGTGGGTGAAGCACCACCCGCCGTGCCCCGGCGACCAGAAGTTCACGTTCTACTTCGGTGACACGCCGAGCTACTGCCACGACTGATCCCCGACCATCGCGATGCGCGCCCCTCCCCCTCGGAGGGGCGCGCATCCGCGCTTAGGGTGGGGAGATGAGCGTCGACGTGACCCACGACCCCGACGGCTCGCGCTACACGCTGTGGCTCGACGGCGAGCGCGCGGGCTTCGCGGACTACCTGATCCAGGGCGACCGCATCGTCTTCACCCACACCGAGGTCGACCCCGCGAAGCGGCGCGGCGGCCTGGGCGGCGAGCTCGTGCGGGCCGCCCTCGACGACGTCCGGTCGGGGACGCGCACGGTCGTCGCGGCCTGCCCGTTCGTGGCCGAGTGGATCGACGAGCACCCGGACTACCGGGAGCTGCTCGAGCGCGGCTGAGGCGGATCCGCCGGGCCGGGCCGCCCGCGGGGCGCGCGACCGCGCCCCGCGAGACCGCTCCGCGATCGGATCGAGCCGTCACGGAGCCGCCCGCGGCAGTCGATCGCAGCCGCTCGGGGCGGTTCGGTCGTGCCGCTGCCGACGCTCGGCCCCGAGGGGCCGGAAGGTCGACAGCAGGACACTATGCGGCCCTCCTCCGGGGGACCGCATCGCGTCGCGGAGCGGACAGCCGCGTTTCGCGGGACGGACAGCAGGTCGCGGCGGCGGGCGTCGGCGCCGGTCAGGGGACGCGCGTCAGCCACTCCGGCGTCTGGAACTTCTCCTCCACGAGCTGGCGGGTCTTCGCCCACTCCTCGGGCGTCACCGCGCCGGGCTTCCCGCCGTAGAGGCCGGTGAAGGTGGCCTTCATCCGGTCGATGATGTCGGCGCGGCTCATGCCGGTCTGGCTGCGGAGCGGATCCACGCGCTTGGCGGCGCTCGTGATGCCCTTGTCGCTGATCTTCTCGCGGCCGATGCGGAGCACCTGCACCATCTTCTCGCCGTCCATGTCGTAGCTCATGGTCACGTGGTGCAGCACCGCGCCGGCGCCGAGGCGCTTCTGGGCGGCGCCGCCGATCTTGCCGGTGGGGCTCGTGATGTCGTTGAGCGGCTGGTACGACGCGTCGATCCCGAGCGAGCGCAGCGCGGTGATGACCCACTCGTCGAGGTAGGCGTAGGAGTCCGCGAAGGTCATGCCCTGCACGAGGTCGACGGGCGCGTAGATCGAGTACGTGATGACGGCGCCCGCCTCCATGTACATGGCGCCGCCGCCGGAGACGCGGCGCACGACGTCGAAGCCGTGGGCCGCCGCCTGCTCGGCGTCGACCTCGTTGCGGAGCGACTGGAAGCTGCCGATGACGACGGCCGGCTGGTCCCACTCCCAGATGCGGAGCGTGGGGTTCCGGCGGCCGGCGCCGACCTCCTCGGCGAGCACCTGGTCGAGCGCCATCTGCTCGACGGGGCGGTAGGCGCGGTCGTGGATGACCTCCCACTCGTAGTCGCCCCAGTTCGTGGCGCGGGCGAGCGAGCGGCGGATCGCGACGGCGACGGCCTCGGGCGAGAAGCCGAGGAGCACGGCCTGCGGCGGGAGCGCGCGACGGATGGCGGCCGAGATCGCGGCCGCGTCGCTGTCCTCCGGGAGGCCGTTGACCGCGCCGTCGATGGCCTCGAGCGCGTCGTCCGGCTCGAGGAAGAAGTCGCCCGCGAGGCGGAAGTCCGAGATGCGGCCGTCGGTCACGTCGAGGTCGACCACGACGAGCTTGCCGCCGGGGACCTTGTACTCACCATGCATCCGCCCAGCCTAGGCCGCGCCGGGAGCCGCCGACGGTCGGCGGATCGCCGCGGGCACGCCGATGTGGGACGGTGGGACGTGCGCATCACCTGGGCGGTCGTCCGCCTCCTCACCGCCCTCGCCGTGCTGGTCGCGGTCGTCAGCCAGTACGTCGTGAGCTCCTCCTACTGGCGGAGCGTCGGCGTGGAGGGGATCTGGGGCAAGACGCTCGACTTCCTCCTCTACTTCACGATCGAGTCGAACCTGCTCGCGGGTGTCGTGATGGCGGTGGGCGCCGTGCGGCTGCTGCGTCGCGCGCCCCTGCCCGGCCGCGGCTGGACCACGCTCCGGCTCGTCGCGACGACGTGCATGGTGACCACCGGCGTCGTCTACAACCTCCTGCTGCGCGGGCTGCCGACGATCCCCGGCGCCTCCCTGCCATGGTCGAACGAGGTGCTGCACGTGGTCGTGCCCGCGCTCGTGCTGCTCGACTGGCTGCTCGCGCCCGACCGGCGGGCGCTCGGCTACGGCGCGATCGGGCGCGTGGTCGTGTTCCCGCTGGCGTGGGTGGCGGTGACGCTCCTGCGCGGGCCCATCACGGGCAACGAGGTCACCGGGGCGGCGACCTACTACCCGTACCCGTTCCTGGATCCCGCCACGGGCACGGGCGGCTACGGCGCCGTCGCCGTCTGGGTCGTCGTGATCGCGGCGTTCATCTGCGGGCTGGCGCTGCTGCTGATCGCGGCGGGCCGTCGCTCCTCCCCACCCCCGACGGCCTGACGGGCGCTCCACCCCGGCTCGGGCGTTCGAACATGCGTTCGAAGAACCGGGCTATGCTCGCGCCATGAGCATCGCGTTCCAGGCCTCCCTCTTCGACGACCTCCAGGCGGAGCCGGGCCTCGGCGCGCTCGGCCGGGAGGTCGAGCGGCTCGACCTCGGGCAGGGCGCCTGGCTCGACATCCGGCCCGGCTGGGTCACCGACTCGGACGCGCTGTTCGAGCGCCTCGTGGAGGATGTCGAGTGGACGGCCGACACGCGGCTCATGCACGGCCGCGTCGTCGAGGTGCCGCGCCTGCTCTCGTGGTTCGGCCCGCGCGCGACGCTGCCCGCGCCCGTGCTGGTCGAGGCGCGCGAGGCGCTGAACGAGCACTACGGCCGCCCGCCCGGGCAGGTGCTCGAGACGGCCGGGCTCTGCTTCTACCGCACGGGCGACGACAGCGTCGCGTGGCACGGCGACCGGGTGGGGCGCGCCATCGACCGCGACACGATGGTCGCCATCGTCTCGGTCGGGGCGGCGCGCACGCTCTCGCTGCGACCCAAGGGCGGCGGCGAGGTGCGGCGGTTCCCGCTCGGGCACGGCGACCTCGTGGTCATGGGCGGGAGCGCGCAACGCACGCACGAGCACGCCATCCTCAAGACGGCGAAGGCGGTGGGGCCGCGGATCAGCATCCAGTTCCGGCCGGTCTGGCCCGCGTGAGGGCCGCGCCGGCGAACTGACCGGCGGACGGCAGGGAACGCTCCCGCTGTTCAGGAGGCATTCCCGCGGATGTCGCTCCACGCGACCCGCCGTTCCCCTCGGCGGGGCAGGATCGCGCTCGGCATCGACGCTCCCGCGCGCGACCCGTGCGGGATCCCCCGCGTCGAGCCGCGCACGCGTCGCCGCGCACCCCGCGGCCGACGCGCGCGATCCGCGTCGCCGCCACGTGGACGGCGCGCGGGATCCGTCGCCCGCCGGGCGCGGCACGATCCAGGAAGAAGGACCCGTCACCGTGAGCACCTCCAAGCCCGAAGAGCACGCCCCGGACGTCGACCTCGAGGCCGGCGTCGACGCCGCTCCCCCGCTCGATCCCTCCCGCCCCTACCGCGGCGCCGTCCGCCCCGGCGTCAGCCGCCGCACCGTCCTGATGAGCGGCGCCGCCGCGATCATGGCCGGCGTCGCCGCGGGATCCGTCGCCGGCACCGGCACGGCGAGCGCCACCGCCGCGACCGCCGCGACGCGCCGCGGCCTCACCCGCAGCATCCGCGACGTCGAGCACGTCGTGATCCTCATGCAGGAGAACCGCTCCTTCGACCACTACTTCGGCACGCTGCCGGGCGTCCGCGGCTTCGGCGACAAGCAGGCCGTCGAGCTGCCCGGCGGCGGCACCGTCTTCGCGCAGCCCGACGCGACCCGCCCCGACGGCGGCCGGATGCTGCCGTTCCCGCTCGACTCGTCCCGCTTCAACGCGCAGGGCGCCGGCGGCCTCGACCACTCCTGGAAGGGCGGGCACGCGGCCTGGAACGCGGGCGCGTGGGACAACTGGGTCGTCGCGAAGAGCGAGCAGACCATGGGCTACTTCACGAAGGACGACCTCCCCTTCCACCACGCCCTCGCCTCCGCCTTCACCATCGCCGACCACTACCACTGCTCCCTCATCGGGCCGACGACGCCCAACCGCCTCTTCCAGTGGACGGGCACGGTCGACCCGCGCGGGAAGGCCGGCGGCCCCGCCATCGACAACCCGGACGACTACGCGCCCGTCTTCAGCTGGACCACGTACCCGGAGCGCCTGCAGCAGGCGGGGATCAGCTGGAAGACGTACGCGAACGACGAGGTCGGCGACGAGGGCACGCACCCCTACGTGGGCGACTACGGCGACAACCCGCTGTGGCTCTTCCACCAGTACCACGAGGCGCTCGCGTCGACGGATCCCGCCACGCGCGCGCTCGCGGAGGCCGGCGGCCTGCACGACGGGTGGAAGCCGGACTCGGGCAAGGGCCTCGATGTCACGCACCTGCTCAGCGAGTTCGGGCGCGACGCCGCCGCCGGCACGCTGCCGGCCGTGTCGTACGTGGTCGCGCCCTACGGCTGGAGCGAGCACCCGAAGGCGAGCCCGGACTACGGCGCGCACTACACGAACGCGGTGATCCAGGCGCTCATGAGCAACCCCGACACGTGGGCGCGCACGGTCCTGCTCATCAACTACGACGAGAACGACGGCTACTTCGACCACCAGCTGCCGCCGCTCGCCGAGCCCGGCACCGCCGACGAGTACGTCGACGGCCTGCCCATCGGCTATGGCACGCGCGTGCCGCTCACGGTCGTCTCGCCGTGGAGCCGCGGCGGCTGGGTCGACTCGCAGGTGTTCGACCACACCTCGGTGATCCGCTTCCTCGAGACGTGGACGGGCGTGCACGAGCCGAACATCTCCGACTGGCGGCGCACGATCTCGGGCGACCTCACCTCGTGCTTCGACTTCGCGCACCCCGACTTCTCGATCCCGTCGGCCGCGGAGGTGCTCCCGATGAGCGCCACGCAGGCGCTCGTCGCGGCGGCGGACGCCGACATGGCGAAGCCGCCCGTTCGGGAGCCCGCGGTGGGCGCGCAGCGGATGCCCGAGCAGGAGGACGGCACCATGCGCCACCGCCCGCTCCCCTACCGCCAGGACGCCGACGTGGCGGTGGACCGGGCGAGCGGACGGGTCACGCTCACGATGCGCAACCGCGGCCGGCAGGGCGTCTCCCACCAGGTGTTCCCCAACATCGCGCTGCCATTCGCGTCGACGCCGTTCACGGTCGCGCCGCGCGGCACGGCGACCTACACGTGGGACGGATCCGCGCACGCGGGGGCGTACGACTTCAGCCTCTACGGGCCCGACCGGTTCCTCCGCCGCTTCGCCGGCACCGTGGTCGCGGCGGGGAAGGACGACGTGCCCGTGCCGCGGGTCTCGGCCGAGACGATCCCGGGCGGCAAGCCCGTGCTGCGGCTCACGCTCGCGAACGACGGGACCCCGTCGGTGCACTACACGCTGACGGCCAACGACTTCATCACGCGCGAGCGGCACGAGACGGTGAAGCCCGGGCGCAGCACCACGGTGAACTGGCCGGTGGACGAGTGGGGCTACTACGACGTGGTGGTCACCGCGGCCGACGGCTTCCGGTACCGGTACGCGGGTCGCGTGGAGTAGCGCGGCGCCCGGCGACGACGCCGGCCGGTCCCTCGGGGGCCGGCCGGCGTCGTCGTCGTGCGGACGCCGCCGGGTCCTTCGGGGGCCGGCCGGCGTCGGCGTCGTCGTGCGGCCGCCGGCGGCGCGTCAGCGCGGGCGCATCAGGCGCGGGCGCGGCCCTCGGGCGCCGGGGCGGCGGCGCGTCCGGCGGCGCGCGCGGGACCGAGGTGCGCCTCGGACGGATCCGGCCGGCCCTCCTCCACGCGCGCCAGGTCGAGCGGTCGGGCGGCGCACACCACGGCGTCGGCGTCGGCGATGCCCAGGTGGGCGAGCAGCGGGATCCAGAGGGCGCGCAGCCGCTCCGCCAGGTCCCCGTCGGCCGCCCGCGGGGACCGGTAGGAGAGCACGCCGAAGGTGGCGCTGAGCAGCACGTCGACGGTCAGGTCGAGGTCGGCCGCGGCGACGGGCACGCCCCGGAGCGCGAGCTCCGCCGCCAGGTGCTCGCGCGTGAACCCCCACACGTCGAAGCGGCGCTCGACCGCGAGGCCGAGGCGCGGCAGGTCCTGCAGGAGGCGGACGGCGCCGGCCGCGACCGGGCACACCTCCACGGTGCGCGCGGCGGTGAGGAGGAAGACGACGAGCTCGGGCAGGGCGCCCGGCCGGTCGAGCGCGGCCTCGATGCGGAGCCAGCGGTCCTCCTGGTCGTCGACGACCGCGCCCGCGAGGCTCTCCTTCGACGCGAAGAGGTGGTAGCCGATGGCGGACTTGGGCTTGCCCATCGCCTCGGCGACGCGCGAGAACGACGTGCCCTCGTAGCCGTGCGTCGCGAACTGGGCACCGGCCGCCTCGACGATCGCGCGCCGGGCGCGGGACACCGCCGCCTGCCGCTGGTCCATGTCGCGCTCCCGTCCGGTCCCGATCGGGATCCGACGGAGGCTACGCATGCGGAGCGTCGGGAAGGCGACGTCCGGGTGAACGGACGGCGCCGGGAGCGGGTCGACGAGCGCCCCGTCCCGCCCTCCACAGGCGGTGAGAACGCTTCTCAATGAGGGATAGCATCCGCACGCGCCCTCGCGCACACCCCCTTGAATCGAAGACGGATCCCGCATGCCCTCACGTCCCTCGTCCCTCCCACCCGTCGAGGCCCGCGGGCCCGCCGAGCGCCCGCCCACCGGGGGCCGCATCCGCGCCCTCGCGCGCCGCCGCCCGCTGTCCGCGCACGCCCGGCCCGTCGCCCTCGGCACGGGCGTCGTCGCCCTCGCGGCCGTGGCGGCGCTCGTCGCGAGCGCGCTCGCCGGCACCGGATCCGCGTCCGCCGTGGCCGACCCGGCCGCCGCGCGCGCCGCGTCCGGCCTGCGCGCGCTCGACGGCTCCGCGCCCGCGTGGCCCGCCGCCGACCCCGCCGTCCGCGAGGGCGACGCGCCCGCGGACGCGACGGCCTCCTTCACGGTGCTGCTGGATCCGGCACGCGGCGACGCCGCGCCGGCCGTCGCCGCCTGGCTGCGCGACCGCGGCCTCGACGTGGGCGACGCGCGCGGCGAGGTCGCCGCGCTGCCCGTCTCCGGCACGCTCGCGGTCGCCTCGCGGGCGTTCGACACCGGGTTCGCCCGGTTCCGCGTCGGCGGCCGGGAGGTCGTCGCCCCCGAGCGGACCCTCGCCGTCCCCGCGGCCCTCGACGCCGTGCGCGGCGTCGCCGGCACCGTGCAGGGCGACGTGCTGATGCCGTCGGACGCGGAGCCCGCCGACGCGCAGGCCGACGACGCGCAGGCTGCCGCGACCGCGCATGCTCCCGCCGCCGCCGTCCCCGCGCCGATCCCCGGCCAGGCGTCCGGCGGATCCCCCGCATCCTCCGCCGACGACGGCACGTGCGCCGCCTGGTGGGGCCAGCGCCTCACCGACGCGTGGCCCGCCTCCGTCGCCGTCGCGCACCGCTCGAACTCGCTGTGCGGCTACGGCCCGGCGCAGCTGCGACGCGTCGACGACGTGCCCGCCGAGGACCGCGGCGCCGGCGCGACCATCGCGATCGTCGCGGCCTACGACGACCCGGACACGCAGGCCGACACCGACACCTACTCCCAGGCGGTCGGCGAGCCCGCCTTCACGGCCGGCCAGTACCGCGACCACCCGTCCGCCTCGCCGCGCACCGGCATCTGCGGCGGACCCACGGCATGGACGGACGAGCAGCACCTCGACGTGCAGGCGGTCCACGCGATGGCACCCGACGCGGCGGTCTCCTACTGGGGCGCCGACGACTGCACGAGCACGAGCCTCTACACGCGGATCCTCGACGCGGCGGAGGACGGGCCGGACGTGATCAGCCTGTCCTTCGGCGCGATGGAGGGCCTCGACACGGCCGACGATCGCGAGCTCCTCAACCGCGTGCTCGTGGAGGCCGCGGCGCGCGACGTCTCCGTCTTCGCGTCCACCGGCAACGACGGCGACTACAGCGGCGTCGGCGACCACGGCGGCACCGCCACGGTCGCGTCGCCCGCGTCGAGCCCGTACGTGACCGCGGTCGGCGCGACGAGCACCGGCCTCGCCGAGGACGGCTCCATCGCCGTCGAGGCGGGCTGGGAGACCGAGACCCGCTTCGCGCGCAACGGCGCCCTGATCCCGCCGGGCTTCGCGTTCGGTGCGGGCGGCGGCCAGTCCGCGGTCTACGCGCGGCCCACCTGGCAGGCCGACCGGCTCGCCGTCGCGGGCACCGGCCGGCTGCTGCCGGACGTGGCCTCGCTCGGGGATCCGGACACGGGCTTCATCACCTACGGCCCGCACAAGAGCCGCACCGAGTACGCGGCACACGGCGGCACGAGCCTCGCGACGCCCATGGTCGCCTCCATGGTCGCGATCTCCAAGGCCGTCACCGGCCGGCGCTTCGGGCTCGCGAGCCCCGCCCTCTACGCGCTGATGGGCACGGGCGCGCTGCGCGACGTGCAGCCCGCGTCCGCCGCCACGTGGTCCCCGACGGGACCGTCGGCGGGAGCGCTGTGGCCCGAGACGCTCTTCCTGTGGGACACCGGGAGGCAGGGGCTCCGCTCCGCCCCCGGCTGGGACGACGTGACCGGGGCCGGCGTGCCCGCGGGTCGCGCGTTCATCGAGGGCCTCGGCGCGGGAGCCGGACGATGAGCCGGGCTGCGGTCCGGGCCGCGCGCCCGACGACGCGGCGCCTCGGCGTGCGCGGATCCGTCGGGATCCTCGGCGCGACCGGCGCCACCGCCCTCGCGGCGCTCCTCGCGCTCGGCGGGCTCGCGCCCCTGGCGGCGCACGCGGCCGACGTCGTGCTCGCGCGCGCCTCGGGCGTGGAGATCGTCGACATCGACGGCGACACCCTCACCGCGCCCACGCCGCTCGCCGAGTGGTCGGCGGGGAAGGCGGTGACGCGCGAGATCGCGTCCACCGGCGACGTGATGAAGCTCAACACCACGCAGACGACCGGGCTGCGCTCCACGGCCGGCCCGACGGGCGCGTCCAGCAGCATCGCGAGCGGCACGCTGCAGCTCCGCGACCGGCCGGCCATCGTCTTCTCCGGCCTCACCGTGTCGTGCACGCCCGGCGGCACGCCCGCCGTGCACCTCGACCGGCTGACGATCGGCGGCGTCGACGTGACGGCCGACGCGGACGCGACGCCCGGCTGGTCGCGCGACCTGCCCGAGTCGGTCTACGGCGCGACCCGCGTCATCGTCGGATCCACGGCGAAGGCCGACGACGGATCCGCCACCACCGTCGGCATCGACCTGGAGGCGGAGGCCGGGGCCTCGGAGATCTGGCGCGTGCGCGCCGGATCCGTGACCTGCGCGGCGGCCGCCGCCGTGCCCGTCCCGACGCCCTCGGCATCGCCGACGCCCGCGCCGACCCCGGCGCCCGACCCGGATCCGGCCCCCGCGCCCGAACCGACCCCGGCGCCGGATCCCGATCCGGCGCCCGCTCCCGCCACCGGCCGCGTCGCGACCGGCGTCACCGTGACGTCCCCCGACGGCACGCGCGTGATCGACGGGCAGCCGCGCGTCGAGGGCCTCGACCGCAGGTCCTCCGCCGACGCGCTCGCCGCGACGGACGGATCCGCCGAGCACGCCTCCTCGGTGCGCGTCGAGACCGGCGCGGACGGCACCACCACGATCGGCGTCGGCTCCTTCGAGCAGCTGCCGGGCGCCCCCGCCGACCCGCTCGCCGAGTACCGGTGGACGGCGTTCCGCGTCTACGGGCTCACCGCCACGGTCACGCCCGCGGGCCAGGTCTCGACGGAGTTCACGGATCCCGGCAGCGCCGTCTTCGTCGACGGACGCTGGATCGACACCACCACCGACCTCTACACGGGCGTCGACGAGAAGGGCGCGCCGCGGGTCACCGTCGCGTTCGGCGAGCACGAGACGGCGGCCGACGGCACCGTCACGGTCACCGCCGTGCACTACCGCGACCTCACGGGCCAGCATCCGGACGTGCGCCTCGGCACGGTCGTCGTCCCGCCCGCGGCCGGGCAGGTCGCGGGCGCGTACGGCGTGGGCGTCACCGCGGCCGACGGCACGGTGCTCGTCGCGCCGCAGCCGGCCGCGACCGTGGCCGCGCCGCACGCGACGGCGGATGCCGTGACCGGCACGGGCACGGATCCCGACACCGCGTCGGCCGTCGCCGTCGACCTCGGCACGGGCTCCGCCGCGGGCACCGCCACGGTCGACGTGGGCGGGTTCCGGCAGGTGCCGGGCGCCGCGACGGATCCGCTCGCCGACTACCGCTGGCCGGCCCTCCGCGTCGCCGGCCTGCACGCGGCCGTCTCCGCCGCGGGCGCGATGACGGTGTCCTTCGCGGACGCGGGGAACGCGGTGTTCGTGAACGGCGTCTGGATCGACACGACCACCGACCTGTACACGGGCGTCGACGAGCACGGCACCCCGCGCGTCGAGGTCCGGTTCGGCGAGCGCTCGGTCGCGTCCGACGGCACGGTGACCCTCACGGCGCTGCACTACCGCGACCTCACCGGACGCTTCCCCGAGGTGCGCCTGGGCGTCGTGACCGTGGCGGCGGGCAGCGGGTCCACGCCCGCGCCGGATCCGTCGCCGACGCCCGTCACGATCGTGCCGGACACGGCGCCCACCGGCTGGTCGGCGTACGGGATCCGCGCGACCGGGCCGAGCGCCGTGGCGGCGACGCCGGTGGCGCGGCCGGATGACGCGGCCGCCGTGGCCCCGGCCGCGCTCAGCGCCTCGGAGGCGACCGCGACCGATCCGGGCACCAGCGCCGGGGACGGCGCAGCGGGCCAGATCCGCGCGACGGGCATCCACCTCGCCTCGAGCGGCGGATCCGGCAGCGCGTCCCTCGACGACGTCGCGCTCTACCCGGGCAGCCGCCTGGCCGTCGCGATCCGGGGCCTGCGGGTGCAGGTCGACGGCGGCGCCGTGCGCGTCTCGAGCGACGGCGGCAGCATCGCCGGCGCCGCGCTCGCGGCCGGCGACATCGCCCCGGGCACGCGGTTCGCGCTGCCCGACGGCGGATCCGCGGTGCTCGCCGAGGACGTGACCACGGGCGCGTCCCGCACGGTCACGGGCCTCCACCTGGTCGACGCGTCCGGCCTCGACGCGGACGTGTCCGCGGCCGTGGTCACGACGGCCGCGGTGGCCGTGAGCCCGGGCGGCTCGGGGTCGGATCCGGGCACCGGCGGCGGATCCGGGACGGGCACGGGCACGTCTCCCGGATCCGGCTCCGGCGCCGCCACCGCCGGCTCCGCCTCCCCCGGCGCCCTGTCGGCGGACGGCTCGAGCCCGGCCGGCACCTCCGGCACGGGCGCGGGCACGAGCGCGAGCGCCGGCCTCCGCGGCTCGCTGCCGCGCACCGGGTCCTCCCCCGCGGCGACGCTCGCCCTCGCGGCGCTGCTGCTGGTCGTCGGATCCGCGGGCGCGCTCGAGGCACACCGCCGCCGCCGCGCGCGGACGGGCCGCCCGACGCGCGCCTGATCGGGTCCGGCCGGACACGCGCTCCGGCCGGACGCCGCGCGCTCCACCCCCGCTCCGCCCTCCCTCCGCCCCCGCGGAGCGGAGGGCGGAGCCGTCTCCGCACCCGCGGCACACGGTCGCCGGATGCCTGCGCCGCGCACTGTCGCCGAGTGCCGAGGAAATGCCTCCGCACATGCGCAGGGAAAGCGTAAGAAATCAGCGGTTATGTACATGGAAATGCGTTAGGAGGAAAAACGGGAATATCTTTCCGACCGGATTCCACGCCGGTCGGCGCGACGAGATAACGCTGCCCGGCGGGGTCCACCACCACCCACCCGCCCATCCGGAGGCAGCGATGTCCAGCACCACCGTCCACCCGTCCACCGGGATGAACCCGTCATCCCCCCACCACCGCCCGCGGCCGATCCGTCGTGGCGTCCTGCTCACCCTCCTCGCGGTCGCGGTCGTCTCCGTGTACTCGACGGGGATCGTGCCGACCGGGATCGTCCCGGCCGATGCCGCGACGCTCGCGTCGTCGCCCACGCACCCCGTCATCGCGCCGGCGATCCCCGCAGCCGTCCGCGCCGGGACCGTCGACCAGGACGTCCGATCCGGGCGCATCACGGTCGACCAGCTCGCCGACGCCGCCGAGGTCAACTCGGGATCCGCGGCCTCGCTGCCGGCCGCCGCCCTGCCCGCGGAGCACGCCCGGCTCGTGACGGAGATCCGGGCGCAGGTCGCGCAGATCCGCCTCGAGCGCCCCGACGCCGAACCGGCGACGATCGAGCTCGGCGCCGACGCCGCCGGGAGGCTCACGATGGCCGCGGGTGGGCATGGCACCGCCACCCTCGACCCCGCGCACCCCGGCTCGGCACCCGCCGCGAACCCGCTGGTCACCTCGGACAGCTGGCGCTCCTTCTGGCACGCCGTCTCGCACCCGCACATCAAGTTCCACATCTCGGCGATCGTGATGAAGACCGCCGTCTCCACCATCGGCGCGCTGACCGCGGGCTCCCTCTGCGCCATCGCCGGACCCATCGGATGCGCCTTCGTCGGCGGGTTCATGACCGGGCTCGTCGCGTTCATCCTGGGGACGCGCTGCGGCAACGACGGCATGTGGGTCGTGTTCCCCGACACCCAGTACGACAGCTACTGCGGATGACGATCCGACGCTGATCCGCGCGCGGCCGCTCGTCGGCCGCGGCACGCCGGCGACGCGGGCCGTCGGGAGCCATCTCCCGGCGGCCCGCGTCGTCACCACCGCAGCAGCAGCACGTCCGATCCGCCCTCGCGCCCCGCGGGCACGAAGCCGAGGGACGCGTAGAGCGCCCGGGCGCGGTCGTTGCCGTCCTCCACGCTGAGGCTCACGGCCGGGGCGCCGGATGCGCGGACCGCCGCGACGAGCTCCCCGAGCATCCGCCGCCCGAGGCCCCGGCCCCGCGCCGACGGGACGAGCGCCATCCCGAGCTCGGGGACGTCGGTCGCGACGAAGCCGTAGCCGCGGTCGTCGTCGGCGAAGAGGCGCGCCCATGCCGCGCCGACGGGACGGCCGGCGAGCTCCGCGACCTCGCCGACGTCGCCCACGCGCGGCCAGCCGGCCACGTAGTGCGCGAGCTCGGGGGTGGCGAGCATCCGCTCGCGCGTCATGGCCCCGTCGTCGCGCCAGTCCATCGACGCGAGCAGCATGTCCTCGAGGAACGGCAGGTCGTCGGCGCGGGCCGGGCGGATGGCCGCCTCGACCGCGGTCACGCGTTCTCGCCGTCGGCGTCCGCGGCGTCCCCGACCGGCGCCACCCGCGATTCCAGCCAGCTGCGCAGGTCCGCGACCACCTCGTCGCGGTTCGTCTCGTTGTAGATCTCGTGCCGCGCGCCCGGGTACACGATGAGCAGCACGTCGCTGAGGCGCGAGCGGCGGCTGTAGTCGCGGGCGAGGAGCTGCATGCCGCGGCGGCCGCCGAGCGAGTCCTCCTCGCCGCCCTGGATCAGCACGGGCAGGTCGGTCGCGAGCTTCCGCGGCGGGCGGCCCATGATCTGCACGGAGTCGCGCATCCGGTACGGCTTCAGCGCGTTCACGTCGAAGTTGCGGTCGTCGGCGCCGAACGCCCGCTGCGCCTCCGGATCCCGCGACAGCCACTCGAAGCCCGACGCCGCCGGGTGCCGCCAGCGCTTGTTGAGGTCGCCCGTGTTGACGACGCCGGGCATCGCGAGCGTCGCCCCGCTCAGCACGAGCCCCGCGTAGAGGTGCGACGCGCGCGCCACGATGCGCTGCGCGAGGAGCGCGCCCCAGCTGTGGCCGAGGAGCACGAGCGGCAGGTCGGGCAGGTCGCGCCGGAGCCGCTCGCTCACCAGCTGGATCCCGTCGAGCGCCGCCCGGTGCCGCCGGGGCCCCAGCACGCCGATGCCGAGGTGCCCGAGCCCGGTGGCGCCGTGCCCGCGGTGGTCGTCGGCCGCGACCGTGAAGCCCATCGCGTTCAGCTCGCGCGCGAGCCGGGCGTAGCGCAGCGCGTGCTCGCCGACGCCGTGCGCGATGTGCACGACGGCCCGCGGACGCTCCGCCTCCCACACGTAGTAGTGGAGGGTCACGCCCTCCGCGTCCACGAGGGTGCGGTGGTCGGCTCCGCCGGTGGAGCGCTCGTCGTCGGGCATGGATCCAGACTAGGGGCGCCCGCCCCGGCCGCCGAGGGTCAGGACTCGCGCGTGATCTCCACCCGCACGAACAGCTTCGACCGGAACGGACCCGCGTAGATGCCGCGCAGCGGCGCCACGTCGCGGTAGTCGCGTCCGCGGCCGACGAGCACGTGCCGGTCGCCGATGTCGATGAGGTTCGTCGGGTCCCAGCCGCGCCACTCGCCGCAGTACCACTCGACCCACGCGTGCGACTCGCCCGTGACGGTCTCGCCGACGGCCGCGTTCGGCTTCGGGTGCAGGTAGCCGCTCACGTAGCGCGCCGGGATCCCGACGTGCCGCAGCGCGCCGATGACGATGTGCGTGATGTCCTGGCAGACGCCGCGGCCCTGCTCCCACGCCTCGCGCGCGGTCGACTGGACGCTCGTCACGCCCGCCATGTACTCGACCCGCTCGCCGATCGCGCGGGCGATCTCCGCGGCGGCCTCGCACGGCGTGCCGGCGCCGCCCGCGATCTCCTCCGCGAGCGCGACGACCTCCTCGTGCGGCGCGGTGCGCGCGGTCTGCGCGACCTGCTCCACGTGCTCGGTGGCCCGCTCGACCTCGACCGCGAGGTCGTCCCAGCCGAGCTGGTGCGGCTCGTGCGCGCGGGGGCGCACCTCGACGAGGCTCGTGGCCGTGAGCTCGAGCGACCGGTGCGGGCTGAGGATCTCGAACGACGAGACCCGCGTGCCGAAGTAGTCGACGTAGGTGTGGTGCCCCGGCTTCGGCTGGATGTCGAGGTTCGAGTACAGGACGAACTGGTTCTCGCTCGACACGGGCAGCATCCGCGCCTCGTTGTACGACGCGGTCACCTCGCCCTCGTAGTGGAAGCCGGTCCGGTGGGTGATGCGCAGGCGGTTCACGAGTTCTCTCCGACCCAGCTGGGTGCCGCGTTGGTGGGGAAGTAGCGCTGGCGGACGGCCTCGCTGGTGGCGCTGGTGGCCTCCTGCACGGCGTCCATGAAGCGCGGGAGGTCCTCGAGGATCTCGGCGATCGGCCGGTACTCGAGGTCGCTCCGGATCTGCCCGAGCAGCCGCTGCGCCTGGTCGGACACCCCGAGGCGGTCGGTGCGCGGCTCGATGTCGTGCAGGCACTGCTCGGCGCGGCGGATCGAGTGCGTGATCGACCGCGGGAACAGCCGGTCGAGCAGCAGGAACTCGGCCGCGTTGCGCGCGCTCGGCACGCCGCGGTACGTGCGCAGGTACGCCTCGTACGCGCCGCAGGAGCGGAGGATCGTGGTCCACGACGGCCCGCTCGCCTCGGTGAGCGCGCGCGTCGCGAGGAGGCGGGCCGTCATGTCGGCGCGCTCGATGGAGCGGCCGAGCGTGAAGAACTGCCAGGCCTCGTCGCGGCTCGTGCCCGACTCGACGAGCCCGACCGCGAGGGCCGAGCGCTCGCGCACCCAGCCGAAGAACTCGTGCACGCGGTCGTTCGCGATCTTCCGCGGCATCCGGGCGCGCGTCGTGTTGAGGCACTCCCACAGCTCGCTCGAGACGATCTCGCGGGCCCGCCGCGCGTTCTCCCGGGCGGCGCCGAGCGAGTACGCGATGGAGGCGGGCTGCGTGCGGTCCACCGCGAGGAGCGCGAGCACGTCGTCCCGGCCGAGCACGTCGTCGGAAGGGACGTCGCTGCCCATCACGCTGAGGAGCGAGCGGCAGGCGGTGTCCTCGTCGATCCACGGGTCCTCGAGCAGGAGCTGGAGGTGCACGTCGAGGATGCGGGCCGTGCCGTCGGACCGCTCGATGTAGCGGCCGATCCAGAACAGCGACTCGGCGATGCGCGACAGCATGGGCATCAGCGGTCCCCCTCGGCGGTGGTGGCGGGTGCGGTGGACGCGCCTGCGGCGGTGGTGGCGGGTGCGGTGGACGCGCGTGCGGCGGCGGCGGATGCGGCGGGCGGCGCGGCGGCCGCCTGCTGCTGCTGCTGCTCGTGCTGGTCGCGGTTGCGCGGGGCGTCGTGCGGGGACTGGTCGGGGGCCTTGTCGCCGTCGACGATCGGGATCGACGTCGTGACCGCGGCCTGGTCGGCGACGAGCGTCTGCACGCTGCGCTCGCGCGTGGCCGTGGGGAAGCCGGAGTCGCCGACGACCCAGGTGTCCTTGGATCCGCCGCCCTGGCTGCTGTTGACCACGAGCTGGCCCTCGGGGAGCGCCACGCGCGTGAGCCCGCCGGGCAGCACCCAGATGTCACGGCCGTCGTTGACGGCGAAGGGCCGGAGGTCGGCGTGCCGCGGGCGCATGCCGTCCTCCACGAGCGTGGGGATGGTGCTGAGCTGCACGACCGGCTGCGCGATCCAGCCGCGCGGGTCCTTGAGGAGCCGCGCCCGGAGCTCGGCGAGCTCGCCCGCGGAGGCGGCGGGGCCGACCACGAGGCCCTTGCCGCCGGATCCGTCGACGGGCTTCACGACGAGCTCGGGCAGCCGGTCGAGCACCTCCTCGAGCGACTCCGGGTCCTCGAGGCGCCAGGTGTCGACGTTCGGGATGATGGCGTCCTCGGCCAGGTAGTAGCGGATGAGGTCGGGCAGGTACGTGTAGACGAGCTTGTCGTCGGCGACGCCGTTGCCGACCGCGTTCGCGATGGTGACGTTGCCGAGGCGCGCCGCGAGCATGAGGCCGGGCGAGCCGAGCATGGAGTCGGCGCGGAACTGCAGCGGATCCAGGAACTCGTCGTCGACGCGGCGGTAGATGACGTCGACGCGCATGGGGCCGCCCGTGGTGCGCATCCAGACGCGGCCGCCGGAGCAGAACAGGTCGCGGCCCTCGACGAGCTCGACGCCCATGAGGCGGGCGAGCAGCGTGTGCTCGAAGTAGGCGCTGTTGTAGACGCCGGGCGTGAGGACGACGACGTTCGGGTCCTCGACGCCGTCGGGCGCGCTCGCGCGGAGGGCCTGCAGGAGCTTGTTCGGGTAGTCGCCGACGGGTCGGACGCGCATCGAGACGAAGAGCTCGGGGAGGGTCTGGGCCATGACGCGGCGGTTGGAGATGACGTAGCTGACGCCGGAGGGCACGCGCACGTTGTCCTCGAGCACCCGCATCTCGCCGGCCTCGTCGCGCACGAGGTCGATGCCGGACACCTGGATGCGGACGCCGTTGGCCGGGTCGATGCCCGCGGCCTGGCGGTGGAAGTGGCTGGACGAGCTGATGAGGCGGGCGGGGATCACGCCGTCGCGGATGGCGCGCTGCGGCCCGTACACGTCGGCGAGGAACGCCTCGAGCGCCCGGACCCGCTGCGCGACGCCCTTCTCGAGCCGGCTCCACTCGGCCTGCTCGATGACGCGCGGCACGGCGTCGAGCGGGAACGGCCGCTCCTCGCCCGCGAAGTCGAAGGTGACGCCCTGCGCGAGGTAGCTGGTGGCGAGCGCGTCGGTGCGGTCCTTCAGCTCCTCCTTGGTCATGCGGGAGAGCGCCGCGTGGATCTCGCGGTAGGCCGCCCGCGCGACGGCGGGCTCCCCGGCGATCGGCGGATCCCGGAACATCTCGTCGAACGGCATCGCACCGCCTGTGGCCCGGCGTGCGGCCGCGAGCGTGCCGTATCCCTCGAACAGATCACCCATGGCCGCAGACTAACGGGGGCGTGTGTCGGGGGTGTTTCCTGCTCCGGTCAGGCGGGTCGCGCGCCGGCGGGGCCGACGGGACGGGCGCGGATCAGGCGTCGGTGCGCTTGAGGACGTGCGCCGGGATCGCGATGGAGGCCGAGACGAGCAGGATGCCGCCGAAGAAGCTCAGGAGCTCGAAGCCCTCGATGTAGAACGCGAACGCGAACAGCGCCATGCCGCCCAGGAAGAGGGCGAACGCGATGATGAAAGCGACGATGTTCACGAGGGCACCTGAATCCGTTGACGAGACTGTGGGCGACCGCGGCGCGCGAGGCGCGACGTGCGGTCAGGATCGAGTCTACGAGATCCGGACGCCGCCGTCGCCCGACCGGGTCGACCCGGCACGCCCGCCTCGCGGGACGGCTCAGCGCGCGGCGTGCTCCGGCCGGACCCCGCCGGCCAGCGCCTGGAACGCGCGCTGCGGCCCGGGCGAGCGCGTGAGCGACGCCGCGATGGCGTCGAGCCCGGCGCGCTGCGTGCCCGACGGGTTGAGCAGCGCCTTCGCCGCCTGCCGCAGCTCGGTGACGGTCGCGACGTTCGGCGCCAGCGCGATCCCGAGCCCCGCCTCCTCGAGCGCGGCCGCCCCCGCGAACTGGTCGGTCGAGAGCGGCAGCACGAGCATCGGGACGCCCGCGGTCGCCGCCTCGGTGACGGAGTTGTTGCCGCCGTGCGTGACCGCGAGGTCGGCGTGGGCGAGCAGCGTCACCTGCGGGAGGAAGGGGCGCACGAGCCAGTCGGACGGGACGGCGCCGAGCTCGGCCGGGTCGGTGGATCCGGTCGCGAGCGCCACGCGCACGTCGAGGTCGCGGAGGGCCGCCGCGATGCGCGCGAGCACGTCGCCGCGCACGGAGAGGAAGCTGCCGAGCGACACGTAGACGATGGGGTCGCCGCCCGCGTCGATCCAGTCGCGCACCTCCGCCTCGGGCGCCTCGCGGCGGACGGCGGAGCCGATGAAGGCGTGCGGCGGCAGGAGCTCGGAGCGGTCGGGATCGTGCAGCTCCTCGGGGTAGTTGAGGAGGAGCACGTCGCCGGCCTCCGCGAACGCGTCGCGGCTCGGGCGCATGGCGGGCGCGAGGATCGCGAGGGCGTCGTTCCACTGCGCGGTGAAGCGGTCGCGCACCCGCACGCAGAGCGCGTGCAGCTCGTCGAGGTCCTCCTCCTCGGGCTCGAACGCGGCGGGCCAGGCGGGCGGGAAGCCGTAGACCTCGTCGCCGACGGGCAGCGCGCTCGGGTGGCCGAGCACGACGTCGGCGTGCGGCGTGCCGGAGGCGAGGAGCGCGAGGCGGGCGCTGAAGGCGAGGTGGTCGACGATCACCTGGTCGGGGCGCACCTCGTCGAGGATCCGCTGCACCGCCCGCGCGGTCTCGACCGGCTCCCACAGCAGGTCGTCGCTGCGGGCCTCGGCCTGGAAGCGGAGGGTCTCGACCATGCCGCGGCGCGTGGCGGCGAAGAAGCCGCGGAGGGCGTCGTCCTCGCCGGTCGGCTGCTCCTCGGCCTTGATGGTGCCGGGGTTCGACCCGCGGCCGAGGCGGAGGTCGACCCGCTCGAAGCCGGAGGCCTCGACGATGCCGGCTGTCGCGGATCCGGTGGCCACCACCACGCGCTCGCCCGCCTGCTGCCAGGCCGACGCGAGCGTGATGAGCGGGAAGAGGTGGGACGCGTAGTCCGGGCTGATGACGAGCAGGGTCATGAGGCGCTGAGCTCCCAGAGGGTTCGGTCGTCGGCTGCGGCGACGTCGCGGTAGACGCGGGACAGGGTGCCCGCCATGGCCTGGATGGTGAAGGTGCGGGCGACCATGTCGCGCGCGCGGTCGGCGGCGGCGTCCGCGTCGGGGCCGCCGGCGATGTCGAGCGCGCGGGCGATGCCGGTGCCGAGCGCCGCGGGATCCGACGTGTCGACGAGGAGGCCGGTCACGCCGTCCTCCACGTAGGTCGCCGGGCCTCCCGACGCGGGCGCGACGACGGGCAGGCCCATCGACATCGCCTCGAGGAGCGCGACGCCGAACTCCTCCTTGATGCTCGCGCACGCGTACGCGCCGCCCGGCGCGGTGAGCCCGGGGCGGCCGTAGCGCACGGCGGCGAGCCAGCGCGTGACGGTGTCGTTGCCGCGGTGGCCGGCGAGGAGGAGGCCGTGGCGGGCGGCGTCGGCGGGGGCGTCCGCGCCGGGCACCGCCTCGAGGATCCGCGCGAGCTGGTCGCCCTCCTCCGCGCTCGGCGCGTCGAGGTCGCCGCCCACGATCAGGAGGTTCGCGCGGGCACGGAGCGCGGGATCCGCCGCCCAGACGTGGGCGAGCGAGGCCATGCCCTTGACGCGGGCGAGGCGGCCGACGCTGATGACGAGCGGCAGGCCGCGGCGCTCGGCGGGGAGGCCGGCGAGCAGGGCGTCGAGCTCGACGAACGCGCGGGCCGGGGCGCCGTCCGCGTCGGCGCCGAGCATGGCGTCGTCGCGGGAGCGCTCGATGGCGGCGACGTCGATGCCCTCGGCGACGACGCTGTGGCGCTCGGGGTGCGCGTCCACGTCGATGCCGACGAGCCGGCGCATGTCGCGCTTCAGCTCCGGGCGCGGGAAGAGGACGGTGTGCGCGGCGTCGGCGGCCAGGCGCTGCACGAGGCGCACGCGGAACCAGTAGTGCTCGCGGGCGTCGACGGCGCCGAAGCCGTCGCGCGTGAGGGCACCGGAGCGGTCGAGCGCGTCGACGACGCCGTGCGGATCCGGCGCCACCGTGAAGACGACCGGGATGCCGAGCTCGCGGGCGACCGTGGAGGCGGCGAGCGTGCCGACGTCGGCCATGCGGAGGTGCACGGCGTCGACGCGGCCGGCGGCGCGGAGCACGCGGCGGATCCCGCGCTCGGCCTCGACCCGGTGCGGCCAGGCCTCGGGCAGCGAGCGCGGGCCGCCGAGCATCGGGATGTGCGCGAAGACGTGGCCGTCGTCGCCGGCGGAGACGCGGGCGAGCGAGGCGAGCGCCTGGTCGGGGGTGCCGCGGGAGAGGGTGACGACGCGGTCGACCGGGCGGTCGGCGACGGTGGTGTCGGCGACGTCGTGGGTGCCGGTCGACGCGCCCGCGGGATCCACGAGCGCGTCGCCGAGCCGCACGAGCAGCGTCGCGATGCCGCCGTTGTCGCCCGCGCCCACGTGCGTGAGGCCCGCGTCGATGTCGGCGTGCAGGAAGAGCTGGACGACCGTGAGGCCGGGCCGCTCGGGCGCGGCCGGGTGGTCGCCGTGCTGGCGCGCGATGTCGAGGACGGCGAGGCGCGCGACCGCGGCCACCTCGTCGTCGCCGCGCGCGATGTCGGAGACGATCCCGAGGGTCGCCTCGCCCGCGGGCCGGTCGCCGAGCGCGGCCACGGCGGCCGCGCGGGTGAGCGGGCCCTCGCGCGGATCCTGGGCGGTGCGGAGGAGCACGCGCTCCGGGATCCGGCCCGAGACGAGGCCGATCGTCTCGACCAGCCGCGAGCGCGCCCCGTCGCCGCGCACGCCGAGCAGGGCGTTCTCGAGCGCGAGGGAGAGGTGGTCGGGGGTCGACGCGGCCCACTGCTGGAGGGTCCGCTGCGCCAGCATGCCGGGGAAGCCGCCCTCGACGACCATCGCGACGAGGCCCGAGACCGCGTCGAAGCGCGGCAGGCGCGTGCCGAAGGCCCAGGCGGCGTGCTCGCGGATCCACCGCACGTCGTGGTCGAGGAGCGCGACGAGCGCGAGGTCGGCGGCCTCGTCGAAGACCTGCGCGAGCGCGTGGATGGCGGCGACGGCGGTGAGCTGGTCGGCGGGATCCGCGGCGGCGCGGGCGAGGAGCCGCACCGCGCGTCCGCCGCCGTCGCGGCTGGCGGCGACCGTGAGCTCGTCGGCCTCCTGCATCACGTCGAGGATGCGCGCGGCCTGCGCGACCTGGTCGAGGCTCGTCTGGATCCCCATGCTCGTGTCCCCTCCCGGGTCGCGTACTCCTGCGACGGAGCCGTGAGGCGCCTCACGCGGGAGCGTTCGCTCCCGGGACAGCCTCCCGGCCCTCGCGAGTATTCCCCAGTCGGCTGCGAGAACTCCAGCCCGGAGGCCCGGGCGATGCCGCGCGTACGCTGACGGCATGCCCCACCCCGCGCCGCCTGCCCCGCAGATCCGCTTCGGCATCGTGGGGAGCGGGTGGCGCAGCGCCTTCTTCCTGCGCATCGCGCGGGCCCTCCCGGAGCGCTTCGCCGTGGCCGGGCTCGTGACGCGCAGCGCCGAGACGGGACGCGCGCTCGAGGAGGAGTGGGGGATCCGCGCCTTCCGCACCGCGGCCGAGCTGCTCGCCGCGGAGGCGCCGTCGTTCGTCGTCGTCTCGGTGCCGCGGACGGCCGCGCCGGACGTGATCGCCGACCTCGTCGACCGCGGCGTGGCCGTGCTCACGGAGACGCCGCCCGGCGAGACCGTGGAGGACCTCGAGCGGCTCGACGCGCTCGTGCGGCAGGGCGCCCGGATCGAGGTGGCCGAGCAGTACCCGCTCTCGCCGCTGCTCGCCGCGCAGCTCGCGATCGCCGCCGGCGGCCGGCTCGGCCGGATCAGCCAGGCCACCGTCGCGCAGTGCCACGACTACCACGGCGTCCGCGTCATGCGCCGGGCCCTCGGCATCGGCTTCGAGGACGCCACCATCACCGCGTCCCGCTTCTCCTCGCCGCTCGTCGCCGGGCCCGACCGCGACGGCGACCCCGTGCGCGAGGAGGTCGTGACCGCCGAGCAGACCACCGCGCGCTTCGACTTCGGCGACCGCCTGGGCGTCTACGACTTCGCCGACCAGCAGTACTTCTCCTGGATCCGCCGCAACCGGCTCCTCGTCCGCGGCGAGCGCGGCGAGATCGCCGACGAGCACGTGAGCTGGCTGCTCGACGCGACGACGCCGACGTGGGCGGACATCACGCGCGTCGAGACCGGGCAGGGCGGCAACCTCGAGGGGCACCACCTGCGCGGCCTGCTGCTCGGCTCCGAGTGGGTCTACGAGAACCCCTTCGCGCCCGGCCGGCTCGCGGACGACGAGATCGCGATCGCGCAGTGCCTCGTGGAGATGCACGCGCACGCGGCCGGCGGCCCCTCCACGAACTCGCTCGCGGAGGCGTCGCAGGACCACCACCTCGCGCTCCTGATGCACGAGGCCGCGACCACCGGGCGTCCCGTCCGCAGCACGCGGCGCGCCTGGGCGGACTGACCCGCTCCCGCTCCACCGCTCCTCCGCTCCACCAGGAAGGCACGTCATGCGCATCGACCTCACCGGATCCACCGCCCTCGTCACGGGCTCCACGCAGGGCATCGGCTTCGCGATCGCGGAGGGGCTCGCCGACGCGGGCGCCCGCGTCATCGTCAACGGCCGCGACGCCGAGCGGACGGCCGCCGCGCGGGACCGGCTGCTCGCCGCGCATCCCGGCGCCGCCGTCGAGGCGCTCGCGGCCGACGTCGCGACCGAGGAGGGCGCCGCCCGCGCGGTCCGGGCGTTCCCGGACGTCGACGTTCTCGTCAACAACCTCGGGATCTTCGGCGCGGCCGACCCGTTCGAGATCAGCGACGACGAGTGGCGCCGCTACCTCGAGGTCAACGTGCTCGCGGGCGTGCGCCTCACGCGCGCGTACCTGCCGGGCATGATGGCGCGCGGCTGGGGCCGGGTGCAGTACATCGCGAGCGACTCGGCCGTCGTCACCCCGGCCGAGATGATCCACTACGGCGTCTCGAAGACCGCGCTCCTCGGGGTGTCGCGCGGCTTCGCCAAGGCCGCGGCCGGATCCGGCGTGACGGTCAACTGCGTCATGGCCGGCCCCACGCACACCGGCGGCGTCGAGGCGTTCGCGCGCGAGCTCGTGGGCGACGAGCTGCCGTGGGAGGAGGCGCAGCGCGCGTTCATGCGCGAGCACCGGCCGCAGTCGCTCATCCAGCGGTTGATCGAGCCGGAGGAGATCGCGAACATGTGCGTGTACCTCGCGTCGAGGCAGGCGTCGGCGACGACGGGCGGCGCGCTCCGGGTCGACGGGGGGTACGTGGACGCGATCCTGCCGTAGGCGCCGCCGGGACGCGTATCCGGGCAGCCGGCAGCCGTCCCGCGGCGGGTGGCCGGGCTGCGTCGCGCGGATCAGCCCGCCAGGTGCCGCCGGATCGCCTCGACGCCGAGCTCCACCTCGTGGAACGACGTGGTCAGCGGGCTCAGGCCGAGGCGGAGGCCCGACGGCGCGCGGAAGTCGGGGATCACGCCCTCCTCCCACAGCGCGCCGACGATGTCGCGGAAGCGCGGGTGGTCGACGCTCACGTGGCTGCCGCGGCGGTCCTCCTCGCGCGGGCTCGCGACGCGGGCGCCGAGCGGCACGAGGTCGCGGTCGACGAGATCCAGCGCGAAGCCGGTGAGCGCCAGCGACTTGGCGCGGATGGCGTGCATGCCCGCCTCCTCGATGAGCGCGATCATGTCCTGCATCGCGAGCATGCCGACGATGGGCGGCGTGCCACTGAGGAAGCGGCGGATCCCGTCGGCCGGCACGTACTCGGGCCCCATCGCGAACACGTCCTGCGCGCCCATCCAGCCCTGGATCGGCTGGCGCAGCTCCCGCTGCAGGTCGCTCCGCACGTAACCGTGCGCGGGCGCGCCCGGCCCGCCGTCGAGGTACTTGTAGCTGCAGCCGACCGCGAGGTCGACGCCCCACGCGTCGAGCTGGGTGGGGATCACGCCGACCGAGTGGCAGGTGTCCCAGAGCGCCAGCGCGCCGGCCTCGTGCACGATGCGTGTGATCCCCGGCACGTCCGCGAGGAACCCGGAGCGGTACGCGACCTGGCTCAGCACGACGAGCGCGGTCCGCTCCCCCACCGCGTCCGCGACGAGCTCGGGCGTGACGCCGGCATCGGGCGACACCTCGATCCACCGGATCGTCATGCCGCACTCCTCGGCGACGCCCTCCAGCACGAAGCGGTCGGTGGGGAAGTTGTCGGTGTCGATCACGAGCTCGTCGCGACCGGGGCGCGCGCGGACGGCGGCGCGCACGAGCTTGTAGAGGATCACCGTGGTCGAGTCGCCGACGAACGTCTGGCCGGGCGCGGCCCCGTACGCGACGCGGCCGAGGTCGTCGCCGATGCGCGTGGGCATGGCGAGCCAGTCCTCGTCCCAGCCGCGGATGAGGCGGCCGCCCCACTGGTCGCGCACGAAGGACGCGACCCGGTCGACGCTCGCGATGGTCGGCCGCCCGAGCGAGTTGCCGTCGAGGTAGGCGACCACGTCGTCGGCCCGCACGAACAGGTCGCGGAAGCGGGCGAGCGGGTCGCGCGCGTCGAGCTCGGCGGCGGACGGGATCGGGCGGGCGTCGGGCGCGTCGGGGGTCACCTCCGCAGCCTACGAGCCGGGGTGCCGGGTGGGCGGATCCGGCAGGTGCCCGACAGGTCCGCGGGCTGCGCGCTGGCGGCCGCGGGGACGGCCGCGCCCACCCCGTCGCGCGGGCCGCACGGGCCGAGACCGCGGACCGTCGCGCCTACCCCGTCGCGAGGACGGCGTGGTCGTCGGCCGAGTACCGCGTGAGGACGAGCGTCCCGCCCTCGACCTCGCCCGCCGGCACCTCGTACATCAGCGTGACGGTCGTCGCCTCGCCCGGGTCGAGCGTTCCCACGCGGGCGAGGCCCGTGTCGGGCGCCCACAGGTCCGTCGTCGTCGTGTCGACGAGGTCGCCGGACGGCGTCCGGAACTCCAGCTCGACGAGGTCGATCGTGCGGGTCAGCACGCCGTGGCTCTCGATCCGGACGGTGGCCGCCACCACCCGGTCGGATGCGGCCACGATCCCCGCGGGCGCGGCGTCGCTGTCGAGGTCCACGTCCGTGACGGCGACGTCCAGCTCGGGCGCGCCGTCCGCGAAGGTGCGCCAGGCCTCGCCGACGGGGACGGGATCCGCGAGCGTGCCCGCCGCGGTCGTCACGGGCGGATCCTCCGGCACGAGCGCGGCGAGCCCCGTCAGCACCGCCACGACGCCGGCCACGAGCAGCACGGCGAGCCCGCCCGCGACGGCGAGCAGGAGCCCGAGGCGGGCGGCGGGTCGACGGGGCGGGCTGGTCGGGCTGGTCGGGGCATCGATCGCTGCGGCCGGGTCGGCGTGGTCGCGCGGGTCGGCGTGGTCGCGCGGGTCGGCGTGGTCGCGCGGGTCGTCCGGTGCGAGGTCGAGCGGGCGATCGGGACCGCGACCGGGCGCGGGGCCGTACGGCGTCGCCGCGAGGGGGCCGTCCGGATCCGGTCGGGCGTCGCCGCCCTCGCCCTCACCGACCGGCACGGACCACCTCCATCGCCACCGCGGGCCCTAGCCGGCCCGGAAGTAGTAGGCGTCCGCGGCCAGCCCCGGCACCGTCGCCCAGAGGCCCTCCCCCGCGCCGTCGATCGGGATCTCGACGACCACGTTGCCGCTCGCGTTGCCCTGCGGCTCCAGCAGCCCCGCGCCGTCGGCGAACGCCGGAGCCGGCGCGAGCGCGAAGGCGTCGGCGGCCGAGTACGCGGCTCCGTCGGGCGCGAGGTACCCCAGGACGAGCTCCGACAGCGGATCGCCCTGGTCCTGGCCGAGGTACGTGACGGTGACGGGCACGACCGCGTACTGCATGCCCTCCGCGGGCGCCGGGTTGGCCGGATCCGCGGCGAGCACCGCCGCCGTCGCGTCGAGGGTCGGCGGGCCGAGCGTGACCGACCACTCCGGCCCGTCGACGCCCTCGCCCGTGACCGTCGTGCCGATCGGCAGCGGATCCTCGGGGCTCGTCCCCGGCGCGCCCGCCGCGTCGCCGCCCGCGTCGGGATCCGTGCCGTCGCCGGGGGTGGGCTCGGGGCTCGCGAAGCCGCCGGGCCCGCCCGAGGACTCCACGGCATCCGACACCGCGTCCACGAAGGCGAACGTGTAGACGATCGCGAGGATCACGCCGAGCACGAACCCGACTATCCCGAGGATCAGGCCGGTGACGGCGAGCGGCTTGCCGTCCATGCGCCGCGCCAGCGAGATGATCGCGAGGATGATCGCCGCGAAGGCGGGCACGAACGCCACGTAGTTGAGGAACGGGATGAGGGCGGTGACGACCGCCGCGATGCCCACCACGAGCGCCGCGATGGCGAGGCCCTTGCCGCCGCGCGGGCGGGGCGGCGGGCCGCCGACGTAGGGCGGGGCGGCCGCGGGCGGGGCGTGGCCGGCGGGGGCGCCATAGCCCGTGGGGGCGTCATAGCCCGTGGGGGCGTCGGCGCCCATGGGCGCTTCGTGGCCGGCGGGGGCGCCGTAGCCCGTGGGCCGCGCGTACGCGGCGGATCCGGCATTGGCGGCGGGCGGCGCGTACCCGCCGGCAGCGCTGTAGCCGGCCGGCGGCGCGGGAGGCGGCGGGACCTCGCCGGCGGCGCGAGCCGGTATCGGCGCGTCGACGGGGTCGGCGGCGTCGACGGCCGCGTCGGGCGCGGCGTCGGGACCGGCGTCCGCGAGCGGCTCCGCGTCGGACGCCACGGCCGGAGCGCCCGCGGGCCGATCGGCGGCGTGGTCCACGCCGTCGGCAGCGGCGTCAGCGTCCGCGTCCGCGTCCGCTTCGACGGCGGCGGTGTCGTCAGCGTGAGCGTCGTCGTCCGCGCCGGCCGTCTCCCCCGCGCCGGCCGACGCCCCCGGGTCCGCGGGCCCGTACGGGCTGTGCGCCTCGGTCTCGCGCGGCGCCTCGGCGGCGCCCTCGGATCCGGCGTCCCGCGGCTCGTCGGGGTGGCGGCCGTCGGTGCGGTCCGGATCGCGCTCGTCGCTCATGAGTCGTTCCTAGCGGAGGCGGCGTCCTGACGGCACCTCGTCGGCGGAAGCGCCCCGAAGTGGGGGCGTCCCGGCGGCCGAGGGCCGTCGGCGGTCACCGCTCCGCGACGAACCAGGACGTGTCGGAGGTGGGGCCGGGGGTCACGGACCAGGTGCCGCCGCCCGCGTCGCCCGTCGGGACCTGGATGACGAGGACGACGCTCGCGCTCTCGCCCTGCGCGAGCGGTCCCGCGTGCGCGTCGGCGCCGGGTGCGGTCACGTACCTCTCCGGCGCGCAGGACGTGCCGTCCTCCGCGACGTAGTCGACGCTGATCTCGTCCACGGCCACGCCCGGATCGGCCGCCTCGCGGGTGACCGCGAGGGGGAGGACGGCGTAGTCCATGCCCGGGTCCGGCGGCGGGTTCACGGCGATGGAGTCAAGGACGGCCGCGGTCATGTGGAACGTCGGCGTGCCGATCGTCACCCGCCACTCGGGTCCGTCGTCGGCCCGGACCGGGGCCCGGCGCGGATCCCGCGTCCGGGCCGGCCCCGCCTCCCGCCCCGCCGAGGACAGCCGTCCGCGGCCGGGGGAGGTCCGTTAACCTCGGGGCGTGCCCCTGCCCGCGTGGACCCCCGACGGCCCCGACCTCGTGATCCACGCCGAGAACCTCGAGGCCGTCCGCGCGCTCCCCGACGGCGCGTTCCAGCTCATCTACCTCGATCCGCCGTTCAACACCGGACGCACGCAGGAGCGCCAGAACCTCACGGTGACGCGCACCCCCGACGCCGATCCGGATCCCGAGCCCGGAGACCCCGGCGCCGGCGTCGGCCTCGGCTCCGAACCGGACCCCCAGCCCGGAGCCCCCGACCCCGACCCCGACCCCGACCCGGATCCTCAGCCCGAACACCCCGACGCCGCGCCCGCCCTCGCCCCCGCGAGCACCGCCACGCCCGAGCCCGTGCGTCCGCCCGGCGCGCGCCTCGGCTTCCACGGCCGCAGCTACGACTCCGTGAAGGGCATGCTCTACGGCTTCGACGACTCGTTCGCCGACTACTGGGACTTCCTCGAGCCGCGACTGATCGAGGCCTGGCGCCTCCTCCACCCCACCGGCACGCTCTACCTGCACCTCGACTACCGCGAGGTGCACTACGCGAAGGTCGTGCTCGACGCGCTGTTCGGCCGCCGGTCGTTCCTCAACGAGATCGTGTGGGCCTACGACTACGGCGCGAAGTCGCGGCGTCGCTGGCCGGCCAAGCACGACACGATCCTCGTCTACGTGAAGGACCCGATCCGCTACCGCTTCGACTCCGAGGGCGTGGACCGCGAGCCGTACATGGCGCCCGGCCTCGTGACCCCCGAGAAGCGCGAGCGCGGCAAGCTCCCGACGGACGTCTGGTGGCACACGATCGTCTCCCCCACCGGCCGGGAGAAGACCGGCTACGCGACGCAGAAGCCCCTCGGCGTGCTGCGCCGCATCGTGCAGGCCTCGAGCGGACCGGGCGACTGGGTGCTCGACTTCTTCGCCGGATCCGGCACCACGGGCGCTGCGGCCCGCGAGCTCGGCCGGCGCTTCGTGCTGGTGGACGAGAACCCGCAGGCCATCGAGGTGATGCGCGCCCGGCTCGACGGCGACGGCACGGTCTTCGTGGCGCCGGATGCGCGTCCCGCCGCCCGGAAGCGGGAGGCGCCGGCGAAGGGGAAGGCGCCGGGGAAGACGACGGTGACGGGGAAGGCGACGGCCCCCGCGAAGCCGAAGCCCCCGCTCCCCGCCGCGCCGAAGCCGGCTCCGCCACCCGCCGCGCCGCTCTCCGACTGACCCGCGAGCCCCGCGCTACCCCTGCTGCGCGAGCGCGAACGGCAGCACGCGCGTGGCGCCCGCCTTGCGCAGCAGCCGCCCGGCGACCGTGAGGGTCCACCGGGTGTCGACCAGGTCGTCGACGAGGAGGACGGGACGCGGATCCGCCGCGAGGCCGTCCGCGAGGTGCGCCGGGACCTGGAACCGGGGATGCACGCGGCCGAGCCGGTAGACGCTGTTGCCCCGGGCGGCGCCGGGAGCGTCCGGGTCCACGAGCTCCAGCGACCCGAGGAACGGCAGCCGCCCCACCTCGGCGATGCGCTGGGCGAGGCTCCCGACGAGCTGCGGCCGGCTCGCCGACGGCACGTGCACGACCGCGCGCGGACGCTCGGCCCAGCCCCACTCCGCCAGCACGCGGACGCAGGCGGCGACGAGCGCGTCGTCGACGGGCGCGTCCTCCGCGCCGGCCGCGAAGACCGTGCGGAGGCGCCCGCCCCAGCCGAGGTCGGTGAGGCGCGCGAGCGCGCGCCCCTCGTCGACCTGCTCGCCGGAAGCGATGGCGCCGCTGAGCGGCACGCCGACGCTCGACGCGCCCGCGGGCCACCGCAGCCGCGGCTCGATGGGGAGCCCGACCCTGTCGAGCGCCTGCGATGCGGTGGCCGACGCCTGCTGGTCGAGGGACGACGGATACCACGCGCCCGCGCACCGGTCGCAGCGGCCGCAGGGCGCCGCGGTGTCGTCGTCGAGCTGGCGCTGGAGGAACTCCATCCGGCAGCCGAGGGTGGTTTCGTAGTCGAGCATCGCCTGCTGCTCGCGCACGCGCGCCGCCGCGACCTGCTCGTAGCGGGCGCGGTCGTAGGTCCACGGGACCCCGGTGGCCGACCACCCGGACGTGTCGCGCCGCACGGCGCCGTCGACGTCGAGCACCTTGAGAAGGAGGTCGAGCCGGCTGCGCGACAGCGAGACGCGCGACTCCAGCGCCGGCACCGACAGCGGCCGGTCGCTCTCGCCGAGCGCCTGGATGACGGACGCCGCCTGCTGCTCGTCGGGCATGGACGCCGTGGCGAAGTACTGCCAGATGTCCGGATCCTCGCCACCGGGGAGGAGCAGCACGTCGGCGTCGGCGGACCCGCGGCCCGCACGGCCGACCTGCTGGTAGTAGGAGACGGGCGACGACGGCGCCCCGAGGTGCACGACGAACCCGAGGTCGGGCTTGTCGAACCCCATGCCGAGCGCGCTGGTGGCGACGAGCGCCTTGACCTCGTTGCGCTGCAGCTCGCCCTCCGCCTGCTCGCGGTCGGCCGGGTCGTCGCGCCCCGTGTACGCCTTGACCGCGTGGCCGGCGTCGCGCAGCAACCGTGCCGTGTCCTGCGCGGCGGAGACGGTGAGCGCGTAGATGATGCCGCTGCCGGGCAGCTCGTCGAGGTGGCTGAGGAGCCAGCCGAGCCGGTCCCTGCTGTTCTCGAGCCGGAGCACGCCGAGCCGCAGCGAGCGCCGGGCGAGCGGCCCGCGGATGGTGACCACGGGCACGCGCTCCATCTCGACGGCGCCGCCCCCGGTGGATCCGACGCTCAGCTGCTCCTCCACGTCGGCCACCACGCGCGAGTTCGCCGTGGCGGTGGTGGCGAGCACGGGCACCCGCTCGTCGACCGAGGAGATGAGGTCGCGGAGGCGGCGGTAGTCCGGCCGGAAGTCGTGGCCCCAGTCGGAGATGCAGTGCGCCTCGTCGACCACCAGGAGGCCGAGCCGAGCGCGGAGGGCCGGGAGCTGCTCGTCGCGGAAGCGCGGGTTGTTGAGGCGCTCCGGCGAGACGAGCAGGAGGTCGACCTCGTCGGCGTCGAGCGCGCGCAGCAGGTCGTCCCACTCGTGGGCGTTGCTGGAGTTCATGGCGACCGCGCGGACGCCGGCCCGCCGCGCGGCGGCGACCTGGTCGCGCATGAGCGCGAGGAGCGGCGAGACGAGCAGCGTGGGGCCGAGCCCCTGCTGGCGGAGGAGCAGGGTCGCGACGAAGTAGACCGCCGACTTGCCCCATCCGGTGCGCTGCACGACGAGCGCGCGGGACCGGTCCTGCACGAGCGCCTCGATGGCCTCGAACTGCCCGTCGTGGAAGTCGGCGCCCGCGACCCCGACGAGCCGCGAGAGGTGCTCCCGGGCGGCGGACCGGAGGTCGGAGGGCGCGGCGGAGGAGGGCGGCGTGGCGGTGTCGGGCATGGGGCCATGCTCCCATCCGCCCCCGACCGAGCCCTCGCGCGGAGACCCCGCGGAGGGAGAGCGCGACGGCGCGCGACCTGGGGAGGGACTACCGCTCGGGCGCGGATCCGGGCTCGATCGCGCGCGACGGCCGGGCGGGACCCGCGGCGCGCGCCGCCTGCACCGCCTGCTCGGCCTGGATCTGCCGCATCCGCGCGATCCGGGCGTAGTGCCGCTCCTCCTCCTCGAGGTCGGCGAGCTGCTGCTCGGTGCTGCGCACGCGTCGGTCGACCGCGACGGCCGCGCGCTCGTAGGCGGCGCTCCGGTCGGGCGGGCCGACGGGCTCGCGCCGCGCGTCCCAGTCGTGGCCGACGCAGAACCACACGATGCTGCCGATGAGCGGCAGGAACACGATCAGCAGGATCCACACCAGCTTCGGCAGGTGCTTCACCTGGTCGTCCGGACGGGTGATGAGGTCGACGAGCGCGCACACGGCCACGAGGAGGGGGAGCACCCCGAAGAGGATCACGGTGAGGGAGCCTAGGGTGCCCCGGCCGCCGGGCGGAAGGCCCTTGCGCGATCCCGCGGACCCCACCGGCACGGCCGCCATTCGCTCAGCGGACACGGACCGCGCATCTGCCAGCCATCCAGGAGCCGCCGGTCCTACATTGCAGACGAGGGCCGCACCCGGTGGCCTCAGTGAGGAGGAGATCATGGGTCTCGACGACAAGATCAAGAACGCTGCTCAGGACATCGCCGGCAAGGCCAAGGAGGCGCTCGGCGACCACAAGGGCGACCAGGACCTCAAGGCCGAGGGCCAGAAGGACCAGGCCGCCGCGTCCGCGAAGAAGGCGGGCGAGGACGTCAAGGACGTCTTCAAGTAGACCCTCACCGGTCTCGGACCGAGGCGGCGATCCCCACGGGATCGCCGCCTCCGTCATGTCCGGGCCACCGCGTCGGCCGCCCTCCGGCGCCGCGCACGGGCACGCCGCGCAGGGGCACCCCGCGCACGGGCACGCCCGTCAGGGCCGCGCCGGCGCCCCCGCCTCCGCCATGACCCGCCGCACCAGCTCCGCGTCGAGCACCGCGACCTCCTCGCCGTCGTCCGCCGCGTGCGCGCGCACCACGACCGAGACGACGCAGCCCGCGGGATCCACGTCGACCACGAGGAACCCGGATCCGCGCACGATGCGCTCCGTGCCCGGCGTGGCCGCCACGTCCGTCTCGTTCGCGACGCCCGGCGCGACGAGCACGGGCACGCCCGCGAGCGATCCCACGATGTGGTGGTGGTAGTGCCCCGAGAGGATCACGCGCACGTCGCTCCCCCGCACGATCTCCGCCAGCCGGCCCGGATCCTGCAGCGCGAGCGACTCGTGCAGCGTCGTCGGCGCGGCCACCGGCGGGTGGTGCAGCACGAGGACCGTGCCGCGCTCGGACGGCGTGGCGAGCAGCTCGCCGAGCGCGTCGAGCTGCTGCTCGCGGAGCGCGCCGTAGCCCTTGCCGGGCACCGAGGTGTCGAGTGTCGCGATGCGCCAGCCGTCGACGATCGTCACGCCGTCGACGGGCGGGACGGCGGCGGGATCGCGCCCGTCGTCGGTGCCGGGGGCGCCGTGTCCGTCGCCGAGCACGAGGCGGAAGGCGGAGCGGACGTCGTGGTTGCCGGGCGAGAGGACGACGGCGGCGCCGCGCGACGCGGCCCACGGATCCAGCCGCTCGCGCAGCAGCGCGTACGACTCCGGGGTGCCGTCCTCCGAGAGGTCGCCGGAGCCGACGAGGAGCCGGACCTCCGGGATCCGGTCGGCCTCGGCGAGCACGCGGTCGAGCGCGGCGGCCGTGTCGACGACGCCCTGGTGGAGGCCGCCGTCGCGGAGGAGGTGGGTGTCGCTGAGGTGGACGAGGCGCAGGGATCCGGTCGGCAGTGCGTGCATGCCCCGACCCTACGAGGGCGGGCCGACACCGCGGCGGACGCCGGGCGGACATCCGGTGACGCGCGCGGCGGACGCCCGCCCCGCGCCCGGCCGCCCGCCATCCCACGGCGGTAGCCTCGTCCCACGACGAGAGGGAACCCCATGGCGACGCGCGACGAGATGGACTGCTGGCTCACCGACATGGACGGCGTGCTCGTGCACGAGAACCAGGCCCTGCCCGGCGCGGCGGCCCTCATCCAGCAGTGGCAGGACCAGGGCAAGCCCTTCCTCGTGCTCACGAACAACAGCATCTTCACGCCGCGCGACCTCTCCGCCCGGCTCCGCGCGTCCGGCCTGCACGTGCCCGAGTCGGCGATCTGGACCAGCGCCCTCGCGACCGCCGCGTTCCTCGAGCAGCAGATGCCCGGCGGATCCGCGTTCGTCATCGGCGAGGCCGGCCTCACGACCGCGCTGCACGAGGCGGGCTTCATCATGACCGACACCAAGCCGGACTTCGTGGTCATCGGCGAGACGCGCAACTACTCGTTCGAGGCGATCACGCGGGCCATCCGCCTCATCAACGGCGGCGCGCGCTACATCGCGACGAACCCCGACGCGACCGGGCCGAGCGCCGAGGGCGTGCTGCCCGCGACGGGCGCGGTGCTCGCGCTCATCTCGAAGGCCACGGGCAAGGAGCCGTACATCGTCGGCAAGCCCAACCCGATGATGTTCCGCTCGGCGCTCAACAAGATCGGCGCGCACTCCGAGAGCACCGGCATGATCGGCGACCGGATGGACACGGACATCATCGCCGGCATCGAGGCGGGCCTCCACACGGTGCTCGTGCTCACGGGCATCAGCGACCGCGCCGAGATCGAGCGCTACCCGTTCCGGCCCGACGAGGTGCTCTCGGGCGTCACCGAGCTGCTGGATCCGGAGCCGGTCGAGTCCGAGCTCTGATCCGCGGCCGCGTCGTCGGGGCTAGGGGACGACGGGCGGCTGCGGCTTGCCGATGCTGCCCGTGAAGGTGCCGCCGCCGGCGCGCGAGACGAAGCAGTAGGCGTCGCGGTCGCCGGCCGTCCACTCGTCCTGCGTGATGGGGTAGGCGGACTGGTACTGCACGTCCGCGTAGGCGCGCGCCGCGCCGTAGTCGATCACGGTGTCGGCGATGCAGAGCTCGTCGGCGGAGTCGCGCACGGCGTCCTCGCCGGGGAACGCGTCGCCGGTCTGGGGCAGCGCGACGCGGGCGACCATCTGGGCGTGGTGCTCGGATCCGCAGTCGACGACCGTGAACTCCTCCTCCCACGGCGTCGTGTACGGCTCGAGGCACTCGCCGCCGAGCAGCGCATCCCAGGCCTGGGTGCCCGCCGCGGCCGGGCCCTGCACCGGATCCGTCGGGGTGGGCGACGGGGTCGGCGTCTCCTCGGCGGCGGCCGTCGCGGTCGCCACGGGGGCGGCGTCGGGCGCGGCGGAGGAGGCGAGCCGCTGGCCCAGGTAGAACAGGCCGACGAGGAGCAGCACCAGGAGGATCGCGCCGCCGACCCAGAGGGCGGTGCGGCGGGGGCCGCGGGGTCCGCTCGCACGCCGGGGCGGGGACGCGGGTGGCGCGGGGACGCGGGCGGCGTCGAGGACGGGCGCGCGGGGCGCGGGCGGGCGCGGGGCGGGCGGCGCGGCGTACGGGGGCGGGACGGATGCGGATGCGGCGTCGGAGCGCGTCTCCCGCGGGGACCCGGCGTCGGAGCGGGTCTCCCGCGGGGACCCGGCGTCGGCACGTGGAGCGGCGGGGACGGCGACCGTCGGGGCGGCGCGATCCGGATGCGCGCCCGGGGCGGCGGCACCGGCCACGGCGGCGGCGGCCCCGACCACCGGGAGGACGCGCGTGCGGTCCTCGCCGTCGTCGGGGACGGGGCGGTCGGACTCGGTGGCGCGGTTGTCGTCATCCGCGTCCTCGGCGACGTCGCCGAAGAGGAGCGCGATGGCGTCGACGGGCTCGTCGTCGGACGCGACGGGACCGCGGTCGGCCCGATCCACCCGGTCGTCCGCGAGGGGCGCGTCCCGGTCTGGGGCGGTGGCGTCGCGGTCCGCGCCAGGACCGGCCGGATCCCGTCGCTCGGAAGCGGACGGCGCCTCCGGAGCGGACGGCGCCTCGGCAGCGAACGGCGCCCCCGGAGCGGCCTCGTCGGCCGGAGCGGCGAGCGCGGCCGTCGCGTCGTGCGCGTCGGGTGGAGTCGGCTCGGACACGGTGCCCGTCGGCTCCGGCGTGACGTCGGCAGGGCGGCTCTCGGCGGAGTGGGCGTGGGAAGCGGGATCGTCGGACGCGGCGGAGCTGGACGCCGCGGCGGCAGCGGCCGTGGCCGTGGCCGTGGCCGTGGGTGCGACCGGGGACCCGGCAGCCCAGGCCATGGCGGCGGCACGGGCGGCCGCGGCGGCAGGGGCGAGCGGGGCCGGGGCCGCGTCGAGATCTTCGTGGGCGTCCGCCGCGTGATCCTGCGGGTCCGTGTGTGCGCCGGCGTCCGCACCGGCACCGGCTGCACGCGCGCCGGCGACATCGGCGTCTGCGTCTGCGTCTGCGTCTGCGTCATCGGCATCGGCATCGGCATCGGCATCGGCATCGGCATCGGCATCGGCATCGGCGCCAGGCCGGACCACCTCCGCGACCTCCTCGCGCGCCGCGAGCGCGGCCGGGGTCGACGGGCCGGCGTGGGCGGGAGCATCCGCGGCCTCCACGGGGTCGTCGACGACCCCCGCGTCCTCGTCGAGTCCCGTGTCGACGCGGGGCGTCAGGTCCACGAGGTCGTCGGTCGGCGTCTCGGCGGGCGCCTCGGGGGCCGGCTCCTCGACGAGCTCGGCGTCCACCACCGCGGAATCCACGGCGCCGTCGGCGGCGGGCTCCGGGAGGCGCAGGTCGTCGTCCCCGTCCGCGATGGGCTCGAGCACCAGCTCGGCGGTCGCGTCGTCGACGGGCTCGGGATCCGCTTCGAGCTCGCCCGTCAGCACCTCGCCGGCGAGCGGAGCACCGGACGACGGGGCGTCGGCCGACGGAGCACCGGACGACGGAGCGTCGGCCGACGGAGCACCGGACGTCGCCGCATCCGCCGGCACGGTCCCGGCCGGGAGGTCCACGGGGGACGGCACGTACCCGGGATCCGGCTCGCCCGCGAACTCGAGCTCGTCGGCGATGCCGGACGCCGCGGCGATCTCCGGCTCGGGCACCGGGGCGGGGGCCTCGTCGGCGGGGTCGGCGTCCGCGGAGGCGTCGGCCTGGTCGAGCGGGGCGATCCGGTCGGCGTCCTCCGTCGGGTCGAGCGGCGCGATGCCCGCGAGGATGTCGTCCGCGGGGGCCGTCGGCGCGTCGGCGGGAGCGGGGTCGATGCCCTCCTCCTGCGCGGCGGCGATCTCGTCGGCCTCCGCCTGCCGCTGCCGCGCGTCGTCGCGGTCGGCGGGCTCGGGCTCGACGTCCGCGGAGCGCCCCCAGCCGATCGGCGAGAGCGGGCGGACGGGCCGCTCCCGGTCCGCGTCCGTGGCGGGACGGACCGCGAACGGGTCGTCGTCGCCGCTGCGATCGCGGTCGTCGCCGGATCCGCCGCCGGGAGGCGCCTGCCCGTCCACTAGGCGAGCCCCAGGTCCTCGAGGCCGATGGCGTACAGGTAGCGGTGGCCCGCGGCCTCGATCACCGCGCGGGCGTCGGTCGAGCGGTCGACGACCACGGCGACCGCGGCGATCTCCGCGCCCACCTTCTCGAGCGCCTCGATGGCCTTCAGCGGGGATCCGCCGGTGGTGGAGGTGTCCTCGACGACGATGACGCGCGTGCCCTGCAGGTCCGGCCCCTCGACCTGGCGGCCGCGGCCGTGGTCCTTGGGCTCCTTGCGGACGACGAACGCGTCGTAGCCGCGGCCGACCGCGGCGCCCTGGTGCAGGATCGCGGCGGCGATGGGATCCGCGCCCATCGTGAGCCCGCCGACCGCGGCGACGTCGGGCACGTCCGCGATGAGGTCGAGCATGACCTGCCCGATGAGCGGCGCGACGCGGTGGTCGAGGCTCACGCGGCGGAGGTCGACGTAGTAGGTCGCCTTCTTGCCGCTCGTCAGCGTGAAGTCGCCGTGGAAGACGGCGTCCCGCTTGATGTGGTCGATGAGCTGCTGGCGCGCGTCGGAGGTCGTCACGCAGCCGATCCTACGGGCGGGGCACCGCGCCGCCCGGAGCGACGGGCGGGCGCGACGCCGACCGGATCAGGCGTCGGACGCGGCCGGCAGGCCGAACACCGTGCCCACCGCGGCCACGTCGTCGCCACCGTGACCCGCGGCGGACGCCTCCGCGTACGTCTCGCGGAGCGCCTCGAGCATCGCGGTGTCGAAGTCGTGCGCGTCGGCGCCGTCGAGCGCGGCGAGCATGAGCGTCACGTCCTTGAGCAGGCCGTCGAGCGCGAACGAGGGCGCGAGCTCGCCGGCGAGCATCGACCCGCCCTTGAGGTGCGCGTACGGGGTGTCGGCGGCGCCGCCCGCGATCGCGTCGAGGAAGAGGCGCGGCTCGACGCCGAGCAGCCGGGCGAGTCCGAGCGACTGGCCGGTCGCGGCCGTGATGGACGCGATCCACGCGTTGCAGGCGAGCTTGAGCGCGGATCCGGGACCGGCGGCGTCGCCGGCCACGACGGTGCGCGAGCCGGTCGCCTCGAGCACGGGGCGCGCGACGGCGAGGTCGTCGGCGGATCCGGAGACGAGGTGCACGAGGAGGCCCTGCTCGGCGGGGCCGCGCGTGCCGAGCACGGGCGCGTCCACGAACCGGATGCCGTGCTCGGCGGCGAGCGCGGCGATCCGCCGGGTGCCCTCGACGCCCACGGTGGACGACTGGAGCACGACGGCGTCGGGGCGGAGCGCGGGCGCGACGTCGGCGAGGACCTCGAGCACGGCATCCTGGTCGAACAGCATGACGACCACGACGTCGGCGTCGCGCACGGCGTCCGCGGCCGTCGCCGCGACGGTCGCGCCGTCGTCCGCGAGGGGCGCGGCGCGCTCCGCGCTGCGGTTCCAGACGGTGAGCGGGAGGCCCGCGCGGAGGATCGAGCGGCTCATGCCGGACCCCATCACGCCGGTGCCGAGCAGCGCCACGCGGGGCGGCCCGTCGGATGCGGGGGCGGAGGCGGGCGCGGCAGCGGTGTCGTCGGTCATCCCCCGACGGTACGCCCGCCGGATCCGAGACCATCGGGACGCCCGCGCGACGACGGGCCGCCGATCGCCAGGATCGACGGCCCGTCGGCGGTGCGGATGGATCAGACCGCGGGCGCCTCGGCGTCGTCGTCGGACCCCTCGCCCGGCAGCACGATGTCGGCGATCGTCACGTCGACCCGCGTGACCGACCGGCCGACGAGCTCGGTGACGGCGTCCGTGATGGCGGCGCGCACGTCGGCGGCCACGTCCTGGAGCGGCACGCCGTACTCGGCGACGAGCGTCACCTGGAAGGAGACGCCCGCCTCCTCGGCCTCGACCGAGATGCCCTGCGTGAGGTCCGTCTGGCCGATGCGGTCGCGGAGCTGGCCGATGACGCGGGCCGCACCGCCGCCGAGCGCGTGGACGCCGGGGATGTCGCGGACGGCGAGGCCCGCGACCTTCGCGACGACGCCGTCGGTGACGACGGTGTCGCCCTCGGCGAGCGCCCCGGGCGCGACGGCGCCGGCGGATGCGGGCGCCACGCGCGTGACGTCGGCCGGGGTGGGGGTGCTGGGGTTCGTGTCGCTCATGGGATTCCTCGCCGTCGGGGCCCGTCGGACGGGCGTCTGCTGTGGTACTCATGGAGCAGACGGGGCTCGTCCCCGGTTCGTCACGGACCGGATCCGGATCCGCTCGTCTCCCAGCGCACACGGAGGTACGGCATGGCCCTCTCCTCCTCCCTGCAGGACGCGGGCGACGGCATCCTCGCCGAGCGCGCGGCCGACGGCGACGCCCGGGCCTTCGAGGTGCTGGTCCGCCGGCACGCCTCCTACATGCGGGCCTTCGCGATCCGGCTCACGGGATCCCGCGCCGACGCCGACGACGCCGTGCAGGAGGCGCTCATCACCGCGTGGGACCGGCTGCCGACGCTCGAGAAGCCGCACCGCGTGAAGAGCTGGCTGCTGCAGATCGTCAGCCGCAAGTCCATCGACCGGATCCGCGCCCGCCGCCCCGTCGACGACATCGACGACCACGAGATAGCCGACCGCCTCACCTCGCCGGAGCGCGACGCCGAGACGTCGTCGCAGATGCGCGCGCTCGCGGTCGTCCTCGACGCCCTGCCGCGCGAGCAGCGCGAGGTGTGGATGCTGCGCGAGGTGGGAGGCTTCTCCTACGAGGAGATCGCCGAGAGGCTGGGCGCGACGCCCTCGACCATCCGCGGCCGGCTGTCCCGGGCGCGCACCACGGTGATGACGAGCATGGAGGCGTGGCGATGAGCGGCATCGGACCGGGGGATCCCGGGGAGCGCCTGCCCGTGGGGCCCGCCGAGCCCGTGCAGCCGGGGGTGCCCGCGGGCCCCGCGCAGGCCGTGCAGCCCGTGCAGCCGGGCGTCCCCGCGGATCCGGCCGCGCCCGTGGTGCCGCCGGCCGACGCCGCGCCCGTGGTCCCGCCGGCCGACGCCGCGCCCGTGGTCCCTCCGGCCGACGCCGCTCCGGCTCCCGCGCCGGACGCCGACGGCGACCCCGTCGACATGGTCGCCCTCGCCGACTACCTCGACCGCGGGCGCACCCCGCGCATCGCCGCCTACGAGGACGACCCCGACACCCGCAACGCGCTCCGCGCCCTCGAGCACATGCGCGACCTCGGCCGCGAGCTCGTGGAGGCCGAGGCCGAGGAGGCCGACGCCCCGGGCGACGACTTCTTCCGCGGCGTGCTCGCGCACATCAGCCGCGAGTCGCGGGCCGGGCGCGACATCCCGCTCTCGCATCCGGACCCGGGCGTCCGCCTCGCGCTCACCGAGGGCGCCGTGCGCACCCTCGTGCGGCAGGCGGGCGACGAGGTGCCGGGCGTGCTCATCGGCCGGTGCACCCTCGACGGCGACGTGACGCGGGCGGGCGAGCCGGTCCGGGTCGCGCTCACCATGAGCGTCGTGTGGGGCGATCCGCTGCCCGAGCTGGCGCAGCGCGTGCGGGAGCGGGTCCACGCGGCCCTGCTCCGGCACACCGAGCTGCGCGTCGAGGCCATCGACGTGACCGTGGTGGACGTGCAGGCGCGACCGGCGCCCGAGGAGGAGGCAGGACGATGACCCTCGACGACGACGCGTCGCCGGCGCGGGCCCCCGTGCCGATCCCGCTCCCCGACCCCGCCGACCTGTCCCGCGACCTCACCGCCGTGCTCCGCGGCGTCCCGGGCGTGGCCGACGTCTTCGCGCCGCGCTCGCCCGTGCTGCTCGTCGCCCAGCAGGTCGTGGAGGGCGTCGTCGCCGGATCCTCGACCGCGGCCGAGCAGCTCGTCACCGTCGAGACGGGCGAGGGCACCGTGCTCGTGCAGGCGTCCATCGCGGTGGATGCGGCAGGCCGCGCGAGCGACACCGCGCGCGCCGCCGTCGACGCGATCCGCGCGCGCCTCGCCGAGGCCGTCGGCCCGGACGCCGCGGCGCTCGCGACCGTCACGGTGCGCGTCGGCAGCATCGGCTGATCCGCCCCTCCCGCACCGCACGGCACCGCACGGCACGGCACGGCACGGCACGGCACGGCACGGGCGACCGGGCACGCGCACGCGCACGCGACCGGGCACGCGCACCCGCGCGGCCGGGCCGGTCCCCCGCTCCCGGTACCGTGGACGCATGCGCGTCGCCACCTGGAACGTCAACTCCATCCGCACCCGCGTGGGCCGCGTCGTCGACTGGCTCGTGCGCGAGGACGTCGACGTGCTGGCCATGCAGGAGATCAAGTGCAGGCCCGAGCAGTTCCCGATGGCGGCGTTCGAGGAGGCCGGCTACGAGGTCGCCGTGCACGGGCTCAGCCAGTGGAACGGCGTCGCGATCGCGAGCCGCCTGCCGCTCGAGGACGTCGTGACGACCTTCGAGGGGATGCCGCGCTTCGGCAAGCCCGACGCCTCCGGCCAGCCGCCGCTCGAGGCGCGCGCGATGGGCGCGACCGTCGCGGGCGTCCGCCTCTGGAGCCTCTACGTGCCCAACGGCCGCGGGCTCGACGACCCGCACTACTCCTACAAGCTCGAGTGGCTCGAGGCGCTGGCCGCCGACACGCGGGCCTGGCTCGCCGCGGATCCGGAGACGCCGCTCGCGCTCATGGGCGACTGGAACGTGGCGCCGCTCGACACCGACGTGTGGGATCCGGCGCTCTTCGAGGGCAAGACCCACACCTCGGAGCCCGAGCGGGCCGCGTTCGCCGCGTTCCTCGAGGCCGGCCTCGCCGACGTCGTGCGGCCGTCGATCCCCGAGGGCTACACGTACTGGGACTACCAGCAGCTGCGGTTCCCGCGGAACGAGGGCATGCGGATCGACTTCATCCTCGGCAGCGCGCGGTTCGCGGAGCTCGTGGACGCGCCGCGCATCCACCGCGACGAGCGCAAGGGTGACGGCCCGAGCGACCACGTGCCGGTGGCCGTCGACCTCGATGTGGAGACCGAGCTCGACGACGACCGGCCGATGATCTTCTGATCGCTCCGCGGCCCCGCGGCCCCGCGGGCCGCTGCCGCCCGCCCGCGCCTCTCGCCCGCGCCCGCGCCCGCGCGCCGATGGCCGCTCCCGCCGCCGATTCCGGCCCCGCGGCACGTGCCCCGTAGTCTCGTGGCGTGACCCCCGACGACGACGCGACCCCCGAGCGCGGCCGCCGCGCCGACCGCGGACGCCGCTCCGCCGGCCCGCCCGCCCGCACCCGACGCCTGCCGCAGGTGCCGAGGATCACGCTGTCGGCCGTCCCGCGCCGGGCGTCCCCGGACGCCGACGCGACCGAGGTCATCCGCCGCCCGTCGGAGCGGGACGTCGCGCGCGACGCCGCCCGCGACCGCCGCGACGAGGACCTGCCCGGCCCCGACTGGCTGCCGCGCTGGATCCGCCGGGTCGACCGCCGCGTCCTCGTCACCACCGCGGTCGGCATGCTCGTGGCCGCCCTGGTCGGCGGCGCCGTCGCGGCCTTCGGCCTCGGCCTCATCTTCGTCACCGACGCCTGCGACGTCGACTCCTACGTCTGCGACGACACCCTCTTCACGCTCGGCTACGCGCTCGCCGTCGCCGGCCCGCTGCTCCTCACGGGCGTCGCGCTCCTCGTGGCCCTCGTCGGCATGATCCGCGGGCGCACCCGGCCCTGGCTCGTGCTCCTGATCGGGGTGGCCGCGTCGCTCGCGGCGTACGTCCTCGGGGCGGTGCTCGTGCTCGTGGCCGTGCCCGGATCCTCGCCGATCACCTGACCGGGGAGCCGCCCCTACCCCACCCGGCCGGGCGCTCCGGCGGCGCGGGCGCGGCCCCGCCGTTCCGCTAGCGTGGGAGGCCGGACGCGGGTGACGCGGATCCGGGGGGTCGGCCGCACCACGCGGCATGCGAGGGGGCGTAAGTGGACAGCGGACGAGTGGCTCTGGTCATCGAGGACGACGGCGACATCCGCCAGCTGCTCGAGGTGGTCCTGCGCCAGGGCGGCTTCGAGGTGCACTCCGCCGGGACCGCGTCCGAGGGCGTCCGCCTGGCCGAGGAGGTCGCGCCCGACGTCATCACGCTCGACGTGGGCCTGCCCGACTTCGACGGCTTCGAGGCCGCGCGCCGGATCCGCCTCGTGAGCGACGCGTACATCGTCATGCTCACGGCGCAGGGCGAGGAGGTCGACACCCTCCTCGGCCTCGAGGCCGGCGCCGACGACTACATCGTGAAGCCCTTCCGCCCGCGCGAGCTCCGCGCCCGCATCTCCGCCATGATGCGCCGCCCGCGCGGCGGCGACTCCCCCGCGGCTCCGGCGACGCCCGCGGCCGGCGCTCCCGACGCGTCCGCCGCCGCGCCGTCCGCCTCCCCGGACGACGCGGACCCCGCGGACGAGGCCGTCCAGCCCGCCGCGTTCGCCACCACCATGACGGTCTCGCCCGCGCTCCCCACCGAGTCGGCGCCCGACGACGACGCGGACGCCGACGTCCTCCGCCACAACGGCCTCGTGCTCGACGAGGGCACCCGCCACGTCACGGTCGACGGCGAGCCCGTCGACCTCACCCGCACGGAGTTCGACCTCCTCGCCTCGATCCTCGCGAGCGGCGGCCGGGTGCGCACCAAGGGCGACCTCGTGCGCGACATCCGCAGCGGCTCGTACGCCGTCTCCTCCTCCACCGAGCCGGAGGAGCGCGCCGTCGAGGTGCACCTCGGCAACCTCCGCCGGAAGCTGCACGACGACCCGCGCCAGGCGCGGTGGATCCAGACGGTGCGCGGCGTCGGCTACCGGCTCGCGCCGCCGCGGGACTGACCCGGCGCGACCGACCGGCACGACCGGACCCCGGGGCGCGACCGGATCCCGGGAGCGGACGCGGGCCGTCGTCCGGAGGCGCGCGCGGGCGCGCGAGGCCGCCGCGGAGCCGGTGGGCTCCGCGGCGGCTGCGCCGTGGATCGGGGTCCCCTCGGGTGGGATCCCGGTCCCGTCATCCGATCCGGCCTGTCGCGGGAGCCGGTCGGGCGTGCGCGTCGACCGTCGGGTCGGCCGTGCGCACGGGTCTCGTGGGGCGGCCTAGTCGGGCGCGGCGCCGGCCTCGGCGCGGATCCAGGATCGCATCGCGTCCATGCTCCGCTCCCCCGTCTCGCCGATGCCGGCCAGGAGGAACCGCGCCGCCTCGCCGTGCCCGCCGCGGATGGCCGACTCGAGCTGGGCGGCCGCCGCGCTGAGGCGGAGCGCGCCGACCATCGCGGCCGACGACTTGACGCTGAGGCACGCGTCGAGGGCCGCGTCGCGGTCGCCCGCCGTCACGGCCGCTGCGAGGCGCTCCCAGCGGCTCGGCCAGAGGTCGACGTAGAAGCGCAGGAAGGCGATGCAGGCGTGCTGCGCATCCGGGAGGACGTGCGGCTCGGCCGCCTGCAGGGCGCGAGCGGAGGGGGCGCCGACCGGGCGGGGGGTCCCGGCCGGCGCCTGCCCGCGTCCCGGTGCGGGGGCACCACGGGACGCGAGGCGGTCGTCCGGATGGGGGGATCCGGACGACGGGGTCCCGCGACGCGGCTCGGGGTGGCCGCGCTGCGGGGTCACGTCTCCTGGTGCGGGAACGCCGGGAGACGGAGCGGGGGTGTCCGTCGCGGGGACGACGGACAGTCGGGCGGGGCCGGGCGCGTCCGACAGCTCGGCCAGCAGCTGCTCCAGGACGCGGACGTCGAGGAGCGGGGGGAGCTGCGGGGCACGAGCGGCATGGGCGTTCACGCCCGGCCGCCGACGAGCGGAGCGGAGGGACCGGCCAGGCCGACGGCGGGTACCGTCGACGCATCCGCGGACCCGGTACGGCACCCGGTGCGCGCGGCTCGGGTGCCGCTCGCGGGGTGGTCGTGGCAGGTCATCCGGTCCTTCGATCGCTCGTGTCGGACGAGCCGCAGGCCCGCCGTGGATGGAGCCTGACAGCGCCGCATGCCGGTTGGACTCAAGTTGTGGACAAGATCCGCTCAAGTCGGCCCGCGCATGGCAGGGGCCGGCCGCGCCGGGACGCGGGGACGCGCGGAAACCGGGACGCCTGCCCGCCGGGCCGCTCAGGGACGCCGGGACGCCGGCCCGCCGGGCCGCTCAGGCGCGCGGGGCCGCCGGCCGGACGCGGAGCGGGATCCGCACGCGCATGGTGGTGCCGACGCCCACGGCGCTCTCCACCTCGATCCGCCCGTCGTGCGCGTCGACGATGGAGCGCGTGATGCTGAGGCCGAGCCCGACGCCCGCGACCGTGCTGGCGCGCGCCGAGCTGGTGCGGAAGAAGCGCGTGAAGAGCTGCGCCGTGTCGTCCTCCGACATGCCGACGCCGTCGTCGCGCACGCAGAGGTGCAGCTGGTCGCCCTCCACGCTGACCTCGGTCGTGACCGTGCCGCCCTCCGGCGTGTACTTCACGGCGTTGCTGAGGAGGTTGTCGAGCACCTGGCCGATGCGCACGGCGTCCACCTCGGCGACGAGCTCCTCGTACTCGGGCTCCACCAGCTCGACGCCGCTGGAGCGCGCGTGCGGCCGGATCACGTCGAGCGCGTTCTCCACGATCTCGCCGACGTCGACGAGGTTGCGGTTCACCGCGAGCCGGTGCTGGGCCGCCGTGAGGAGGTCGCCGATGAGGCCGAGGAGGCGCTGCGCGTTGCGCTCCACGATGGCGAGGCGGGCCGCCGTGATCCGGTCGTCGAGGTCGTCCTCGACGAGGTCGTCGGCGATGAGCTCGACGTAGCCGAGGATCGAGGTCAGCGGCGTCTTCAGCTCGTGCGAGACGCTCGCCACGAACTCCTCGCGCTCCGTGACGGCGAGCGCGAGCGCCGTGACGTCGGTGCTCACGAGGACCGTGCCGAGGGAGCGCCCGTCCGCGTCGACGAGCGGCGCCGCGGACGCGAGCACGGCCTTCTGCGCGGCGCCGTCGCCGATCCAGTAGACCTGCCGCGCCACCGCCTCGCCCGCGCGGGCCCGCGCGATCATCCGCCGCTCGGGCGGCACGACGGTGGTGCGGTCCTCCTCGTAGACGAGGCCGCCGGTGCTCGGGTCGTCGGGATCGACGGGGTCCGCGAGCGCCATCAGCTCCACCGCCGCCCGGTTCCGCAGCATGATCCGCCCGGCCGGGTCGAGCACCACGACCGTGTCGTCGATGGCGTCGAGCACGCCGTCGATGATCGTGTTGCGCTCCTGCAGGTCGTCGAACGTGGAGCTCAGCGCGCGCTGCATCTCCTCGAGCCGCGCGTGCTGCCGGAACAGCTGCTGCGCGAGGAGGTTCACGGCGACCGCGACCAGCAGCATCACGACGGGCAGCACGACGAGGTGCGACCACTCGGTGGTGTCCGACGGCGGGGTCCCGGAGCGGATGAACGGCAGCACGAGCACCGCGGCCGTACCGATGGCGCCGAGCCAGAGCACGTGCAGGGCGAAGGCGTAGGCGAGCCAGACGACGGGGAAGACGAGGAGGAACGACGTCGAGGGGACCTGGGCGCGGATCGCGTCGTTGCAGAGGGCGAGCGCGGCGAAGTCGAGCATCGGCAGGAGCGCGATCCAGTCGCTGTCGATGCGGTCCCACGGCACGACGGCGGCGGCCATCGTGACGATCGCGGCGATCACGGCCCCCACCACGAACCCGGGGTCGGACACCGAGGCGAGGTCGCCCACGCCCGCGACGATCCCGACGACCGCGAGGCTCAGGATGAAGGGCAGCTGCGCGTGCAGCGGCTTCGAGAGCGTCATGCTGCGGAGGGCGGCGGGGACCAGGGCGGCGCGATCGCCCCGTGCGGTCGACCCGCGTCGTACGGCGGAGGGGGCATGCTCGCTCACGTGACCCCCCGGTTGCGGTCATCCCCGTGCCGCTCGTCGATCCTAACCGTCGGTGGAAGATCTGCCCCGGACACCTGTACCCCGTGATAAGGGGTGCCCGTAGGGTCGACGGATGACCGACCTGCCGTACGAGCACCGCGTGGAGATCGCGCACCTCGTGGCGTCCCCCGTGCACCGGCTCGAGGGGCGGCCGGCGGACGGTCCGCGGGACGAGCCGGGAGAGCCCCCGTCGCGCCGCAGCGTGCGGATCCGGGCCGGCCTCGGAATCGTAGGCGACCGCTACTTCGGCCAGCGCGCGCACCGCACAGCCGCGGTCACGGTCATGTCCGTGGAGGCGGTGGAGCGCGTGGCGGAGGAGCTCGGGGTCGACGCGGGGCTCGATCCGGTCGAGACGCGGCGCAACGTGCTGCTGCGCGGCGCGCCCGTCGACGCGCTCCGCGGGATGCGCTTCAGCCTCGACTCGGGCGACGGCCCCGTGGAGTTCCAGGGGAACCGGCCGGCGAACCCGTGCGCGTGGATGGACGTGATGCTCGCGCCGGGCGCCTTCCGGGCGCTGCGCGGCCGCGGCGGGGTGCGCTGCGAGCCGCTCGGCGACGGGATCCTCACGGTCGGACCCGCGATCCTCCGCACGGAGCGGCCGCTCGCGGGCGCACCCGGCGAGCCGGCTCCGCGCGGGGCGACGCGCGGGGACGCGACGCGCGACGGGGCGCGCCTGTTCTGACCCGCCCCGCTGCGCGCGCCCCGCGCCCGCGCCCGCGGATCCGCCCTAGTGGACGGGCGTGCCGCCCGTCACCGCGATGGTCTCGCCGCTCGTGAAGCTCGACTCCTGGCTGGCGAGGAACACGTACGTCGCCGCGATCTCCGCCGGCTGGCCGGGGCGGCCGTAGACCGACTGGGATCCGAACTCCTCCACGTCCGACGCCGACTGGCCGACGGGCTGCAGCACGGTCCAGAACGGGCCGGGCGCGACCGAGTTGACGCGGATCCCCTTCGGCGCGAGCTGCTGGGCGAGCCCCTGCGTGAAGTTCCGGATCGCGCCCTTGGAGACGGCGTAGTCGATCTTGTCGGGGCTCGGCTGGTACGCCTGCGAGGAGCTCGTCGTGATGATGCTGCCGCCCTTGGGCAGGTGCGGGATCACGGCCTTGCTCAGCCAGAACAGCGAGTAGACGTTGGTCTTCATCGTGCGGTCGAGCTGCTCGGAGTCGAGGTCGAGGATGTCGTCCTCGTTGCGCTGGTAGCCGGCCACCATCACGAGGCAGTCCAGGCCGCCGAGCGCCGCGACGGACGCCTGCACGATGTCCTGGCACGCGGTCTCGTCCGAGATGTCGCCGGGCACGAGCGCGGCGGTGCGCCCGTCGGCCTCGATGGTGGACGCGGTGTCGCGCGCGTCCTCGAGCTCCTCGTCGAGGAAGTTGAGCGCGATGTCCGCGCCCTCGCGGGCGAACGCGATGGCGACGGCCTTGCCGATTCCGGAGTCGGCGCCCGTGATGAGGACCTTACGGCCCTTCAGGCGGCCGAAGCCGACGTAGCTGTCCTGGCCGTGGTCGGGCGTCGGCTCGAACTTCAGCTCGTCGCCGGGGCCCGTCTGCTCCTGCTGGGGGAACGGCGGGGACGGGTACTGCGCGATCGGGTCCTGGATCTCGTACTGGTTGCCGCCGTTGCGGATCTCGCTCATGGGATGCGCCTTCCTTCGGGGGTCGTGGGGTCCCCTCCAGCCTGGCCCGGCGGGCGCGCGGCGTCCGGGGCGGCGGAGGGGGTTGACGGCGCGCGCTCCTACGATCGGTCCATGACGACGACGCCCGAGCCCGACCTCCCGATCGTCGAGTTCGCGTTCCCGGGGCCGCTGCGCGACCAGCTCGTGGCGGCGATCGCCACGGGCGAGAAGACCTCGACGAGCTCGCTGCTGATCCAGTACGCGGTCGACGGCGAGGAGCTGCCGGTCGTCGGATCCCGCGGCACCGTGATCGACTCCGCCGGGCGGCCGGTGCTCGTCATCGAGACGACGGCCGTGGAGATCCGCCGGCTGGCCGACGTGCCGCTCGCGCACGCGGTGGACGAGGGCGAGGGCTTCGCCACGGTCGCCGAGTGGCGCGCCGGGCACGAGGGGTTCTGGACGTCCGCCGAGGTCCTGGCCGAGCTGCCGGCCGGGTTCCGCCTCGACGACGACGCCGAGGTCGTGATGGAGCGCTTCCGCGTGGTGGGCGCGGCGGACCGACCCGCCTAGGGTCGGATCATGCGCCCCCTCCTCTCCACCGCCCTCGTGACCGCCGCCCTCGTCGTGCTCTCCGGCTGCGCCGCCGCGGATCCGCGTCCGGCCTCCGCGCCGGCCGGCGACGCGGGCTCCGCCGCGACGACGGGCGTGCTCGCGGCGGAGAGGAGCGCGGACATCACCCTCCCGCCCGTCGGCACGGGCTTCGACTACCAGCTCGGCGGCGCCTCCGCGGTCCCTGCCGGGGCGGGCATCGTCGTGCGCGACAGCACGGATGAGCCGGCCGCGGGCGCGTACGGCGTCTGCTACGTCAACGGGTTCCAGACCCAGCCGGGCGAGACCTGGCCCGACGACCTGCTGGTGCAGGGCGACGACGGGCCGCTCATCGATCCGAACTGGGACGACGAGTTCATCCTCGACACCTCGACCGCCGCGAAGCGCACGGCCATCGCGGCACGCCAGGCGACGACGGTCGATCGCTGCGCCGCCGCCGGCTTCCAGGCGGTCGAGTTCGACAACCTCGACTCGTGGTACCGCTCCGCCGGCGCGCTCGACGAGGACGACGCGCTGGCCCTCGCGACCCTGCTCGTGGATCACGCGCACGGCCGGGGCCTCGCCGTCGCGCAGAAGAACACCACCGACATCGGCGCCCGCGGACGCGACGAGGCGGGCTTCGACTTCGCCATCGCCGAGGAGTGCGACCGCTGGAAGGAGTGCGCGGACTACACCGCGGTCTACGGGCCTCACGTGCTCGACGTCGAGTACACCGACGACCTCCGCGACACGGTCGAGGGCGCGTGCGCGCGGATCCTGGCGCTGGACCCCGCGCCTCGCGCCATCGTGCGCGACCGCGACCTGGTGCCCGCGACGGAGGACGGATACGCGTTCGCCGCCTGCTGAGCGGATCCGGACGCCCCGTGACACGATGCGGGGATGGACGACGACGACCGGCGCGCGGAGATCGCGCAGCTGCGCCGCCGGGTCTTCGGACCGGACGCGGATCCGGGCGACGCCGCCGCCCTCGCCCGGCTCCGGGAGCTGGAGGGGCGGGGTGCGGGGACGGCCGACGCCTTCGCCGACGCTCCGGACGACTCCCGCGCCGAGGACGCCCGGACGCCCACCCGCCGCGACCGGCCCGGCCGCCGCATCCGCCCCGGCCGGGTCGCCGCGTGGGCCGCGTCCCTCGTCGTCGCCGCGGTCGTGGGCGCCGGCGCCACCGCCTGGTGGCTGGGCGACGGGCGCGGCACGGTCGCCGTCCTCGCGCTCGAGCCGCCGCCCACCCCCGACAACGCGACCTACCTCTCGGTCGACACCGGCTCGATCGCCCCAGGCTCCCTGTTCGCCGCCTTCCACGGGATCTCGGTCGCGCGCGTGCCGGTCCCCGACGCGGTCACGGGCGTCGACGCGACCTGCCTGCTCGCCGGCCCCGCCGAGCAGGACGGCTCGGTCGGCGGCCTGCCGGGCTGCGCCACGGGTGCCGTCCCCGCCCGCACGGCCCTCGTCGTCACGGCCGACCTGCCGCAGGAGCTGCGCGACGCCTTCCCCCTCGGCACGACGCTGACCTTCGAGCTGGAGGGCGACGGCGAGACGGTCCGGGTGCGGACCGCCGGGGGCTGATCGGCTCGGCGGCGTCATCCGCTCCCGATCCGCGGAAATGCACGCGGCGGCGGATGCGCTAGATTGTGTCCAGTTCGGGGAGCGCGCCTATCGGGGCGCCTCGTCTGGTTCGATTTCCGGAGCTCTCCACCACTCGCCGCCGCCGCGGCCGCACGTCCCCCGCTCCACGCGCCGGTCCCCTGGCGGGATCAGGCCGGTCGCACGTACGCACCCGGCAGCAGCTCGGCCACCGGCACCGGCGTGGGTCCGGCCGTGCCGGGCATCACCACGAGGATCCCCGGGTGCAGGTCGAGCATCACCTGCCGGCAGCGGCCGCACGGCGCGAGCACGCCGCGCCCGCCGTCGCCCACGGCCGCCATGGCGACGAGGGCGCCGGCGCCGGCTGCCGCCGCCGCGCCCAGGGCGACGAGCTCCGCGCACGGACCGCCGGTGAAGTGGAGGACGTTCGCGCCCGTGTGGATCCGGCCCGCGCCGTCGAGCGCTGCGGCCGCGACCGTGTGGTGCGCGTCCGCGCCGAGGGTGCGCGCGAGCGCCTCGGCGGCGGGGACGACGAGGCGGGCGGAGTCGGGGCGGCCGGAATCGGGGCGGCCGGAGTCGGGGCGGTCCATGCGGACATCCTGCCGGGACGGTGGACGCGCCGGGTCAGATCCGCGTGTCGAGCGGCACGACGGGCGCGCGCGGCGTGGATCCCATCTCCTCGCAGGCGGCCGCGTGATCCCGGTGCGCGCGCCGGTACTCCTCCCACGCGGCCCGTGCCGCCGTCTCCTCGCCCGGCCGCTCCACCTGGAGCCGGTGGCGCAGGTGCGGGCGCAGGGCCGCCTCCGCGGCGGACGCCACCGACCACGACCACAGGCGCGCGCTGTCGGCGCCGACCGGCGCCGCGGCGAGCACGTCGTCGGGGACGCGCACGACCTCGGGCGGCTCGACGCGCGGGCGGTGCAGGAGGAGCGCGGCGACGAGGATCCAGGACACGACGAGGACGCCGAGCCCGGCACCGCCGACCAGGTTCGCGCCGTCGCCCACGGGGCCCCAGACGGCCGAGGTCACCGCGAGGCCGGCGGCTCCGCCGAGCAGCGACAGGAGCACCGCGCCTCCCCCGATCGCCGCCGATCGGGCACGGGACCGGCGCCGGACGACGACGGGATCGTGCGCACGTCGCCAGCGCCGGGGCGTGTCGGCCGTGAGCCCGCGCCGGTCGACGTACGCGGCGCCGTCCGGCGCCGGGAAGAGGGGCAGGTCGGCGCGGTCGGCGGCGGTCACCCGTGCTGCTCCGCGCGGCGGGGCGGCAGGCGGGTCATCGCGCCACCATATCCGCCGCCCGAGCCGCGCCGACCGCCCGAGCCGCCCCTAGGCTCGACGACCATGTCCTCCTCCCCCTCCGCGCGGCGCGCGCTCCTGCTCGGCGGCACCGGCGCGATCGGCGGCGCCACGGCCGAGCGGCTCGCCCGCGACGGGTGGGCGGTCGACGTGACCGGCCGGGATCCGCTGGGCATGCCCGCCGAGCTGACCGCGCTCGGCGTCCGCTTCCACGCCATCGACCGCGCGGACGCCCGCGGCATCGAGCGGCTCGTCGGCGACGGGGTCGACCTGCTCGTCGACCTCGTCGCGTTCACGGCCGCCGACGTCGAGGCGCTGCTGCCGTCGATGCGGGCGAGCGGATCCGTCGTCGTCGCGTCCTCGCGCGCCGTGCTCGTCGACGCCGCCGGCCGGCACGTGAACGGCGACGAGCCGCCGCGCTTCCCCGTCCCCATCCCCGAGTCGACGCCGACCCTCGCGCCCGCCGCGCCCGGCACCGACCCCTTCAGCCGCGAGGGCTACGCGCCGTCGAAGGTCGCCGTGGAGCGCGCGGCGCTCGACAGCGGGCTGCCCGTCACGGTCATCCGCCCCTCCAAGGTGCACGGCCGGTGGGCGCGGAACGCTCGCACGCGCGGCATCGTCGAGCGGATGCTGGCGGGCGCGGAGACCGTCGAGCTCGCCGACCGCGGCGCCTCCGTCGACCACCTCACAGCCGCCGCGAACACGGCCGCGCTCATCGCCCGGGTCGCCGACGTGCCGGGCGCGCGGATCCTCCACTCCGCCGACCCGGATCCGCTCACGGCCGCCGAGATCGTGCGGGTGGTCGCCGACGAGCTCGGCTGGGGTGGCCGCATCGTGCCGCTCGAGCCGGGCGTCGCGGGCGGGGCGCACCCGTGGGACGCGCCGCATCCGATCGTGCTCGACACGCGCGCGTCCCTCGCGCTCGGCTACGTCCCCGCCGGCCCGGGCGCCGAGCTGCTGCGCGACGAGGTCGCCTGGGTGCGCGACGGGGCGCGCCGGCGCGACTGATCCCTCCGGGCCGCCGCGCACCTGGCCGTTCCCCGCCGCATCCCCCGCCGGGCCGGTCGCGCGGGCCCGGCCCTGGCAGGGTCGAGGGGCGGGGTCCGACCGGATCCCGCAGATCCCCCGAGGAGCACCATGCCGCTGATCCGCTTCCTGTTCGTCGCCGTCCCCGTCATCCGCCGCTTCCTGCGGAGCCGCCAGGGCAAGGCCGCCATCGCCAAGGGCAAGGCGCAGATGGCCAAGCGCTCGCAGAAGCGCGCTGCCCAGCGCGCCGCCGCGACCCGCCGCCGCTAGGTCCGCCGCCGCCGCGACCGACGCGGCTAGGTCCCGGGTGCGAGCAGCGCCGCGATCACCAGCAGCACCGGGATCGACGTGACGGTCGTGATGAGCACCGTGTCGCGCGCGAGCACCACGCCGCGCTCGTAGCGCGACGCGAAGTTGAAGATGTTCTGCGCGGTCGGCAGGCCCGCGATCACGGTCGCGGCGAAGGTCTGGTCGGCGTCCAGGTGGAACGCGAAGCGCGCCAGCAGGAACGCGGCGAGCGGCATCACGACCGTCTTGATCGCCGACGCCACCACGATCTCGCCGCGCCCGGACCCCGGCGCGAGCGGCTTCCGCCCGACGAGCGACATGCCGAACGCCATCAGCACGATGGGGATCGCGGCGCCGCCGATCAGCCGGAACGGCTCGTAGACCGCGTCGGGCACCTGCAGCCCGGTCACGGCGATGAGGATGCCGAGCAGCGACGCGATGATCATCGGGTTCCGCAGCGGCTGCGTGAGGATGCCGACCACCGACGCGGATCCGCGGCTCGAGATGTCGAGGATGGTGAGCGTCGTCGGCGCGAGCACCAGCAGCTGGAGGAGCAGCACGGGCGCGACGAGCTGCGCGTCGCCGAGCACGTAGATCGCGACCGGCAGTCCGATGTTGTTCGCGTTCACGTAGCTCGCCGAGGCCGCGCCGATGGTCGTCTCCGCGACCGGCCGCCGGAACAGGATCCGCGCCACCACGAGGTAGAGGATCGCCGCGACGGCCACCGCGGACGCCGACGCGAGCAGGAACGCCGAGAACACGACGTGCAGGTCGGCCTTCGCGAGGACCGTGAACAGGAGGGCGGGCGTCGCGACGAAGAACGCGACCCGGTTGAGGGAGTGCTGCGCGCCCGGCCCCGCGAGGCCCGAGCGGCCGACGGCGTAGCCCACGGCGATGATGAAGCCGATGATGGCGAACCCGGTCAGCACCCCGATCATCCGGCTCCCCTCGCCACGCGTCCCCTCCACCCTACGGGCGCGCGCGGACGCCGCCGACGCGCGCGGGCGCCCCGGCCGTTCAGCGGCGGGACACCGGCGGGCCCCCGGCGCGTCACCGTCGGCGCATAGCGTCGGGCGCGTCGCGACCGCGACCGCTCCCCTGCCGGCGCCCGTCGCGCCGCGCCCGCTCCGCCAGGAACCCATGCGCCTCCGCTCCCTCCGCCTGCCCGCCTCCCTCGTCCTCGCGCTGGGGCTCGCCGTCGGCGGATCCGCGCTGCCGGCCCTCGCCGCCACCGGCGCGGGCACCGGCACCGGGACAGGGACCGGGACCGGGACCGCCGCATCCGGCGACCGCCCGCACTACAGCAGCAAGACCCCGTACGCGCCGCAGGGGACGCCCGCCGACCTCGCGCCCGCGCCCGCCGGCTTCGTGCCGGTGTACACGGAGTCGGTCGCGCGCCACGGCTCGCGCGCGCTGTCGAGCTTCAAGTACGACTCGCTCACCACGCAGGTGTGGGAGCAGGCGCGCTCCGAGGGCGCCCTCACGACGCTCGGGCGGACGCTCGGCCCGGAGGTCCAGAAGCTCACGGCCGCGAACCGGAAGCTCGGCTACGGGAACCTCACCGGCCAGGGCGCCGACCAGCACCGCGGCATCGGCAGCCGGGTCGTCCAGCGGCTCCCGTCGCTGTTCGCCGGGGTCGACGCCGGATCCGACACCATCGCGCTCGAGAGCTCGGGCGAGGCGCGCGCCACCGCCTCGGGGAAGGCGTTCGCGACGGGCCTGACGTCGGCGGATCCGCTCCTCGCCTCGCACCTGCCGAAGGACATCGCGAAGGACCCGGACACGCTGTACTTCCACAAGTCCGCCGCGAACGCCGACTACCAGGCGTACGAGGACGGCCCGACGGTGACCGCCGCGGTCGACGCCATCACCGACCAGCCGCGCAGCCACGAGGTCGCGCGCCGCACGCTCGAGCGGATCTACACGCCCGCGTTCGTCGACCGCCTCGCCGCGGGCAGCTACCGCTTCGTGGACGGCGGCGACGGGAAGACCGCCGTCGACGACGAGGTCGATGCCGCGATGATGCTCTACAACCTCTACATCATCGCGCCCGACATGGCCGACGAGGTCTCCGTCGACTTCGACCGGTACGTCACGAGCGCCGACGCCGAGTGGTTCGCGTACCTGCTCGACGCGGAGGACTTCTACTCCAAGGGCCCGGCGTTCCAGGGCAGCGACATCACGTACCGGATGGCGACGCCGCTCCTCGACGACTTCCTCGACTCGATGGACGCGCGGCTCGCCGGATCCCCCACCGCCGCGACGTTCCGGTTCGCGCACGCGGAGACGATCATCCCGTTCGCCGCGCTCCTCGGCCTGCCGGGATCGACGCAGCAGGTCACGCCCGAGGCCCCCTACGACTACGCGACCAACGCCTGGCGCGGCGAGACCGTGACGCCCATGGCCGCGAACGTGCAGTGGGACGTGTATCGCGCCGCCGACGGCCGCGCCGTCGTGCGGATGCTCTACGACGAGCGGGCGATCCCGTTCCGCGCGGGCTGCTCGCCCGTCGCCGCCGGATCCCTCTTCTACGACGTCGCCGAGGTGCGCCGCTGCCTCACGGGCGCCGCGGCGGACCCCGGCACGGGCGCGGGCTCCGGCGCCAACGCTGGCGCCGGCTCCGGCGCCGCGCAGCCCGGCTCGACGGTGCCCGGATCCGCGGCCGGGATCGCCGCCGCCGACGCCCGCACCGCGCACGGCGAGACGCTCGCCGCGACCGGCATGACGGCCGACGAGCTGCCGTTCCTCGCGGTGCTCGCCTTCGCGCTCGGGGCCGCGGGGATCACCGCGGTCGGCATGGTGCGGCGGCCGCGCCGCCAGCGCTAGCCGACCGCGGGCGCTAGGCGACCGGCGCGACCAGCCCCTCCATCACGTCGAGGAAGGCGGTCCAGCCCTGGATCGTCATCTCGCGCTGCTCGGGCGTGAAGTCGCCCGCGGTCTGCGTCATGGTCATGCGCGTGGCGCCGCCCGCGACCTCCTCGAGGTCGACCGTGAGCGGCGGGCCGGCGGGCGCGTCCGGCCGGTCGGTCATCGTCATCGCCAGCCGCGTGGGCCGGTCGAGCTCGACGTACTCGCCCGCCCAGTCGATGGATGCGCCGTCGGGCAGCCGCATCACCGCGCTCCAGGCCCCGCCCACGCGCACATCCAAGCGCAGCGTGTCGAGCGGCACGTCGACCTCCGCCGTGCCGAACCAGGCGGCGAAGTCGGCCGGCGTGGTCCACGCGTCGAAGACGCGCTCCCGCGGGGCGGCGAACGTGCGGGTGATGACGATGGGCTCGCTCACGGCGACCTCCGGCGGCTCTGCGGGACGGGGACAGGCCGCCGCCCCTCAGGGGACGACGGCCCTCCCGCGAGTCGACCAGCCGCGGGCGCCCGTGTCAACGGGTGGTGCCGACGGCGGGACGTGCCGACGGGCGATCGCGATGCGCGGATCAGCGCTCCGAGCGGCCGTCCCGCGCGTCGCTCGACGGCACGGCGATCCGCGACGCCTCGTCGGCCGCATCCGCCCCGGTGGCCTGCGGCGGCGTCGTGCCCGGGCGGGCGGACGCGCGCTGCTCGGCCTCCAGCCGCTCGGCCTCCTCGCCGCCCACCGCCTCGCCGCGGGCGACGAGCCCGGCGACGTCCGACAGCGGGATCTGCTTGAGCAGCAGCGAGAGCACGAACGCGATCGCGATGAACGGCACGAGGTACCAGAACACCGGCGCCAGCGCGTCGGCGTACGCGTCCACGATCCCGTCGCGCACCGCGTCCGGCAGCCCGTTCAGCGTCTGCGGGTCGATGCTGCTGGCCGAGGCCGCCGCGTCGCCCGGGGCCGCCCCGGCACCGGCGAAGACGCCCGTGAGGTTCTCGGTGAGGCGCGTCGTGAACAGCGTGCCGAACACGGCCGTGCCGAGCGCGGCGCCCACCTCGCGGAAGTAGTTGTTCGTGCTGGTCGCCGTGCCGATCTGCGCGGCGGGCACCGCGTTCTGCACCACGAGCACGACCACCTGCATGATGAGGCCGAGGCCCAGCCCGAAGATGAAGAGGAACACGCAGATCAGCCACACCGGCGTCTGGGCGGTGAGCGACGTCATCAGCACGAGCGCCAGCATGGTGAGCAGCGTGCCCACGATGGGGAAGATCCGGTACCGGCCCGTGCGGCTGATGAGGATGCCCGACGTGATCGACATGCCGATGAGGCCCACCATCATCGGCAGGAGCAGCAGGCCCGAGACCGCGGCCGAGGTGCCCGTGGACATCTGCAGGAACGTCGGCACGAAGCCGATCGCCGCGAACATCCCGATGCCGAGCGCGAGGCCGATGGCGGTCGCGTTCACGAAGACCGGGTTGCGGAACAGGCTGAGCGGGATGATGGGGTCGTCCGCGCGCGCCTCCGTGAACACGAACAGCGACGCGGCCACGACGAGCCCCACGCCCCACGCCCAGGTCGCGAGCGAGCCCCAGCCGTAGGACTTGTCGCCGCCGAAGTCGGTGAAGAAGATGAGGCACGTGGTGGCGAGCGACAGCAGCACGACGCCCGCGATGTCCACCTTCTTCGTCACGCGCTTGCTCGGCAGGGTCAGGGTGACGAAGGCGATGGCGAACGCCGCGATGCCCACCGGGATGTTGATGTAGAACGCCCACTGCCACGTGAGGTGGTCGACGAAGAAGCCGCCGAGGAGCGGGCCGCCCACGGCCGAGAGGCCGAAGATGCCGCCCAGCGGGCCGAGGTACTTGCCGCGCTGGTTGGCCGGCACGATGTCGGCGATGATCGACTGCGACAGGATCATGAGCCCGCCGCCGCCGAGGCCCTGGGCCGCGCGGAACACGACGAACGACCAGAAGTCGCCCGCGAACGCGCAGCCGACCGAGGCGAGCGTGAAGATCGCGATGGCCGCGAGGAACAGGTTCCGCCGGCCGAGCACGTCGCCGAACTTGCCGTAGATGGGCATGACGATCGTGGTGGCGAGCAGGTACGCCGTGGTGATCCAGACCTGGTGGTCGACGCCGCCGAGCTCGCCGACGATGGTCGGCATCGCGGTGGAGACGATGGTCTGGTCGAGGCTCGACAGGAGCATGCCGGCGATGAGCGCCGAGAAGATGATCCAGATGCGCCGCTGCGTGAGCAGGAGGGGCGCCGGGGCGGTGGCGGTCATGGGGTCCGTTCCGTGTGGCGGGTGGCGGTGGCGGGGTGCGCGATCTCGCGCAGGGCGTCGAGGCGACGCCGGAGGAGGAGCTCGATGGGGTCGGCGTTGCCGGGCGCGAGGAACTCGCGGGCGCTCGCTCGTCCGAGCGCGGCCATGACCTGCACCACGACGGACGCGCGGAGGTCGCCCTCCGGCAGGCCCTCGCGGCGCTCGACGAGCCGCACGTCGCTCGCCTCGTCCTCGATGGACGCGTCGAGCGCGCGGACGAGGAGGCCGGGCTCCCGGCGGAACGCGGCGTGCATGTCCTTCATGGAGGTGCCGTCGGTGTCGAGCCGCGACCAGCGCTGCAGGCACAGCTCGGCGAGGTCGGCGAGGAGGTCGGGCGAGGTGGCGTGGGGCGAGGCGCCACCGCGCGACGGGCCACCGCGCGAGGCGCCGCCGCGCGACGGGCCGGCGGCGACGAACGCCTCTTCGAGGTCGGCGGTGTCGAGGCGCGCGGGACGCCCGAACACCGCGTCCTCCTTGGAGGCGAAGTAGTTGAAGAAGGTGCGGCGCGCGACGCCCGCCTGCTCGCACAGCTCCTCGACCGTGAAGCCGGCGAGGCCGTGCGCGGCGGTGAGGCGGCGCGCCAGGGTCGTGAGCGTGGCCGAGGTCTCCGCCCGGCGTCGCTCGCGCAGCCCAGTTGCACCATCCGTCATGGAGTGCATGTTTGCACTTCACGCCGCGCAGTGCAAGTCAGTGCCGGTGCCAGCCCTCCAGCGCCGCGACCACGCTCGCGACCAGGCGGTCCCAGCTGCGCTCGCGGTCGGCCGCGAGGGCGAAGGCGCCGCCCGTCTCGAGCGCGACGAAGCCGTGCATCGCCGAGCGGAGGAAGCGCGTCGCGTCGACGAGGTCGTCGTCCCGCAGGTCGTAGCCCGCGAGCGCGTCGTAGACGACCCGCGCCAGCGCCTCCGACGCGGCCTCGTCCTCGGCGTCGTCCGGGGCGGGCGCGCGCATGGCCAGCGCGTACCGGCCCGGATGCGCGAGCGCCCACGCGCGGTAGGCGTGCGCGATCCGCGTCACCGCATCCGCCCCCGACCGCCCGACGGCCGCGCGCGCGAGCTCCGCCGCGAGCTCCGCCTTGCCGCGGAGGAGGATCCCGCGCTGGAGGCCCGGCATCCCCTCGATGTGCTTGTAGAGCGACGGCACGCGCACGCCGAGGCTCTCGGCGAGCGCCTGGAGCTGGAGCGGGCCGGATCCGGCGTCGTCCAGCATCTCGGACGCGCGCGCGACGACGGCGTCCCGGCTGAGCCCCGCCCTAGGCACGGACCGCGCCGAGGAAGGAGACGATGCCGGCGGCGACCGCGGCGGGCTCCTGCACGTGCGGGTAGTGGCCGGCGCCCTCCACCATCTGCACGCGGCCCAGGCCGGCGGGCAGCGCGGCGACGATGGCGTCGGCCTCGGCGCGCGGGTCCACCCAGTCGGGGTCGGCGGATCCCTGGAGCACGAGGACGGGCACGCGGATCCCTGCGAGCGCCGGGTCGGACTCGGCCGTGCCGGAGACGCCCATGCGCTTCAGCGCGGTCATGCGGCCGGGCTCGCGGAGCATCGCGTCGATGCGGGCGAGGCGCGCGTCCCAGTCGGCGGGGCGGCGGCCGGGCGTCGCGAGCTCGAGGTAGCGGCGCCACATGCCGCGGCTGCCGAGCATCACGGCGCCCATCAGGCGGAGCGCGCCACGGCGGTACGCGGCGACGCCGAGGTCGCGGATCGCTACCGACTGCTTCCGCGTGAACGGCCCGACCTCGACGAGCGCGCGGACTAGCTCCGGCTCGCGCGACGCGGCGATGGTGGCCGCGCCGCCCGCGATGGAGTGGCCGACGAGCGCGGCCGGGCCGCCCAGGTGCCGGACGAGCGCGATGAGGTCGCCCGCGATGTCGCCCTGCCCGTACGACGACCACGCGGCGCTCGACCCGCCGCAGCCGCGGAGGTCGACGGCGGCGACGCGGTGGCCGGCCGCGACGAGGTCGGGGACGACCGCATCCCAGGAGCGGCGGTCGTCGCCCATGCCGTGGGCGAGCACGACGAGCGGGCCGTCCGATCCGTGGATCTCGTAGGCGAGCGTGCCGTCGGCGACGGCGAGGGTGGAGGTGGAGGTGGTCATGGCAGCCCTTTCGGCTAAGTGCGTTAGCTACACGCTAACTCGCTTAGCCGAAGAGGGCAAGCCCGTGGGGCGGGCGGGATCAGATCCGGAAGCCGTCGGGCCAGCCGTGGGCCGCGAGGTAGGCGCGGACGCGCTCCACGTCCTCGTCGGACGGCATCTCGGAGGTGACGCCCGCGATCGCGGCGGCCACGTCGAGGCGCGAGGCGGGCAGGCCGCCCTCGGCCTCGAGGCGCTCGGAGACCGCCATGACCTCCTCGTCGCTGAGCCGGCGGCGCAGCAGCGCGAGCAGCGGCACGAAGTCCTGCTCGGGGAGGCCGGCCGGGTAGCCGGCCCGCAGCCACGCGACGACGCGGGACACGAGGCCCGTGCGCTCGGTCGCCCGCGCGCCGGGCGCATCCGGGGCGTGCAGGTCGTCGGGCGACCCGAGGGGCCAGCCCGCCGCGGCGAGGCGGGCCGAGACGCGCACCAGGTCCTCCGGCAGCGCGGGCCCGAGGAGGAGCTCCTCGACGCGCTCGCGGAGCTGACGGCGGCCGATCTCGTGGCCGGCCGCGTCCGCCGCCGCCGCGTCGTCGACGAGCTGGTCCACCACCTGCTCGAGCTCCTCGGCCGTGAGGCTGCGGCGGAGGATCCCGAGCAGCGGCACGTAGTCCTGGTCGGGCACGCCCGAGGGGTAGCCGGCGCGCAGCCAGCCGACCACGCGCTGGACGATGCCGCGCTCGGGGGCGGCGCCCTCGGCGGGCCCGCCCTCCGTCGACGCGCTGGTGGTCACGATCAGCCCTTCGAGGTGAAGGTCGGGATGACGTGCTCGAAGCTCACGGTCTGGCCGAGGCCGGTCGCGATGATGAGCGTGAGGCCCGCGACCACGGCGAGGACCACGACCGCGTAGCAGACCGCGCCGACGAGCTGCAGGAGCGGGGCGGGGAGGCCGGGACCGGATCCGGTCGCGCGGCCGCTCGTGTCGGGGCTGGCGAGCGCGAAGGAGCGGACCCCGAGGGCGAAGAGGGCGGGCAGGCCCGCGCCGAGGAGGACGGCCACGAGGGCCACCTGGCCGACGGCGGAGAGGAAGAGGGGGAGCATGGCGGGATCCTTCAGGCGTCGGCGGGCTGGGTGGCGGGGCGGGCGGGCGCGTCGTCCGACCACTCGTCGTTGACGTTGTGGGCGCCCACGTCGTCCTTGCGGGAGCGCACGTAGACGGTGATGGCGACGGCCAGGAGCACGATCGTCATCGCGATGCCGCCGGCCGCGCCGCCGATGAGGTGGCCGAGCCACCACATCACGGCGCCGACGAGGGCGGCGGCCGGGAGGGTGATGATCCACGCCACGACCATGCGCAGCGCCACGCGCCAGCGCACCTGCGCGCCGGGGCGGCCGACGCCGGAGCCGAGGATCGAGCCGGTGGCGACGTGCGTGGTGGAGAGCGCGAAGCCGAGGTGGCTGGAGGCGAGGATGACCGCGGCCGACGAGCTCTCCGCCGCCATGCCCTGGTGCGTGTCGATCTCGACGAGGCCCTTGCCGACCGTGCGGATGATGCGCCAGCCGCCGATGTAGGTGCCGAGCGAGATGGCGAGCGCGCAGCTGATCTTCACCCAGAACGGCACCGACTCCGTGTCGGTCCAGCCGCCGGCGGCGATGAGCGCGAGCGTGATGACGCCCATCGTCTTCTGCGCGTCGTTCGTGCCGTGCGCGAGCGAGACGAGCGAGGCGCTGCCGATCTGGCCGATGCGGAAGGTGCGGTCGAGCCCGCGCCCGGCGAGGTTCCCGATGATCCGGAACACCAGCCAGGTGCCGATGGCGGCTACCGCCCCCGCGAGGATCGGCGACATGAGCGCCGGGAGGATCACCTTGCCGACGACGCCGTCGAGCTTCGAGCCGTCGCCCGCCCAGTTGACGCCGTTGACGCCGAGGCCCGCGAGCGTGGATCCGATGAGGCCGCCGAACAGCGCGTGCGACGAGCTCGACGGGAGGCCGAGGAGCCAGGTGAGGAGGTTCCAGACGATGCCGCCGATGAGGCCGGCGAGCACGATGAGGAGGAGCGCGGATCCGCCGCCCTCCAGGAGCGCCGGGTCGGGCGCCCCCGTCTTGTCCTGGATCTTGACCACCGCGTTCGTGACCGTGAGCGCGACCTCGATGCTGAGGAAGGCGCCCACCAGGTTGAGCACGGCGGAGAGCGTGACCGCGACCTTGGGCTTCAACGCGCCGGTCGCGATGGACGTGGCCATCGCGTTCGCCGTGTCGTGGAAGCCGTTGGTGAAGTCGAAGGCGAGCGCCGTGATGACGACGAGCACGAGGAGAATGAAGGGATCCACGGCGACGAGCTTGCGCCCTGCCCGCCTGTCCCCTCTACGGAGGACAGCCGGGTTCACGCGCTGTTCACCCGCGCCTGTGGATGGCGACCCGCCCGGGCGCCGCCGCCCGCCCGACCCGATCGGACCCCGCATGCACTCGGCCACCCCCTCTCCCCGCACCGCCGCCGACCCGGGGGTGCGCCTCGTCCCGGTCGACCCGGCCGCCGACGCCGACGCCCTCCGCGCGTTCCTCACGTCGAACGCGTTCCCGTTCCACGTGCGGCCCCGGCCGACCGCCGCGGACGTCGACGCGCGCATCGCGGACGGCGACTTCGCGGGGCCCGAGCACGCGGCGCTGTGGGTCGAGGTCGAGGGATCCGGCCGCGTGGGCCTCGTCGTGCTCGACGACCTCGAGGATCCGGGCGTGCTGTTCGACCTGCGCCTCGCGGAGGCCTGGCGCGGCCGCGGCCTCGGCGTGCCCGTGGTGCGCGCGCTGACGGACCACGTCTTCCGCGCCCACCCGCACGTCACCCGGTTCGAGGCGCAGACGCGCGACGACAACCGGGCGATGCGCCGCGTGCTCGTCCGCGCGGGCTTCGTGAAGGAGGCGCACTACCGCGACGGCTGGCCCGTCGCCGGCGGCGAGCCCCGCGCATCCGTCGGCTACGCGATCCTCCGCCGCGACCACGAGACGGGCACGACGACCCTCGTACCGCAGGACGACGAGGCGTAGGCGCCGCCGCACGCGCACGGATGCTGCGTGGGCACCGGGATCCACGCGCGGAACCCGCTCACCGGACACGATGCGGCGCCGATCCCGCGGATACGGTGGAGGCACCGCACGCACCCGCACGATCGGAGGTCGATCCATGTCCAGCGCCGCAGCCCCCGCAGCCGTCATCGGCGAGCCCGAGGTCGTCGAGGACGTGCGCTCCGTCGCCTCCTCCCCCGCCTGGCTCGCCCTCAAGGACGCCGCCGTCGCCCTCCAGCCGATGCAGGTGAAGGACGGCTCGATCCCCGACGCCGCGCAGCACGCGGAGGCCGCCCGCCTCGTCGGCGTGATCCGCGACTCCGTCCGCGCGCTCGCCCCGCTCTTCCCGCACGACGCCGCGTACCTCGCGGCCCTCGACGTCGACTTCGCGCGCTGGGTCGACGCCGGCCTCGGCGTGCCCGACTTCCTCGACTCCCTCACCGCCTTCCAGCCGCAGCGCGACCGCGTCGACGGCATCCGGCACCTCGTCGTCTTCCCCATGACCACGCAGAACGGCAGCGCGAGCCGCCTCGTCGAGGCCGTGCTGATCGAGGTCGTCTGGCCCGAGTTCGTCGCCGAGCTGGAGGCGGGCGACTACGGCAACGCGCTCTTCGTCCCCATCCGCTTCGTCGACTTCACGCCCGGCTACGACACCAACTCGGCCGTGCTCTTCCCCGAGACCGTCGCCATGCGCGAGGTGCCGACCTTCACGTGGGGCGCGATCTTCGCCGACCGCGAGGCCGCCCGGTTCCGCCGCGTGGTGCGCCACGCCGCCGAGGTCACCAAGCTCGAGCTGCCGGAGGACGCGCGGCGCCTGCTGGAGGACCAGCGGCTCGCGGAGGAGACCTTCGTGATGTGGGACCTCATCCACGACCGCACGCACATGCGCGGCGACCTGCCGTTCGACCCGTTCATGATCAAGCAGCGGATGCCCTTCTTCCTCTACTCGATCGAGGAGCTGCGCTGCGACCTCACCGCGTTCCGCGAGGCCGTCGCGATCCAGCGCCGGCTCGCCGCGGTGGATCCCGCCGAGCGCACCGCCGCCGACGACGCCCTCCTGGAGCGCGCCGGCATGGTGCAGCACGCCGTGATCTTCGACCGCATCTTCCGGTTCGCGATCACCGGCTCCCGCGTCCGCAACTACGACGGCCTCGGCGGCCAGCTCCTGTTCGCCTGGCTGCACCAGCACCACGTGCTGCACTGGACCGACACGCGCCTCACGATCGACTGGGACGAGGTCGCCGACGTGGTCGTGGCGCTCGCCGACCGGGTCAACGACCTCTACTGGCGCTCCATCGACCGGCCGAAGACCGCGCACTGGCTGGCCGCGTACGCGATGGTCACCGAGACGGTCACGCCGCACCCCGCATCCACCTGGGCGAAGGGGCCGGACGCGCTGCCGCTCGACGGGCCGCCGAAGGGCCTCACCGACCTCGTGCTCGACGACGAGTTCCCGCTCAGCATGTTCTTCGAGGCGCTGGAGAGGAAGATGCGCGACGTGATCGGGTCGACCGCCGGGATCACGGGGCAGGCCGCATGAGCGTCGACGGCCGCGTGGTCGTGGTCGCCGGCGCGTCGAGCGCCGCGGGCCGGGCGGTCTGCGCCGAGCTGACGGCGGCGGGGGCGCGCGTCGTCGCGGTCGGCACCGACGCCGGCCGGCTCGACGGCGTCGACGCGTCCCGCCGCGAGGTGTGCGACCTCGCCGACCACGCGGCCGTCGTGGACCTGGCCGGACGGATCCGCGCCGACCTCGGCGGCGTCGACGGGCTGATCCACCTGGTCGGCGGCTGGCGCGGCGGCAACGGCCTCGAGGGCCAGACCGACGACGACTGGGACTTCCTGCACGAGCGCCTCGTCACGACGCTCCGCAACACCACGCGCGCGTTCGACGCCGACCTGCAGGCGTCCGACGCCGGCCGGCTCGCGATCGTCTCCTCCACCGCCGTGCAGCGCCCGTACCCGGGCGGCGCGAACTACTCGACCGCGAAGATCGCCGCCGAGACGTGGGTGCGCGCCGTCGACCGCGGCTTCTCGAAGGCCGGCTCCCCCGCCCGCACGACGATCTTCGTGGTCAAGGCGCTGGGCGGCCTCGAGCGCGCGCTCGCCCGACGCGTCGTGCAGCTGTGGACCTCCGTGCCGCCCGAGCGCGACCTGATCGAGCACTGATCGGCGGCTCCCCGCCGCCTCCCCGCCGCCTCCTCGCGCCGCCCGACTAGCACACGATCGGGCCTCCGGACGCGGCGCGCCCCCGTCCTCGATCCGGGCCGGCCGCCGGTATAGCGTCGCTCCGTGACCCCGCCCGCCAGAACCGCCGAGCACGACGCCTTCGGCCCGTGGATCGACACCGTCCGCACGCTCGACGAGGTCCCGCGCCTCTTCCGCCCGCACGGCGCTGACCCGTTCGCGGCCCGCCTCGTGCTCAAGGTGCCGCGCGACATCGCGCGCCGCGACACCGATCCGACCATGGACCTCTACGACCGCCTCATCGTCGTCGGTGACCGCGAGCTGGAGGTGCTGACGCGACGCGGATCCGGGTTCATCGTGCGCCGCATCCCCTACGCCGACATCGTGGCCGTGCGCGACCGCGTCGACCTCCTCGACGGCCTGCTCACGCTGCACACGGCCGACGGCACGGCCCTCGAGATCCCCTTCAACGGGGCGTCGGCGGACGTCGTCGTCGACCTGACGGAGCTGCTGGTCGCGCTCGCGGGCGAGGCCGGCGGCGTGCCCGTCCACGCGCCCGGACGGGCCGAGCGCGTCGCCCCGCGCATCGACATGGGCAAGGACGAGGCGGGCGTCGCGTCCGCCTACTACGACCTCACGGCGCGGGATCCGCAGCTGCGCTACCTCTCCTCGCGGCCGCGCACGCCGCTGCGCACGACCGCGACGGGCCTCGCCGGCGCGCTGCAGCGCCTCCGGCCGATGAGCCTCGCCGGCGCGCTGGCCGCCTGCACGCCGCGCGAGCTGCTGATCGTGTCCCGCCGCGACCCGGTACTGCGCCGCCGCACGGCGACCCTCTCGATCGACCGGCTGCGGCTCCTCCGCCACGCCATCACCTCCACGACCTCGGAGCCGCACCCGCGCTGGCAGGGCATGTCGACCGTGACCATCCGCGCGGGCGCCGCGGCGTTCGAGCTGATCGCGGAGACGTCCGAGCCGCTGGAGTGCGAGCTGCTCACCGTGGGGCGCTGAGCCGCCGGATCGGCCTCGATCGGGGGGGCACGCCGCTGCGTCCCGTCGTCGTGCGGCGTCCCTAGCGTGGAGGGATGGACATCCCCCTCGCCGTGCTGGTCCCCGTCGCCGTCGTCGTCGTGGTCGGCGCGTTCCTCCTCCGGATGCGCGTGCGCCGCGTCGCCCGCGAGCGCGCCGAGCGGGAGCCGCGGGTGCCCACGACGGGCCGCGCCGTGGCCCAGGCGGCGTTCGGCCTCGTCATCATCGCGGTCGGCATCGCGATCTCCGTGACCGCGGAGGACCCGATGGCGAGCACGGGCACGCGACGCCTCGCCTGGCTGCCGGCGTGGATCCAGACGGTCGCCCTGGTCGCCTTCGGCGCGTACTTCCTTTTCCTCGCCGTGACGACCACGCGCGGGGTCCGCGAGCGGCGGCGCCGGGGCGAGGCCGCTCCCGCCTTCGACGCGCTGCCCGTCGACGCCGACGTGCACGACGACGCCCGCCCGTAGGGTCGGGGCATGACCGACGACCTGCCGCTCGACTTCACCGCGCCGCTCTGGGCGTGGGAGGCGCGACGCGAGCTCTGGACCATGGTGACCGTGCCCGTCGAGCTCGGCGAGATGCTCCGGGAGCTGGGCGAGGCCGGACGGCGCGGGTTCGGATCCGTGCCCGTGCGCGTCCGCGTCGGCACCACGACCTGGCGCACGTCGGTCTTCCCGCAGGGCGACGGCACGTGGGTGCTGCCGATCAAGCGCCAGGTCCGCGAGCGGCAGGGGCTGGCGGTCGGCGACGACGTGCACGTCGACCTCGAGCCGATGCCGTGAGCGGCGACCTCCTCCTCCGCCGGGCCCGGGTCTGGGCGCGGCCGGGCGCCCCGCTCTCGGAGCCGCGCGACGTGCTGATCCGCGCGGGCCGCATCGTCGCGATCGGGCACGACCTCGACGCCGGGGCCGACGTGCCGGAGGTCGACCTCGCCGGCCGGGTCGTCGCCGCCGGCTTCTGGAACTGCCACGTGCACCTGACGGAGCGCGTCTGGGGTCGGGTCCGCCGCGACCCCGCCGCCGTGCAGGCCGCCCTCGACGACATGATGCTCCGCCGCGGCTTCGCGGGCGTCGTCGACCTCGGTTCCCTTCCGCGCACGACGCACGCGCTCATCCGCCGCATCGAGGCCGGGGACCTGCGGGGCCCGCGCATCCTCACCGCCGGGGTCGGGATCCGGCCGGTGCGGGGCCTCCCCTTCTACATGCGCCCGATGGTGCCCTGGTACCTGCGCGGCCTGCTGCCGATGCCCGCCACCCGCCGGGGCGCGCGCCGCGCGGTCCGTCGGCAGCTCGCCGGAGGCGCCCGCGTGGTCAAGCTCTTCACGGGCTCCTACGTGACGCCCGAGCGCGTGAAGCCGATGCGCCGCGCCGTCGCGCGGGCCGCCGTCGCGGAGGCGCACCGCCTCGGAGCGCGCGTGCTCGCGCACCCGTCCGACCGGCGCGGCACGGCGGTCGCGGTCGACGCGGGCGTCGACGCCCTCGCCCACGTGCCCGACGAGACGGAGGGCACCGCGGCGCTCCTCGCGGAGGCGGCCGCGCGCGGGATCCGCGTCGTGCCGACCCTGCACATGTTCGCCGCCACCGTCCGCCCGGACGAGGCGTACGTCGGGCCGATCCGCGAGGCGCTGCGCGGCTTCGTCGCCGCGGGCGGGCGCGTGCTCTTCGGCACCGACGTCGGCTACATGCCCGACCGCGACACGGCGCCGGAGCTCGCGGCCCTGGCGCGCGCGGGGCTGTCGGCCGACGCGATCCTCGCGTCCCTCACCACGGAGCCCGCCGCGTTCCTCGGCGCCGAGGCCGCGGGGTCGGGCGTGGTCGAGCCGGGCGCACGCGGCGACCTCACGGTGCTCGACGTCACGACCGCGCCGCGGCCGGCCGACCTGGCCCGGATCCACGCCGTCGTCCGCGACGGCGCGGTGGCCTGGTCGGCCGGCTGAGCGCTCCCGCGGGCTACGCGCCGGTCGGCGGCGTGTAGAGCTGGAGGTCGTTGCCCTCGCTGTCCTGGAACGGGAGGATGCGGCCCCACTCGTGGTCGCTGATCTCGCCCGTGATCTCGGCGCCGCGCGCGCGGATCCGCTCCAGCTCGTCCTCGATGGACCCCTCGGGCGTGAACGAGATGACCGCGCCGCCGCTCGACGACCCGCTCGTCTCCTCGCGCGCGTTGAGCCCGATCATCAGGCCGTCCGCGTCGATCTCGCTCCAGTCGTCGTCCTCGCTCGTGATCGTGAGCCCGAGCGTGTCGCGGTAGAACGCCACCGCGCGCGTCATGTCCGTGACGGGCAGCCAGACCGTCGCCACCGAATCGACCATGGGATTCCTCCTCGCATCGAGGCCGGTCGGTCGACCGGCTCTCCCCTCCGGTCTACTCCCGGCGCGCGGAGGCGTCGGCCGGCCGGGGCGGATCCCCGGGAACCGAGATGGTTGACAACTGTCCACCACAGTCATATGGTTGCCTATAGTCAACTACCGGAGGAACATGTCCCAGCACCACACCGACGCGGCACCCGCGAAGGCCCCTCGTCGCACCGTCTCGGCCGACGGATCCATGTCGAAGCGCCAGGTCCTCGAGTCCCTCTCGGGCCTCCTGCTCGGCATGTTCGTCTCGATCCTCGCCGGCACCGTCGTCTCCACCTCGCTGCCGATCATCATCAGCGACCTCAAGGGCGACCAATCCGGCTACACCTGGGTCGTCACCGCGACGCTGCTCGCCACCACCGTGAGCACCCCGCTCTGGGGCAAGTTCGCCGACCTCTTCAACCGCAAGCTGCTCATCCAGCTCGCGCTCGCGACGTTCGTGCTGGGCTCCGCGCTCGCCGGCTTCTCGCAGGACACCGAGACGCTCATCGTCTTCCGCGTGCTCCAGGGCCTCGGCGCCGGCGGCCTCGCCGCGCTGAGCCAGATCATCATGGCCGACATCATCAGCCCGCGTGACCGCGGCCGCTACGCCGGCCTCTTCGGCGCCGTCATGGCCGTCGGCACGGTCGGCGGCCCGCTCCTCGGCGGCGTCGTGACCGACGCGTTCGGCTGGCGCTGGAACTTCTTCATCGCGCTGCCGATCGCCATCATCGCGATCATCCTGCTGCAGGTCACCCTCCACCTGCCCGCGCACCCGAAGCGCAAGGTGCACGTCGACTACCTCGGCGCGGTCTTCATCGCGAGCGGCGTCTCGCTCCTGCTCATCTGGGTCTCGCAGGCCGGCAAGCAGTTCGAGTGGGCCTCGATGACCTCCTACCTCATGGCGGGCGGCGCGGTCGTGCTGCTGATCGCCGCGGTCGTCACCGAGCTCAAGGTCGCCGAGCCGATCATCCCGCTCACCATGTTCCGCAACCGCACCTTCACGCTCTCGGTCGTCGCGAGCCTCGCGGTCGGCATCTCGCTGTTCGGCACCTCGGTCTTCCTCGCGCAGTACATGCAGCTGTCGCGCGGCGCCACGCCGACCCAGTCGGGCCTGCTGACGATCCCGCTCATGGCGGGCCTGCTCATCTCCTCGACCGTGTTCGGCAATCTGATCAGCCGCCGCGGCAAGTGGAAGACGATCATGATCTCCGGCGCCGTGCTCATCGTCGCCGGCACGGGCCTGCTCTCCACGCTCCGCTACGACACCGACTTCGTGCTCGTGGGCATCTACATGTTCGTGCTCGGCGCGGGCCTCGGCATGCTCATGCAGAACCTCGTCCTCGTCGTGCAGAACGCCATCGAGGTGAAGAACCTCGGCGTCGCCACCAGCGCGGTCACGTTCTTCCGCAGCCTCGGCGGCACGGTCGGCGTCTCGGTGCTCGGCTCCATCCTCGGCACGATCATCGCGTCGGAGATCACGGCGGGCATCATGAAGCTCGCCCCCGCCGACCAGGCCGCGGCCGCGCAGGCGCTCGGCTCGGGCGTCATCCCGCAGGTCTCGCAGCTCAGCCCCGCGGTCCGCGTGGTGGTCGAGAGCGCGTACGGCGTCGGCATCGGCGACGTGTTCCTCTACAGCGTGCCGCTCGCGATCGTGTCGCTCATCGCCGTGATCTTCCTGCCCAACGCGCAGCTCGGCAGCAAGAACGCCGTGCAGATGAAGAACGAGAAGGCGGCGAAGGACGTGCACCGCGTCGACGCCGAGGACGCGCTCATCGGCGCCTCCGCCGGGGCCGTCGCGCTGACGCCGGCCGGCGAGGCGAACCCGACCGGATCCATCCGGCTCCCCGAGCCCGAGGACGCCGGGGTCGACGCCCGCCGATGACGGACGACGACCACCCCGTCGCGGACGGGGCACGCGACGGGGACAGCGACGCCTCCGGGGACGGGATCGCGGCGGGCATCGCCGAGGTCGAGGAGCAGATGACGGCCCTGGCCGGCCGGATCCGCGCCACGACCCGCGAGGCCGCCGCGGCCATCCACCCGGAGCTGCCGCCCATCGGCTACAAGATGCTCCGCGTGATCCGCCGCTGCGGCAGCGCCCACGCCAGCGCCGTCGCCGACCAGCTCGGCGTCGACCGCAGCGTGGTCAGCCGGCAGCTCCGCCAGCTCCAGGACCTGGGGCTGGTGGAGGTCGGGGCCGACGCGCAGGACGGCCGGGTGCGGGTGCTCGCGCTCACGGCCGCCGGCCGCGCCGGGATCGACGCCGACGACGCGGAGGGCAGCCGCCTCATCCGCGGCCTCGGCGCCTGGAGCCGCGCCGACCTCGACGCGTTCGCCGGGTTCCTGGCGCGGTTGAACGCGCTCGGGGACGGCGCCCCCGCGGCCGACGCCGCGGACGCCACGGATGCGGCGGATGCGGACCGCACGGGGGCGGACGGCGGATGCGACGCCTCCGGCCGGACGTCGGCCGCACGCGCACCCGCGCACGCGGCCTGAGCCCGGCGGGCTCACCGCACCACCACCACCACCACGCGCCGTCGGGCGGGGATCAGCTCCCCGGCCGGCGGCGCGTCGTCGTGTCCGGCGCGGACGGCGCTGCCCGATCGACGGGCGCGTCCGGCCCACCGGCGCGACCGGCACGTCCGGGCCCACCGCGCGTCCGGGCCTACTTCGCGTCCGGACCCGCCAGCGCCGCATCGGGCGCCGACGGCTCCACCCGCTCCGCGCCGATCGCCGCGTGCAGCGCCTCGAGCGCCGGGAGCGCGCGGGCGATGTCGCGCCGCTCCGCCGCCGAGAGCCCCTGCAGCGCGCCCACGAGCACGCCCTCGGCCGAGCGGTCGAACGTGCGCAGCAGACCGCGCGCGCGATCCGTGAGGCCCACCTCGGTGCTCCGGCCGTCGCCCGCCACCTGCCGCCGGTCGACGAGGCCGTCGCGCTCCATGGCGATGAGCAGGTTGCTGACGGTCGAGCGCGCGAGCCCGAGCGCCCGGCCGAGGCCGGTGGGCGTCGCCCAGCCGATGGCCTCCAGGCGGCGGAGCACCTCGACCTGCGCGTCCGGCAGGTCGGGCAGGTCCGCGGCGCGACGGGACGCGTGGGTCAGCCGACGGCGGAACGGGCCGAGCTCGGATCCGACGCGGCGCGCGATCTCCCGGAGCTCGGGGTCGGTCGCGTCGGAGGGCATGCACCGAGGATACCCAGGGAGATGCGCTTGTGACAAACGCATTCCGGTGTCAGGATCCTCGGCATGGACAACATCACCACGAGCGTCGAGCACCCCGTGCCCGCTCAGGACCTCAGCCCCCTCGTCGGACACCGCCTCATCTACACGTACGCCAACGGCTGGCAGTACGAGATGTACGTGAAGAACGCCACGACCATCGACTACCGCATCCACTCCGGGATGGTCGGCGGCCGCTGGGTCAAGGACCAGACGGTCGACCTGGTCGCCCTCGCCGACGGCGTCTTCAAGGTGTCGTGGAACGAGCCCACCGGCACCAGCGTCGTGGTCAACATCATCCCGGCGGCCCGCGTGCTGCACGGCACGATCTTCTTCCCGCGCTGGGTGGAGGAGGACGGCTCCAAGACCGTGCTCTTCCAGAACGACCACCTCGATCAGATGCGCGCGCACCGCGACGCCGGCCCGACCTACCCGATCTACGTGGTGCCGGAGTTCGCGCACATCACCCTGTACGAGTTCGTGGGCGCCGACGACGAGACCGTCGTCGACACCGCCCCCGGCGACCTCCCGGCCGGCTTCGCCGACCGGCGCAACTGATGGACCGGGCCGCCGCGGCCCGGGTCGCCCCGCTCGCGCTCGAGCACGGCGGGCGGACCCTCCGCGGCTGGGAGCACGGCACCGTGCGCCCCGGCGCCCCCGCCGCCCTGCTCGTCCACGGGTTCGGGGACTCGGGCACCGGCGGCCACGGGCTCTGGGTGGCGGTCGCCCGGGCGCTGGCGGCGTCCGGCACGGCGGCGCGCGCCTACGACCGGCTCGGCCACGGCGTGAGCGACGGCGACTTCGCCGACGTGCGCCTGCTCGACGAGGTCGACCAGGTGTCCACGATGATCCGCGCCCTCGCCGAGGACGCGGGCGGAGCCGTGCACGTGGTCGCCCACAGCCTGGGCGCCGTGGAGTCGGCGCTGGCCGCCGCCCGCGCGCCGGAGCTCGTCGCGAGCCTCACGCTCTGGTCGCCGGCCGGCGTGGTGGTGGACGACATCACCGAGCGCGGGCGCGTCATGAGCGTGCCGCTCACGCCGGCCCGCGAGCGCGGCGTCGTCGACGTCGCCGGCATGGGCCTCGGCCTGGGCTTCCCGGACGAGGTGCTCGCGGGCGTCGACGTCTACGGCCCGGTGTCCGGGTATCCGGGCCCGGTCGACGTGGTGCACGGCACGGCCGACGAGGTCGTGCCGGTCGCCTACGGCGCGCGCTACGGCGAGCTGATGCCCGGCGCGACGTTCACGCCGGTCGAGGGCGCGGACCACGGCTGGTCGTCGGTGGACCTGCGCGCGATGCTCGTCGAGCGGCTCCTCGCGCACGTTTCGCGGGCGTCGGCCTCAGGCGGCGCCGGCGCCTGACCCGAGCGACGGGAGGGCGGGGCATGCGCGCATGCCCCGCCCTCCCGCCTCGCGCCCCCGGTCTCAGCCGACCGGCGCGCGCCCCAGCAGCACGGTGACGAACCCGAGCGTGCCGCGGTAGCCCTCCAGCCACGCGCGGCGGTGCTCGACCGACGCGGTCATGACCTGGTCCCGATCCGGGTGGTCGGGGTTCTCGAGCGCCCACCGCGCGAGCGCGCCGGTCCACGACCACTCGTAGTCGTCCCACTCCTCGAGGGTGCTGACGTGCCCGTGCAGCGGCACCCACCCGCCGGCGGCCGCGACCTCCACGGTCGCCGCGAGGTCGCCGTACTCGTCCGGCTCCGCGCCGAGCGCCTCCAGCACCCGCGGCGTCGGCGGCCGCTCCCAGAAGCACTCGCCCACGAGCGCGACGCCACCCGGCCGCAGATGCCCGTCGATCGCCGCGAGGGTCGACGCGAGGCCGCCGTACGCGTGCGTCGCCCCCACGCTGAGCACCACGTCGAACCGGTCGGCGGAGGTCCACGAGCCGGCGTCCGCGTGGACGAGCTCGAGGCGGTCCGCGAGCCCCTCGCGCTCGGCCTGCTCCCGCACCCGGCCGAAGCCGGCGTCGGAGTGATCCACCCCGACCGCGGTCAGCGACGGCGCTCGCCGCAGGGCCCGCAGCAGCCAGCTGCCGTCGCCGCAGCCGAGGTCGAGGATCGCCTCCCGCCCCGTGACCGCGCGGGCGAGGAGGTCGTCGACGCCGGCGTCGCCGAGCGGCGCCGCGATCGGGTGCTCGGCGTGCGCGAGGTCGCTGATCGTGCTCCTGTCCATGTCGTCAGCGTAGGTGGGCCGCTGCTCGCGGTCGCGCGAGGAAGATGGGGGCGTGCTCGCGCCCCTCGCCCTCCCCGTCCCGCTCGCCGCACGCATCGAGGACGTGGTCCTCCGCCGCGCGACCGCTGCCGACCTCGGCCCCCTCATGGAGCTGCTCGCCGACGACCCGGTGAGCGCCTCGCGGGGCGACCGCGCGGATCCCGCCGACACCGTCCTCTACCGGAACGCACTGGAGCGCATCCTCCTCGACCCGGCGAACGACCTGCTGGTCGCGACCGACGCGGAGGGCGCGCTCGTCGGCACGATGCAGCTCACGCTCATCCCCGGCATGGCCCGACGCGGCAGCGCCCGCCTCCAGGTCGAGGCCGTGCGCGTCGGGAGCGACCGGCGCTCAGCCGGCATCGGCGGCGCGATGATGCGGTGGGTCGCCGACACCGCCGCGCCCGCCCTCGGTGCCGCGCTCGTGCAGCTCACCTCCGACGCGGCCCGCGTCGACGCCCACCGCTTCTACGAGCGCCTCGGGTACGCGCGGTCGCACGTGGGCTTCAAGCTCGGGATCCCCGCCGCGACGCCGCCGACGCCCGCGCCCTAGCTGAGCGCCGCCTCCATCGCGTCGAGCACCGCGCGCGCCGCCGTGGGGCCGGTGTTGAGGTAGAAGACGTCGTCGTCGACGAAGGTCACCGCGTCGTCCGAGACGGCCTGGAGGGTCGGCCAGAGCGGGAGCCCGGTGAGCGCCGTGTCGTCGCCGCCCTGCACGCCCGCGAACACGTGGCCGCCGTCCGCGAGGTCGAGCTGCTCCTCGCTGATGTCCTGGGAGGTCTCGTCGGTGAAGCCCTGCGACTCCGGGCGCGCGAGGGCCGCGTCCTCGGCCACGGACCCGGCGAACGACGCGACGCCGAAGACGCGCAGCCGGTCGGCGGAGGAGCGCACGAACGAGACCGTCGTGCCGTCGGGCACCGTCGCGCCGTACGCCGCCGCGTCCGACTGGTAGGAGTCGAGCCAGTCGGCCGCCTGCGCGGTGCGCCCGACCGCGTCGGCGAGGAGCAGCATGTCCTCCTTCCAGTGCAGGCCCGTGCCCTGCGTCGCGACCGTCGGGGCGATCGCCGAGAGGCTCGCGTAGAGGGACGCGGCGTCCTTGCCGGCGGTGTTCATGAGGATCAGGTCGGGCTTCGCGGCGGCGACGCTCTCGACGTCGGGCGCGATGCGGTTGCCGACCGACGTCATCGCGCCGAGCGCGGCCGCGTCCTCCGGGAACGCCTTCGACAGGTACGCGGGGACGAGGTCGGCGCCGTCGGCCGCGGTGGAGGCGACCGGCACGACGCCGAGGGTGAGCAGCGCATCCGCCTGGCCGGTGGAGATGACGACCACGCGCGTCGGGGCGGCCGGGATGGTCGTGGATCCGGCGAAGTGCGCGACCGTGCGCGGGAACACGCCGTCGGGCTGGCCGCTCCCCTTGCCCGCGGGCATGGTGCGCGGGGTCGTGTAGGCGCCGTCCGGGCTGCCGGCGGGGGCCGCCGCCGCGTCGGGCCCGGATCCGCTCGCGGCGCCGGCACCGCTGCACGCGGCGAGGGAGACGAGCGCGGCCGCGGCCAGCGCGAGGCCGCCGAGGGGGCGGCGGGCGCGGCCGGCGCGGCGGCGGGAGGCGGGTCGGGCGGCTCGGGGCGGGGAGGGGATCACCGCGGCAGCTTAGGGTATCCTTACCGCGCCATGGCCCCCACTCCCCCGTCCGCCTCCCGCGCGGCCGGGGCCGCCGTCGCCGGCGCGGCGCTCGTGGCGCTCGTCGCGCTCGTCGCGCTCAGCCTCGCGACCGGGGCCCGCGAGATCGCGCTCGACGGCGTGTGGCGCGCCGTGCTGCACCCGGCCGACGGCAGCCGCGACGCGATCATCGTCTGGCAGCTCCGGCTGCCGCGCACGCTCCTCGCGGTCGCGGTGGGCGTGCTGCTCGCCGTCGCCGGCGTCGTGATGCAGGCGATGACCCGCAACCCGCTCGCCGAGCCGGGCCTCCTCGGCGTCAACGCCGGTGCGTCGCTCGCGGTCGTGCTCGCCGTGTCGGTGCTCGGGACGGGCACCGCCGCGGGGTACGTGGCGCCCGCGTTCGCCGGGTCGGCCGTGGCCGCGGTGGTCGTGGTGCTCGTGGGGATGCGGGCGGGCCCCCGCGCGGATCCGACGCGCCTCCTGCTCGCCGGCACCGCGCTCACCGCGAGCCTCGCCTCCGTCACGGGCGTGATCACGCTCGCCGACCCCCGCACCTTCGGCGACTACCGGTCGTGGGTGGTCGGCTCGGTGGCCGGGCGGGATCCGGCCGACCTCGCCTGGATCCTCCCGCTCGCCGCCGCCGTGGTCCTCGCCGCGCTGCTCCTCGTGCGCCCGCTCGGCGTGCTCGCGCTCGGCGAGGACGCCGCGACCGCGCTCGGCAGCCGCGTCGGCCTCGTGCGGCTCGCGGGGTTCGCGCTCGTGACGGTCGCGTGCGGCGCGGCGACCGCGGCGGCCGGGCCGATCTCGTTCGTCGGCCTCGTGGTGCCGCACGCCGTGCGCCTCGTCGTCGGCCGCCGCGACCGCGCCGTGCTGGTCGGGTCGGTGGTCGCCGGGCCGATGCTCGTGCTGCTGGCCGACGTCGTGGGGCGGGTCGTGGCGCGGCCGGGCGAGCTCGAGGCGGGCATCGTCACGGCGTTCGTCGGCGCGCCCGTGCTGCTGGCGCTCGTGCTGCGGCGCTCGCGGGGCGCGCGGTGAGGCACCGGATCCCGCGGAGAGACCGCATCGTGCTGGCCGCGCTCGTCGTCGGCATCCTCGCCGCCGCGGCGGTCGGGATCAGCACGGGCGCGTACCCGCTGTCGCCGGCGGCGTCGCTCGACGCGCTCCTCGGCGGCGGGGATCCGCAGGCGCGCTTCATCGTCGTCGACCAGCGCCTGCCGCGCGTCGTCGTCGCCGTCGCGGTCGGCGCGGCGCTCGGCCTCAGCGGCCTCGTGTTCCAGAGCGTCTCGCGCAACCCGCTCGGCAGCCCGGACGTCATCGGCTTCAGCACGGGCGCGGCCACGGGCGGGCTCGTCGCGATCCTGGTGGCCGGATCCTCGTCCGCGGCCTCCGTCGGCCTCGGCACCGTCGTGGGCGGCTTCGCGACCGCCCTCGCCGTGCACCTGATGAGCTCCCGCACCGCGACCACGGGCGAGCGGCTCGTGCTGGTGGGCATCGCCGTGGGCGCGATGCTCGCCTCCGTCAACGACTTCCTCATCACCCGCAGCGACGTCGAGCTGGCGCAGGCCGCGGCGACGTGGCGCTTCGGCACGCTGAACGCCATCTCCTGGCCGCAGGTCGGGCCCGCGCTCGCGGTGCTGGCCGTGCTCGTGCCGCTCGCCTTCCTCGGCGAGCGCCCGCTGCGCCTGCTCGAGATGGGCGACGACACCGCGCGCGCCCTCGGGCTGGCCGTGGACCGCTGGCGTCCGACGCTCCTCGCCGCGGGCGTCGGGCTGGCCGCCGTGGGCGTCGCGGCGGTGGGCCCGGTGGGGTTCGTCGCGCTCGCGGCGCCGCACCTCGCCCGGCGGATGATGCCCGCGAGCGCCGGCCGCATGCTCCCCGCCCTCGTGGTCGGCGCGCTGCTGCTGAGCGTCGCCGACCTCGTGGCGGGCAGACTGCTCAGCCCGTTCCAGATCCCCGTCGGCCTCGCCACGTCGGCGCTCGGCGGGCTGTACCTGCTGTGGCTGCTGGCGGCGCCGGATCCGACGCGGCGGGCGTCCGCGCGCAGGTGATCCGCCGGCGGCTCAGTCCTCCGACGGCTCGGAGCCGAACACCCCGAGGAGACGGAGCCCAACCGCGAAGACGACGGTGGCCAGGACGAAACCCGTGACCCTCACCCCCGGCTCATCGGGGAGCAGAGCCATCGCGAAGAGGAGCAGCGCGGCCAGCGAGACGGTCGTGACGAAGCTCCGCACGTGGAACTCTCCCTTCCCATTCCGACGGAGAGCGAGCCTAGGCGACGGATCCGCCCGCCGCGAGGCAGCCCGGCAGTGATCGCGCTCAGTCCTCCACGCGCACGCGGAAGTGCCGCGCGAAGACCGGGCCGAGCCCCATGAGCTGGGTGGAGTCGAGCACGGCGCCGCGGAGGCCGTCCGGGGTGTCGTAGATCTTGGCGCCGGCGAATCCTCAAACAAGATGATCGCCGTGGCAGTGCGCGAGTCTATGCGCAGCGCAACTAGCGAACACACGAACCGAAAATAAGACTGTCGCTGCATTACCGCAGCACTTTCGCCGCGCCAAGCCCCCCGTTCGCGGGCCTTGTACCGCCGCGCGTATTGCGAAGCGCGATTGCCACGAAACTTCACCACCCAATCGCGCTTGAGCGGGGAGCCAGATCCTCAGCACGAGCATAATTGGGACACATTTGACACTTCGACGCCCGAGTCGGACATACTGAAGCCATGCAGACCGCCTCGGGAGACCAGCCGTTCGTCGAGTATCGGGATGTCACGGTCATGGACCCCCTTAGACAAGGAGATATCCTCGAGGCCACCGACGAGCATGCAAACAAATGGCAGCGTCATCTCATAGTACTGACGGCTGATTGCGACTTCGCGAACCGCAAAAATCAGGGAAGAGTTACCTGCGTGCCGCTGCTAACTCAAGACGAGTACAATCTCGAATTTCAGATTCCGCGAATAAGCGAAAGACTCATTAGTAAGTGCACCGATGCACTTGGTGGCATAATCCGCTCGGCCAAAGGCCCTTCTATCTCCGCAGAACGCCTTCGTAGCTGGCCGCTCGAGCAGCCAGCTAAGGAAATTATCGAGGCCCTTGGCCTTATCGGAACTGCAGCACACGACGCAACCCGGCTCGTACATGCCATTCAGGCCGCTTCCAACCCGCCCGAAGATCTAGACGAGGCAGTGCAGGAGCTAATAGCCGCCAGCGTAAACATCCCAAGCGGCAAGCAAACAAAGGCCGCTACCAAAAACATAGTCAGTTCGCTAACTTCGCACTACTCAACACCCCCCGGGGATACTATTTTTCTTTCAGCCGTTAGTCCTGATATGCAAGACGGATATTTTGTATATCTCCGTCATTTGGAGCAAATTAAGGAGCCCGACATAATTTTGGGACCACGACGCGCTACAGCCAAGTATCGACGCCTCGCGCGACTTCACGACCGATACATCCATGCCATGTCCCAGCAATTCGCGCTCGTATTCATGTCAATTGGCATGCCGAGCGACTATGAAGAGATGCGCAAAGCGCACTCGCAACAACTTGAAGGGCGATACAAGTGATACCTCTGCTTACAAGCGCACGAGCCCTAAAGGAACTTGCGACAGACTTATCCCCGGCAGCCATTGAGACATCGGATGCACTGTACCTGCAACATCTCCATGGCGTAGATATCTTACTGACTCGCCAAGATTCGAGCGAGCAGCAGTGCATTATTATTATGCGAGATCAGTATAACAATGATGCGTTTGTCCCCGATCATCTTGCAAGTTCACGCCGTGAGGTACTTGGGCGAATGGCGTCATTCGCGGAGCGGGCTCGGGCTTCCGGCCCACTTTCCCTTCCCCGTGGATGGCATCAATACAAGCACGACAGCTTAATTGCGTTCTTTGCAATCCCTGGCTCGGACTCAGAAGCGAGCCGCTGGATTGCTGAAGTCGTACCTGGACGTCGTCAGGATGTAATTTTTTGGACATCCACAACGACTGATCAAAAAGAAGAATTAATTGATTACGCGCGCAATCTCACGAAGCCGAACATAGACGTAAGCGCGATCTGGGAAGAGAGTCTTGTTTCGGCCAACTTACACTTTGTAGCCAAAGATGCCGACTCAGCGCCCGACGTCGAAATTTCGCTCCCTCACCTAGCGTCGAGCGTCACAAAGGGCTGGACTTACGACCAATGGCTTGATGAGATTAGCCGCGACCAGCGGTCATTTGTTGAAGCACCCACGGAAAAGTCTATCCGTCTGCGCGGACCAGCCGGTTCCGGGAAGACGCTCGCCCTTACTCTGAAGGCCTTACGCGAAGTCCTTTCGGCGCGCGAAAAGGGTGTTGAGATACGCGTGCTGATTGTGACGCATAGCTGGTCCCTTGCATCGGAGGTCGCGGACTCTCTCGCTTCGATGGGCATGGGCCTAGTTGAAGAAGTAGATGTGTTTCCCCTACTGACAATCGCACAGTCGATAGCGCCGCAATTCATTCGCGAGGATACCGACTTTAATCTTCTTGGAAACGACAGCCTTAGCGGCAAATTAGAACAGCTCCGTGAAATCTCCGATGTGCTTGAAGCTTTTGTGCAAGGCGACTGGGTTACTTACCGAGCGGGGGTCACTCCCGCGCTTGCAGCACGCTTCGACTCCGAAGATGAAGACGACCAGCTCGCGCTTGCCTGGGATCTCCTAGTCGAATTCGGCTCCGTTATCGGAGCTGCCGCAATCTTTCCGGGAGCGGGCGCGATTAACCGATACGAACAGCTGTCTCGGGCTGGCTGGATGATGCCTTTACTGAACCGAGCAGACTTGCGCGTAACATTTGCGCTTTACTCGCGCTTTATGGAAAGCCTGGAAGCGCGTTCGCTGCTGACATCCGACCAAGTTCTTTCCGACGTGCTGAATCATCTTGAAACGCATGCGTGGAACCGCGCTCGCAAGAGCGAGGGCTATGATCTCATTTTTGTTGACGAATTCCATCTATTCAGCCCGCTGGAGCGCCACGTTCTCCACTACCTTTCGCGCGACGTCTCAAAGTATCCTAGTATTTTCATGGCAGTAGACCCGCGTCAATCTCCGTCAGAGGCGTTTATTGGTGTTGCTGCAGATGACACCCATTCGGGCCCATTAAACGGAGACGAAGGATTGGGAGATGTTGATAATTTCGAGCTTACAACCGTACACCGGTTCACGCCGCAAATTTTGAACCTAATCAAACATGTCCACCACCGCTTCCCCACGCTCGATCTGGGCCAGGACTGGGATATCGACTTCTCGACCGTTGAATCAACGCAGAACGCTGGGCCCGTACCGCAATTAGTGCTTTCCGCATCAAGCGAAGGGGAGCTCTTCGATATTAATACTGCCGTTCAGGATCTGTATTCTTCAGGTCGGACGGCGCTCGCTATCGTGGATCAACGCCAGTGGAACCGCTACAGTAGACTCGCAGCCGATATTAGCAAGTCGGGAAGGTATCACGTTTCTACGATAGCGGGGCGTTCCGACGTGGACGGACTCGGCTATAGACGCCGCGGTCTCATCGTCGGCCCTGCCGAATACTTGGCTGGCCTTCAATTCGAAAACGTGATAGTCGCTGGAATTCCCGATTTATTATCTACCGCGACAGTCAACGAACGAACTCGTTACCTCTCACTTCTCTACCTCGCTTTAAGTCGCGCAGAGAAAGAAGTGCGTCTTTTTGTGAATGATGAGGACAGCCCCGTTCCAGACGTCTTGCAGCAGGCGGTCGCGGCTAACGTACTAACGCGCTCAAGAGGGAGCCACACATAGAAGCCAGTAGGCGCGCGCCGCAGCGAGCAGCGAGACCTCCTGAAGCCACCCCGGCGCAGAGTAAAGTCGCGCACGCAGACAAACGCCGCGCCTACCGATACCTTAAAGCGCGAAGCAGAGGCCCGGTAGAAGTACACGCCTTTCCCGCTCAGTCCTCCACGCGCACGCGGAAGTGCCGCGCGAAGACCGGGCCGAGCCCCATGAGCTGGGTGGAGTCGAGCACGGCGCCGCGGAGGCCGTCCGGGGTGTCGAGATCGTGGATCTCGGCCCCGCGGAGGTCGAGGTGGGTGAGCGACGAGTCGGCGAGGTCGAGCGTGCCGATGGTGGTGCGCGCGAACGCGACGCGCATGCCGGACGTGCCGCGGAGGTCCAGCTCCTCGATGGCGCAGTCGGTGATGAGCAGGTCCGTGATCTTCGAGCCGCGCAGGTTCACGAAGCCGAGGCGGCAGTCGGCGATGTGCACCGACGAGAGCGACGCGTCGTAGAGCTCGGCGGATCCCACGCGCGAGCCCTCGAGGCGCACGTCGCGCATCCGGATCCGCGGCGCCTTCAGCACGGGCGCGTCGAGGCGGGAGGCGAGCACGTCCACGAGGCTCGCGGCCGTGAGGTCGGCCTCGTGCAGGCGGATGCGCTCGAGCGCGCACTCCTCGAACCCGATGTCGACGAGGTCGGCGTCCGAGAGGTCGGCGTCGGCGAAGCGCAGCCGCTCGAAGCTCGCGTGCGCGTCGAGGTCGGACGGGTCGCCGTCGGCGAGGCCCTCGAGCCGCGGGTCGCTGATGCGGGGCGGGAGGATGCGGGTCGATGCGGCCATGCGGTGCCTCCGGGTGCGGGTCGGTGCGGATCGGTGCGGGCGCCCGCCGCCGGCGGCGGGCCGCGCCCCACGCTACGGGAGGCCGCCGACGCGCCCGTCCGGTGTGCGCGCCGCATCAGCCGCACGCACCGCCGCGACCGCACGCACCGCCGCTGCGGCCCCGCGCCCTACTTCGGCTGCTCGATGCCCAGCGAGTTGCCGTCGGGATCCGTGATCCACGCCGACCAGACGCCCGCGTGGTCCGCGATGCCGTCGACGGTCCGCAGCTCGTCCGTGTCGTACTCCTCGGGGTGCACGCCGCGCTCCGCCAGCTGGTCGAGCTCGGCGCGGAGGTCGCGCACCTTCCACGACGCCTTCGTCTGCTCGTCCTTCGAACCCACGGTGCTCGACGTGACGGTGAGGTCGGTGCCGCCGGAGCGGTAGGTGATCGCCGACTCGGACTCCTCCGCGACCTCGAGCCCCAGGGCCTCGGCGTAGAAGCGGCGTGATGCGGCCATGTCCCGCGTGAGCAGGACGACGCCGACGGGGTGCTCTCCGAGCATGGTGGCCTCGCGTTCCCGCCGCCCGGGTGGCGGCTCCCCTCGACCGTACGCGCGCGGCGGGGGCGCGGCCCGAACTGGGTACCTGACAGCGACGGGGAGCGCGCGATAGGCATGACCCGGGCCGCACCGAGGCGGCCGGAGATCAGGAGCACCATGCAGCACGCACGTCGTCGAGCCCTCGTCGGGCTCCTCTCCCTGGCCCTCGTGGCCTCCGCGCAGGCGGGACTCGCCACGGGCGCATCCGCAGCCCCCGCATCCGGATCCGAGGCCGCCGCCGCCCCGGCCGCGCTCGCGTTCACCGCCGCGCCCGCGCCCACCGTCACGGGCACGACCGAGGTCGGCTCGACGCTCACGGCCGTCACCGGCACGTGGACCCCGACCCCCGGCACCTTCCTGTACCGCTGGTCGCGCGACGGCGTCGCCATCCAGGGCGCGACCCGGGCGACGTACGCGCTCGTCGCGGCCGACCAGGGGAAGCGGATCACCGTCTCCGTCACCGCGGTCAAGACCCGCTACCCGTCGACCACCCGCACGAGCGAGCCGACCGCCCCGGTCGCGCCGAAGGGCGGCGCGCCCGTCGCGGCCCTGCCGTTCACCTCCGCGCCCGTGCCGACCCTGTCCGGATCCGTGACCGTCGGCGGCACCGTCACGGCCGTCCCCGGCACCTGGTCGCCCACCCCGCGCCTCGCGTACCAGTGGTTCGCCGGATCCGCGCCCATCGCCGGCGCGACCTCCTCCACCTACTCGCCCGTCGCCCAGGACCTCGGCAAGACGCTCACCGTCTCGGTCGCGGCGTTCCGCGACGGGTACGCGACCACCACGCGCATGAGCGCGGGCGCGACCGTCACGCAGGGCACCTTCCCGGAGCGCACCTTCGTCATCCGCGGCGACGCGCGCGTGGGCGAGCACCTCGACGTGGCGAACGAGACGTTCTCCTACGAGGCGACCCAGACGGTCACCTGGGCCGCCGACGGCGTCACGATCCCCGGCGCCACGACGGTGCGCTACCAGCCCGTCGTCGCCGACATCGGCAAGCGCATCACGGCCACGATCACCGGCTCGGCCCCCGGCTTCGCGACGGAGACCCGCACGACCACGCCCACGGCGCCGGTCGTCGCCGCCGACACCCCGCCGGCCGTCGCGACCGGCGTCGTCGCCGGCCGCGCCTTCCTCGGATCCGTCGCCGACGCGAACCTCCTGGGCGACGGCGAGGTGACGGCGTACCGCGAGTCCGACGGCGTCGGCTGGTCCGCTCCGCTCGTGGACGGGTCCTTCGAGGTGACGGGCCTGGCGCCCGGGGAGTACACGCTCGTCGTGGGGTCCGTCGTCGACGGGACGTACGTCAGCCAGTTCTACCGCGCACCCGGGGACGCCGCGACGGCCACCCGGTTCACCGTCGCGAACGACCGCACCGTGCGGCTCGACGTGGTCGTCGAGACCGGCGCCTCGATCAGCGGCACGATCACGACGAGCGACGGGAAGCCCGCCTTCGGCTCCGAGGTCGAGGTGTTCCGCGCCCGAGGCGGCGTGGTCGCGTCCATCCGCACCGACGAGTCCGGCGCGTTCCTCATCACGTCCCGCGACCTCACGCCCGGCCAGTACGAGGTGCGCATCAGCGCCCCCTTCGTGAACCCCGAGGGCTACATCGGCGAGTGGTACGGCGACACCGACGACCGGAACAAGGCCACGCGGATCACGGTCGTCGGCAAGGAGGCGATCACCGGGATCGACGCCGAGCTCATCCTCGGCAGCCGCCTCGAGGGCATCGTGCGGAAGCCCAACACGGTCGGCTACGCGGGAGCGGACGTCTACCTCGTGCCCGAGACCGCCGCGCTGCTCGGCAGCGACCCGCGCACCGGGACCCTCGGGCGCACGGACGCATCCGGCCGCTTCGACTTCCAGAAGATCACGCCCGGCCGCTACTACGTGTACGTCGCGCCGAACCGGTACGAGGCACCGTCCTACGCCCCGCGCTGGGTCGGCGGCACCGGCACGCTCGCGACCGCGACCGTCCTCACCGCCCGCCGCGGCGCGGACCTCGCGCCCCTCGACGTGACGCTCCGCCAGGACGCCTCCGTGACCGCGCGCCTCGTCGGCGTGACGGCTCCCGGCTTCGAGGACTACGCGACCGTCGAGCTGCTGCAGGACGGGGTCGTGAAGGGCACCAGCGGCGCATCCCGCACCTCCCCGGCCTTCGTGGCGAACGTGGAGCCGGGCACCTACCGCGTCCGGGTCTCGTACTACCGCGACTTCGCGCCGGTCCCGACCTGGTGGGCCGGCGGCACGGGCGCCGACCGCTCGCAGCTCGTCGTGGGCGCGGACCGCAGCGTGAGCATCGCGGTGCGCGCGGCGCCGGGCACGGGCATCGCGGGGTAGTCAGCTCGATCCCGGGAGCCCGCGCGCGTCGACGTCACGTCGGTGAGCGCGGGCTCTCGTGCTCCCCCGGGCGGCGCGGGCCGGCGCGCGCCCGCCGGATGTCCGGATCCGCCCCGATCGCGCCCCCGAGGCCCCCGATCCCGAACGGGGTACGGGACAGCGCGGGCGCGACGGGGTAAGCATGGCCGACGGCCGCGACAGGAGCGGCCGCGGAGCCGAGGAGCACCATGGCCGCCGCACGCCGACGAGGCCTCGTCGGCCTCCTCGCCCTCGCCCTCGTCGTCTCGTCGCAGGCGGGCCTCGCGACCGGCGCGTCCGCCACCGATGCGCGCGTCGCGCCCGCAGCCGCATCCGCCGCCGCTCCCGCCGCTCCCGCCGCTCCCGCCGCCGCCGCGCGCGCCGCCGCGAAGGTCGCGGCATTCACCACCGCGCCGCTGCCCGTCATCACCGGCACCGCCCGGGTCGGCTCGGCGCTCTCCGTCGCCACCGGCGCCTGGTCGCCGCAGCCGGACACCCTCACCCTCGTCTGGAAGCGCAACGGCGTCGCGATCGCGGGCGCCACCGGATCCGCGTACACGCTCGTGGCCGCCGACCTCGGGCGCCGGATCACGGTCACGGCCACCGCGGTCAAGGCCGGCTACGCCTCCCTCGCGAAGACGAGCGCCGCCACCGCCACCGTGCTCGCCGCCCCCGCACCCACGGCGTTCGCGGTCGCGCCCAAGCCCACGATCGTCGGCACGCCCACGGTCGGCACGCCGCTGACGGCCGCGCCCGGCGCCTGGTCCCCCGCGCCCACGGCGTTCGCCTACCGCTGGCTCGTCAACGGGGTCGCGGTCGCCGGCGAGACCGGCGCGACCTTCGCGCCGCGCGCGGTCGACGCCCGCAAGCGCGTCACCGTCACTGTCACGGCCACGCGCGACGGCTACGCCACGACCGCCCGGACGAGCGTGGCGAGCGCCGTCGTGCTCGCCGCGCCGGTCGTCGTCCCCGGCAAGTTCACGTCGATCCCCGCGCCCACGATCTCCGGCACGGCCCAGGTCGGCGCGACGCTCACCGCTGCCCCCGGCGCCTGGGCCCCCGCGCCCGCCGCCTTCGCCTACCGCTGGTGGGCGAACGGCGTGGCGATCTCCGGCGAGACCTCCGCCGCGTACACCGTGCGCGCCGCGGACCTCCGGAAGCGGATCACGGTCACCGTCACCGGATCGCTCCCCGGCTACACGACCGCGGCGAAGACCAGCGTCGCGACGGCCGCCGTCGTCGCGGCTCCCGTCGCGAAGCCCTTCGCGGTCGCCCCGGTCCCGACCATCGCCGGCGCACCCGTCGTCGGAGGCGCGCTCACGGCGACGCCCGGCACGTGGTCCCCCGCCGCGACCTTCGCCTACCGCTGGGATGCGGGGACGACGCCGATCCCCGGCGCCACCGGCCCGACCTACGCGCCGGTCGCCGGCGACGTCGGCCAGGCCCTGCGCGTCACGGTCACCGCGACCGCGGCGGGCTACGTCACCACGAGCCGGACGATCGCGGCGACCGCCGTCGTCGTCGCGGCGGACGCGCCACCCGAGGAGGTCCCGGCCGCGCAGGTGACCGGCGGCGTCCGGCTCGACGTCCCGGATCCGGGCGCGCCCGCGCCCACGGGCAGCGTCGAGCTCGTCGACCCCGACCGCCGCGAGGTCGTCGCCGCCTCCGACCTCGTCGACGGCGCCTTCGCATTCCCGGAGGTCGACCCGGGCGAGTACACGCTCCGCGCGCTCGTCGAGGTCGACGGCGAGACGGTCGAGCAGTACCTCGGCCCGACCCGCGATCGCCTCGCGGCCCGCACGTTCGCCGTGCAGCAGGGCGCCGCCGTCGAGGTCGACATGGTCGTGGTGCGCCCGACCACCGTGGGCGGCACGGTCACGGCGTCCGACGGGTCCCCGGTCGCGGGCGCGCGGGTGTCCCTCGTCGCGGCCACCGACGCGGACTTCGCCGGCGGATCCGCGACCACCGACGCCGCCGGCCGCTACACCGTCCGCGACGTGGATCCCGGCGGCTACCGCGTGCGCGTCGCCGCCCCCACCCCGAACCCGGCCGGCCTGCTCGGCGAGTGGTACGGCGGCACGGCGGACGAAGCGTCCGGCGCCATCGTGACCGTCTCGGCGACGGACCGCCGGGTCGTCGGCATCGACGCGGTCCTGGATGCGGGCGCGCGCCTCCGCGGCGTCGTCCGGGACGCCGCCGGGAACGGGATCGCGGACGCCACCGTGCACCTCGTGCCCACGGACGACGCCGTCGACGGCGTCGAACCCGTGACCGGTCGCGAGGCGACCACGGACGCGTCCGGCGCGTTCGAGATCACCGGGATCCTGCCGGGCGACCACCAGGCGTTCGTCGCGATCGACCGCGAGTCCGCTCCCCTCTACGTCTCCCGCTGGGTCGGCGGGACCGGCACGCGGGCGACCGCGACGGTCTTCCGCGCCGTCGCGGGGGCGGCGCTGCCGAGTCCCGTGATCGTGCTCGCCGTGAGCCCGTCCGTCACGGCCCGCGTCACCGGCCTCGCCGCCGCCGGCTGGGACGCGGACCTCGCGCTCGTCACCCTCTCGCAGGGCGGGATCGTGCGGCACGCCGCGTACGCCCGAGACGGCGACGCCGCCTTCCTCGAGGACGTGGCGCCGGGCGTCTACCGCGTCGACGTGACGTACTCCCGGGGCGCCGCCCGCGACACGCGCGCGTGGACCGGCGGCGTGCGCGCCGACCGGTCGGAGGTCGTGGTCGGCGCCGGCGAGTCGGTGGCGATCACGATCGCGGCGCCCGCGCGGGTCATCGCCGGCGCGGCCGCCGCCCGCTGACGGCGGGCGTCGCCCCTCCCGCCCCGGACGGCTGCCCGACGTCGCGGCAGCGCACCCCGCTACGCGTTGTCGTCGCCGGTGTCGATCGCCGTCTGCCGCGACGGGTCCGCGAACGGCAGCCCCTCCGCGCCCGAGACGTCGGCCATGTCCTCGCCGAACTGACGGGTGTGGACCCGGTGCGCGATCCGCTCGTCGTCCATCCGCTGCGACAGCGCCGCGTAGGTGGTCTCGAGGTGCGGCACGCGCCGGATAACGTCCATCACGAGCCGGAACCGGTCGAGGTCGTTGAGCATCAGCATGTCGAACGGCGTGGTCGTGCCGCCCTGCTCGACGAACCCGCGCACGTGGATGTTCGCGTGGTTCGCGCGCCTGTAGGTCAGGCGGTGGATGAGCGACGGGTAGCCGTGGAACGCGAACACGACGGGCTTGTCGCGCGTGAACAGCGCGTCGAACGAGCCGTCGTCGAGGCCGTGCGGGTGCTGCGTGGAGTCCTGCAGCCGCATCAGGTCGACCACGTTGACGAAGCGCACGCGCAGCTGCGGGATCTCCTCCTTGAGGATCTGCACCGCCGCCATCGCCTCGACCGTCGGGATGTCGCCCGCGCACGCCACCACCACGTCGGGCTCGAGCCCCGGCACCTCGGTGCCCGCCCACTCCCACACGCCCACGCCGCGCTCGCCGTGCGCGCGCGCCTCCTCGAGCGAGAGGAGCGTCGCGGTCGGCTGCTTGCCCGCGACGACGACGTTGATCAGGTCGGTGCCGCGCAGGCAGTGGTCCATCGTCACGAGCAGCGAGTTCGCGTCGAACGGCAGGTAGACGCGCACGATGGACGCCCGCTTGTTCACGACGTGGTCGAGGAAGCCCGGGTCCTGATGCGAGAAGCCGTTGTGGTCCTGCCGCCACACGTGCGAGGAGAGCAGGTACGTGAACGACGCGACCGGCCGCCGCCACTCCACCTTCGAGCTGGACTCGAGCCACTTCGCGTACTGGTTGAACATCGAGTCGACGACGTGGATGAACGCCTCGTACGAGGTGAAGAGCCCGTGCCGCCCGGTGAGGAGGTAGGCCTCGAGGAGCCCCTGCGTGAGGTTCTCGTTGAGGATCTCGATGACCCGCCCCTGGTGCGCGAGGTGCTCGTCCACCGGCAGCACCTCGCCCTGCCACGCCTTCGCCGTCACCTCGTAGACGTCGTCGAGCCGGTTGCTCGACGTCTCGTCGGGGCCGAAGATCCGGAAGTCGAGCGGGTTGCGCGCGATCACGTCGCGCAGCCACCCGCCGAGCACGCGCGTGGGCTCGGCGAGCGCGCCGCGGCCCTCGCTGAGGTCCACGGCGTTGACCTCGAGCGGCGGGAGCGCGAGGTCGCGGCGGAGCAGGCCGCCGTTCGCGTGCGGGTTCGCGCTCATCCGCCGGTCGCCCTCGGGCCGGTTCGGCTGGAGCGCGGGCGTCGGCCGGCCGTCGCGGTCGAAGAGCTCGTGCGGGCGGTAGCTCTCGAGCCACTCCTGCAGCTGCCGGAGGTGGTCGTCGTCGTCGCGCACGCCGGAGAGCGGCACCTGGTGCGCGCGCCACGTGCCCTCGACCTGCTTGCCGTCGACCTCCTTGGGGCCGGTCCACCCCTTGGGCGTGCGGAGGATGAGCATCGGCCACGCCGGTCGCTCCTCGCTGCCGCCCGTGCGGGCGGCCAGCTGGATCCGGCTGATGTCGTCGAGCGCCTCCGCGAGCGCCAGCGCGAACCGCTCGTGCACGGCGAAGACGTCCTCGCCGTCGAAGCCGCCCGAGACGATGCGCGGGGAGTACCCGTACCCCGTGAAGAGCGCGAGCAGCTCCTCCTCCGGGATGCGCGCGAGCACCGTCGGGTTCGCGATCTTCCAGCCGTTGAGGTTGAGGATCGGCAGCACCGCCCCGTCCGACTCCGGGTCGAGGAACTTGTTGAGGTGCCAGCTGGAGGCGAGCGTCGCGGTCTCCGCCTCGCCGTCGCCGATCACGCAGGAGACCACGAGGTCGGGATTGTCGAGCGCCGCGCCGTACGCGTGCACGAGCGAGTAGCCGAGCTCGCCGCCCTCGTTGATGGATCCGGGCGTCTCCGGCGCCGCGTGCGACGGCACCCCGCCCGGGAACGAGAACTGGCGGAACAGGTGCCGCAGCCCTGTGCGATCCGGCGTCGCCGCCGAGAACAGCTCCGAGTACGTGCCGTCGAGGTACGCGTTCGCGACCATGCCGGGGCCGCCGTGGCCGGGGCCGGCGATGTAGATCATGTCGAGGTCGCGCTCGACGATGACCCGGTTGAGGTGCGCGTAGACGAAGTTCAGCAGCGGGGTCGTGCCCCAGTGGCCGAGGAGACGCGGCTTGATGTCGTCGCGCGTGAGCGGGCGCTCGAGCAGCGGGTCGTCCAGCAGGTAGATCTGGCCGACGGAGAGGTAGTTGGCGGCGCGCCACCAGCCGTCGACGACGTCGAGGTAGAGGGGCGCGGACGGGTCTCGGGGTGCGGTATCGGAGGCCATGAGTCAGCCTACGGCGGTGGGTGCGCGGTGTCCCGGGTGGAGGGCAGACGGACGGTCGACGACCAGCGGCGCGGGCGCCGGTCACCGCACGCAGACCGACTCGGCCGAGAGGTGGAGGCCGTCGGAGGCGCCGCGGATGCTCGCCGAGGCGACCCCGTCGGCGCGGCCGTCGCCCGCCTTCCAGTAGTCACGGCCCATCGCGCGTCCTCCGGGGGCGAACCCGGCGTCCGTCCACGAGCGCGTGATCGCGTCGAACGGGGGCTGCGGCTCGTCCATCACGGTGAAGATCGGGATGAGCACGCTGCCCGTCGCCTGCGTCGCCGCGGAGCCGTCCTCGCACTGCGTCGCGACCGTGGTCACCTCGGCGGGCACGCCCGTGGTGGCGGCCGCGGCCTCGAGGAAGGCGCGCACGCCCGCCTCCTGTTCGCTGACGTCGACGAGGTCAAGCGGTGGCGCGGGCGTCGTCGGGGCGGCCGGGGTCGAAGGCTGGGACCGGTCCGGCAGGTCGTCCGGCGCCGGCGAGCCGAGCGGCAGGCCGAGCCAGCCCGTGACGTCCGCGCCCGTGCCCGTCTCGCGGTCCGCGGAGTACGGGGCGCGCACGAAGAGGATCAGCCGTGGCGCCGTGCCCGCGTCCGCCGCCTCGTCGGGTGTCGCGGCGAGCGCGGTGGCCACCCCCACGGGATCCTCGGTCTCCACCGAGACCGCGCCGCGCATCTGCGCGGACCCCAGCGTGGCCGTGATCTCCGAGACGTCCGACCGCGCCTCGAGCCGGTCCAGCTGATCGAGGAGGGCCGGAGCGGGTGCGGTCGCCGACACGTCGACGCTCGTCGTGCCGCGCCGGATCGCCACCGCGCCGTCGCCGAGGGACGGCCGGAGGAGGTGCGCCGCCGCCCGGATCGTCGTGCCCTCCCGGAGCTCGACGGAGCGGCCGTCGCCGGTGACGTCCACGGAGGAGACCACCGGGATCCGCCGCCACACCTCCGCGATCTCCCAGGCCGCCGGGACCTGCAGGTCGAGCCGCACGGGCGCCGTCCCGTCCCCCGCGGGGAGCGCGAGCGACGCGACCAGCTCCGCCTGCGTGACCCCGTCGCCCAGGGCGCGCTGGACGGCGCCGGCGACCGCGGGATCCGGGGTGTCGGCGGTCACGTCGACCCGCGCGATCCACGTGTCCGGGCCGTCGCTGTAGTCGGTCGAGCGCAGCGAGGTCTCGACGTCCGCGATCCCGTCCACCGCCGCGATGCGCACGCGCATCGCCTCCAGTGACGTGACCGCCGACTCGGGCGGCTGCGGGAACCACGAGCACCCGCTCAGCAGGGAGGCGACGAGCACGGCCGCCGCCACGGCACCGGCCCGTCGGCGGAGCGCTCGGATCGTCATGCCTCCACGCTAGGGACGGCGCCCGGCGGCGGCGTCCCTCGCAGGCATCACCGGCATGCCCCGGGAGGCTGGCGTGCGCGCGGTCGGCCGCACGCCCTGAGGAGGATCGACCCGCCCGACCCCCGCGACCCCCTACTGTCTCCACGATCCGACCGGGATGGACCGCGCGGACGCCTGAGATGCCCGGAGGCACCGTGACCCCCCTGCTCCCCCGACGCCGCACCCGCTCCACCGCCATCACCAGCGCCTTCGTCCTGGCCTTCGCCTGCGCCGTGGCGCTGGCGGGCCCCGTGACCGCCCATGCCGACGGCGCCGGGGAGGTCTCCGAGATCACCGTCCCCCGCAACGACGTCACCGGCTTCGGCGGCGGCACGATCTTCGCCCCGAAGGCGGACGCCGGCACGAAGCTGGGTGCCGTCGTCGTCACCCCGGGCTACAGCGACACGCAGGCCGACATGCGCTGGTACGGCACCGACCTCGCCGCCGCCGGCTTCGTGGTGTTCACCATCGACACGAACGGCACGCAGGATCCGCCCCAGGCTCGCGCGAACGAGATGCTCGCGGCCTCCGACTACCTCACCGGCTCGAGCGCCGTGGCCGACGAGGTCGACCCCGCGCGCGTCGCCGAGCTCGGCTACTCCATGGCGGGCGGCGGCGTGCTGGCGGCCGCCGAGGCGCGGCACACGCTGAAGGCCGTGATCGCCCTGATGCCCTTCGACGTGCGCGTCAACTACACGAGGGTCACCACGCCGTCCCTGATCATCACCGGCCAGTCCGATCACGTGGCATTCCCCTTCCTCATGGGCAAGCGGATGTACCGGTCGCTCCCGGGGGCCACCCCCAAGGAGTACCTCGAGCTCCGGGGAGCCGGGCACGGCGCGGGCGAGCGCACCCCGAACGACACCATCCGCACGGCCGTCACGACGTTCCTCGACCGCTACCTGAACGACGACGAGTCGGTCAGCATCTGCCCGGCGCCCGCGGCCACGGGCCCGATCAGCGCGTCGATGGCCTACTGCGGCTGATCCGCGTCCGCCGGATCAGGTCTCGTAGCGCCGGAGCTCCGTCTCCGCCTGCAGCGCGATCTCCCGCAGCCCCTCCATCGGCACCGACGAGGCGGCGCGGGTCCGCCGGTCCAGCAGGCAGAAGGTCCCGATGGGCTCGCCGTCCGAGGAGTGCAGCGGGTAGCCGGCGTAGAAGTCCATGCCCGTGATGTCGATGAACGGGTTGCCGGCGAACCGCGGGTCGCGCTGCGCGTCCGGCACGACGAGCGCGTCGTCGGCCTCGACCACGGTGGCGCAGTACGCGATGTCGCGCGGGATCGAGAAGGGCAGCCGGTCGGTGTTCATCGCGTACCAGAGGCGGTCGCCGTCGAGGAGGCTCACGACCGCCACGTCGACGTCGAAGCGCTCCTGCGCGACGCCCGCGAGGCGCTGCAGCTCTTCGGATCCGCCGTGCCGCGCCTGCTCCACGAGCCGCGCCGTGCCGGCCCACTCGTAGGCCGGCTCGGTCGGCGAGTACGGCGCCCGGCTCGCGCCCTCCGCCTCCCGCACGTCGGCCAGCAGCGGCGCGGCGGCGTCCGCGATCTCCCGCGCCCAGCTCCGGTAGACCCGCGACGACCCGAGCGGCCGGTCGTCCTCCAGCTCGGGGGCGCCGAGCGAGGAGTACGACGCCCGCGGGGTCAGCTCCACGACCTCCCGCGCCTCGTGGTCGAGCCGCCGGGCGTGGCGCTGCGCGATCCCGCCGAGGGCGCTGTCGTACGGCGTCACCGAGCGCACGGGCTGCATGCCGGCCACGAGGATCCGCGCCGAGGGACGCATGCCGGCGACCAGCGCGTCCATCAGCTCGGCGAAGCGCTCCCGCCACACGGGCACCCGGGTGAGGCGCACGGCGTCGTTGATCCCGAGCACCAGCACCACGACGTCGTACGCGGCGACGTCGTGGTCGCCCACCCAGGCGAGGGCGGAGGAGACGTTCATCGTCTCGTCGCCGATGAAGGTGACGGCGCACGGCCGCTCGGTGCGCGCGGTCACGGCGCGGCCGAGGTGCCCGGTGAGCGCGAGCTCGTGGGTGACGACGCCCCAGCCGTGCGCGGGGCCGTTGCCGATGAGGAGGACGGCGTCCGGATCCGGGCCCTCGACGGCGATCGACGCCGCGTCGACGGGCTTCGGCACTCCGCCGGAGTCCGCCATCGCGCGCGCGTAGAACGCGCGCATCACCGGCCTGAGCAGCTCGTAGGCGTGCATCGCATCCCCCCGGACACTCGGATGTCGGCGCTCCCACCCGAGGCGCTCCTGCAGCGTGAGCCACCCCGGATCACCGCCGCGACGGCCTCGGCGCGTCTCGGGAACGCGCGGCCAGCCCCTCCATGCAACCACGCGCGCGGCGGGGAGGTCGAGGGATCCGGCCCGGCCCGCGCAGACGGGGGCGCAGCGATCGTCTCGCCGACGCGAGCCGCACCGCCCCGCGACTCGTCCCCGGTCGACCCGGACGCGCCGACGGCGCCGCCTCCCGGAGGAGACGGCGCCGCGGGATCGATGACGGTCACTCACTGCCTGACGACGGAGACCTCCTGGGTGACGGACGCCTGGAAGCCGAAGACCAGGACGCACACGAGGGCGACGGCTCCGGTGATCGCGAACATGGCGAACAGCGCCCTCGTCGTCCCGCGGGTGGCCGTCGCCCTGATGACGTTCGCGAGGACCAGCGCCCCGCCCACGGGGAGGAACAGGACGGAGGCGACGATCGTCGCGAGGCCCTGGACGACGACGAGCGCGGTGAGCCAGCCGGATGCGGACGCGTCGAGTGCGGTGGTCGTCGCGGGTGGCCTCGATGGTCCGGCGGACATCGGCGCTCCTTCGGCAGGGGACGTCGTCGACATGGATCACCCGATCGGGATCACGGCGCCGATCATCGAGCATCCCGGGGATCAGCGAAGCCGTCCTCCCCAGGGCCGGTTCCCCATGGATGCCCGGGCACGCCGACGGCGCCGCCTCCTGCAGGAGACGGCGCCGCCGCGTAGTTCACGCTGACGCGGATCAGGCCGTCTTCGTCGGCCCGTAGAACGCCTCGATGTCGGCGAGCTCGCGCTCGGCCGTCTCCTGGATCAGCGCCATCAGGTCCGTGTCGAGGCCCGGCGCGAACTCCTCGAGCCGCTCCGGCGCGATGGTCGACGGGACGCCCTGCGGCGCCTGCTCGGTGGCCGTGAGGTCGGTGCCGTCGTTCGAGGGCGACGCGCCCTGGAAGATCCGGCCGGCCTCGCTCTTGCCGTCGAGGTCGAAGCTGTACTGCTTGCTCTGGAGCCCCAGGTCGATCAGCTTCTTGACCTCCGGGAACTGCTCCGCGTTGGTCTTCGGGATCGGCAGGAGCTTGCCCCAGTCGACGCCGAGCGTCTCGAGCGCCTTCGCGTACGCGTTCTCGTGCGCCTGGTCGCGCACGATGAGGTACGCGACGGTGGCGCGGGCGACGGGGTTGTCGGTCATCTCGTAGATGCGGCACTTCTGCAGGCGGCCGGTCGACTCGAGCATGACGTTGTAGAGCAGGTCGAGCGGGAGGTTGCCCGAGTTGTAGACGTAGCTGCCGCTCCACGGGTTGCCGGCGGAGTCGACGGGCAGCGCGCCCTGCGCGCCCACGAGGTGGTGGTGGATGTTGCCGTGGTCGAGCGCGATGCTCAGCGGCGTCGCCCCGCCCTTGCCCGGGGTGTCGAGCGGGTCGGTGAGCTTGCCGCTGTACTCGGGCGCGCCGTCGAGGAGGCGCGAGATGGTCGTGCCGATGAGCTCGACGTGGCTGATCTCCTCGGTGCCGACGCCCTGGATCAGGTCGCGGTACGGCTTCGCCGCCGCCCCGCGGAAGTTCATGGCCTGGAAGAGGTACTGCATCATCGTGCGCATCTCGCCGAACTGGCCGCCGAGGCCCTCCTGCAGCGCGTTGGCGGCGGCGGGGTCGGGCTCGCCGTCGGCGATCTCGTTGATCCAGGTCTGTGCGTGGAAGTACATAGGGGCTCCTATTTCTTCGTGCGGCGGAATCGCCGTCCCCTCCACCCTGCTCCGGGCACCGAGCGCTGACCGGATGCGCGGAGGGGGTTGCCAGGCACGAGGCGGTCGGGTACGCGGGAGCCGCCACCTCGGAGGATGCCGGAGGGCGCACTGCCGCCGCGCGGACGGAACGGAACGCGACGCGACGCGAGCCGCGTCCGCCGCCTCACCCGCGGGTCGCGTGGCCGGACGCCGGGATCCCGTCGGGCTCGATCGTCCAGGGGAGGCCCACGGCGGCCGACGAACGGGCGATGTCCTGCCGCTGGCAGTGGAGGTGCGGCTCCGTCGAGTTCCCCGAGTTCCCGCACTCGGCGATGACCTCGCCCGTGCGCACCCGGCCTCCCGGCCCCACCCGGACGCTCCCGCGCCGGAGGTGCGCGAGCACGAAGTGGCTGCCGTCGGCGAGGCGGAGGACCACGTGGTTGCCGAGCATCCCGCGCGCTCCGCGGAGCTCGCGCATGCCCGCCTCCACCGCGAACCACGTCGATCCGAGCGGCCCGCTCCTGCCGCGGTGGTCGCGCACGTCGGACACCGCGGCGACGACCTCGGCGTCCGCTGGGGCGAGGACCGGCAGCCCGAACGAGGCGTACGACCCCGGGGCGCGGAAGCTGCCGCGCCCCGCATCCGACGCGGACGGCGCCTCCTCCTGCGCCACCAGCAGGTCGACCGCGTACGTCTGGCCGAAGCCGTGCGTGCCATGGCTGGGGATGCGGTCGGTCGGCGAGTTGACCGCCGTCCAGCGTCCCTCCACGGGCGACGCCAGGGGGAGGACCGCGCCGCCGGCCGGGGGCGCCAGCACGGTCGCGGCGTAGCCCAGGGCGATGAGCGCGAAGCCGGCGGGGAGCATCCAGGCCATGGCCCGCAGGGGCGCGTCCGACGTCCGGTCGATGAGGGCCCAGAGCGCCGACGCCGCGACGAGGGCGATGCCGGCGAGCACGGAGGGGACGCGGCTCCGCGCCGCCGTGCGCGCGAGACCCGCGCTCATCCCGTCCCGCCCGCGTCGATCGTCGCCATGCCGTCGGCGTGCGCGACGAAGCCGGTCGGGGTCAGCTCGACGATGCTGTCGGCGACGTCGAGGATCCCGGACGCGTGGCTGGTGACGACGACCAGACGGTCAGCGGCCAGGTCGCGGGCGATCCCGAGCAGCTTCTCCGCGCCGGCCTGGTCGACGTTCGAGGTGAACTCGTCGAGGAGCAGGACCCCCGGGTCGGCGAGGAGGGCACGCGCGACGGCGAGGAGCCGCCGCTGTCCCCCGGACAGCTCGACGCCGCCCTCGCCGAGGGGCGAGTCCAGCCCGCCGGGGAGCCGGTCGACGAGCGCGCCCAGGCCGACCCGGCCGAGCATCTCCCGTCGACGGGCGTCGCTGTGGACGCCCGTGCCGATCTGCATGTTGTCGCGGATGCTCCCCGTCATCGGGGCGGCGTCCTGCTGCACCAGCACGACCCGCCGGCGGAGGTCCGCCACGGGCCAGTCGTCCACGTCCCGTCCGTCGACCAGGACGCGTCCGGCGCTCGGTCGCTGGAGGGCGCAGATGGACCAGAGGATCGTGCTCTTGCCCACCCCGTTCGGTCCGACGAGCGCGACGAGCCCCGGCGACGTGAACCGACCCGAGACGCCCGTCAGCAGCGGCTCCTGGTCGTCCCCGTGCCGCACCGCGAGGTCGCGGAGCTCGACGTCGGCCCGGAGCGCGCTCGTGCGGACGGCCGCGCCCTGCTCGGCCTCCACGCGCTCCTGCGGGAGCGCGCCCACCTCGCGCACGCGGGCCAGAGCCGCCCGGCACTGCGCGATCTCGCCGAACGCCGAGGAGGCCTGCACGAGCGGAGCGACGATGTAGAGGAGGTACATGAAGAAGGACACCATCGCGGCGGCGGTCAACGTCCCGGAGGCCACGAAGGCCGCTCCGGCGATCACGGCGACGGCGATGGCCGCCTGGGTGCCGACGTTCATCACCGGCGTGAGGACGGCCGTCCGGGTCAGGACCCGCACCCCGCTCCGCCGGGCGCGGTCGGCCCGGTCCGTGGCGTCGGCGTCGACCTGCTGCTCCAGGCCCGCCGCCTTGATGGTGACCAGGCTCGAGACCATGCGCTGCACGCCCTCGATGAACCCCGCCGTGTCCTCCTGGTTCTCCTTCGCCGCCCGCTGCACGCCGCGCGCGGTCCACCAGGCGACCCCGCCGAAGACCACGAGGACCGCGAAGGTGAGCAGGAACAGGGGCAGGTTGAGGAGCGCCATCGCGACGCCGCAGCCCACCACGAGCGTGAGCGAGGACAGCAGCGCCGGGAGGGCCCCCACGATCCACCCCTTGGCGAGCGCGGTGTCCACGACGAGGCGCGAGTACAGGTCACCCCGGTCGTAGCCGTGGACGGACGGCCAGTACCCGCGGAGGACCCGGGAGATGAGGTACGACCGCAGCCCGTACACGTAGCCCTCGCTCGCGCGGGCGAGCAGGAGCTGCGAGGCGACGGCGAGGAGCGCGTCCACCGCGAAGAGCGCCATCAGCGGGAGGACGGAGGCGAGGCCGAAGGTCCCGGCGGAGACGTCCGCGATGAGGCGCCCCGCGAGCAGGGGCTGGGCGAGGGTCACGACGGAGCCGAGCACCCCGAGCACGGTCCCGGCCGCGAGCGGCGCGCGACGGCCCTCGAGCCCCGCCGCGTCCACGCCTGCCGGGCGCGACGGGCCCGGACCGCGCGCGCCCGCGGAGGAGGGGTGCTCGGAGCCCTCCGTGCGGACGGTGGTCACCGCGACGATCCGCGACGCCGCCGCGGCCGCACGACCGCGTAGGCCACTGCCCCGGCGACCAGCGCGATGGCCGCCGCCACGGCGCCGTGCTGCGCCTGGCCGGTGCCGGCAGGTGCGTCGAACATCAGGAAGTAGATGGAGAAGACCATCATCGCGGTCACGATCCCGGTGGTGAATGCCATGCTCAGAGCCTCTCTTCGTCGGGGAGCGACGTCGTCCGCCGCCCGTCGTGCGCCGGGCCGGGCTCCCGCACCGCCGGGGATGCGGGGGCGTGGTCGGCTCGGGTGGTGCGCGGCTCCCGGGGCGTCTCGGCGGACGCCCACAGGAAGCCGTGGTTGGCGTGGTCGTGTTCGATGCGGATGCCCTCGAATCCCGCGTCGGCCAGGAGCGCGAGCGCCTCGTCGGCGTCCGTCGGACGGAACACCTCGGTGAAGCCGGACGCGGAGCCCGGCGCGCCCTCGGGGTGCACGGCGCTCACGCAGGTGAACAGCTCGCCGTCGCGCGTGACCTCCATGTCGAGCCACCAGGTGACCCCGTCGAGCACCAGGGGCACCCGGTGTCGTCCCATCAGCGCCTCGTAGGCGGAGCGCTCGAAGAGCTCCACCGCGATGCGGCCTCCCGGACGCACCCAGCGTCGCACGTTCTCGAGCACGCGCGCCTGCACATCGCGGTCCGCCACGTACTGGAGGCCGCCGAGCAGGCAGACCACCAGGTCGACCGAGGCGGCCGGCACCGCGTCGGCGTCCCGGACGTCCCCGACGCGCAGCTCGACGTTGCCGGGCACGCCGCGAGCGGCGAAGCGCTCCAGCATGTCGCCCGACAGGTCCAGCGCCACCACGGACGCCACCCGCTCGGCGATGGACCGCGTGGCGCGGCCGGTGCCGCATCCGACGTCCAGCACCGCGTCGCCCGGTCGCAGCACGTCCGCGAGCGCGGACGCGGTGACCTCGGGCGGCGCCAGCGCGTCCATCACGCGGTCGTACCCCTCGGCGCCCACGTCCGCCGTCACGGAGAAGCCGGCGGTCACGGGGCCCCCTCCTCGTCGAAGCGGGCGTAGTCGAAGACGACGTCGTACTCCGGCTTCGCCGACGCGTCGTGGCCGGCGTAGCGGAGCATCATCACCTGGAACCACTCCATCCCGTCCTCGGGACGGGCGGTGGCCCGCACGGCGTCGTTGATGGACTCCATGGCGCTCTGCCTGCTGCGGGCGAGGGCGGGCGGCCCGTCGGGCGACACCGTCATGATCACGTTGGCGACGTCGAAGAACCCCTTCTCCTTGCGGCGGCCCGGGAACCAGAGCGCCTGGCCCATGCGGCGGGTGCTGATGGTGTGCATCGACCGCCACTCCGAGTGCCGGGAGCGGTCGTCGTCGGCGAGCCGGTACAGGTAGTGCACGTCCTCCACCGCCGGCTTGGGGGCGAAGAACCGCCAGTTCGGGATCGCGGCGTTCCCCACGCCCGCGTCGAGCCGCCGCACCCGGTCGTAGGCGCGATCGGGGTGCTGCGCGAGGACGGTCACGACGAACCACGCCGCGAAGAAGCCCGTGATCCCGAGGTCCACCGCGCTGCGGACGACGCCCCGCGCGCCCGCCGGCGTCATGCCGGGCTCCAGACGCGTCCGGCGACCAGGAGGTCGTGCAGCCGGGCCACGACCGCGGGCTGGGCGACCAGCGTCTGGTGGTCCGCCCCGGCGACCACGTTGTAGCTGCTCCGGCCGCTGGTCGCCAGGTACTCCTCGTAGAGCTCCTCGTGGCGCGGGATCGTGCGCACGGTCTCGCCGGCGGCGATCACGTGGACGGCGCAGTCCACCTCTCCGAGACCGCCGGTCCAGTCGAGCATCATCGGATGCAGGAAGCGCCATTCGCGCCGCGCGGCACGGAGGGTGACCACGCTGGTGGCGTCCGCCCACATGCGTCCCGCGTACGGGTTCCCCTCGGCGTAGGCCATGGCCTCGGAGCGCACGAGGAGCAGGCCGCCGCCCAGCGCCATGGTCTCCGGGGCCAGGCCGATGGACAGGTCGAGGCCCTCCGCCCCCAGGTACTGGGCCCGGCTCGCCACGAGCTCCCCCGGGTGCGTCGGGTCGAGCAGGGTGATGGAGCCGAGGTCCCGGTCGATGCCCGCGTCCCGGGCGAAGCGCGCGTACCGGAAGGCGAGCAGTCCGCCCAGCGAGTGACCGACCAGGTGGATCCTGGAGCGCGCCGGGACCATCTCGGCGATGGCGGCGTGGAGGTCCTGGACGGCCTCCGCCAGGCTGAAGGGCCGGGCGGTGAGCACGCGGGACGATCCGTAGCCGGCCCGGTCGTGCAGCAGCACGCCCGGTGCGGCCTCCGCTCCCCCCTGATCGGGGTGCCCCCGGCGGATCGCGTCGCCGAGCGCGGCGACCGTCGACGCGGAGGACAGCAGCCCTCCGAGCAGGACGACGACGTCGTCCCGGTCGAGGCCGGCGTGGTGGTCGACGATGAGGTTGCCGCTCGGGGCGACGACGCTCTGCGGGTGGTAGCCCGCGTAGCCGCGGCCCGCGCGACGCTGCATCACCCATCCGTGCGCGACGCCGGCCGCCGCGGAGACCGCGCCGAGCGCCAGGGTGGCGCCGCCGAAGCCCACGGGGCTCACCGCGGCACCAGCTTCCACACCGCCGGGTAGGTGCCGACGAACGTGACGAGGAAGCGCCACAGGCCCATGAACCGCGCGTTGAGCAGGTGGAACCCGACGCCGCCGCAGAGCGCCACGAGGGCCGTCGGCCGGGTGAGGAGCATGAGGGGGAAGCTGATCTCCCACGTCAGCGCCAGCTTGGAGCCCACGCGCCCCAGGTCGGGGTGCGTGTGCAGCAGCCGGTAGACGGCCGCGTCCCCGTAGGTCTCGGTGCGCATGATCTTGGTGAGGGCCGTGCCGGTGCGCCAGTCCTTGCCGGGCAGCTTCGTCAGGCCGCCGGCCACGTAGCTGAGCGCCGTCTGCGCGCCGATGAAGTCGCTCGCGGCACGTCGGGTGCGCTCGCTGCCGCCGAGCCGGCCGAGCCCCGCGGCCGAGTGGACGAGGAAGGACACCTGGTCCGACCCGTCCGTGCCGTTGAGCTGGATGGGGTAGAGGAGCGCCGTGGAGCCCACCAGGTACAGGTCGGCTGCCGCCCGGGCCGCGTTGCTCCGGATCGGCGAGACCAGCACGGCGCAGGCGCCGATGCGGCCGATGTGCAGGACGCGGAACACGGGCTCGCGGGCGATGAGGGCGCGCACGCGCCGAGCCCAGGCGTAGCGCGTCGGCACCTGGTGCTGCATGTGGACCCAGTTGTTGAGCCCGCCGCGACGTCGGTCGGAGGCGCTCGCCAGGTACTCGAGCGAGGAGAGGATCTGGGTCGCCGCGCTGCTGCGCTCGGCGAAGCCGATCGAGGAGCGCGACGCGCGGTCGAGGGCGGATCCGAGGGATGACGCCATGCTCATGGGTGGGCCTTTCGGGAGGGGACGGCGGGCGGGGCGGCGGTCGGGAGCGGATCATGCCCCCGACCGCCCTGTCGGTCCCGTTCAGCCGCCGCCGACGGCGTTGCCCACGGCCGCGCCGACGCCTGCGGCGCCGACGACCACTGCCGTGGCCTTGCCTCCGGCGACGACTCCGGCGGCGAATGCCGCCGGTGTCGCCATCACGGGCGAGGTCACCCCGTCGACCCGGACGTCATCCGAGTTGACGAGACCGAGCAGTCGATGGGTCGCGGACATCTCCGCGACGCTCATCGGACCACCGCCCGGTATGCGGCGTACGCGGCGCCTACCACGGCACCACCGCCGACGACCGCGCCCGCGGCCTTCGCGGCGACGGCCCCGGCTCCGGCGGCTGCCGGGACGGCAGCCACGGTGGCGGGCGACGCCATGATCGGCGTGCGCACCTCGGATCCGGTTCCATCGAGGTGGGAACGGAGCTGAGCGTCTGCGTTCACGTGGGTCAGGAGATCCATCTGTGCTTCCTCTCGTCGTTTCCGTCGGGGGCTCTCCGACGCCCGCCGACCGCTGCGGATGCAGCGACTTGTTTCCCACGGTAGGGAAATGCGGGAGGGGTCGTCCACGGTCCGGACGCCCCAGCGCTGGGGCTCCTCACGGGTCTCCCAGGAGATCCCAGGAGCTTGTGCGGGACGTCATCCCTGTCGCGGTTGCGCCGATGCGCCGGCATCCGCTATCGGCGACGGTCGGATCCCGGGTGGCGCCCGCATCCGCCCCGGTAGGGTGTGCCCAGCTACAGGAGATCCGACCGGCCCGACCCGGCGGGCGCGACGTCCGTCGCCGCCTCGGAGGATGCCGGATGGAGTGCAGGTGAGCGTCAGGAGCGGCGGCGAGCGGCTCGGGCTCCGCGAGGTCGCGGAGCGGGCGGGCGTCTCGCACATGACCGTCTCGCGCGTGCTCAACGGGCACCCGCAGGTGAAGGAGTCGACCCGGCAGCGCGTGCTCGAGGTCGTGGCCGAGCTCGACTTCCGGCCGAACAGCGCGGCGCGCGAGCTCGTCACCCAGCGGGCGCTGCGGATCGGCGTGCTCATCGAGAGCGCGGTGGAGTTCGGGCCGTCGAGCATCCTGCGCGCCATCGAGCGGTCGGCGCGCGACGGCGGCTACTCGGTCGCGTCCTTCGCGCTCCGCGACGACGAGGACGCGACGCCCGAGGAGGCCGTGCGCCACCTCACGGGCCAGGGCATCGACGCGCTCTGCGTCGTGGCCCCGCGCTCGTCGTCGGTCGCCGTGCTCCGCACCATCACCGCCGGCCTGCCGACGCTCGTGGTGAAGGCGGAGAAGGACCCGGCGTTCCTCACGGTCTCGGTCGACCAGTCCGCGGGCACGCGCCTCGCGGTCGACCATCTCGCGAGCCTCGGCCACCGCGACGTGCTGCACGTGTCCGGCCCGCTCGACTGGCTCGACGCGCGCGCCCGCGAGCGCGCCTTCCACGCGCGCACCCGGGCGTGGGGCATGCGCGAGCGGCCCATCGTCATCGGCGACTGGTCGAGCGACTTCGGCTACGACTTCGCGAAGGGGCTCGCCTCCGTGCCGGAGTACACGGCCGTCTTCGTGGCGAACGACGAGATGGCGCTCGGCGTGATCCACGGGCTGCACGACCGCGGGATCCGGGTGCCGGAGGACCTCAGCGTCGTCGGCTTCGACGACCTGCCGGTCTCGCGTCACTTCCTCCCGCCGCTCACCACGGTGAAGCAGGACTTCCCGGCGCTCGGCGCGCTCGTGGTCGACGTGCTCATCGCGGCGATCGAGGGGCGCGAGATCCCGCGGTCGAGCCGGATCCCGGCCGAGCTCGTCGTGCGCGACTCCAGCGCCGCCGCCCGCCGCGTCGACTGAATCCGGCACCCGGGGGATCCGGCGCCGCCGCCCCGCGCCCGGGCGCCACCTCCCCGGCGCATCCGCCGCGCGACGCCCCTCGCCCGCGCCGATGCCGGCCGCTACAGTCGAGCCAGTCGGGCACCGCCCGGCACGCGGCCACGACGGCCCGGAACCCGAGGAGCACCAGGTGCGTCACGCACGGGGATCGACGACGATCCGCCCGACCGGCCCGACGGTCGCCGCCGCGGAGGCGCGCGCGGGTGCCGCGCCGGACGCCCGGGCCGACCCCGCGCGGGCCGCCGATCGCGCCGGCGTCACGTCCGGCCCCGTCGTGCGCATGACGGGCATCACCGTGACGTTCCCCAACGGCACCGCGCTCGACGGCGTCGACCTCGACCTCTACCCCGGCGAGGTGCACGCGCTCCTCGGCGAGAACGGCGCGGGGAAGTCGACGCTCATCAAGGCGCTGCTCGGCGTGCACCGGATCGACGCGGGCGAGATCCGCGTCGACGGCGCGCCCGTGCGCCTCGGCGGGCCGGCGGACGCGCGCGCCCTCGGGATCCAGGCCGCGTTCCAGGAGTCGCACCTCGTGGAGAACCTCAGCGTGGGCGAGAACGTGATGCTCGGCCACGAGGAGCGCCGCCGCCTCGGCATCTCCTGGCGCGCCACCCACCAGCGCGCCGCCGCGATGCTCGCGGAGCTCGGCCTCGCCGACCTCGATCCCCGCGCGCGCCTCGGCGACCTCTCCCCCGCCAGCCGCCAGCTCGTCTCCATCGCGCGCGCCATGGTCGACCGGCCGCGCGTGCTGGTGCTCGACGAGCCGACCTCCAGCCTCGACGCCGACGACGTGGAGCGGCTCTTCCGCGTGATCCGGGGCCTCCGGGACCAGGGCGTCGCCATCCTCTTCGTCTCCCACTTCCTCGAGCAGGTGCTCGCCCTCAGCGACCGGATGACCGTGCTGCGCGGCGGCGTGAAGGAGGGCGACCACTTCACCCACGAGATCGACCGGGCCGACATCGTCGCGCGCATGGTCGGGCAGGACGTCGCGCACCTCAAGCGCATCGGCTCGGAGCGGCGCGCGCACCGGGTCGATCCGATCGGACCGCCGCTCTACCGCGCCGCCGGCGTCGCCCGGCAGGGGATGCTCCGGCCGGTCGACCTGGAGCTGCACCCGGGCGAGGTGGTGGGCATCGCGGGCCTCCGCGGATCCGGCCGCACCGAGCTCGCGCGCCTGCTCGCGGGCGCCGACCGGGCCGACGGCGGCGTGGTGACGCTCGGCGGGCGCGACGTCGTGATCGACCGGCCGGTCGACGCGCTCCGGCACCGCGTCGCGCTCTCGGCGGAGGACCGAGGCGCCGAGGGCCTCATCGGCGAGCTCAGCGTGCGGGAGAACATCGTGCTCGCGCTCCAGGCGCTGCGCGGCTGGGCGCATCCGCTGTCGCGTGCCGAGCGCCAGGACCTCGTGGAGCGGCACATCGAGCACTTCGGGATCACGCCCGCGGATCCCGCGACCCCGGCCGGCCAGCTCTCCGGCGGCAACCAGCAGAAGGTGCTGCTCGCGCGCTGGCTCGCGATCCGCCCGCGCGTGCTGATCCTCGACGAGCCGACCCGCGGCGTCGACATCCGCGCGAAGGTCGACATCCAGGCCCACATCGCCCAGCTCGCGCTCGACGGCGTCGCGGTCGTCTTCATATCGAGCGCGTTCGAGGAGCTCGTGCGGGTGAGCGACCGGATCGTGGTGCTCAAGGACCGGGAGAAGATCGGCGAGCTGAGCAACGGGCCGGGCGTCACGGTCGACACCATCGTCGAGCTGATCGCGGCGCCGGGCGACGACGAGGACGAGGACGCGTTCCCGCTGCCGGAGCTCCCGCACCCGCCCGCTCCGCCGCTCCGACCCCGCTCGCGGTGACGGGGATGTTCCCGGTGACAGATCCCTTGCGCCGCCGAAACTGTTACCGGTAACATCCCGATCACGCGGCAGCACCCCGCGCACCGCAGCACCACCGGTCCCCGAGGACCGCGAGGGACGCCGACGTCCCGACATCTCAAGGAGGAGATACATGTCCACGAAGAGGCGCATCGCCACCATCGCCGCGGCCGGGGCCATCGCCCTCGGCCTCGCGGCCTGCAACAGCAACTCCGGCACCGGGTCCACCGCGGGCGGCGCCGCCGACAGCGGCGGCGAGACCGCCACCGTCGGCTTCGTCGCCGTCGGCCCCGAGGGCGCCTGGCGCCAGGCCAACGAGAAGGACATCCAGGACACCTTCACGAAGGAGGCCGGGTTCGACCTCAAGTACGCGCCCGCCACCAACAACGACCAGAAGTCGCAGATCGACGCGTTCACGTCGTTCGTCGACGAGGGCGTCGACGTGATCCTGCTCTCGGCCACCGAGGGATCCGGCTGGGAGGACTCGCTCGAGCGCGCCAAGGAGGCCGAGATCCCCGTGGTCCTCATCGACCGCGGCATCGAGCCCGACGACGACTCGCTCTACGCGACCCGCATCGCGCCCGACAACATCGCCGTGAGCTCGTCGGTCGCCGACTGGGCGAAGACCGCGCTGCCCGAGGGCGGCAAGTACTTCACGCTCGAGGGCCCGGCCGGCGTCTCCGTCGTGAACGAGCGCAACGAGGGCTGGGACGAGGTCATCGGCGCCGAGAGCTCCTTCACGAAGGTCGGCGCGCAGACCGCCAACTGGTCCACCGAGGAGGCGAAGAGCGTCTTCGAGACCGTGCTCAAGTCGAACGCGAACGACGTGCAGATGGTCTTCGCGCAGAACGACGAGATGGGCCTCGGCGCCGTCCAGGCCGTCGAGGAGGCGGGCCTCACGCCCGGCGAGGACGTGAAGATCGCGACCATCGACGGCACGAAGGGCGCGCTGCAGGCGCTGACCGACGGCAAGCTCAGCTTCGTCGCCGAGTACAACCCGCTGTTCGGCGGCACCGCGCTCGAGGCCGTGCAGGCGCTGCTCGACGGCGAGAGCGTCGAGTCGTCGATCGTCGTCCCGTCCGACGTGTTCGACTCGCCCGAGAAGGCCGCCACCGCGCTGCCCGACCGGAAGTTCTAGCCCGCCCGCACGGACACCCGCGGCGGGGCGGACCATCCGCCCCGCCGCCCCACCCGCCGACGACGACGTCGGCGGAGGAACGGAGCACGCGCCATGCAGGCACCCCGCCCGATCGTCGAGATGCAGGGCATCACCATCTCCTTCCCCGGCGTCAAGGCGCTCGACGCCGTCGACCTCCGCCTGTTCCCCGGCGAGGTCCACACGCTCATGGGCGAGAACGGCGCCGGCAAGTCGACGCTGATCAAGGCGCTCACGGGCGTCTACGGCATCGACTCCGGCCGCGTGGTCGTGGACGGCAGCGAGCGGCGCCTCTCCGGCACCGCCGACGCGCAGGCCGCTGGGATCTCCACGGTCTACCAGGAGGTCAACCTCTGCGGGAACCTCACCATCGGCGAGAACGTCATGCTCGGCTACGAGCGGCGCGGCCGGTTCGGCATCGACTGGAAGGGCACGCACGCCGCGGCCTCCGCGGTGCTGGCGCGCGTGGGGCTCGCCCACCTGGATCCGCGCACCCCGCTCTCCGCGCTCAGCCTCGCGCTGCAGCAGCTCGTCGCCATCAGCCGCGCGACCGTCATCGACGCCAAGGTGCTGATCCTCGACGAGCCCACCTCCAGCCTCGACGCCGACGAGGTCGAGGGCCTCTTCCGCGTGATGCGGCGCCTCCGCGACGAGGGCGTCGCCATCCTCTTCGTCTCCCACTTCCTCGACCAGGTCTTCGCGATCAGCGACCGGCTCACGGTGCTGCGCAACGGCAGGCTCGTGGGCGAGCACCTCACGCGCGACATCGACCGCGCGGGCCTCATCGCCCTGATGATCGGCAAGGACCTGCAGGCCCTCCGCTCCCTCGACCGCGAGCGCGCCTCGCGGCAGGTGGCCGACGGCGAACCCGTGTACCGCGCCACCGGGATCGGCCGGCGCGGCTCGCTCGACGCGACCGACGTCGAGCTCCGCCGCGGCGAGGTCGTGGGCCTCGCCGGGCTGCTCGGATCCGGCCGCACCGAGCTCGCGCGCCTCCTCTACGGCGTCGACAAGCCCGACTCCGGATCCGTGACCATGGACGGCCGACCCGTCGCCATCTCCTCCCCGGCGAAGGCGCTGAAGCACCGCATCGCGTTCTCGAGCGAGAACCGGCGCGACGAGGGGATCATCCGCGACCTCAGCGTGCGGGAGAACCTCGTGCTCGCCGTGCAGGCGAAGCGCGGCTGGGCGCGTCCCCTGCCGCGCAAGGAGAAGGACCGGATCGTCGCGAAGTACCTCACCGAGCTCAACGTGCGGCCCGCCGACCCCGACCGGCCCATCCGGAACCTGTCGGGCGGCAACCAGCAGAAGGTCCTGCTCGGGCGGTGGCTCGCGACCGAGCCGGAGCTCCTGATCCTCGACGAGCCGACCCGCGGGATCGACGTGGGCGCCAAGGCCGAGATCCAGGAGCAGGTGGCGGCCCTCGCCGACACGGGCGTCGCCGTCGTGTTCATCTCCTCGGAGCTCGAGGAGGTGGTGCGCCTCAGCGACCGGATCCTCGTGCTCAAGGACCACCGCAAGATCGCCGAGCTCGAGGCCGGGCCCGACGTGACGGCCGAGTCGATCGTCGCGGCGATCGCGGAGGAGGGCGTCTCCGACGTCGACCTCGGCGCCGTGCCCGACCCCGCCGCGACCCCTCCGGCGAGCGCCGCCTCGGCGTCCGCCGCACCCGCATCCGCCGGCGCCCCGCCCGCGACCACCCAGGAGGCCCGCCGATGAGCGGCACGACCACCCCGGCGGCGCGCCCGCTCGCCGACCTGCTGCACCGGCCCTGGTTCTGGGGATCGGTCGCGATCATCCTGCTGCTGGCGGTGAACGTCGCGAAGGACCCGGGCTACCTCGCCCTCTCGGTGAACCCCGACACGGGCAACCTCGTGGGGAACCTCGTCGACATCCTCCGGGCCGCCGCGCCCGTGCTGATGATCGCGGTCGGCATGTGCCTCGTGATCGCCACCGGCGGCATCGACCTCAGCGTCGGCTCGATCATGGTGGTCGCCGGCGCCGTCTCGATGGAGTTCCTCAAGGCCGCCGGATCCGACTCGCTCGGCGTCGCGCTCGGCGCCATGGGGCTCGCGCTCCTCATCGCCGGGGTGCTCGGCGCGGTCAACGGCATGCTCGTCTCCGTCGTGGGGCTGCAGCCGTTCATCAGCACGCTCGTGATCATGCTCGCCGGCCGCGGCCTCGCGAAGGTCATCACGGCCGGGCAGAACACGGCCGCCGCCAACGAGCCGTTCCGCTGGGTCGCGAACGGCTACATCGTGGGGCTGCCGGTCGTGTTCCTGCTGGCCGTGCTGATCACTATCGGCGTCGCCGTGCTCGTGCGGCGGAGCGCGCTCGGCCTGATGATCGAGGCCATCGGCATGGACCCGCAGGCCGCGCGCCTCGCGGGCCTCGACCGGCGCGCGCTCCTGTTCACGGCGTACATCGCGAGCGGACTGCTCGCGGGCGTCGCCGGGATCTTCGCGACCGCCAGCGTCATGACGGTCGACGTCTCCCGCACCGGCTACCAGCTGGAGCTCGACGCGATCCTCGCGGTCGTCATCGGCGGCACCTCGCTCGCGGGCGGCAAGTTCCACCTGCTCGGAGCCGCCGTCGGCGCGCTCCTCATCGCGACCCTCGACAAGACGGTCGTGTTCCTCGGCATCTCGTCCTCGGCCACGCCCGCCTTCAAGGCGATCGTCATCGTGGCGCTCTGCCTCCTGCAGTCCCGGCGCGTGCGTGCGCTGTTCACCCGGCGCCGCACCGCGACGCCCCCCGCCGTGCCGACCGAGAAGGAGGCCGTGCCCGCATGAGCGCCACGACGATCCGCCCGCCCCTCGCCCCGACGCCCGCGCCGGGACCCGGCGCGGCGCCCCGCCCGCCGCGGCGCCGCATGCGCCTCCGCCTCGACTCGCTGCCGACCGTCGCCGCCCTGGTGATCCTGCTCGCGATGCTGGCCTACGGGGAGATCGCGTACGGCCGCATCCTGCAGGCCGCGACGCTGTCGAACCTGCTGATCAACAACGCCCACGTCATCGTGCTCGCCGTGGGCCTCACGTTCGTGATTCTCACGGGCGGCATCGACCTGTCCGTCGGCGCGATCGTCGCCGTCAGCAGCGTGGCCGGGGTGCTGCTCGCGAACGCGGGGTGGAACCCGTGGGTCGTGATGTTGCTGATGATCCTCATCGGCACGGCCTCCGGCGTCGTCTCGGGCGTGCTCATCCAGTTCTTCGACGTGCAGCCCTTCATCGCGACGCTCGCCATGATGTTCCTCGGCCGCGGCCTCGCCTCCATCCTCAGCACGGTGCCCGAGCGCCTGGACGACGAGTCGCCCCTGCGCTCGCTCGCGACGAACATGAAGGTGGTCGACGGGCCGAAGGTCAACGACGTGGTGACCACGCCGGGCGTGCTCGTCGCGCTCGTGGTGGTGGCGGTCGCGTTCTTCGTGCTGCACCGCACGCGCCTCGGCCGCACGGTGTACGCGACCGGCGGATCCGAGCAGTCGGCCGCCCTCATGGGCCTGCCCGTGCGCCGCACGAAGCTCGCCGTCTACGTGATCAGCGGCACGCTCGCCGGCCTCGCCTCGGTGATCTACACGGCCCGGCTCGGCAGCGCGCAGAACATCACCGGCATCGGCTGGGAGCTCGACGCGATCGCCGCGACCGTGATCGGCGGCACCCTCCTCACGGGCGGAGTCGGCTTCGTGCTCGGCTCGGTCGTGGGCGCGCTCGTGCTGGGCCTGATGAACGTGCTGATCACGCGTGACGGCGGCATCCCGCCCGAGGCGACGACCATCATCACGGGCGGGATCCTGCTGGTGTTCGTGCTGCTGCAGCGCGCGGTGATGGCGAGGCGGCGGCGGACGTAGCGCGCCGGACGCCGGTCGCCCGCGGCCGCCGGGCTTGCAGGTGACGCGGCGTCATGTGGTCCAGTGGGGTCACACGCCACGACGAGGAAGGCCCGTCCATGCACCCGTCCCCCACCCCGCCCCGCTCGGTCAAGATCGGCGACGCCGCCGCGTTCGCCGGCACGACCCCGCGGGCGATCCGCCACTACCACCGCATCGGCCTGCTGCCGGAGCCCGAGCGCGGCGCCGACGACCGCCGGCGCTACGGGCACGACGACATGATGCGGCTGCTGTGGATCCTGCGGACCGTCGACGCCGGGATCGCCCTGGCCGACATCCGCGACGCGTTCCTCGACGCGGGGCCGACGGACGCCGGCGCGGGATCCGGCGACGCGGAGGCGGACGCGCGCCCCGACACCGACGCGATGCTGGAGCGGCTGGATGCCTCGCTCGCGGAGCGCGAGGCGGAGATCGGGCGGCAGCGCCTCGCCGTGCAGCGCATGCGCGCCCGCGGCAGCCGGCTCGGGCTCCTCTCCGACTTCGTCGCGCGGCGGCTCGACGACCTGCCCGCGGGATCCGTCCGCCCGGCCGACCTCGACGCCCTGCTCGTGATGGAGCGCATGTTCGGCCCGCTGGGCGCCGCCGTGCACGCCTCGCGGGCCGTCGCGCTCGCCACCCATCCGGAGCTGCGCGCGCAGGCCGACCGGGTCGACGCCGCCGAGGAGGCGCTCGACGACTCCGTCGCGGTGGACGATCCGCGCGTCGCGGAGGTCGCCGCCGAGCGGCATGCGTTCGAGCGCGCGCTGGACGCGGCCATCCGCGAGTCGGGCCAGCACGAGGACGACGACGCCCTCTTCGACGAGTGGGAGCGGCTGCATCCCGACGGCTCCGACGGCAGCGCGGACGAGCCCGGCGCGGGTCCCTCGCGGGGGCACGGGTCCCTGACCGCGGCGCAGGCCCTCACGCGGATGCCCTACGACCTCTCCCCCGCCCGCCTCCGCTGCATGGAGCTGGTCGTGGAGCTGAGCATGCCCGACTGGGCTGACGCGTAGGGGCGGCGCGACGGGGCACCCGTTCCGCTCGGCCCGGCCCGGCCCGGCCCGGCCCGGAGGAGGATGGCCCCACGCACCGCCCGCCCCGCACCCGAGGACCGACGATGACCCACCCGCTCCCCCTCGACGTCACCGACGCCGACCTCGACGACCTGCGCGACCGGATCCGCCGCACGCGCTGGATCACCCCCTGGCCGGTCGAGCCGTGGGAGGCCGGCACCGACCAGGCCCTGCTGCGCCGCCTCGCCGGCGTGTGGGCCGACGGCTTCGACTGGCGGGCGCGCGAGCGGGAGATCCGGGCGCTGCCGTGGGCGACCGCCGACCTCGACGGCACGCCCCTCTCCTACCTGCGCTTCGACGCGGAACGGCCCGGCGGGCTCCCGGTGATCCTCACGAACGGCTGGCCGAGCTCCGCGCTCGAGCTGGTGCCGCTCGCGGAGCGCCTGTCGCAGCCGTCCCGCACCGGCGGCGACCCGGACGACGCGGTCACCGTGATCGTCCCGGCGCTCCCCGGCTTCCCGTTCTCGCCGCCGCGGCCGCGGATGGACGAGCCGACGCACGAGCTCTGGCACCGGCTGATGACGGAGGAGCTGGGCTTCGCGCGGTACGCGGCGCACGGCGGCGACCTCGGCGCGGGGATCACGTCGCGGCTGGCGGAGGCGCATCCGGAGGCGGTGGCGGGGATCCACCTGATGGCGGTCGCCGCGCCCGCGGACCTCGACGAGGCGACGCTCACCGACGAGGAGCGCGCGCACGTGCAGGAGATGCGCACGTGGGAGGCGGACGAGGGCGGCTACGAGCACCAGCAGGAGACGCGTCCCCTGACCCTCGCGCCTGCGCTGCAGGACTCGCCCGTGGGGCTGCTGTCGTGGATCCTCGAGAAGCACCGCGCCTGGAGCGACTGCGGCGGCGACGTGTCCGCGCGCTTCAGCGACGACCACCTGCTGACGCTCGCGTCGCTCTACTGGTTCACGGGATCCATCGGCACCTCGCTCCGCCCGTACTTCGCGTACGGCTCCGGACGCACCGCGCCGGTGGAGCGCGTGCGGGTCCCGACCGCGGTCGCGGTGTTCCCGCACGACCTGGTGCACCCGCCGCGGAGCTGGGCCGAGCGCACGTACGACGTCGTCCGCCACACGACCATGCCGCGCGGCGGCCACTTCGCGCCGCACGAGGAGCCGGACCTGCTGGCGGACGACATCCGCGCGCTCCTGCGGATGCTGCGCTAGCGGGGGCTCGCGCGCGGCGTCGGCGGCGCGGATCGGCTCCCCCGCGTCAGAGCGGGGCGCGCTCCGCCAGCGGCACCGCGGCGTCGGACGTCCGGCGTTCGCGGGTCCGTCGCCGCAGGCAGACCGCGCACGTGGCGCCTGCGGCGATGGCGCCGGCCAGGATCCCGGCGCCCGCGGCCTCGAGCGGGCCGAGTCCGAAGACGAGCGTCACGAGGACCGCGGTCGTCGTCGCGATCACCACGCCCGCGACGGCGGTCGCGCCGCCGACGGCGACCCGGATCCCGCGGCGCAGGCCGAGCGCGTGCGCAGCAGCGGCGAGCAGCCCGGTGAGGGTGCCGAGCACCGCGTACGCGACGGCCGCGACGAGCGCCTCGATCGCGATGACGGCCACGAACCAGAGGCCGCCCTCGGGCTCGGTGCCGAGCGCGGTCACGCGGATCGCGATGCCCATGGCCATGAGGATCGGCAGGACGAGGGCCACCCCGGCCCCGACCGTCGCGCCCCAGACGACGAGGGCGCCGGTGGGCGTGCGGTGCAGGGCGGGGGTCGAGGCCATGACCGCACGCTAGCGGGCGTCGGCCCCCTCCGGCACGCCGCCCGCCGGGATCGGATCCATGTGCCCGAGCTCGATCACGTTCCCGTCCGGGTCGCGCAGCTGCCGCTGGTACATGAAGCCGAGGTCGACGGGAGGCCTGGCCTCGGATCCGCCGGCGGCGAGGCCCGCGGTCGCGCGTGCGTCGACGTCGGCGCGGCTGTCGAGCATGACGGCGGTGATGGCCGCGGCGCTCGTGGACGGGTCGCCCACGGGCAGGTCGAGGAACGACTGGAAGAAGTCGCGCGTGAGCAGCATGAAGGCGCTGCGGTCGGCCTCCACGACGAGGCACGCGGCCTGCTCGTCGGTGAAGTCGGGGTTCACGGTGCAGCCGACCGCCTCGTAGAAGGCGATCGCGCGCGGCAGGTCGGTGACGGGCAGGTTGACGAAGATCATGGGCATGGCGGTCTCCTCTTCGAGACGGTCGGCGTCGATGCGATCAGCGTCCCGTGCACGGCGAGGCCGGTCAAGGCCCGCGAACCCGGTCAAGGACCGCGACCACCGGTCCCGCCTATCGCCCGCCGCGCTCCCGCTTCCGCCGCAGCGACCAGCGGAGCAGGATGCCGCCGACCACGATGAACAGCCCGCCGGCGACGTAGCCGAGCACGCGCTGCTCCGGATGCAGGGTGCCGTAGACGATCGCGACGACCCCCGTGATCACGAGGTAGAGGTACTGGTCGCGCATGATCGACGAGGCCAGGCCCTCGTCCCGGTCGTCCGCCATGCCGACAGCCTGGCAGGTCGCGGCGGCCCCGCGCACCTCCGGGCCGAGGGACGGGCACGCTCACGACGCGCGGGCGGCCACGTCACGACCGACGGCCACCGGTCCCATACGGGATCCGGCGGCCGTCGTCGTGCGTGCCGCGGGTCAGCGCTTCTTCAGCACCCCCGTCGACCAGAGCGCCACCGCGATGAGCACCGGCTGGAAGAACAGGCGGCGGAAGCGCTTGGCGTCGGTGTCGAGGCCGAAGGCGTCGCGCTTGTGGACGTACTGCGCGATGTTGCCCGGGAAGATCGCCGTGAAGAACGCGGCGGCCGCCCAGCCCGCGAGGCCGCGGCGCGAGCGCGCGAACAGCAGGGCCGAGCCGAGCGTGATCTCGGCGACGCCGGATCCGATGACGGTCACGTCCTCGGGCACCGGCAGCGACTTCGGGACCTGCGCGCGGAACTCCTCGCGCGCGACGGTGAGGTGCGAGACGCCGGCGAACGCGAGGAACGAGCCGAGCACCACGCGGGCGACGGTGCGCGGCACGGACGTGCGGTGCGCGCGGGTGAGGGCGGCCATCAGTCGTCCGAGACGGTGACGACGACCTCGATGTTGCCGCGGGTCGCGTTCGAGTAGGGGCAGACCTGGTGGGCCTGGTCGGCGAGCTCCTGCGCGAGGTCGTGCTCGACCCCGGGGATGACGACCTCGAGGTGCACGGCGAGCATGTAGCCGCCCTGGCCGTTGGATCCGATGCTCACGCGGCTGCCGACGCTCGAGTCGGCGATCTTCACCTTGCGCGCGCGGGCGACGCCCTGCAGCGCGGAGTGGAAGCACGCGGCGTAGCCGGCGGCGAAGAGCTGCTCGGGGTTCGCGCCCTCGCCGGATCCGCCCATGGCCTTGGGGATGGAGAGGTCGAGCGCGAGGTCGCTGTCGCTGACGGCGACGCGGCCGTCGCGGCCGGCTCCCGTGGCGAGTGCCTCCGCGGTGTAGAGGGCGTCCATGTCGGTTCCTTCCGTTCGTGGTCGCTCGTGGCGGCCGGGGGTGGGGATGGTGGTGCGGATCAGGGGGTGCGGGTGCGCGCCGAGGCCTCGGCCGGCCGTGTCGCGGGGTGCGCGAGCGCCTCGGCCGTGGCGTCCTGCATGCCCGCGGTCAGCAGGTGCAGGGTGGCCAGCAGCTGCCGAGCGCGGTCGAGGTCGAGGCCCATGCCGCGGATGATCGCCGCGGGCACGTGCGCGAGCTCGGCCCGCACGGTGCGGCCGCGATCCGCGAGCGAGACGGTGACGACGCGCTGGTCGGCGGAGATCCGGCGGCGGGCGATGAACCCGGCCTCCTCCATCCGCGCGAGCAGCGGCGACAGCGTGCCGGAGTCGAGGTCGAGCTGCTGCCCGAGCTCGGTGACCGTGCGGTCGTCGCCGGACCAGAGCAGCACCAGCACCAGGTACTGCGGGTAGGTGAGGCCCCACGGTGCGAGGAGCGCGCGGTAGGCCTGCGTCGTGGAGCGCGACGCCGTGTAGAGCGAGAAGCAGACCAGCTCGTCGGCGATGCGCGCGGGCGGCGCTGTCTCGTCGGCGGGGGCGCAGGGCTCGCGATCGGTCATGGCTCGACCCTGCCACGGAACTAGGTTGTGCGCAATCCAGTTCGGCCGATGCTCAGCCGACGAGCGCCGCCGCGTACCCTGGACCGACATGATCACGAGACGAGAGGCCGCGCTGCGGCTGGGCATCCCGCTGGAGATGGCCACGCGCCACGGCATCCCGGGGCGCGTCCCGGAGTCCGAGATCGCCGCGATGGACCAGGATCCGCCCGCCTGGCTCGCGCAGTCCCGCGCCAACGCGACCGGCAAGCGGCCCGTCTGGGTCCAGCTGACGTGCGAGGTCTGCGGCTTCACGGAGGCCGTGCGCCCGAAGAAGTGGTGGCCGGACTTCTCCTACCTCTCCTGCGAGCGGCACTCCCCCGACGAGCTCCCCGAGCCGGCGCTCGGCCTCGCCCGCCGCGAGGTCGACGGGATCGGCAGCCGGTTCGTGGGCGTGGTGGACGAGCGGCCGTAGGGGCGCCATCGGTCCCGAACCGTCGCATGCGACGTTCCGGCCAGCGCGTCCGCCACGACGAGAGGGACCCCGCCGTGCGGCGGGGTCCCTCTCGTGTCGATCGCGAGCTACGCGCTCGTGGCCAGCTTCTTGATCCAGCCCTCGGTCTTCCGGCCGCGCTTCTTGTCGACCATGATCCGGATCCGGGCGGCCGATGCCCGTTCTGCGTCGCTGATGGGGTCGGTCTCACCGGCCTGGATGCGCTTCTCGAGTGCGCTCGGGCTCGGGTTCCTCTGCGCCATCGTCATGGCGGTACCTCCTTCATCCATCGTCAACGCGTGTGGGGATGGTGTCCACCTCAGGTGGATGGGCGCCGGACGCGGATACCACGCTGCCCCTCCGCTCCTCATCCAACCGAGACGACGACGTCACGGCGTCGATCATCTCCGCCTCGGTCGTCGTCGCCTCCGCTACGAGCACCTCGATCGCGGCGAGTCAGCTGACTGCTGCCCGCCTCGCCGCACACGGCAGCGGAGCAGAACCGGGGACGGGGTCCCCTCGCCGGTGGACGCCTGGCGAGCGTTCTGCCATCACCCTCGGCCGGGATGGCCCCACCTCCGTCAGGCCGCGACGACCTCCGCGTGGGCCGCCCCGCCCTCGCGGAGCGCCGGGCAGTGCTCGGGCGTCGGGTGCAGGCAGATGTCGATGACGCGGGTCAGCTCCTCGCGGGCGCGCTCGAGCTCGGCGATGGCCGCGGTGATCCGGTCGCGCTCGGAGCGGAGGAGCGCCAGCGACTCGGGCGCCGCGACGCCGCTGTCGACGCTCGGCAGCAGCTGGCGGATCGTGCGGCTCGGGAGGCCCGCGGCGAACAGCTGCTGGATGAGCTGCACGCGCTCGATCGCGGCCTCCGGGTAGACGCGCTGGCCGCTCCTGGTGCGCTCGGCCGGCAGCAGGCCCTGCTCCTCGTAGTACCGGAGCGCCCGGGTGCTCACGCCCGCGCGTCCCGCCACGTCGCCGATCCGCAGCATGCCGCCCTCTTCCCTCGTGATCCGTCGGAGACGTCGATCTCGCGGGCGGACTTGCCCTTCACGTCGACGTCAACTCCTAGCGTAGGCCGCGCCGCACTCCGCGAACGACGCGGGCGGCAGGAGGAAGAGCACGCATGGACATCCAGGATCAGGTCGCCCTCGTCACCGGCGCCAACCGCGGCATCGGCCGCACCTTCGTCGAGGAGCTCCTCGAGCGCGGCGCCCGCAAGGTCTACGCGACCGCGCGCCGACCCGAGGCGATCGACATCCCCGGCGTCGAGGTGCTGCGCCTCGACCTCGCCGACCCCGCGTCGGTGACCGCCGCCGCCGAGGCCGCATCCGACGTGACGCTCGTCGTCAACAACGCGGGCATCTCCACGGGCGCGACGCTCGTCACGGGCGACATGGCGGAGATCCGCCGCGAGATGGACACCCACTTCTACGGCACCCTCGGCGTGATCCGCGCCTTCGCGCCCGTGCTCGCCGCGAACGGCGGCGGCGCGTTCGTCAACATCCTGTCGGCGCTGTCGTGGTTCTCGACCGCGGGCAACGGCGGCTACGCGGCGGCGAAGGCGGCCGAGTGGAACATGACCAACGCGGTGCGGCTGGAGCTCGCCGGGCAGGGCACGTTCGTGCAGGGCGTGCACCTCGGGGCGGCCGACACCGACATCATGGCCGGCTACGACGGCCCGATGATCGCCCCGCGGGACGTGCCGCGGGCGTCGCTCGACGGGCTGGTCGCCGGATCCGTCGAGGTGGTCGTCGACGACTGGAGCCGCATGGTGAAGGACTCGCTGGCCGGCGACCCCGCCCCGTTCTACGAGAGGATGCGCGCGATCCTCGGCTGACCGACGCCCACCGGCGCCGACCGCGCGGGGAGGGCCCGGCGCCGGGCGCGCATCAGAGGGACTCGAGCACCTCGAGCGCCTGATGCACGCCGCGGTCCCGCCGCATGAGCCCACCCACCTCGGCCGCCCGCTCCCGCCGGGAGAGGGCCTCGCCCATCGCGGGCACGAGGGCGTCGACCGACAGGCGGCGCAGCGGGATCGGGGCGGCGGCCACTCCGCGGCGGTGCAGCAGGGCGCCCCAGAACGGCTGGTCGGCCATGAAGGGCACGACGACGGCGGGCACGCCGGCACGGGCGACGGCGTGGGAGGTGCCGGCCCCGCCGTGGTGCACGACGAGCGCCGCGCCCGGCAGCACCCGGTCGAACGGCGCCGACCGCACGACCAGCACGTCGGGTCCGGCGCACTCCTCCGGCAGCGCGAGCCCGCCCCAGCCGGTGAGGACCAGCACCCGCAGGCCGTGGGCGCGGGCGGCCGTGACGATCGCGCGCCCGCGGGCGGACGCCTGCCCCTTCGCCATGGAGCCGAACGAGGCGACGACGACGGGCCCGGCGGCGAGGAACTCCGCGACGACCGGGTCGAGCGACGCCGCCGGCGACTCGTCGTACCAGGCCCCGGTCTGGTGCACGCGCTCCGGCCAGTCGTCGGGCCGGGGCAGCAGCGCGGGGCTCGCGGCCATCAGCGTCGCGCGCGACGGCGAGCGCCCGGCGGGGCGACGACCGCCCGGCAGCTCGGCCGCGGCGCGCGCGATGTCGCCGTCGAAGAGGCGCGCGAGGGCGCGGGGCACCGCGTAGGTAGACCGGTTGCGCGCACCGAGGTCGCGGGTGGCCGTGGGACCGCCGGCGGCGGGGAAGCGGTCGCTGGCCGTGGCGACCGGCGCGAACTCCACGACAACGCGCGGCACGCCGAGCGCATCCGCCACCATCGGCGCGCTGAGGATCAGGGGGTGGTGCACCACCACGTCGGGCGCGTAGGCGACCGTCTCGCGGACCGCGGCGACGATCGTGCGCCGCATCGCGGGGCGCACCTCCGTGCGCAGGTGGTGCGCGATGGCCCAGGGGGTGCGGCTCGCCGGGGTAAGCACCCGCTGCACGTCCAGGCCGAGGCGCACGCAGTCCACGCCCTCGGGCGCGACCGCGTCGTCGGGCAGGGCCAGCCGCACCTCGTGGCCGCGGGATGCGGCGTGTCGGGCGAGGGCCGCGAAGGGCTCCACGTCGCCTCGGGTGCCGGCGGTGAGCAGCATCATGCGCATCCGGACAGTCTGGGCCCGGAAGCCGTAAGGCCGACGCTCTCGTCCACCGCGTACGCTCGTGCGAGTGACCGATGGCAGTGAGCGCATGCCGCGCACCGCACCCTCCGAGGTCGCCCTGGCCGTGCGCCGTCTGGTGCTCATCTCGCGACCGGTGCTCTGGATCAACACCATCGGATCCGGCCTCGTGGCCGTGTGGCTCACCGGCGCGCTGTTCGACCTGCGGGCCCTGCCGCTCATCCTCTGGCTCACCCTGCCGTTCAACCTCCTCATCTACGGCGTCAACGACGTCTACGACCAGGACACGGACGCGACCAACCCGCGCAAGGGCTCCCTCGAGGGCGCCCGGATCCTGCCCTCCGAGGTCCGGCTCATCGCGTGGGGCGTCGCCGCCCTCAACGTCCCGTTCCTCGTGTACTTCCTCCTGGTGCTGCCCCCGCTCGCGAACGCGGCGATCCTGCTCTACGCGGGCGTGTTCGTCTTCTACTCGGCGCCCCCGCTGCGCTTCAAGGCCCGCCCCTTCCTCGACTCGCTGAGCAACGCGGCCTACGCGCTGCCGCTCGTGATCGTGCCGGCGGCCCTCGAGGTGGCGCCGGTCTGGCCCGCCGCCCTCGGGCTGATGGCGTGGAGCGTCGCCAAGCACGCGTTCGACGCGGTGCAGGACATCGGGGAGGACCGCGAGGCGGGCATCACGACCACCGCGGTGCGACTCGGCCCGCGCGGGACGGCCCTGTGGAGCGGCGCGTGGTGGATCGCCTCCGCCGCGCTGTTCGCCGTCGTGAGCGTGCCCGTGGCGGCCGTCGACCTGCTGATCGCCGGCATCCTCGTGGTGTCGCTGCTGCGCGACCCGACGCCGGCGACCGGCCATCGCCTGTACCGCCTGTCCGTCGCGTTCCCGTACATCGCGGGGACGCTGGCCGGGGTCCTGCTCATGGTCGCGATCGTGTTCGGAGGGTATCCATGAGCCGCATCGTCGTGGTCGGGGGCGGGATGGGCGGGCTGACCGCCGCCGCGCTGCTCGCGCACGCGGGCCACCGCGTCACCCTGCTGGAGGCGTCCGAGGAGCTCGGCGGCAAGAGCCGTCGGATCCAGCTGGGCGAGGACCGCATCGACACCGGGCCGTCGCTGGTGACGTTCCCGGCGGTGTGGGACGAGCTGCTGCGGCGGCTCGGCGACGGCGGGCGCGCGTCCGAGCGCATGAGCGACGTCGGCGGGCTCGACCTGGTGCGGATGCCCGAGGTCGGCCGCTACTACTTCGACGGCGAGGAGACCTCGCTGCCGGTGGCGCCCGACCACCCCTGGTACCCCGCCTGGCGACGGTTCTCCGACATCCACGCGCCCCTCGCCGACGACGTGACCGCGCTCCTGCTCGCCGACCCCACCGACCGGGCCGCCCTCCCCGCGGTGCGCCGGCTGCTGTCCGTGTACGGCTCGCGCCTCACGACGCGGGCCTACCTCGACAGCCTCACGTGGCTGCCCGACGGGCTGCGCGAGATCATCGCGATCCACACCCTCAACGCCGGCGTCTCGCCCGCGCGCACGCCGGCCCTCTACGCGAGCATGCCGGCGATCATGGCGGAGACCGGCGCCTGGGTGCCGCGCGGCGGCGTGTTCGAGATCGTGCTCGCGCTGGGGCGGCTGGCCGAGGCGGCCGGGGTCGAGGTGCGGACCGGCGAGGCCGTCACGCGCATCGAGCGCGGGTCGGTCACCACCGCCTCCGGGCGGTACTCCGCCGACCTCGTCGTGAGCGCCCTGGACGCGGACCGGCTGGCCGCGCTGATGGGCCCGTCGCGGGTCCCGGCCCTCCCGCGCCTGCGCCCCCGCATCCTCTCGTGCTCGGGCGTCGCGCTGTACGGCGTGCTCACGGAGGAGCTGCCGGCGGGGATCGCCACGCACAGCGTGGTGCTGCCGACGAAGCCCGCCGCCCTGCACCGCAGCCTCGAGGCGGGCGACGAGCCGGCCGACACCATGGTGTTCGTCAACCAGTACCGCGCCGGCGACGTATACCCGAACCCGCACGGCACCGCGGGCATCCTGCTCACCGCACCCGCCGACGGCGGTCGCTACACGGCCGACCACCCATTCGTGCGGCGCGAGGTCGACCGGGTCTCCGCGGCGATGGGGCTCGACGGGCCCCTCACCGACCTCCTCGACGAGCAGACGGTGCTCGATCCGCGCTACTACGGCGAGGGCGGCGAGCCGCACGGTGCGCTCTACGGGGCCGCGCGTCCGCCGTGGCTGAGCGGGCCGTTCCACCGCCCCGCGTACAACGACCCCTGGCGGCCCTGGCTGTGGCGGGTCGGCGCGTCGGTGCACCCCGGCGGCGGCATCCCGGCGGTGGTCGGCGGCGCGATGATCGCCGTGAGCCGGCTGCTGAGGTCGACCCCGAGCTGATCCGGGGGCTCGGCGTTGCCCGGCCCGCGGTGATCGCGGTGACTGCGGACGCCTAGCGCGGCGTGGGCGACGGCGACGGGAGCCGGGCCGAGTCGTCGGCGCGCACGTGCACGGCGTCGCCGCGCAGGTCGAAGAGCAGGGCGGTGCCCACCGGGTACTCGTCGCGCAGCTCCTCGGGCGCGCCGACGTTCACCAGGAACCGCACGGACGCGCCGAACGCGCCCGCCGCGCATCCGCCGCCCTCCGTCGAGCCGAACGCGGCGCGCGACGGCTGCACCGAGAGGCACTCGCCACGGACCTGCGGGTAGGCGGAGCGGTCGCCCTCGAGCCGCACGAGCGTGAGGCCGTGGAAGCGGGCGGATCCCGTCTCCGCGCCGCCGAAGTAGTCGCGCATGTAGACGGGCAGCTCCTGGTCGGGGTCGAAGCGCACCACGGCGACCTCGCGCCCGGCCGGAGCCGTCAGCGTCGCGACGACGACCGCGGTGAGGGCGACGGCCGCGACGACGGAGGCGGCCCAGAGGATCGCGAGGCGGCGGGAGGCGCGCGGGCGGTGCGGGGCCGGGGCGTCGCGGTCGGGGAGGTCGGCATCGTCCACGGCGGCGCCCTCGGCGAGGTCGTCGTCCGCATCCGGGTCGGCAGCCGCGTCGGCACCTCCTCGCCGCCCGGCGTCGGCGGCGGTGCGCTCCCGCTCGGCGGCGCCGGCGTCGGCCCCGCGATCGGATGCGGGCGTCGCCGCCTCCGCGGGGCGCGCGACGGCCGCGTCCCCGGCACGCCCCTCGAGCTCGCGCAGCCGGTCGAGGTCGGCCGGATCCGCGTCGCTGCCCGGCCCGTACGCCCGGCGCCGCAGGTCCGCCAGCTCGGCGCGCTCGGCCCGTCGGCTCCGGCCGTGCGGGTCCGGGCGCTCGTCGGGCTCCATCTCCCGATCCTGTCACCGCGCGCGGCGGACGACCGGGCGGGCCGCCCGGCCACCGCGAGCCCACCCGCGTCACCGCGAGCCGTCCGACCCCCGCGAGCCGGCGGACGACCGGGCCTGGTCGCCCGCCGACCGCGCGCCTACGCTCGCCCCATGCTCACCGAGACCGACCTGCGGCTCCCCGACGGCCGCACGCTGCACTGCTACGACACGGGATCCGGCGAGGACGCCGACCTCGTCGTCGTGTACCACCACGGCACGCCGAACGTCGGTCCGCCGCCCGCGCCGCTCGTCGAGTCCGCCGCAGGCCGCGGCATCCGCTGGATCTCCTTCGACCGGCCGGGGTACGGCGGATCCACGCGGCACCCGGGCCGCACCGTCGCGACCACCGCGGCCGACGACCTGGCCGTCGCGGACGCGCTCGGCGTCGGGCGCTTCGCCGTGCTCGGGCACTCGAGCGGCGCCGTCGTCGCGCTGGCCGCGGCAGCATCGCTCGGCGACCGCGTGCTCGGCGCCCTGTGCGGCGCGGCCCTCGCGCCCGTGGAGGCGGAGGGCCTCGACTGGTTCGACGGGATGCACGCGGGCGGCGAGCGCGAGCTGCGAGCCGCGCTGTCCGGAGCGGAGGCGCTCGAGGCGGAGCTCGCCGCATCCGAGTTCGACCCGGCGATGTTCACCGACGGCGACCTCCGCGCGCTCGAGACCGACTGGGCGTGGTTGAACGGGGTCGCCTCGCACGGCCTGGACGCGGGACCCGGCGGCATGGTCGACGACGACCTCGCGCTCGTCGCCGCCTGGGGCGTCGACCTCGCGGCCGTGACCGCGCCGGCGATCCTGCTGCACGGCGCCGCCGACCGGATCGCGCCGGTCGCCCACGCGCGGTGGCTCGCCGACCGGGTGCCGGGCGCGGAGCTCGTGGTCCGCCCGGGCGACGGCCACATCTCCGTGCTCCGCGGCGCGGAGGACGCGCTCGGTCGGCTGCGGGGGCGGATCCGCCGCGCCGCCTAGGAGAAGAGGAACGCACCCGCGGAAACGGCTCTCGCCGACCCGGACGGATCCGGATCGGCGAGAGGGCAGGGGCGGAGCGCCGCGGGTCAGTGCCCGCGCGACACCCTCCGCGGCAGGGCGAACACGAGCGCGAAGGCGACGACCGCGAAGATCGCGCTGACGCCCATGGCCGACGCGGACGCGTCGGTGAACGCCTGCGGCACCATCTGCGGCCCGCGGATCCCGGCGCCGGCCACGCCCGCGAAGAGCACGCTGCCGATCACCGCGATGCCGACCGCCGAGCCGACGCGCTGCACGGTGCCGATCACGCCGGAGGCCGCGCCCGCCTCGGCGGGGTCGACCGTCGCGACGATGAACTGCGCGTTCGGGGCGATGAAGAGGCCGTTGCCGATGCCCGCGAGCAGCAGCGGGACGAGGAGCATCCAGCTGTTCAGGTCGGCCGCGGCCGTGTTCAGCAGCACGAGCCAGAGCCAGATCAGGCCGACGCTCACGAGGGCGGTGCCGATCACGAGCACAGTGCGGCCGAGGCGGTTCGTGAGCCGGTTGCTCTGCGAGGAGCCGACGATGCTGCCGATGGCGAACGGGATCGAGACGAGGCCGGACTCGAGAGCGGAGTTGCCGAGGCCCGACTGCCACAGGATCGAGATGGTGAAGAAGATGCTCGTGAAGGCCGCGAAGTAGACCATCGCGAGGATGACGCCGCCCGTGAAGGCGGGGTGCGTGAACAGGTGCGGCGGGACGAGGACGCCCTTCGAGCGCTTCGTCTGCAGGACCTCCCACGCGCCGAAGAGCGCGAGGAGCACGACGCCGCCGGCGAGGGAGAGGTACGTCCAGAGCGGCCAGCCCTGGTCCTGGCCGTCGATGAGCGGCACGAGCAGGGCCACGAGGCCGGCGCTCACGAGCAGGATGCCGACGAGGTCCACGCCCGACGCGGCGGGCTTCGCCTGCGCCGGGGCGCCGGCTCCGCGACCGGCCTGCTGGCCGGACTGCGCGCGCACGTCGCCCGCGACCTCCTCGGCCACCCGGCGGCTCGGGAGCAGGAAGATCGCGGCGATCACGGTGGCGAGGCCGACGGGCAGGTTGACGAAGAAGACCAGGCGCCAGCCCGACTCCTCCCCAGCGGCCTGGATGATGAGGCCGCCCACGATCGGGCCGAGCGCGGACGAGACGCCGATGACGGCGCCCATGATGGCGAACGCCTTGCCGCGCGCCTGCGGCGGGAACAGCAGCTGGATGAAGGCGGTCACCGCGGGCACGAACAGGCCGCCGGCGAGCCCCTGCACCACGCGCGCGATCACGAGCTGGAGGTCGTCCTGAGCCACACCGCACGCGAGGCTGGCGAGCGTGAAGAGCGCGATGCCGGTCACGAACACCCACTTGTGCCCGTAGCGGTCGCCGAGGCGGCCCGCGGGGATCAGCGCGAGGCCGAACGCGAGCGCGTAGCCGGAGATGATCCAGCTCAGCGTCGACTCGGAGGCGTCGAGGCTCGTGCGGATGGTCGGCAGCGCCACGTTCACGATGGTCGTGTCGAGCAGCGCGATGAACATGCCGGCGAGCAGCACGATGAGCGCCTGCCAGGCGCGGCGGGAGACGACGGGGGCGGCGGAGCGGCCGGAGCCGGGCGCTCCGGACGGGCCGGTGTTCCCTGCCGCCGGGCGGGCGGATGCGGTGGTGTCGGACATGGGGTCCTTTCGTGCCGGCGCGGGCGTCGGCGGTGGTGCGAGCGGATCCGGTCAGCGCGCACGGCAGCGGGCGACGCGGGCGCGGGACGGGAGGTCGGGCGCCTCGCGTGCGAGCGGGCGGCGCACGGAGGAGGATCCGCGACGGTGCGGGAGAGGCGGCCGGGCGGATGCGCCCGTCCCGCCAGTCTGTCACCGGTTGACCGTTGCGGCCTATCTCGATGTCCGGCCACAGGCGGCCGTCACCGGCGGGCGTCATCGACAGCCGTCCTCGGCGGCTTTCCGTCATCCGGCGGATGCGGCGCGCGCGCCCGCGTCGATAGCGTGGCCGGATGAGCGCCGCATCCGCCCCCGACAGCGTCGACCGGTTCTGGGTGCGCCCGCGGCCCGACCGCGCCGGCCTGCGGTTCGACCTGCTGCTCGCGCTCGTGATGCTGGTGCTCACGACGGGGAGCTGCACTCTCTACTACGCGCTCGGCATGTACCCGACCCGGCCGCCGATGTGGGTCATCGCCGCGTGGATCCTGCTGATGACCGCTCCTCTGGCGCTCCGGCGCCTGCAGCCCGAGGCCGTGACCCTCGTGCTCGGCGCCACCTTCGTCGTCGGCGCGTACCAGTTCGTGCCCGAGGTGCTGTTCTCGAACATCGCCATGTTCATCGCCATGTACTCCCTCGGCGCGTGGGGGCGGAACCGTCTGCGGGCGAACATCGTGCGCGGCGTCATCGTCGTCGGCATGTTCGCGTGGCTCTTCAGCTCGCTGCTGCAGGCCTCGGGGTTCTACTCGCTCGCGGGGTCGACGTTCGAGAACGCGCCCGCCGACGCGTGGATCCCCGCCCCCGTCGCCGCCGGCCTCGTCTCCATCGTCACGAACCTCCTCTACTTCGGCGGCGCCTGGTACTTCGGCGACCGTGCGTGGGCTTCGGCCCGCGACCGCTGCGCGCTCGAGACGCGCACGGCCGAGCTGGCGACCGAGCGCGAGCGGGTGGCGGAGCAGGCGGTCACGATCGAGCGGGTGCGCATCGCGCGGGAGCTGCACGACGTCGTCGCGCACCACGTCTCGGTGATGGGCGTGCACGCGGGCGCCGCGCGCCGGGTCCTCGCGCGCGACGCCGAGAAGGCCGCGACCTCGCTCGGCATCGTGGAGGACAACGCGCGCAGCGCCATCGAGGAGCTGCACCGGATGCTCGTCGCGCTCCGCCAGGAGGAGGACGGCACGGCATCCGCCGACGGCGCCGACGGCGACCCGACCCGCACGGCGTCCACCCGCGGCGTCGACCAGCTGCCCGAGCTCGTGGCGGAGGCGTGCGGCGCCGGGCTCCGGGTGACGTACGACGTCATCGGCACGCCGCGCCCGCTCACGCCCACCGTCGACCTCATCGTCTACCGGGTCGCGCAGGAGTCGCTCACCAACGCGCGGAAGCACGCCGGCACGGGCGCCCGCGTCGACCTCCGCGTGCGGTACCTCCACGACCGCGTCGAGGTGGAGGCGAGCGACGGCGGACCCGCGGGAGCCGCCGCCTCCGCGGCCGCCGGGCCGGTGCGCAACGGCCCCGGCGGCCTCGGCCAGCGCGGCATGCGCGAGCGCGTGGCGGCGGTGGGCGGATCCATCGAGATCGGCCCGAAGGCCCGCGGCGGCTACCTCGTGCGGGCGTCGCTGCCGACGACCCCGTCCGCCGTCGTGCCGCCCGTGCCGATGCCCGTGCCCCTGGCCGTGTCCGTCCCGGAGCCCGCGTCCGTCCCGGAGCCCGTGTCCGTCCCGGAGCCCATGTCCGTCCCGGAGCCCATGTCCGTCCCGGAGCCCGCGTCCGGGACGGAGCGCGCCGCCGTCCCGGCGCCTTCCTCCACCCCTGGACCCGCTGCCGCTGAACCCGCATCCGTCCCCGAGCCCGCCTCCGTCCCCGAGGAGACCCGCGCATGAGCGCCGATCCGACCGACCCCGCCCCCGCCATCGCCACCGCCGCGCCGGCCGCCGTCCGTGTCCTCCTCGTCGACGACCAGGCGCTCGTGCGCGCCGGCATCCGCGTGATCCTCGAGAGCGAGGACGGCATCGAGGTGGTCGGCGAGGCCGCCGACGGCGAGGAGGGCGTGCGCCTCGCCGCCGCGCTCGCGCCCGACGTGATCTGCATGGACGTGCAGATGCCGCGCGTCGACGGCCTCGAGGCCACGCGCCGCATCGTCGCCGACCCGGCGATCCGCGCGGGCGTCCTCATGCTCACCACGTTCGACCGCGAGGACTACCTCTTCACCGCGCTCGAAGCGGGCGCGAGCGGGTTCGTGCTGAAGAGCGCGTCGCCGGAGTCGCTCGTGGAGGCCGTGCACGTGATCGCACGCGGGGACGCGCTGCTCTCGCCCGACGTCACGCGCCGGGTCATCGAGCGCTTCGGCCGCGGATCCGGGCCGGCCGACGAGGAGCCCGTCCCCGCCGCCGCGCCCGCGATCCCCGCCGACCCGCGCGTGCAGACCCTCACCGACCGCGAGCTCGAGGTGCTCCGTCTCCTCGCGGAGGGCCTCGCCAACGCGGAGATCGCCGAGCGCCTCTACCTCGGCGAGGCCACCGTGAAGACGCACGTCTCGCGCCTGCTGCTGAAGCTCGGCGTGCGCGACCGCGTGCAGGCCGTGGTCTTCGCGTACGAGCGCGGCATCGTCGTGCCGGGCGCGAGCTGATGGATGCCAGCGCCTGGATCATGGGCGCGGTCATCCTGGTGATCCTGGGCGTCGGCGTGCTGCCGCTCCGGCGACGCGGCGGCGTCGACGGGGACCGGGGCGTGGACGGTGACCGGGGCGTGGACGGTGACGGGGACCGGAGCCGCTGACCCCGGCCCGCCGCACCGCCCGGGGTCAGCGGCCGGCGTCGATCCGCTCCGCGCGACGACGCCGCAGCGCCGACTCGTCCTTGCCCACGATCGCGAGCAGCAGGATCGCGAGCGCGACGCACACGAGGATCAGCACGAAGGTCACGTCCCAGCCGAACGCGTGCACCGAGGCGCCGATGCCCGTCGAGGCGAGGGTCGCGCCGAGCACGTAGCCGAACAGTCCCGTGAAGCCGGCCGCGGTGCCCGCGACCTTGCGGGGGCTGAGGTCGAGCGCCTGCAGGCCGATGAGCATGACCGGTCCGTAGATCAGGCCGCCGATGAGCACCAGCGCCGCGAGCGACACCCAGAGCGGGCCGTCCGCGGGCGACAGCCAGTAGATCGCGACGGCGACGCCGACCGCCGCCATGAAGAGGATCCCGGTCGGCGAGCGCCGTCCGCGGAACACCCGGTCGCTGATGTACCCGCATAGCAGCGTGCCGGGGATTCCCGCGAGCTCGAACAGCGAGAACCCGGCGATGCCCTCGCCGAGGCTCGCGCCGCGCACGTCCGCGAGGTAGATGGGCGCCCACACGAGCACGCCGTAGCGGAGCGTGTAGACGAAGACGTTGGCGAGCGCGAGGTTCACCATCGTGCGGTTGCCGATGACGTAGCGGCGGATGGTCGACCAGGTCGACGCGCCCTCGTCCGCGGCGTCGGTCTCGACGGGCGCGGGATCGTGGCGGTGCTCCTCGATGGGCGGCAGGCCCTCGGACTCCGGGGTGTCGCGGAGGAGGACGAAGGCGACCAGCGCGATCACGATGCAGACGATCGCCGGGAACCAGAACGCGCTCTGCCAGGTGCCGAAGGTCGCGATGGCGAGGCCCGCGAGGCCGCCCGCGCCGGCGCCGCCGACGTTGTGGGCGACGTTCCAGATGGCGGTCTTCCCGCCGCGCTCCGAGGTCGAGAACCAGTGCACGAGGGTGCGACCGGACGGCGGCCAGCCCATCCCCTGGAAGAAGCCGTTGACGATCATGACCACCGCGAACAGCGCCACCGACGCCCCGACCGCCGGCACGAACGCGACCACCAGGTTGGCGAGCGCGGACAGCAGCAGGCCGATGGGCAGGAACCAGCGCGCGCTGCTGCGGTCGCTGACGATCGCGCTGAGGAACTTGCTGAAGCCGTAGGCGAGCAGCACGCCGTTGGTGAGGATCCCGAGGCCGAGCGCGCTGAAGCCGTTCTCGTCGCGGAGGATCGTGGCCACCAGCGGCACGTTGTTGCGGATCAGGTAGTAGGCCGCGTAGCCGATGAAGATGCCGAGGAAGACTTGCAGGCGGAGGCGCGGGTAGCGCCGGGCGACGGTCGCGTCGTCGAGCCGGGGCGCGGGCGGCGGGGCCGCCATGAAGGAGAGGAGCCCGCGTCGGACGGCTGCGCCGTCGGGTCGGGTGCGCTGGTCGGTGGTCATGGTCTGCCTCCTGGTCGTCGCATCGTTGCGACGAGAGACCACTCAACGCCTTCGCAAGACGATCGTCTAGGTCTTGGGCGCATGCGGCGGGACCGCGGGCGTCGGCGCGAGCTGGGGTGGATCCGCACGCGGGCGTGGCGGGTCGTGCGATCCTCCGGGGTGCCCGACGCCGAACCCGACACCCCAGCTCCCGCATCCGGATCCGCATCCGACGCCGACGCCGCGACCCCGGCCCCGGCCCCGGCAGGACCCTCGGTCGAACCGGCCGAGGCCGCCTTCGTCGCCCCCGCGCCGCGGGTGTCCGACGCCCCGGACGCCCACCTGGACGCGGCGCGGCTGCTCGCGCTGTGGCAGGAGCGGTGGCCCGAGCCGCATCCGCGGTTCTTCGGGTGGGGCATGCCCGGCATGCGGTTCCACACCCTGCCGTGGAGCAGCCAGGAGGCCCGCCAGGCGCGGGACCGACGCTCGGCGCGTCGGCGGCATCGGAGCATCGTCACCGCCGTCGAGGCCCTCTCCGGGGTCCGGGGCACGATGGTCGTGGAGCTGTGGCGATGGAACGCGGACGAGACGAGGACGTCGCTTCCCGGCTTCCTGCCGTGGGCGTCCTTCACGCAGCCGGGCGTGACGGATCCGGAGGCGGCGGAGGAGTGCACGGACGAGTTCCGCATCCGGAGCGGTCGTCCCTCGCTGGATGACCTCTGCGACGTGGCGCACCGCGATGAGGGCCGGTACCTGCTCGTCGCCGAGGACATGACCTGGACCGTCTACTGCTACGACGGCGGGATCGACGTCGCGATGCTCGACCCGGACATCGAACGGGCCCTCGCGGACGCCTACCACCGCTGGCTCCCGCCGGACTCCTGGGTCGTGGGCCACGACTGGATGCGCCCGGCGACGCGGGGCGACCTGCGGAAGAAGGCGAAGACCGACCGTCGGCTCGCGATCTGGAACGCCCGCTGGCGGAAGCGGATGGCGCGCGCGGAGGCGCTCGGGGACGACGTCGCCGACGACGACCCCGAGGACTGAACGCGGTGAGCGCGGCGGGCCGCCCGGATCAGAACCCGCCGCGCTGCGACATCGGCGACAGCACGAGCTCGTCGATCCGCACGTGCGGCGGCGACGCGAGCACGAACATCGCGGCGCGGGCCACGTCGTCGGGCGTGAGCATCGCGGCGCGCTCGGCCGCGTCGGGCACGGTCGGCCGGAGCGCGAGGAAGTCGCTGTCGATCGTGCCCGGGCAGAGGTGCGTGGCGCGGATCCCGCTGCCGGCCTCCTGCGCGTTGAGGTCGCGCACCAGGGTCCCGAGCGCGGTCTTCGACGCGCTGTAGGCGACGCCGGCACCGGGCGAGTGGGTCCACGCGGCGTACGAGGAGACGAGGACGACCGTGCCGCCGGACGCCCGCAGCAGCGGGAGCGCGGCGGCGACCTGGTGCGCGGGTCCGGTGAGGTTCGTCGCGACGATGCGGTCGAAGTCGGCGAGGTCCTGGTCGGCCCAGGCGCGGCGCGGGGCGTTGAGGCCGGCGGCCACGACGATCCCGTCGAGCCGGTCGAGGCCCGCCACCACGGCGGCGAGCGCGGCGTCGTCGGTGACGTCGAGCGGGGCGACGAGGGCGGTGGATCCGAGGTCGTCGACGAGCGCGCGCGTCTCCTCGAGCGGATCCAGGCGCCGGCCCGAGAGCACGAGGTCCCAGCCGTCGCGGGCCGCGGCGACGGCGGTGGCGCGGCCGACGCCGGATCCCGCGCCGCTCACCCAGAGGACGCGCGCGCCCGTCGCCCCCTCCCCAGGTGCATCCCGGGTCTGCTCGTCGTGCGTCGTCGCTCCGGACATGGCGGTCTCCCTCGGTCACCCCTACGTTGAGGGAGACGCTATTGGGAACCGAGGGGAACGCGCATGCTCATCGACCTCCGCGACAGGGTCGTCGTCGTCTCCGGTGCCGCCCAGGGCATCGGCCGCGCCCTCGCCGAGCGCTTCCTCGAGGAGGGGTGCCGGGTCTTCGGGCTCGACCTCCGGTTCGGCGACGCGCTGCCGGAGGGGGTCACCGCGATCGTGGCGGACGTCACCGACCAGGGGTCCGTGCAGGCCGCGATCGCGCAGGTGGTCGAGGCCGCCGGACGCGTCGACGTGCTCGTGAACAACGCCGGCATCAACGTCGAGGGGGCCGTCGAGACGCTCGAGCCCGCGCGCTTCCGGGCGGCGTTCGACGTGAACGTCGGCGGGGTGTTCCTCCTGGCGCAGGCCGTCATCCCGGCCATGAAGGCGGCCGGCGGCGGGCGCATCCTCAACGCGGCGTCGTTCGCGGCCGTCGTCCCGAGCGTCGGGGCGGCCGCCTACGGCGCGTCCAAGGCCGCGGTCGTGCAGTTCACGCGGGTGCTCGCGAGCGAGCTCGGGCCGTGGGGCATCACCGTCAACGCCTACGCGCCCGGCATGATCCCCACCGCCATGAACGGGTTCGCCGAGATGCCGGAGCCCGCGCAGGACCGCCTGCTCGACACCCTCAGCATCCGCCGGTGGGAGCGGCCGGACGACGTGGCCGACCTCCTCGTCTTCCTCGCGAGCGACCGCGCCGGCTACATCACGGGCACGCTCGTCGACGTGAGCGGCGGCAAGCTCGCCACGCAGATGCCGCAGCGCGCGTACGAGGGCCGGGGCGCGCCGGAGCGCGGGCCGCGGGACGGCGTGCGCGCGGATCCGCACCGGCCGGCCGCCGGCGCGCCCGACGCGACGGCCGCCGAGGCCGCGGGAGGCGGGCGATGAGCGTCACCACGTGGCACGCGCAGCCGCTCGACACCGTGCGCGCCGAGCACGCCGAGGCGCCCCTCTGGGACACCGCGCGCGGCACGCTCCTGTGGGCCGACCAGTACGTGGGCATCCTGCGCGAGGCGACGTTCGACCCGGCCACGCTCGCGGTGGGGCCGGTCACCGAGACGCACGTGGGCGGCCCGCTGGGCGCGGTGGTGCGCCACGCGGAGGGCGGGCACGTGCTCGCCGCCCGCGACGGCTTCGTCCGCCTCACGGGCGACGGCGAGCTGATCCCGATGGCCGACGTGCTGCCGGCCGACGGCATCCGGCGCCGCATGAACGACGGCGAGGTGGATCCGCGCGGCCGACTCTGGGCGGGATCCATGGCCTTCGACAAGACGCCCGGCGCGGGTGCGCTGTACCTGCTCGACCGCGGCGTCGCGACGACCGTGCTCGAGGGCGTCACCATCTCCAACGGCACCGCCTTCTCTGCCGACGGCACCGAGATGCTCTACATCGACACGACCACGCAGCGCGTGCGGCGCTTCCGGGTCACGGACGAGGGCGGGCTCGCGGATCCGGAGGTGGTGGTCGAGATCGATCCCGCCGACGGCCATCCCGACGGCATGTGCCTGGACGACGAGGGCTTCCTCTGGGTCGCGCTGTGGGGCGGCGGCGAGGTGCGCCGCTACTCCCCGACCGGCGAGCACGTCGGATCCGTGCGCGTCGACGCGCCGCAGGTCTCCAGCTGCGCGTTCGTCGGACCCGACCGTGACGTGCTCGTGATCACCACCTCGCAGGAGGGCTACACGCCCGAGGACTCGGCCCGGCATCCGCGCGCGGGGATGCTGTTCGCGGTGCGGCCGGGCGTCACCGGCCCGGCGGCGAGCGCCTACGCGTAGGCGGTGACGGCGGCGGAGTCCACGAAGCCGGCCGGGCGTCCGGACCCGCGTGCGGCTCCCCCGGCGAGCACGGCCGACGCGGCGGCGACCACGACTCCGGCGAGCACGGCGGCGGTCACGGGGCCGACCGGCGAGTGCGCGAGCACCAGGCCCGCGACGACGGCGACGGCCTGCACGATCCAGAGGGCGCGGATCCACCACCGCCACGCGCCTCGATCCATGGCCACGCGCTCGAGCCCGCGGCGCACCTGGGCGACCGCGGCCACCCGCACGACGAGCGACAGCGTCAGCAGCGCGAGACCGGTCAGAGACAGCGACGGCGTGCCGATGTCCGTGAGGATCAGCGCGAACAGCACGATCCCCGCCGCACCGGCCCCGTCGGCGAGGGCCTGGACGACGGTGGCGATGCGCATGATCCGACCCTAGGAGCGGCGACCCCGCCCAGCCACCCGCGGCCGCGCCCCAGCTTCCGGGGCGCCGCGCCCCAGCTTCCGGGCGGGCCGGCGCGCCCCGTCTCGGCCGTCGCGCCCCCGACCCTCCCGTCCCCCACGGGGTTCCCCCTCACGGCGGACTCCCCCGCGCACCCCCGCCCCTAGCGTGAGCAGCACGGATCACCCACGCCCACCGAGGAGGCCCTCCGTGCTCGAAGTCCACAACGTCACGCGCTCGTTCGGGGACCGCCGCGTCCTCGACGACGTGTCCTTCGCCGTGCGGCCGGGGAGGCTGACCGGCTTCGTCGGCGGCAACGGCGCCGGCAAGACCACCACCATGCGGATCATGCTCGGCGTGCTCACGCCCGACTCCGGGACGGTGTCGCTGGACGGTCGCGACCTCGGCACGTCGAGCCGGCGCACCTTCGGCTACATGCCGGAGGAGCGCGGGCTGTACCCGAAGATGAAGCTGCAGGAGCAGATCGTCTACCTCGGCCGCCTGCACGGCATGTCCGCCGCCGACGCGACCGCCAGCACCGAGCGCCTGCTCGAGCGGCTCAGCCTCGGCGAGCGGCGGAACGACCCCATCGAGTCGCTGTCGCTCGGCAACCAGCAGCGCGCGCAGATCGCCGCGAGCCTCGTGCACGACCCGGAGGTGCTCGTGCTCGACGAGCCGTTCTCGGGCCTCGACCCGATCGCGGTCGAGACCGTCCTCGGCGTCCTCACCGAGCGGGCCGCCCAGGGCGTGCCCGTGCTCTTCTCCTCGCACCAGCTCGACATCGTGGAGCGCCTCTGCGACGACGTGGTCGTCATCGCCGAGGGCCGGATCCGCGCATCGGGAGACCGCGAGCAGCTCCGCGACCAGCACAGCCGCCCCCTCACGGAGCTCCTCATCGACGGCGACGGCGGTTGGGTGCGCGACGTCCCCGGCGCCGAGGTCGTCGAGTTCGACGGCGGCTACGTGCTCTTCGAGGCCGACGACGAGACGCGCCAGCGCGTGCTCGCCGAGGCCGTCTCCCGCGGATCCGTCGCCGGGTTCGCGCGCCGCCGCCCCACCCTCAGCGAGATCTTCCAGGAGGTCGTCCAGTGAGCACCACGTCCACCCCGCCCGGCACGAGCCGCGGCGCCGCCCGGGGCACCGCGCCCACGTTCGCCCAGTCGACGATGCTCGTCACGGGCCGCGAGGTGCGCATGCGCCTGCGCAGCAAGTCGTTCCTCATCAGCACCGGGATCCTGCTCTTCGGGATCCTCGCCTCCATCGTCGTCAGCGGCTTCCTCGCCTCGAGCGGCAGCCTCGGCGACGGCGGCAGCACGCGCGTGGCGGTCGTCGGCAGCGCCCAGCAGGCCGTGTCCGGCGCATCGTCGCTCGAGGGCGTGCCCGCCGACAGCGTCGAGGACGCGCGCGCGATGGTGCGCGACGGCGACGTGGACGCGGCCGTCGTCCCCGACACGCAGGCGGACGCCGACGGCGCCGTGCTCGTGATCGGCGACGAGTCCGCGCCCGACGGCGTCGTGCAGGCGCTCACGGAGACGCCCCGCGTGGAGCTGCTCGAGGAGCCGACGACCAACCCCGCCATCGGCTACCTGATGGCCGTCGCGTTCGGCGTCGTCTTCTTCATCTCGGCGCTGACGTTCGGGCAGATCATCGCCCAGAGCGTCGTGGAGGAGAAGCAGACCCGCGTGGTGGAGCTCCTCATGTCGACGATCCCCGTGCGCGCGCTGCTCGCCGGCAAGGTGCTCGGCAACAGCATCCTCGCGTTCACGCAGATCGCGCTCATCGCCCTGATGTCCGGCGTCGGCCTGCTCGTCACGGACCAGACGGCGCTCCTCGCGGTCATCGGCCCGTCGGTGCTGTGGTTCGTCGTGTTCTTCGTGTTCGGGTTCGTGCTGCTGGCCTCGATGTTCGCGGCGGCCGCCTCGCTCGTGTCGCGCCAGGAGGACGTGGGCGCCGTGACCATGCCGGTCACCTCGCTCGTGATGATCCCGTACTTCGCGGTCATCTTCTTCAACGACAACCCGACCGTCATGGCGGTGATGTCCTACATCCCGTTCTCGGCCCCGGTGGGCATGCCGCTGCGCCTCTTCCTCGGCACCGCCGAGTGGTGGGAGCCGCTCGTGTCGCTCGCCGTGCTGATCGCGACGACCTCGGTCGTGGTGGCCCTCGGATCCCGCATCTACAGCAACTCGCTGCTCCGCACCGGCAGCCGCGTGAAGCTCTCGGAGGCGCTGAAGGGCTGACGCCCGCGCGGCCCGGCCGCGCCCCCACGACCGCCCGGTCGCGTCCGCTCCCCCCGCGGACGCGGCCGGGCGCGTCTATCCAGTGATACGAGAGCCCACCGATAGGCGCCGTTCTCCCACTCCGCGCAGTGCCTAGCCTGCCGACAAGCTAAACGCTGCCTAAACGGTCTCGTTCCGAGTCCACACACACACACACACACACACACACACACACACACACACACACACACACACACACACACACACGCACACACGCATGCATGCACGCGCACGCGCACGCGCACGCGCACGCGCACGCGCAGCATGCGCTATTGCCCCCTCAGGCTCGCTGTGCGTTCAAAAGCTGCGGTCGTCGCCGTGCAAAGCAAAGTGGAGCCTTCGCCGCCGCCGCTCTCCATTGACAGTTACGTGATCGGTGGACGAAAGCAGGCTATCGATCCTTCAGCTGAAAGACGACCCACCTGATACCCGTGACAAGAAGAGTGATCACGGCGGTCCCTAGGCCGCCGAAGAGCGCCAGGACGCCCGGGACGCCGATCCCGAGGAATCCGGGAGACTTCGTATCCGTGGGATACATGAGCCCAGCTGCGATGATCGCTACAAGCCCGAGGACAGCGACAGCCATCGAGGCCAAGGTGAGCAGAACCCAGCCGCGCCTCGACGGTTTTTGGATCCGCTGCTCCATGGCGCGTCGATCAATGCCACTGACGGTGACGTCGATGAGCGGCTGAGCAGATAGCCGCACATTCGGCGGAGAGGAAGTCACCAGATCAACCTTGAGCCGGAACTTGCGCGATATAAGCATCGGACCTACGCGCACAGAAGAGTCTTCGATACCCTCTAACTGCTCGGACGCAATACCGGCGACACTGGTGAGCTCTATTATTGGCGCGCCGATATCAAACTCCAGGGAGCGACCGGCGTCGAACCTCGACGAAGGAATATCGGCTCGTCCGGTGGACCAGAGCTCCAACTCGACGAGGTAGGGATCGAGCACCGCCTCTCCCCCGTACTCGACCCGCAAGCTTGTGGCGCCAGGGCGACTCGCGGCAAGCATCGGAGAGACCCTGACGCTATATTTGAGGTGCCGCTTCGGGTGCGCCCGAACATAGCTAAGCCAGGCAATCGCAATCGTGGCAATTGGCAGTATCACGCTGAGAATGAATGTCACAACTCGAGCATGCCTGACACCGCGGCGCCCGACTACGGCGTACCTCGATGGGCATCGCAGTAGCACGCTCTTCTTGCAGTACCGCGGTCTGGGAGAAACCGTTGTTAGTCCTCTCTCCGTTCCAGTCACCCCGGGCGCGCGTACGTTCGGGGCATGACCGCCGCGACGACGCCCGGATCCCGCCCGCCCCTCGAGCTGCCGTTCCCCGGCGCGCCCTGGGCCGAGGCGATGCGCCGGTTCTTCCTCAAGTACGCGACCTTCCGCGGGCGCGCGAGCCGGAGCGAGTACTGGTGGTGGATCCTCACGGGCTTCGTCGCGACGACCGCCCTGCGGACGCTGAGCAGCCTGACCAGCGGGGACCCCGGCTCGCTCGACCTCACCGACGCCATGGCCATCACGGATGCGTGGAGCGGCCTGCTCGCGGTGGGGCAGCTCGCCGTCTTCGTCCCGTTCCTGGCCGTCTCGTGGCGGCGGCTGCACGACACCGACCGCACCGGCGCGTGGATCCTCGTCTGCTTCGTGCCGATCGTGGGGCTCATCGTCTACGCGATCATGGCCGCCACCGGATCCCGTCCGGGCGGCGCCCGCTTCGACTGACGACGCGCCTGCCGCGAGCGCGCATGCGCCGGCTCCTGTTGCCGCTACGGTGAGCGCGATCCGCTCCCCCACCCCGAGGACACCATGGCCACCGCTGCCCGCCGTACCACCCTGCCCACCGCGCTCGCGGCCGTCCTCGTCGCCGCCGCGCTCAGCGGGTGCTCGCCGCAGCAGATCGCCGACTTGATCCCCCACGACGCCCCGCGCGACGGCCAGGGCGCCATCACCGCGAGCGGCAGGACCGACGTCTTCGACCTGCGCCAGGGCGACTGCATCGAGGACCAGTCGCTCGTCGACAGCCTCTCCGGCGAGAGCGGGGACGCGACGGGACAGGAGGTGACCGCGGTGCGGACGGTGCCGTGCGCCGACCCGCACGACTTCGAGGCGTACCGGGACGTGACCCTCACGGGCGGATCCGACTACCCCGGCTCGGATCCGGTCGACGCGCAGGCCGACGACGCGTGCAGCAAGGCTTTCGACTCCTTCATCGGCTTCGACTACCAGGACTCGATCTACGACTACACGTACTACCAGCCCACGGCCGAGGGCTGGATGACCGGCGACCGCACCGTCACGTGCCTCGTCGGCGATCCCGCGGGCAAGACCGTGGGCTCGCTCTCCGGCATCGGCCGGTAGCGCGCGGGCGCGACGCGCGGACGGCGGCGTGCGAGCGCGCGGACGCGCCCGCGGATCCCGGTGGCGGGGTCCGCGGGCGCGGGGCGTGCGGTCCTGCGGTCGTGCGGCGTAGCGCGGCGCGGCGCGGCGCTAGGAGCGGTCGCCCTGCACCTCGACGGCCGCGGGGCCGTCCACCTCGATGCGGGTCGTGCCGTCGGCGCGCTCGTCGACGACCACGGTGACCTCCGGGGCGGCGGTGCCGTCATGATCGGCCGCGCCGTCGTGGTCGGCGTACGTGTCGAAGTCGGCGGCCGTGGAGTCCTGGTCCACGAAGGGCTCGCGGGCGGATGCGTCGGCATCACGCTCCTCGGCCGCCTGGCGCGTGTCCTCGACGTCGGCCTTCGCGGAGTCGGCGAGCACGGCACCGGCGGCCTTCGCGCGGTCGGCGACCTCGGATCCGACCTCCTTCGCCGTGTCGGCCGCGCGGGCCGCGGCGTCCTGGGCACGGTCGCCCGCGTCACGGCCCCGGTCTGCGGCCTCGGCCGAGCCCTCGCGCACGCGGGCGGCGGCGTCGGATCCGGCCGCCTTCGCCTTCGCGGCCGCGTCCGACCCGGCCGACTTCGCCTTGTCGAGCGCGTCCGATCCCGCGTCCTTAGCCTTGTCGAGCGCGTCCGATCCGGCGTCCTTCGCCTTGCCGAGCGCATCGGCCCCCGCGCCCTTCGCCTTGCCGAGCGCATCGGCCCCCGCGCCCTTCGCCCGCTCGAGCGCAGCCCCCGCCGGCGACTGCTCGTCGTCGAACGGGCCATGCACGTCGGTCACGCGGATGTTGACGCGCACCGCGCCGGGCGCGATCTGGCGGGCCGCGTGCGCGACCTGCTCGCGGGTCCGGTCGACCACGTCCTGCACGGGCGCGGGGTACTCGACCACGAGGTCGATGTCGATCACGACGCCGCCCGACTCCTCCGAGACGGTGACGCCGGGGCCCGTGCTCGTGCCGCGGACCGCCCGGGACGCGGCGTCGAGGGCCCGCGCGGCCGAGCCGCCGAGGTGATGCACGCCCGTCACGCCCGCGGCGGTCTCCGCGGCGGCGACGCCGATGCGCTGCGCGGCGGTCTCCCCCTCCGGGTGCGCGGCGGCGACGCCGGTCAGGTCGATGGGGCGGATGGCGGGTGCGGCGTCGTTCACGTCGGTGCTCCTTCGGTGGTGCGGGAGGGTGCGGATGCGGTGCGGAGGGGGGATGGGGCCGGGCCATGCTGCCGCGCGGATCGACGCGCCGGCCGGGTGCGCGCGATGCCGCGCACGGCGGCGGGACCGGGCGAACCCGGTCCCGCCAGCGGGGTGGTGCTACTGGACGCGGCTCTGCTTGTCGTCGTCCTCGTCCTTGTCGTCCGACGGGATGTGCACGTCGGAGACGGTGACGTTGACCTCGGTGACGTCCATGCCGACGACCTGCGAGATGGCGTCGGTGACGGACTCGCGGATCCGGTCGGCGAGGTCCTGCAGCGCGACGGGGTACTCGGCGACGACGACGATGTCGGCCGCGACCTGCTTCTCGCCGACCTCGACGGAGATGCCCTGGCCGCGGTCCTGCTGGCCGATGACGTTGCGGATCGCGCCGACGGCACGCGCGGCGCCGTTGCCCAGGTCGTGCACGCCGGGGACCTGGCGGGCCGCGATGCCGGCGACCTTCTCGACGACGCCGTCGGCGATCGTGTTCTTGCCCGAGGCGGAGCCGGCGGGGGTGTGCTTCGCGGCGGCGCGGCTGGAGGCGGTGGCGGGGGTGACGTCGGTCATGTGGTGCTCCTGGTGATCGGTGGCGCGTCCCGGGCTGCGGGTCGCGGTGCCGGCTGGATGACCGGCACGTCAAGGAGACGGGCAGGGCCGCCCGGTCGTCCCGGACGTCCAGGGATCCTCCAGGCAGGAGCGGCCGCGCTTCGCTGCGCGGCCAGCGGGAGGCGGCGCGCGTGCGCTTTCCGGCCAGGAGCGGGGGCACGGCGGCGCGCGGCACGGACCCGTACGCCGACGCCCGCACGGATGTCGCAGGTCGGGCCTAGGTTGAGCCCATGACCGACCCCTCCGGCACCCCCGCGCACCACGACGTCCTCGTCATCGGCGGGGGGAACGCGGGGCTCTCGGCCGCGGGGCGCCTCCGGCGGTACGGCATCCAGGATGTGGCGGTCATCGAGCCGCGGGACACCCACTACTACCAGCCGATGTTCTCCCACGTCGCGGGCGGCACCGCGCGCGCCTCGCAGGCCACGCGGCCGCAGGGGTCCATCACGCCGAAGGGCGTCACGTGGATCCAGGACCGCGTCGCCGGCATCGACCCGGCCGCGAAGACGGTCGCCCTCGCCTCCGGCGCACGCCTCTCCTACGGCCAGCTCGTCGTGTGCCCGGGCATCCAGAAGGACTGGGACGCCGTGCCCGGCCTCGTCGCGGCGATGGACTCGCCCGTCGGCATCTCCAACTACGAGCACCACTACGCCGCCAAGGCCTCGAAGGTGCTGCGGGACGTGCGCTCCGGCACGGTCGTCTTCACGCAGCCGGACGGCCCGGGCACGTGCTCGGGCGCGTCGCAGAAGCCCATGTACCTCGCGTGCGACCACTGGCGCGCGCTCGGCGTGCTCGACGACATCCGCGTCGTGCTGGTCGTGCCCACGCCCACCATGTTCGGCATGCCGCTCATCGACGCCGAGCTCGAGCGCAAGGTCGCCGAGTACGGCATCGAGGTGCGGTACGGGCGCGAGCTCGTCGCCGTGGATCCGGTCGCCCGCACCGTGGAGATCGCCGGCGTCGACCGCACCCGCGCGCTCCTCGGGCCCGACCACGCCGCGCAGCAGGGCCTCGACGGCGCCGAGCGCGAGACCATCGCCTACGACGTGCTGCACGCGGTCCCGCCGCAGTCCGCGCCCGACTGGCTCGCCGGCACCGGCCTCGCGGCGCCCGGCGACGCGGGCGGCTTCGTCGAGGTGGATCCGCTCACCCTCCGCCACCCGCGGTTCCCCGACGTGTGGGCGCTCGGCGACGCGGCCGCCACCACGAACTCGAAGTCCGGCGGCGCGCTCCGCCAGCAGACCACCGCGGTCGCGAAGAACCTCGTCGCCGCCCAGAAGGGCAAGCCCCTGCCGCAGACGTACGACGGGTACTCGGTGTGCCCCTTCGTGGTCTCGCGCTCCACCGTCGTGTTCGCCGAGTTCGACGACCGCTACCGCCCGAAGCCCACGGTCCCCGGCTGGAAGGGCCTCGCGAAGGAGCGCCGCATCACCTTCCTCACCGACCGCTACGTGCTGCCGTGGGTGTACTGGAACCTGATCCTGCAGGGGCGCGCCTGATCCTCGGGTGCCATGGCCGCCGCGTCCGCCTCGGCCGCCGGTCGCGCCCGGCCTGATCCGCGCGCCCACGGCCCCGATCCGCCCTCCGGCGGACGCGCCCCGCGCCCCGGCCCGCGAGGATGGCCGCATGACGCGCCCCGGTGAGACCGTGCCCGACTCGAGGGGTCGCACCGGCCTCCACCTCCGCGGGACCGACCTCGACCGCAACCCCGACGTGGTCGTGAAGCGCGTCGAAGTCACCTCCGACGGCTGGCACGTGCTCCGCCGGACGACGCTCGACCTGCGGCTGCGCGACGGATCCTGGCAGGAGCAGCAGCGGGAGACCTACGACCGCGGGGACGGCGCCACCGTCCTGCTCTACGCGGCCGACACCCACCGGATCCTCCTCACCCGGCAGTTCCGCTACCCCGCCTACGTCAACGGCCACCCCGACGGCATGCTGATCGAGGCCGCCGCCGGCCTCCTCGACGAGGACTCCCCCGAGGACGCCATCCGCCGCGAGGCCCGCGAGGAGCTCGGCGTCGAGGTCGTCGCGCTCACGCACCTGTTCGACCTCTTCATGAGCCCCGGCTCCGTCACCGAGCGCGTCCACCACTACCTCGCGGCGTACGCGCCCGCCGACGTCGTGGGCGCGGGCGGCGGCGTGGCCGAGGAGGGCGAGGACATCGAGCGCATCGAGGTGACGCTCGACGAGGCGCTCGCGATGGTCGCCGACGGCCGCATCGCCGACGGCAAGACGGTGATCCTGCTCCAGCACGTGGCGCTGCACGGGTTCCCGGCGTAGGCGGACGCGCGCCGACGCGAGCGCGTAGGCCCGGCGCGGACCCGGCCGTGCCCCGAGCGCGCACGGGCGGGACGGCCCGTAGGCGAGGATGGACGGGTGACCGACGCCCCCGCCGCCTCCCCCCTCCGCCTCCACGACACCGCCGCCCGCGGGTTCGCCTCCGACAACTACTCGGGGATCCACCCCGAGGTGCTCGAGGCCATCGCCGCCGCGAACGGCGGGCACCAGGTCGCGTACGGCGGCGACGCCTACACGGCCCGGCTCCAGGAGGTCGTGGGCGAGCACTTCGGCCGCGGCGCCGAGGCGTTCCCCGTCTTCAACGGCACGGGCGCGAACGTCACCGGCCTCCTCTCGATGCTGCCGCGCTGGGGTGCCGTGGTCTGCGCGACCACCGCGCACATCAACACCGACGAGGGCGGCGCCCCCGAGCGCGTCGCCGGGATCAAGCTCCTGCAGGTGCCCACCGAGGACGGCAAGCTCACGCCCGAGCTCATCGACCGCGAGGCGTGGGGCTGGGGCGACGAGCACCGCGCGCAGCCGCTCGCCGTGAGCATCACGCAGACCACCGAGCTCGGCACGGTCTACACGCCGGCCGAGGTGCGGGCGATCGCCGACCACGCGCACGAGCGCGGCATGCGCCTGCACATGGACGGCGCCCGCCTCTCGAACGCGGCCGCGACGCTGGATGCGCCGTTCCGCGCCTTCACGTCGGATGCGGGCGTCGACGTCGTCAGCTTCGGCGGCACCAAGAACGGCCTGCTCTACGGCGAGGCGATCGTTGTGCTCGACCCGGAGGCGTCCGAGGGGCTCACGTACCTCCGCAAGCTCAACATGCAGCTCGCCTCGAAGATGCGGTTCGTGAGCGCGCAGCTGCTGGCGCTCCTCGGATCCGAGATCGACGGCGTGCCGCTCTACCTCCGCTCCGCGCGCCACGCGAACGGGATGGCCGCGCGCCTCCGCTCAGCGCTCGACGGCGTGGACGGCGTCGAGTTCACGCAGGAGACGCAGGCGAACGGCCTGTTCGCGATCCTCCCCGAGGGCGTCGCCGACCGCCTCCGCAGCGAGTTCCGCTTCTACGACTGGGACCCGGCCCGCCGCGAGGTGCGCTGGATGTGCTCCTTCGACACCACCGAGGACGACATCGACCGCTTCGCGGCGGCGATCCGCCGGGAGGTCGGGGCGAACTAGCCCCCTCGGCAGCCTCGAGCCCGGCAGACGACCGCGGCGCCCCTCCCCGCGATCTCGGCGGCCTGGCGCGGCCTCGACGAAGGCGGGTCCGGGGATGGATGCACGCTGTCGGGTGGATGTCGGGCCGTCGTCGGGTCGATGTCGTGTCCGGCGCGGTGTCCCGTCCCTACTGTGGGGATCATGAACGAGACACGGATCGTCGACCTCCGGACGCAACGAGGCTGGACCCAGGAGCGGCTCGCCGAGGCCAGCGGCATCACCGTCCGGACGGTGCAACGCCTCGAAGCCGGCAACGACGCCAGCCTCGACACGCTCACCCGCGTGGCCGCGGCGCTCGAGGTCCAGGTGCGCGACCTCTTCACCACCGTCGACGAGAACGACTACGGACACGCCGTCGCAGCCCTCGACACCCGCGCCGCACGGCAGCAGGAACGCCGCGACACGATCACCGACGGACTCGAAGCCCTCTACTACGGCGTCGGCGCGCTGCTCACGATCGCCGTGATCGTCGGCATCACGACGGACGCGCTCGCGAACCACGCGATCTTCCTCATCCCCGCCTACTGGATCGCCGGATGGCTGCTGGCGGTGTTCCTGTTCCTCGTGGTCCTCAGCCCGCGCCTGGATCGCCGGTTCCCGCTCTCGCGCGACCGCAGGGAGCCGACGCCCGGCGGTCGAGCCTGATCCGGACACGACGGAGCATGCTGCGCCGACGCGTCCCGACCGGGATGCGCGCCGGGGCGGACGAACGGACGGACACGCGATGACAGCGCGTTCGGGGGGAGACCACCCACAGTGGGGCTCCCACGGGTTCGGATCCGAGACGCCCTCGAGGGCGCGGGACCGGCCGTAGTCGCATCGGGAGCGGGCGGAGAGGCCCGGGCCCGGGCCCGGATCACCCCGTGTTCTGCAGCCCCGCCGCGATGCCGTTGACCGTGAGGAGCAGGAGCCGGTGGTCCGGATCCGTCGGGTCGGCCTGGCCGGGCGCGCCCTGCGCGGGCGACCCCTCGGCCGCCGGCGTGCGCAGGGCGCGGAGCGCACGCAGCTGCAGCAGCGACAGCGCGTCGACGTACGGGCTGCGGAGGCGCACCGCGCGGCGCAGCACCGGGCGGCCCTCGAGGATCTCGCCGCGGCCCGTCGCCTTCCGCACCCACTCGCGCGTGAGCTCCATCTCCTCGGTGACGAGCGCCGCGAGGTCCGGCCGGTCGCCGAGCGCGAGGTAGCGCTCCGCGAGGCGGCCGTCGGTCTTGGCGAGCGACATCTCGACGTTGTCGATCATCGACGTGAACAGCGGCCACTCGTCGTAGGCCCGGCGGAGCACGGCCTCGTCGCCGACGGCGGCCAGCGCGGAGCCGAGGCCGAACCAGCCCGTGAGGTTGATGCGCGCCTGCGTCCACGCGAACACCCACGGGATCGCCCGCAGGTCCTCGAGCGACTCGACCGACAGGCCGCGGCGGGCGGGCCGCGAGCCGAGCGCGAGCAGCCCGATCTCCTCCATGGGCGTGACCTGCGCGAACCAGGGTGCGAAGCCGGGCGCCTTCACGAGCTCGAAGAACCGGGCGCGGGAGGCCTCGTCCATGACGCGCACCATGTCCGCCGACCCGTGCGCGGCCGCCGCGTTGCGCTCCTCGTTGGAGGGCGCGGACGCGAGCAGGGTCGCGGCGGCCATCTGCTCGATGTGCCGGGCGGCGATGCGCTTGTCGCCGTAGTGGGCGAAGATCACCTCGCCCTGCTCGGTGAGCTTGAAGCGGCCGTCGACGGATCCCGGCGGCTGGGCCCGCACCGCGCGGTCGGCCGGCCCGCCACCCCGGCCGAGTGCACCGCCGCGGCCATGGAAGAGCGTGAGCTCGATGTCGTTCTCGCGCGCCCACGCGGCGATGCGCGCCTGCGCGTCGAACAGCGCGAACGTCGCGGAGACGGGCCCGACGTCCTTCGAGGAGTCGGAGTAGCCGAGCATGACCTCGAGCTTGCGGCCGGTGGCGGCGAGGCGGGCCGCGACCTGGGGCAGCCGGATCATCCCGTCGAGGATCTCGGTGCTCGCGTTCAGGTCGGCGAACGTCTCGAACAGCGGGATGACGTCGAGGACGGGCGCCTCCTCCGCCGAGCCGAGCGCCAGCGCGGCCAGCTCGTGCACCGTGCGGATGTCGTCGGCCGACTGCGTGAACGAGACGATGAAGCGGGAGAACGGCGCGACGCCGTGCCGCTCCTGCAGGCGGGCGAGCGTGCGGAACACGTCGAGCACCTCCACCGTCATGGGCGCGAGCTCGGGCGCCTGGTCGCCGAACGCATCCGCCGCGGCCACGGCCAGCACCTCGCGGAGCGCCTCGCGGTGCACCTGCGAGTGCTGGCGCACCTCCATCTCGGCCAGGTGGAACCCGAAGGTCTCGGCCTGCCAGACGAGGCCCTGCAGCTCGCCGCTCGCGATGCGGTGCGCGCCCGCGCTGCGGAGCGACGCCTGGAGCACGCGGAGGTCGGCCAGCAGCTCGGCGGCCGACGGGTAGGCGATGGGGTCGTCGTGGCGCTCACGCGTGGCGGCGAGGCGGCCGGCGATGACGAGGAGCACGCGGCGGTGCAGCTCGGCCGGCGCGCGCGTGCCGATGCGGGCGGTGAGGTGCGGCGCGAGCGCGTCCTGCGCGGCGGCGAGCTCGCGGAGCTCCTGGCTCGGCGGGGTGTCGGCGTCGCCGAGGGTGAGCGAGCGGCCGACGCGGAGGGCGACGCGCTCGAGCCCCAGGAGGATGTGCTCGCTCGCGATGCCCGCGGCCTCCTCGGTGACCGCCGCGGTGACGTACGGGTTGCCGTCGCGGTCCGCCGCGATCCAGTTGCCGAGCCGGAAGAACGCGGGCGCCACGGCGTCACGCACGCCGGCCTCCTCGCCGAGCAGCCAGTCGTCGAGCAGACGGTAGACGCGCGGCACGACCTCGAAGAGCGTCTGGTCGAAGACGCCCATGGCCGTGCGGACCTCGTCGAGCGGCGTGGGCCGGGTGGTGCGCAGCGGCGACGTGCGCCACAGGCCGTCGATCTCCTCGAGCAGCCGGCGGTCGACGTCCTGACCCGTGAGGGTGCCCGCCATGGCGCCGTCGCGCTCGGTGAGCAGGTCGCCGATGCGGCGGATCCCCGTGGCCACCGCGCGGCGCCGCGCCTCGGTGGGGTGCGCCGTGAGCACCGGGTGGAAGCGCATCTCGCCGAGGCGGCGCATGGCCTCCTCGCGGCCGAGCTCCTCGGTGAGCTTGCCCACCGCGTCCGGGATGGAGTCGGGCACGAAGCCCGACGCCGCCTCGCGCTCGCGGAGCACGCGCACGCGGTGGTGCTCCTCGGCGAGGTTCGCCAGGTGGAAGTAGCAGGTGAACGCCCGGGCGACCTGCTCGGCGCGCTCGGGCGTGAAGGTGGCGACGAGCCGCTCGGCGTCGTCGATGGAGGCGTCGCGCGCGCTCTCGTAGGCGTCGATGACGAGCTCGCGGAGCCGCTCCACGTCGTCCAGCAGGTCGGGGCCGCCGGACTCGCGGAGCACCTGTCCGAGCAGGCCGCCGAGGTGGCTGACGTCGGAGCGGAGCGCCGGCTCGACGGCGTCGCGCGTGCCGTCGCGGGTGGAGTCGTGCTCGAGGGGAAGCGGCTTCTTCGGGGGAGTCGTCACGGAGTCGAGGATACGGACAGCGCGCGGCGGATCCTGCGCATGACGCCGGAGGACGGACGTCCCGGCCGCGGATCCGCCTGGGGAGGAGCGCCCGGACGACGGATCGGGCGGCGACGGCGGCGCCGGATCACGCGGCGGATCAGGCGACGGCGGCGCCGGATCAGGCGGAGGCCGGCGCCGGATCAGGCCGCGGCGGGCGCGGCCGTGCGCTCCTCGCGCGGCATGCGCAGCAGCGCGTAGGCGGAGGCGGCGAGCAGCAGGACGGCGCCGGTGGCGAACGCGACGGGGAACGACACGGCGTCGGCGAGGCACCCGGCGACGAGCGGGCCGACGATGGCACCGAGGTCCGAGACCATCGAGAAGACGGCGACGGGACGGCCGCTGCGGCCGCCCGCGGCGTCGCCCACCGCGGCGCCCGGCGCCGTGCCCATGAAGGAGGCGGCCGCGCCGAACAGGCAGAGCAGGATCGTGAGCACGATCACGTTCGGCGCGAACGGGATCGCGACCATCAGCACGCCGGCGACGGCGAACGACCCGACGATCGCGGGCCGACGGCCGACCGTGTCGACGAAGCGCGCGGCGGGCGCGAGCGCGAGGGCCTGCACGACGGCGGCGCACGCGAACGCGATGCCGGTGGAGGCGGCGGGCGCGCGGATCACCTCGACGACGAGCAGCGGGATCAGCGAGCTGCGGACGCCCATCGACGCCCACCCGTTGCCGAGGTTGGCGAGCAGCGCGCCGCGGTAGCGGGTGTCGCGGAGCACCTCCGCGAAGGGGCGCGCCGGCTCGGCGGGGCCGGTCGCGTCCGCCGGGCCCGTGCGCCGCGACAGCAGCAGGAGCCCGATGACGCTCGCGACCGCGAGGGTCGCCGCGTAGAAGAAGAAGGGGGCGGTGAGCGACACGGTCGCGAGCACGGCGCCGAGCGCGGGCCCGGCCATGCCGCCGATGAGGAAGCCGCCCTGGTAGAAGCCGATGGCGCGGGCGCGGCGCGTCGGATCCGTCGAGCCGAGCAGCAGCGTCATGGCCGCGACCGAGAACATGGCCGACCCGATGCCGCCCGCGCCGCGGAGGAGCAGGAGCTGCAGGTAGTCCTGCGCGAGGCCCGCGAGGCCGGAGGAGAGCGCGACGATCGCGAGGCCGATGGCGAGCACGGTGCGCTCGCCCGTCCCGTCCATGATCCGCGCGACGAACGGGCTCATCACGAGCCGCATGAGCGCGAACGCGGAGATGACCGCGCCGATCTCGAAGCTGCCGACGCCGAAGCTGCGCGCGTAGACGGGCAGCACGGGCACGACCACGCCGAAGCCGACCATCACGAAGAAGGCGATGATCCCGAGGACGAGCACGTCGCGCGGCAGCTTCGCACGGGGGGCGCGGACGGGGCCGCGGGTGTCGGGCATGGAGCCGTCGCCGGGCTCGGGGGTGCTCGCGGATCCGCCACGACGGAAACCGCGCATGCGTCCAGGATACGTCGCCGACGACCGACGACCCGCGACCGGGACCGGCGCCCGCCGCCTAGGCCCGGCCGTGCTCCACGTCGAGCTCGACCCGGTCGGCTGCGAACCGCGTCACGTTGATGAGGAGCGGCGTGCCGTCGGGCAGCGTGTTGAGCGCCCGCACCACGAGGACGACCGCGCCCGAGGGCAGCTGCAGCTCGACGGACTCCGCGGCCGTCGCGAGGCGCCCGGTGACGGTGGTGGCGGCGCGCAGGTAGTCGTCGATCCCGACCGCGCGGAGGGCCGTGGTCATGGATCCGTCGGGGCCGTAGCGGTCGACGATGCCCGGCACGAGCTCGTCCACCAGCCACGACGTGCCGCGGACGACGGGCCGGCCGTCGACCAGCCGCAGCGTCTCGAGGCGGAGCGCGGGGCGGCCGGCCAGCGCGAGGCGCTCGGCCACGTCGGCGGGCGGCTCCTCGACCGCCCACTCGAGCAGCTCGCCGGACGACCGGGCCCCGCGGCCGCCGAGGCTGTCGGTGAGCCGCGTGCGCAGGCCGATGCGGTGGACGATCACGTCGTGCCGGGTCACGAACGTGCCGCTCCCCCGCCGCGAGACCACGAGCCCGTCGGCGGCGAGCGCGGCGACGGCCTGGCGGACCGTGTGCCGGTGCACCTCGAAGCGCTCCGCGAGCTCGCTCTCCGACGGCAGCTTCGCCCCGGACGCGACCGTGCCCTGCAGGATCTCGGCGCGCAGCTCCTCGGCGATGAGCCGCCAGGCGGAGTAGCCGCTCGTGGATCTGCTCTGCGTCGCCATGTCCTCTCGACCCTAGCGGGCGGGACGGCGGGGCCGACGGGTCGGATCGGCCGCCCGCCGGCGCCCCTCCGGCCCGCGTTCCCCACCTGTTCACCTGCCCGCGACCGGCTCGTCGCGCACGGGCCGGGTGCGGCGCCGCACCCGCCGCTAGGGTCGACTTATCTAGATGAGCAGACAACTTGGAGGGATCGCGGGCATGACGACGACCACGACCAGCACGACCGGACGGGAGGACGTCGCCGCCCGCCAGCGCTGGATGCGCGTCCTCTCCGCCGCCGACGTGGGCGCGCTCGACGCCGCGTGGACCGCGTGGGAGCCCAAGCCCGAGGTGCAGCACATCCGCGGTCCGGAGGCGGGGCTCGTCATGGTCCGCGGCCGCGTCGACGCCGGGGGCGCGCGCTTCAACCTCGGCGAGGCCACCGTCACGCGCGCCACCCTCCGCCTGCACGGATCCGCCATGGCGGCGGACGCGCTCGGCAGCTCCTACGTCCTCGGATCCGACCTCGAGCACGCGCGCCTCGCGGCCCTGTTCGACGGGATGCTCCTCGACGCCGGGCTCCACGACCGCGTGCTCGCCGAGGTCGTCGCGCCGCTCGAGCGCGAGCGGGCGGAGGCGGACGCGAGGCGAGCCGCCGAGGCCCGCAGCACGCTCGTGGACTTCCTCACGGTCGCGCGGGAGCACGCGTGAGCGCGGCGACGCGGCCCGCGCCCGGGACCCCCGCGCTCCCCGCCGCGGGCATCCCCGCCCCCGGCTTCGCCGACGCGACCCGCGGCGCGCAGGCCGCCTTCCGCGCCCTCCTCGACGCGCTCGCGCACCCGACGCGGATCCACCCGCTCACCGGCCCCGCGGAGGCGCCCGCGGGTCTCGGCGCGGGCCTCGGCGCCGTCGCCCTCACCGTGCTCGACGAGGAGTCGGCGCTCTGGCTGGATCCGCGCCGCGCCGCCGACGCCGAGGTGACCTCCTGGCTCACGTTCCACACGGGCGTGCGGATCGTCGCCGACCACGCCGACGCCGCCTTCGTCCTCGCCGACCCGGCCTCCCTGCCCCCGCTCGCGGAGCTGGCGGCCGGCACCGACGAGGAGCCGCACCGCTCCGCGACCGTCCTGCTCGACGTGCGCGACGCCGCGGGCAGCCTGCGCGTCCGGGCCGAGGGCCCCGGGATCGACGGGCACGCGATCGCCGACGCCCCCTGGGCCGACGACGCGTTCCTCGACGCCTGGCGCGCGAACGGCGCCCGCTTCCCGCGCGGCGCCGACCTGCTCCTCGTCGACGCGGCATCCGTCGCCGGACTTCCCCGCACCACCCGCCTCCGGGCGGCCGACCCCCGATCGGAGGCCTGATGTACGTCGCCGTCAAGGGCGGGGAGAAGGCGATCGCCGCCGCGCACGCCCTCCTCGCCGCCGCGGGCCGGGGCGCTCCCGGATCCCGCCCCCTCGAGGCCGGGCAGGTCGCCGGCCAGCTCGGCGTGCTCGTCTCCCGCGTGATGACCGAGGGCTCGCTGCACGATCCCGAGCTCGCCGCGCGCGCCCTCCTCCAGGCCCAGGGCGACGTGCTGGAGGCGGTGACCCTGCTGCGCTCGTACCGCACGACGCTGCCGCGGTTCGGGTACACCGATCCGGTCGACACCGCCGGGCTCCCGCCGCAGCGCCGCGTGTCCGCCACCTTCAAGGACCTGCCCGGCGGGCAGCAGCTCGGCGCGACCTTCGACTACACGCACCGCCTGTTCTCGGACGCCGAGCCCGCCGCGGTCTCGACGCGCGAGGAGGACGCGGGCGCCACGATGCCGCGCGTCGCCGACCTCCTCGGCGCCACCTCCCTGATCGAGCCCGACTCCCACCCCGGCCAGGACGACGAGGAGCCCGCGGACATCACGCGCGAGCCCACCACGTTCCCGATGACGCGCGCCGAGCGCCTGCAGGCCCTCGCCCGCGGCGACGAGGGGTTCCTCCTCGGCCTCGGCTACTCCACGCAGCGCGGCTTCGGCACGACGCACCCGTTCGCGGGCGAGATCCGCGTGGGCGAGGTCGAGGTGGAGCTCGACGCCCCGGAGCTCGGGTTCGCGGTGCCGCTCGGCCGCATCGAGGTCACGGAGTGCCAGATGGTCAACCAGTTCACGGGCAGCGCCGACCAGGCCGCCCGGTTCACGCGCGGCTACGGCCTCGCCTTCGGGCGCAGCGAGCGCAAGGCGATGTCCATGGCGCTCGTCGACCGGGCGCTCCGGGCCACCGAGCTCGGCGAGCGCATCACCGCCCCCGCGCAGGACGAGGAGTTCGTGGTCAGCCACTGCGACAACGTGCAGGCGACGGGCTTCGTCGAGCACCTCAAGCTCCCGCACTACGTGGACTTCCAGGCCGAGCTCGCGCTCGTGCGGCGGCTCGCGCGGGAGTGGCACGAGCGGCACGGCGACGACCCCGTCGCGGGAGATGCGGACGATGCCACGGGCGACGCGGACGATGCCGCCGCCGACACCACCGCCGTCCCGGCCGGGACGGGGGCCCGCGCATGAGCTCCTCCCTCATCGGCTACAACCTCGGCTACCTCGACGAGCAGACCAAGCGCATGATCCGCCGCGCGCTCCTCAAGGCCGTCGCGATCCCCGGGTTCCAGGTGCCGTTCGCGAGCCGCGAGGTCCCGATGCCGCGCGGCTGGGGCACGGGCGGCGTGCAGGTGACGGCGGCGATCGTCGGCGAGGGCGACGTGCTCAAGGTCATCGACCAGGGCGCGGACGACACCACGAACGCCGTCTCCATCCGGGCGTTCTTCGCCTCCGTCGCCGGGGTCGCCACGACGACGCGCACCGACGAGGCCACCGTGATCCAGACGCGGCACCGGATCCCCGAGACCCCGCTCGCCGACGGCCAGGTCGTCGTCTACCAGGTGCCCGTGCCGGAGCCGCTGCGCTTCCTCGAGCCGCGCGAGACGGAGACCCGGCGCCTGCACGCGCTCGAGGAGTACGGGCTGATGTACGTGAAGCTCTACGAGGACATCGCGCGCTACGGGCACGTCGCCAGGACCTACGACTACCCCGTGATGGTCGACGGCCGCTACCTCATGGCGCCGTCGCCGATCCCGTCGTTCGACAACCCGAAGATGCACATGAGCCCCGCCCTCCAGCTGTTCGGCGCCGGGCGCGAGAAGCGCATCTACGCCGTCCCGCCGTTCACGCGCGTGGAGAGCCTCGGCTTCGAGGACCACCCCTTCGAGCCGCAGACCTTCGCCGACCCGTGCGCGATCTGCGGATCCACCGGCGTGTACCTCGACGAGGTCATCACCGACGACCGCGGCGCGTCCGTGTTCGTCTGCTCCGACACCGACCACTGCGAGCGCACGGCGGCCGACGCCGACGCCGCCCGCGCCCACGACGAGGAGGCGCTCGCGTGAGCGACGACGACCGACCGCTGCTCGAGGTCCGCGGGGCCGCCCACCGCTACGGCGACCGCTACGGCTGCCGGGACGTCGACTTCGACCTCTGGCCCGGCGAGGTGCTCGCGGTCGTGGGCGAGTCCGGATCCGGGAAGTCGACCCTGCTCGGCACCCTGTCCCAGCGGCTCGCGCTCAGCGAGGGCAGCATCCGCTACCGGCTGGCCGACGGGGAGACGGTGGAGCTCGCGGACCTGTCCGAGAGCGCGGTGCGGAGGCTCTGGCGGAGCGAGTGGGGCTTCGTGCACCAGGATCCGGCCGACGGCCTGCGCATGCACGTGAGCGCGGGCGGCAACGTCGGCGAGCCGCTCATGACGAACGGGTGGCGGCACTACGGGCGCATCCGCGCGACCGCGGCCGAATGGCTGCGGCACGTGGAGATCCCCGTCGACCGCATCGACGACCACCCCACGACGTTCTCCGGCGGCATGCGGCAGCGGCTGCAGATCGCCCGGAACCTCGTCGTCTCGCCGCGCCTCGTCTTCATGGACGAGCCGACGAGCGGCCTCGACGTCTCGGTGCAGGCGCGCCTGCTCGACCTCATCCGCGGCCTCGTGGCGGAGCTCGGCCTCGCGGTCGTCATCGTCACGCACGACCTCGCGGTCGCCCGCCTCATCTCGCACCGCACGCTCGTGATGAAGGACGGCCGCGTCATCGAGTCCGGCCTCACCGACCGGGTGCTCGACGACCCGCAGGCCGCGTACACCCAGCTGCTCGTCTCCTCGATCCTGCAAGGATGATCCGCCCCATGACCGGAATGACCGCCGGGAGCACGCCCGGACCCGCCCCCGTCCCCGCCCCCGTCCTCACCGTCGACGGGGTCGCCAAGACCTTCACCATGCACCTGCAGGGCGGCCAGCGGCTCGCCGTCCTCGACGGCCTCTCCTTCGTCGTGGGCCGCGGCGAGAGCGTCGTGCTCGGCGGCCCGTCCGGCGCCGGCAAGAGCACCGTGCTGAAGCTCGTCTACGGCAACTACCAGGCCGACCGCGGGCGGATCCTCGTCCACGGCCCCGGGCCCCGCGGCGAGGTCGACATCGTCACGGCCGCGCCGCGCGCCGTGCTCGCCGCCCGGCTCCACGCCGTCGGCTACGTGAGCCAGTTCCTCCGCTGCGTCCCGCGCGTCGGCACGCTCGACGTGGTGGCCGAGCCGCTGGTGGCGCGCGGCGTCGACGCGGAGGAGGCGCGCGACCGGGCGGCGCGGATGCTCACGCGCCTGTCCATCCCGGAGCGGCTGTGGTCGCTGCCGCCCGCCACCTTCTCGGGCGGCGAGCAGCAGCGCGTGAACGTCGCGCGCGGGTTCCTGCCCGAGCTGCCCCTGCTCCTCCTCGACGAGCCGACCGCGTCCCTCGACGCGCGGAACCGCGACGTGGTGGTCGAGCTGATCGCCGAGAAGCGCGACGCCGGCGTCGGCATGCTCGGGATCTTCCACGACGCGGAGGTGCGGGCGGCGGTCGCCGACCGGATCGTGGACGTGGAGGCGTTCGTGCCGGCGCTGGCGGCGGCGGACCCGGCGGACGCGCTGGCGGGAGCTGCGCTCGCGGAGGACGCGCTCGCGGGGACCGCGGCCACCGGGACCGCGCGGTGACGCGCGTCGCGGTCTACGCGATCCCGGGCGTCCGCGCGGACGACGCCACCGGGATCACGCTGCGGGAGCGCGCCGAGGCGTGGCTCGGCCGGTCCGTCGTGGGCGGATCCCCGGCCCCGGCCGCCGCCGCGCCCGCGGGCTGGACGCGCGCCGAGGTCGACGCGATCACGGTCGACGCCCGCCGCTACGGCTTCCACGGCACCCTCAAGGCGCCCCTCCGCCTCGCCGCCGGGCGCGACCTCGCCGAGCTCGACACCGCCGTCGCCGACCTCGCCGGCGCCCGGGACCGCATCGCGCTGCCCGGCCTCCGGGTCGCGTCGCTCTCCGGCTTCCTCGCGCTCGTGCCGACCGGGCCCGCCCCGGCGCTGGACGCGCTCGCCGCGGACGTCGTCACGGGCCTCGACGGCTTCCGCGCTCCCCCGACGGACGCGGAGACGGCCCGCCGGGATCCGGCCTCCCTCAGCCCCCGGCAGCGCGAGCTCCTCGAGACCTGGGGCTACCCCCACGTGCTCGACCGGTTCCGCTTCCACCTGACCCTCACCGACCGGATCCCGCCCGCCGCGCGTCCCCGCGTCGAGGCGGCCCTCGCGGAGTGGTTCGTCGACGGCACGCACCGGCCGGTCGCGATCGACGCGCTCGCCGTCGTGATCGAGGACGCGCCCGGCGCCCCCTTCCGGCTGCACGCGGTGCATCCGCTCCGCGCTCCGCACGCTCCCCTCCCCGACACCCTGCACGACCTCGACACCCCGCCCCACCCCCGCGCCGCGCTCGACGGCACCTCGCCCGACCCCGGCACACCGCCCCACCCCCGCGCCATCCCGGCGCCCGACCCCGAAGGACCCCGATGAGCCGCGAGACCGTCCTGCGCAACGCCCGCATCGTCCTCGACGACGATGTGCTGCACGGATCCGTCCTGATCCGCGACGGCCTCGTCGCCGACGTCTCCCCCGGCGGCGGCGACGTCGGCGGCACCGGCGAGGACCTCGACGGCGACCTCCTGATCCCCGGCCTCGTCGAGCTGCACACCGACCACCTCGAGTCGCACGCGCAGCCGCGGCCGGGCACGCGCTGGGATCCGGTGCCCGCCGTCCTCGCGCACGACGCCCAACTGAGCGGCGCCGGCGTCACGACGGTCTTCGACGCGATCCGCATCGGCACCCTCGAGGGCCGCGACGACGCCACCACGCTGTCCCTCTCGCTGGCGGAGGCCATCGAGCACGCCGGGGCCGCCGGGCTGCTGCGCGCGGAGCACCTCATCCACCTGCGCTGCGAGGTCGCGGCGCCGGACACGGTGGCCGAGTTCCGCGAGTTCGACCGCATCGCGTCGGTGCGCCTGGCCTCGCTCATGGACCACACGCCCGGGCAGCGCCAGTACGCGGACGTCGAGGCGTTCACGAAGTACATGGTGGGCCGGGGCCGCGTGTCGGCGGCCGGGATCGGCGCCCTGATGGAGGAGCTGCAGGCCGTCGCCGCGGAGCACTCGACGCCCAACCGCGTCGCCATCGCCGAGCTCGCCACCGCGCGCGGGGTGACGCTCGCGGCCCACGACGACGCCACCGTCGCGCACGTGGAGGAGTCCGCCGCGCTCGGGGTGCGCATCTCCGAGTTCCCGACGACCGAGGTCGCCGCCCGGGCCGCGCGCGAGCACGGGCAGCTGATCGTGATGGGCGCGCCGAACATCGTGCGCGGCGGCAGCCAGTCGGGCAACGTCGCCGCGGCCGCGCTGCTCGCGCTCGGGCTGCTCGACGTGCTCTCCTCCGACTACGTGCCCGCGAGCCCGCTGCAGGCCGTCGTGCAGATGGACGCCGACGGGATCCTGCCCTTGACGCGCGGCGTCCGTCTCGTCAGCGGCGACCCGGCGCGCGCGGTGGGGCTCGACGACCGGGGCGCGATCCGCGTGGGCGCGCGCGCCGACCTCGTGCGCGTGCACCGCCACGTCACGCCCGCGAGCGAGCGGCACCCCGGCGGACGCACCGTGCCCGTGGTCCGCGGCGTGTTCCTCCGGGGAGCGCGGGTGTCGTGAGCGACGCCGTCCCCTCGGGCGCCGCGGGTCCCGTACCCGCCGCACCGGATCCCGCCGCCCCCGCGCCCCTCGGCCCCGGGCCGTTCGTCGCCGTCGTCGGCGCGAGCGGCGTCGGCAAGGACGCCCTGCTCGGCGCCGCCCGCGCCCGCAGCGGGCCGGACGCGCACTTCCCCCGCCGCGCGATCACGCGTCCGCCCGGGCCCGGCGAGGACTTCGACGCCGTCGGCGAGGAGGAGTTCGCCGCGGCGGCCGCGCGCGGCGACTACGCCGTGACCTGGAGCGCGCACGGCCTCTCCTACGGGATCCCCGCCACGGCCGACGAAGCCGTCCGCGCGGGCGCCGCCGTGGTCGCGAACGTCTCCCGCAGCATGCTCGACGTGCTCCAGGCCCGCTACGCGCGGCTCGTCGTGGTGCGGATCACGGTGTCCGAGGACGTGCGCGCCGCCCGGCTCCGGGAGCGCGGCCGCGAGCCCGCCGACGACATCGCACGTCGGCTCGCCCGCGCGGATCCGGCGCCCGACCGACGGGCCGACCACGAGGTGCGGAACCACGGCACCGTCGCCGAGGGCGGCGAGGCCCTGCTCCGCGCGATCCGGGCGGCCCGCGCGTCCGCGCTCGCCGCATCCGCGCTCCCCGGCTCCCCCGTGATCCGCCCCCTCGACCCCGCGCCGCGCGGAGGAACGGAGACCCCATGACCCCGAAGCTCACCGAGGAGCCCGTGATCGGCCCCGACGTCGCCGTGACCGGCAGCGCGCTCGGCCGATGGACGGAGATCGGCGCGGGCACGCGCCTGCTCGACACCGTGATCGGCGACTACAGCTACTGCGACCGCCTGTGCGACTTCGCGCACGTCGACGTGGGCCGCTTCTCGAACATCGCGAGCCTGGTGCGCGTCGGCGCCACCGACCACCCGCTCGACCGGGCGACCCTGCACCACTTCATGTACCGCAGCACCATGTACTGGGACGACGTGGAGGACGACGCCGAGTTCTTCGCGCACCGCCGGTCCCGCCGCACCTCCATCGGGCACGACACCTGGATCGGGCACGGCGCCATGATCAAGCCCGGCGTGCGCGTCGGGGACGGCGCGGTCGTGGCGACGTCCGCCGTCGTCACGCGCGACGTGCCGGACTACGCCATCGTCGCGGGCGTGCCCGCCACCGTGATCCGCTACCGCCAGCCGCCGGAGATCGCCGCGCGCCTGCAGCGGCTCGCCTGGTGGGACTGGGACCACCGGACCCTCCGCGACAGGCTTCCCGACTTCCGCGCGCTGCCGACCGAGGCGTTCCTGGAGCGGTACGAGGGCTGATCGGAGGCGGCGGGCTCAGCCGGGTCCGTCGCTCGCGGCCGCCAGGAGCGGCACGAGCACGGCGCTGATCGGCATCGGCAGGCCGTGCGCGCGGCCGCGGTGCAGGATCACGCCGTTGCGCGCCCGCCACTCGAGCGGCCGGCCCGCCTCCCGGTCCGCGAGGATCGAGGTGCCCTGGTCGGCGGGCGCCGCGGCGAAGTCATCGACGATCCGGTCGGCCACGGCGTCGTCGAGGACGGCGCCCTCGGCGCGCGCCACCTCCAGGCACTCCCGCCCGTAGGCCCGGGCGAGGTCCGCGACGTCGTCCCGCCGGAACACGCCGGCGCGCCGGCCGGTGGCGGCCATGATGCCCGCGACCGCGTTCTGCACGAGCTTCCGCCAGGCGGCCGTGCGGAAGTCGGCGGCCAGTTCGACCGCGCACCGGCCGCCGGCGAGCGCCTCGACGACCACCCGGGACGCCGGCACGTCGGGCAGCGTGAGGCGCGGGGCGCCGCGGAGCAGCACGGATCCGTCGGGCAGCGCCTCCGCGGGGAACCACACCACCGCGGGCACGACCGGGCAGCCCGGGACGTGCGGCGCGACGTCCTCCACCTGCTCGACCCCGTTCTGCAGCACGGCGACCACCGTGTCCGCGTGGCACAGCGCCCGGAGCCACGGCGCCGCCGCCTCGACCTGCGTGGCCTTCACGGCGAGGAGCACGAGGTCGACGGGACCCGCGACGCCCGCCGGATCCGTCTGCACGGGCCCGGGGACCACGATCGACGTCCCGTCCGTCGTGCGGAGCTCGAGCCGCGCGCGCGGGGTGCGCCCGCAGAGGAGCACGGGCACGCCCGCCTCGTGCAGCGCGGCGGCGACGGACGTGCCGATCGCGCCGGGGCCGACGACGGCGACGGAGGGCCGGGCGGGCGCGGCGGACGCGTCCGTCATCCCCGGCCCGTCCGCGTCGCCCATGCCGGCGACGCTACGCCCGCCGGGACCCCGTGCGGCCCGGCGCCGCGCGCCGCAGGCCGGACGGCAGACGTCGAGCGCATCCGCGGCCCGGTCCGCCTCACCGGTACACGCGACGCAGCCAGGCGGCGAGCGCCTCGACCGCGAGCACGCTCACGAACACCATGGCGACGAGCGTCGTCACCTGCCCGTGCAGCGTCATGACGGAGGACGCGTTCGTCAGGTGGAACCCGATCCCGCTGCCGCCGACGATGCCGAGGATCGTGGCCGCCCGGATGTTCGTGTCCACGAGGTAGAGCGAGTTGCCGACGAGCGACGGCAGCCCCTGCGGCCAGGTCGCCGAGAGGAAGCGCTGCCCCCGCGTCGCGCCGACCGCGGTGAGGGCGCGCTCGGGACCGGCGCCCACCTCCTCGAAGGAGTCCGCGATGAGCTTGCCGAGGAGCCCCACGCCGCCGAACGCGAGCGCGACGACGCCGGCCTGGTTGCCGAGCCCCGTGATCATGATGAGCAGGATCGCGAGCACCAGCTCCGGCACCCCGCGGAACACCACGAGCACGACGCGCGCGGCGCTCCGCACGGCGGGGTGCGGCGCCACGTTGCGGGCGGCGAGGGATCCGACCACGAGCGCCAGCACGACCGACAGCAGCGCGGCGGCGAACGCCACCTGGATCGTCACCAGCAGCGCGTCGGCGAACTCGCCGAACGTGTGCGACCCGGTGCTCGGCGGCCAGAAGCTCTGGAGGGTGGGGACCACGTACTCCCACGTGACCTGGCTCAGGTCGATGTCGGCCATCAGGTAGCCGCCGACGACGACCACGACGGCGAGCGCCGACCACGCCGCCGTGCGCACCCGGTCGGGCGTCCACGGCCGGCGCTGCATCGACTCCACGGTCACGGCGCGCGCGGTGCCGGCGCTCCCGGCCCGCTCGGGCAGGGAGCGGTCGCGCGTGAGGCGCCGCACGATCCGGTCGCCCAGCCCGCGTCCGGCGGGCCGCACGCCGAGGGCGCTGCGGCGGATGGACGACGACACGACCTCCAGCAGCACGCACAGCGCGAAGATCACGAGCGCGATGCCGATCCCGCGCCCGTAGCCCTCCGGGAACTGCCCGAACGCGACCTTCATCGCGTAGCCGAGCCCGCCCACGCCGGCGTAGCCGAGGATCGCGGAGCCGCGGAGGTTGATGTCGAAGCGGTGCAGCACCGTGGCGATCCACGACGGCAGCACCTGCGGGAACACACCCGCCCAGAACTCCTGCGCGCGCGTGCCGCCCGTGGTGCGGATCGCGCGCTGCGGCCCCTCGTCGACCTGCTCGATGGCGTCGGCGAAGAGCTTCGAGATCATGCCGATCGAGTGGATCCCGATGGCGAGGATGCCGGGCAGCGGGCTCCCCAGCGCGAAGGCCAGCGCGAACGCGAGGGCGAGCACCACGTCGGGGACCGCGCGCGTCACCACGCCGATCGTGCGGCCGAGGCCGCGCAGCCACGGCGCCGGCGTGGTGTTCCTGGCCGACGCGTAGGCGACCGGCACGGAGACGAGCGCGGCGGCGAGCGTGCCGAGCACGACGATCCCGAGCGTCAGCCCGATGAGGTACGCGAGGTCGCCGGGCGCCGGAAAGCTGATCGGGTCCATGCGCGAGAAGACCTTCGCGGCGTTCCCGACGCTGCGGAGGACGTTCGACCAGGTGAAGTCGAGCGTCGTCAGCGCGTGCACCGCGAACGCGACCATGGCGAGCACCACGACCAGCGCGAGCGCCTTCTGCCGGTCGGGCCGCCGGCGCGGGGCGCGCTCCTCGACGTCGGGGCGGACGCCGGGCGGGGCCTGGCCCGGACGCTCGGCGACCGCGGTCACCGGGTGCCGTCCGCGCGCCGCCCGCGCGAGGAGCCGGTCCCGCCGGCCCCGCCGGCCGCGGCCGCCCCCGCGGAGCGCGCGCCCACGGGCTCGTCGAGCGGCAGCACGTCGCCGAGCTCGGTCGCGATGGCGGCGAGCGCGGACGTCGTCGACGCCACGCGCCCGTAGATCTCCATCACCTGCGCCTTGCCGATCCCGGCGGTGGGGGTGTCGAGCACGACCTCGCCGTGCCGGAGACCGACGATGCGGTCGCCCCAGCCGAGCGCGAGGTCCACCTGGTGCAGGCTGCACACCACCGTGAGGCCGTCGTCGGCGGCGATCTCGCGGATCAGGCGCATCACCTGCTCGCTCGACTCGGGGTCGAGGCTCGCGACGGGCTCGTCGGCGAGGAGGATCTCGGGCCGCTGCATCAGCGCCCGCGCGATGGCGACGCGCTGCTGCTGCCCGCCGGACAGCCGGTCGGCCCGCTCGTAGGCCTTCTCGAGCAGGCCCACGCGATCGAGGTGGCCGAGCGCCTCGGTGCGCGCGGCGCGGGGGTAGGTCCAGATGCCGAGGCGCGGACCGCGGAGGCGACCGAGCGCGCCGGTGAGCACGTTCTCGAGCACCGTCAGCGAGGGGACGAGCTCGAACTGCTGGAAGATCATCGCGACCCGGCCGCGGAGGGCGCGGAGGTCCCGCTGGCCGAGGGCGGCGACGTCCTGGTCGAAGACGCGGACGCTGCCGGCGGTCGGCAGCTCGAGACCGTCGAGGTGCCGGAGGAGGGTCGACTTGCCCGAGCCGGACAGGCCGAGGAGCACCACGACCTCCCCGCGCTCGACGGTCAGGTCGACGTCGTGGAGCGCCCGCGTGCCGCCGAAGTCCTTGGTGACCCCGGAGACGGAGACGAGCGGGGAGGTCGTGGTGCCGGTCATGGCCGGATCAGTCCGTCCGGGTCACTTCGCGCACTTGGCGGCGGCGATGGAGTCGCAGAGGTCCGCGATCCCCTTGTAGTACGTCGTGTCCTCCGGCTGGGCGCCGAAGAAGCCCTTCGTGAAGCCGTCGGTCAGCGGGACTCCGGAGGCCGTGATGGCGTCGAGCGACGCGCCCTGGAGCGCGGTCGTGAGCTTCGCCTTGACGTCGGCCGGCAGCGCGGAGGAGATGGAGAGCGGCCCGCCGGGCACGTACTCCTTGCCGACGACGGTGAGCTTCCCGGCGGCCGCCTCGGGCTCGACGATCGAGTCCTCGGCGAACCCGACGTCGCACTGGCCGGACGCGACCGCCTGCGCCGACTTGTCGTGCGCGCCCGCGAAGTAGGGCGTGAAGTCCGTGAACTGCGGGTTGCCGTTGGCGTCGGCGCCCGTGCTCGTGACGTCGAGGCCGGCCTTCTGCAGCTGCTGGAGGCCGAAGAGGAAGCCGGAGGTGGAGTTGGGATCCACGAAGCAGACGGTCTTGCCCTTGGCGCCCGACAGGTCGGTGATCGAGGAGCCCTTCGGCACGATCGCCTCGGAGTAGTAGCCGGGGTCGGTCACGTCCTTCGAGGTGAGCATCGCGGCGACGGGCTCGATCTCCGCGCCCTTGTTCGAGGCCATGACGTACTGCAGGGCGCCCGAGCTCATCAGGTCGATCTTGCCGGCGACGGCGGCCGCGATCAGCGCGGTGTAGTCGGCCGTGGGGTAGTACTCGACCTTGAGCCCGGTCTCCTTGGCGATGTAGTCCTCGAGCGGCTTGTTGTTCGAGTCGGAGCCGGCCTGGTCGGGCGTGGCGCCGAAGACGAGCGTGCCCTCGGTCTTGGCCCAGGTGCCCGACGAGTCGGCGGATCCGGACGAGTCGGAGCCGCCGGCGGAGCAGCCGGTGAGCGCCAGGGCGGCGACGAGCGCGGAGGCCGCGAGGGCTCCGATGCGGGTGCGGGGGGATCGGGACATGGACGTGCCTCTCGAGTCGGGACCCGCGGGCGGAGATGGGGGAGGCCGCGGGTCGGTGCCGACGCTAGGAACGCCCGATGGAAGCGGCGTGCCGCCGAGGTGGCGCATCCGTGAACTTGTCCGGAAGAGCAGACATCTCCCTCCGCGGCGGGCCGCCGTCAGCCCATGTCGGAGCCCAGCTCCACCTCCGTGAAGATCGAGCCGAGCAGCACGCCCGCGGGCGGCGACGTGTCCTCCCCGAGCTCCGGGAAGCGGTGCGCGAAGACCTCGGCGTCGTCCTCGGGGTGGTAGCCGATCGCCTCGCCCGCGGCGAGCGAGACCCAGCGGCGCGTGTTCCGCGAGACGCCCCAGACGATGCGGTGGCCGGGCTCGTCGAGGTGCAGCACCGCCTCCACGAGCCGGGCGGCGTCGCCCGCGGACAGCCAGGTGGAGATGCTGCGCGCGGCGGACGGCTCGGGCTCGGCCGTCATGATCCGCACGCTCACCACGACGTGCCCGTGCCGGTCGGCGTAGAGGCTGCCGAGCCCCTCGAGCATCACCTTGCTGAGGCCGTAGAACGTGTCGGGGCGGGGCGCCGGCACGTCCTCGCGCGCGGCCTCGGTCGCGGGCAGGAAGCCGACCGCGTGGATGGAGCTGGCCGCGAGGATCCGCGGCACCCCCGCCCGCACGACCGCCTCGTGCACGGCGTGCGCGCCGTCGTTGTTCACGGCCTGGATCGCCTCCCACGAGCGCTCCGACGCGTGCGCCGCGAGGTGCACCACGAGGTCGGATCCGCGGAACGCCTCCGTGCACGCGTCGACGTCGGTCGTGTCGACGATCGCCGACGTCTCCCCGGCGGCGAGCGGCGTCGGCGGCGCCACCACGTCGAGCAGCCGCAGCTCGTGCCCGGCCGCGAGGAGCAGGGGGCGGATGCTCGTGGCGATCCGCCCGGATCCTCCCGTGATCGTGATCGTGCCCATGTCGGATCCCCTCGTCGTCGACGCGCCGCGCTCCCGCGGCCGTCCTCCCATCCTGGGCGACGGGCGGGCACCCCGCCTAGAGCGGCGCCGCGTCGAACAGCACGCGGGAGCAGCCGACCGCCTGGTCGTGCGTCACGACCGCGCGCACGCCGTAGACGTCGGCGATGAGCTCCGGCGTCAGCACGTCGCGCGGATGCCCGCCCGCGACCACGCGCCCCTCGCGCAGCACGAGCACGCTGTCGCAGAACATCGCGGCGAGGTTGAGGTCGTGCAGCGCGACCACCGTGGTCACCGGCAGGTCGCGCACGAGGGCGAGCAGCTCGAGCTGGTGGCGGATGTCGAGGTGGTTGGTCGGCTCGTCGAGCAGCAGCTCGCGCGGCTCCTGCGCGAGGGCGCGCGCGATGTGGGCCCGCTGCCGCTCGCCGCCGGAGAGCGTGCGCCACGCGCGGTAGGCCTTCGCCTCGAGCCCCACGTGCGCGATCGCGCGGTCGATGGCCGCCGCATCCTCCGCGGTGTCGCCGCCGAGCAGCGTGCGGTACGGCGTGCGGCCGAGGCGCACGACGTCGCGCACCACGATGTCGACCTCGGTCTCGCCGTGCTGGGTGACGGTCGCGACCCGGCGCGCCACGTCGCGGCGCCGGAGCCCCGCGAGGTCGTCGCCGTCGAGCGTCACCCGGCCGGAGTCGGGCGTCGCGGCACCCTGCAGGAGCTTGAGGAGCGACGACTTGCCGGAGCCGTTCGGCCCGAGGAGCCCGACGGTGGATCCGGGCGCCGGCTCGAGCGTGACGCCGTCCACCACGAGCCGCCCGCCGCGCGTCCAGCGCACGTCGTGGGCCCGGAGCGTCATGCGCGCCCCCGGTTCCGCATCAGCAGCAGCATGAACACGGGCACGCCCACGAGCGCCGTGCCGACGCCCACCGGCAGCGGCGTCGGCGCGAACGCGAGGCGCGAGAACGCGTCCACCCACACCATGAAGACCGCGCCGAGCACGATCGTGGCGGGCACGACGCGCGCGTGCCGCTGGCCGAACAGCAGGCGCGCGGCGTGCGGCAGCACCAGGCCGACGAAGCCGATGGCGCCGGCGATGCTCACGAGCGTCGCGGTGAGGAGCGCGGTGACGACCAGGAGGATCGTGCGCGTGCGGCCCACGTGGATACCGAGCGACGACGCCACCTCCTCCCCGAACGCGAAGGCGTCGAGCGAGCGGGCGTAGGCGAGGCAGACGACCGCCCCGATCGCCACGACGGAGACGCTGAGGCCCACCTCGTCCCAGCGCATGCCCTCGAGCGATCCGAGCAGCCAGAACGTGATGCCGCGCGTCTCGTCGGAGTCGGCGAACGCGAACACCACGAGCGAGGTGAGCGCGGAGAACAGCTGCGTGCTGGCGACGCCCGCGAGGATCACGCCGGCCGTGCCCGCCGACGAGAACCGGGCGAGCAGCAGCACGAAGCCGAACGCCACGAGCGCCCCGATGAAGGCGCCGCACGACATCCCGATCGCGCCGCCGCCGAGGCCGAGCACGCCGATGAGCACCGCGCCGGTCGAGGCGCCGGAGGAGACGCCGAGCACGAACGGATCCGCGAGCGGGTTCCGCAGGAGCGACTGCAGCACGACGCCGCAGAGGCCGAGGCCCGCGCCGCACGCCGCCGCGACGAGCGCGCGCGGGAGGCGCTCCTGCCAGACGATGGCGTCCTCGGAGACGCGCACCGGGATGCTCGCGAGCCCGGCGCGGTTGAGCAGGATGTCGCGCACGTTCACGAGCGACACGTCGGCCGGCCCGAGGGTCACGGCGACGCCCACCGAGAGCGCGAGCGCGACGATCCCGAGCACGACCAGCAGCACCACGCGGAGCGCGTGCGGCAGGGCGCGCACCCGCGCGGCGGCCGCCGGGAACGGCGCCCGCGGGGCCGCGGCGCTCAGAGCTTCCCCCCGCGCGCGTCCCACCAGGCCCGGATCTTCTCGAGCCCGTCCACGAACCGGATCGACGGGTTCATCTCGGCGCCGTGCAGCGCCACCATGCGGTCCTCCTTGACGGCCGTGAGGTCGCGCGTGAGCGGATCGCTCGTGAGGAAGTCGGTCTTGTCCTGCAGCTTGTCGCCGGGGAACCGGTTCCGCTGGAGGTCGCCGAGCACCAGGATGTCCGGATCCCGGTCGACGACGTCCTCCCAGCCCGTGGCGACGAAGTCGTCGCGCACCTCGGGGAACGCGTCGGTGGCGCCGACCTGGCGCGACAGCAGCGACGTCGCGCCGAACCCGCCGCCCATGTACGGCGTCTTCGTGTCGGCGAACCAGTACATGACCTTCGCCCCGCCGAGGTCCATCCCGTCGGTGGCCGCGGCCGCGCGCTGCTGGAGCGACGAGACGAGCGCCTCGCCGCGGTCCTTCACGTCGAACACCTCGGCCATCTCGCGGATCTCCTGGTACAGCGCGTCGACCGTGAGCGGGGTGGTGCGCTGGCCGCCGCCGTTGATGCTGATGTCGGAGTCGCAGTCGGTGGGCGACAGGTAGGAGGGGATCCCGGTCTCGGCAAGCCGGTCGCGCGTGGCGACGCCGCCCGTGGCGTAGTGGCGGCCGAAGGAGGCGGTGACGAAGTCGGGGTCGGCGCCGAGGAGCACCTCGTAGGTGGGCGCGTTGTCGGCGAGGCGCGGCACCTGCGCGTTCGCGTCGGCGAGCGAGTCGAGCACCGGATCCGTCCACGACGCCGTGCCGACCATGCGGTCCTGCAGGCCGAGCGACAGCAGGATCTCGGTGGAGTCCTGGTCGAGCGACACGACGCGCGACGGCGCCTGGTCGATCGTCATGTCGTGGCCGCAGTTCGACAGCGTCAGCGGGTACGTCGTCGACCCCTCGCCGGCGTCGGCGACGGATGCGGCCGGCACCTCCTCGGAGGCGCCGCATCCGGTGAGGGCGACGAGCACGAGGCCCGTCACGGCGGTGGCGGTGAGGCGGGCGAGGGCGCGAGCGCGGGGCATGGGTCTCCTGGGGTCGAGGCCGGCGTCGGCCCGGCGGGGAGCCCGGGCCGCGGGTAAGCATAGCCTTACCTCACTGGGCGGCTCGACCCCGCCTCCACCACCGGGCGGGCCTATCGCCGTGGTCGCCGGGACGTCACGCGGTAGACCACGGCGAGGCCGATCACGAGGACGCCGTAGACGGGAATCGCCCAGGCGGAGCGGATCAGCGAGAAGCAGACCGCCGCGAGCAGGAGCGGCACCATCACCGCGACCCCGAGGGGGATGGGCTTCCGATCCATGGCGACGACCCTGCCGAGACGTCGCCGACGGCACGATCCCCGTGAGCGGCGGGCGTCGACGGCCGGATCAGCGCCCGCGCGCCACCGTCGACCCGCGCACGATGAGCTCGAAGCCCATCGTCTCGGAGCGGAAGGCTCCCGCGTCCGCACCGCGCTCGATCCGCTCGGCCAGCATCGCGACCGCCCGGCGCGCGATGGCCCGGCGGCCGGGAGACACGGTGGTGAGCGGCGGCTGCGCGAAGCGGGAGTCCTCCGTGTCGTCGAGCCCCGCGACGGCCACGTCCTCGGGCACGCGGATGCCGCGCTCCTGCAGCGTCCACTGGGCGCCGAGCGCGAGCGAGTCATTGAAGCCGAACACGGCGTCGAGCTCGACGCCGTCGTCGAGGAGGCGGGCCATCGCGGCGGCGCCGGCCTCGCGGCGCCAGGGGCCGGGATCCACCTGGAGGCGCGGGTCGAGCGGGATGCCGGCCGCGGCGAGCGCGTCCTCGGCGCCGCGCTGCCGGAGCGCGGCGCCCGTCGGCTCGTCGGCGTCCCGCACGCCGACGAGCGCGATCCGCCGCCGCCCCGTCTCGACGAGGTGCGCGACCGCGGCGCGGGCGGCGTCCCGGTCGGCGATGAGCACCTGGTCGGCGAGGCCCTCGAGGAAGCGCTGGCCGATCATCACGAGCGGCACGTTCAGGTCGATGAGGTCCGCGTCCTCCTGGTGCAGGGCGAGCGGCTCGTAGATCACGCCGTCGAGCACCTGGCGGTGCAGGCCCGAGAGCGCGCCGATCTCGCGGTCGCGCCGCCCCGCCGTCGTCTCGACGAGCACGCTGAGGCCGAGCTCGTCCGCCGCGTCGATCACGTCCTGCGCGAGCGGCGCGAGGTACGCGCTGTCGAGCTCGGGGATCACGAGCGCGATCATGCGCGACCGGCCGGAGCGCAGGTTCCGCGCCGAGACGTTCATCCGGTAGCCGAGCTCGGCGACGGCCGCCTCGATCCGCGCCCGCGTCCCGTCGCGCATGTAGGGGTAGCCGTTGAAGTAGTTGCTGACGGTCTTGATGGAGACGCCCGCGGCGCGCGCGACGTCGCTCATGGTCGCCGCCATGCGCTCCCCCTCGTGTCCGTGCGCGGTCCGGGTCGCCGCGCGCCGCCCCAGCCTCGCACGCGGGTCGGGCGTCGGCCCTACTTCACCGCGCCGCTGATGAGGCCGGCCACGTAGTACCGCTGCAGCAGCAGGTAGAGCACGACGCAGGGGATCACCGTCACGGCGACGCCCGTCTGCATCAGACCCCAGTCGACCGTGTTGTTCTGCCCGGCCGACAGGATGTTGAGGCTCACCGGCAGCGTGTACAGGCTCTGGTCGGTGATGAGGATGAGCGTCGCGAAGAAGTCGTTCCACGCCGAGAAGAAGGTGAGGAGCGCGGTCGAGACGACGCCGGGGATCGCGATGGGCAGCATCACCCGGCGCATCGCCTGCAGCGGCGTGTTCCCGTCGATGAGCGCGGCCTCCTCGAGGCTCGCCGGCACGGCGGCGAACGAGTTCCGCATGAGGAAGATCCCGAACGGCAGGTTGAAGGTCGCGAGCACGAGCGAGAGGCCGACGAGGCTGTTGTCGAGGTCGAGCTCGATGAGCGTCAGGAACAGCGGCGTGATGATCGCCTGGAACGGGATCATGAACGTGATCAGCACCAGGAAGAACACGAGGTCGCTCCCCCGGAACGGCAGCCGAGCGAACGCGTAGCCCGCCAGCGTCGAGACCACGACCGTGAGCGCCGTCACCAGCAGCGACACGACGACGCTGTTGCGGAGGCTCGTCACGAGGTCGAGCCCGCCGGTGGGCGTGAGCAGCCGCTGCAGGTTGCCGAGCCCGACCGACCCGTCCTGCGCCGTGAGCGCGGTGCCCAGCATGATCCCGAGCGGGTAGAGGAAGAGGAGCGCGACGCAGCCGCACGCGACGTACCAGGCGAGGCGCGGCATGGAGGCGCGGACGGCGCCGAGGCCGCGGGCGTCGCGGTCGCGGCCGGCGCGGGCCGGGGACGCGCCCGCGGCGTGCGCGTCGGCGGAGGAGGCGGGGCGGGCGGGGGCGGAGGCGCTCATGCGTGGTCCGAGTTCCGGAGGAGCAGCATCTGGGCTGCGCTGACGAGGCCGAGGACGACCATGAGGATGATGGAGAGCGCGGCCCCGTAGCCGAGGTCGAGCCGGATGAACGAGGAGCGGTAGATCTCGTAGACCGCCGTGATGGTGCCGTTGTCCGGCCCGCCCGCGGTCATGATGTAGAACTGGTCGAACGCCAGCAGCGACCCGGCCACGCTGAACACCAGCACGAGCGCGAGGGTCGGCCGCAGCAGCGGCAGGGTGATGTAGACGAAGCGCTGCCAGCGGGTGGACCCGTCCACCTCGGCCGCCTCGTTCACCTCCTGCGGGATCGACTGGAAGCCCGAGAGCAGCAGCAGCATCTGCAGTCCCGCCGACTTCCACGCGACCATGCTCACGACCACGAGGAACGCGGTCACCGGCCCGCCGAACATGTTCGTCGACACGTCGACGAGGCCGAGCCCGGCGAGCGCCGTCATGGTCGGCCCGATCACCGGCTGCCACATGAAGAGGAAGAGGTAGCTCGCGGAGGCGAGGCCCACCACCACCGGCAGGAAGAAGATCGACTGGAAGACGCGGGCCGTGCGCGTGCGGCGCTGGATGAGGAGCACGAGCGCGAACCCGACCACGAGGAGCACCGGGGTCACGACCGCCGTGTAGACGAGCGTGAAGCCGACGGCCTTGAGGAACGCGGCGTCCTGGAACGCCTCGACGTAGTTCGCGAGGCCCGTGAAGGCGCGGTTGCCGAGGAGCGGCCACGTGTACGTCGACATGGCGACGGTGCGCATCAGCGGCCAGATGAAGAACGTGACGAGCATGACGACGGCCGGCAGCACCAGGAGGATCCCGGTGCGGCGCCGCCTCCTCGCCATGCCGCCGCGGTCGCGCACCGCGCTGCGGGCCGGGGCCGGGGACGCGACGGCGCCCTCCAGCCGGGTGATCACGGGTGCGGTCACTTCTCGTCCTCCTCGACGTAGACGACGGAGTCGAGGATGCGCTGCGCGTCGGCCTGGGCCTCGCGCTGCGCGTCGTCGATGCCGCCGCCGAACACGGACTGCGAGATCAGGTTGACCCAGACCCCGTTGTTGTCGTTGAACAGCTCGTTCTCGACCGGGCTGAAGGGCACGTGGCCGACGCGCAGGGCGTCCGCGAACACGGCGTAGCGCGGATCCTGCGGCACGTAGACCTCGTCCAGGAGGTCGGTGCGGATGGGCACGACCGACTGCTCGGCGAGGATCGTCTGCGCCTCGTCGCCCGTCGCCCACTCCACGAACTCCCACGCCGCGTCGACGTCGTCCGAGCCCTCGAGGATGGCGAGGGTGTCGCCGCCGCCGAAGGACGCGGATCCGCCGTCCTTCCCGGGCAGCGGGGTGACGCCGAAGTCGACCTGGCCGCCCGCGACGAGCGCGCCCATGGTGGCGGTGCCGTCGGCGATCATCCCGACGTTGCCCTGCTGGAACGCGGTCGCGGTGTTGGGGCCGGCGTCGGTGCGGGCGAGGGACGGCATGCTGCCGTCGGTCCACATGCCGCGCATCAGCTCGAGCGCCTCCGTCACCTCAGGGCTGTCGAGCGTGGCCGTGCGGCCGTCGGCGGTGAGCACGTCGCCGCCGCTCCCCCAGATCAGCGGCGTGAAGCCGAAGATGAGGCAGCCGCCGCACGCGCCGGGGATGGAGTAGCCGTACGTGCTGTCGCCGAGCGCGGTGATGGCCTTCGCGGCATCGCGGATCTCCGCGTGCGTCGTCGGCGGGTCCTCCGGGTCGAGCCCGGCCTCGGCGAAGAGGGTCTTGTTGTAGAAGAGCACCGAGGCGTCGCCCGTGAACGGCACGGCGTAGGTGCGGTCGTCGAAGGACGAGACGGAGGCGTGCGCCGGGCTGAAGGCGTCGGCGTAGCCGAGCGCGTCGACCCGGTCGGTGATGTCGACGAGGGCGCCGGCCTGCGCGAAGTACGGCGTGAAGACGAGGTCGAGCGCGGCGACGTCCGGCGGGTCGCCGCCGGCGATGGAGGTCGCGAGCTTCTGCACGTAGCTCGGCGACGGCACGAGCGTGATCTCGACCTGGGTCGCGTGCGTGGCGTTGTACGCGTCGGCGAGCGGCTCGACGAGCGCCTTCTCGTAGTCGCGGATCCAGAGCTGCACGGTGCCGTCGCCCGCGTCGCCGGATCCCGCGGAGCAGCCGGAGAGCGCGAGGCCCGTGATCATCAGGGTCGCCGCGGCGGCCAGCCTCGTCGTGGTCCGCTTCATCGCGCTCCTCGTGTCCGTGACGTGTCGGCCCGTCGGGGCTCGGCCGCGTGGCCGCACGCACCGCCCTGGTGCCTTCTACATCGTTGTACTAGATTATGTGCATCGATGTACAGCCCGTCAAGAGGACCCCGATGACCGCCGCCCCCGCCGCCCCGCGCCCCGCCGCCGCCAGCCCGGGCGCCGCCCGGTCGTTCCCGCTCTCCGCCGTGCGGCTGGGCGACGGGCCGCTCCGGCACGCGCAGCTCACCGACGTCGAGCACGTGCTCCGCATGGACCCCGACCGGCTGCTCGCGCCCTACCTCCGCGAGGCCGGGCTCGACTCCCCCGTGCCGTCGTACGGCAGCTGGGAGGCGATCGGCCTCGACGGCCACATCGGCGGGCACCTGCTCTCCGCGCTCGCGCAGCTGCACGCGGCGACCGGCGATCCGCGGCTCCTCCCCCGGGTCGAGCACATGCTCGACGTGCTCGAGCGCTGCCAGGACGCGGCCGGCGACGGCTGGCTCGGCGGCGTGCCCGACGGCCGGGAGTTCGGCCGCACCATCGCGGAGGGCCGGATCGAGGCGGACACCTTCGACCTCGAGGGCAGGTGGGTGCCGCTCTACAACCTGCACAAGACGCTCCGCGGGCTGCTGCACGCGCACGAGCACGCCGGATCCGCCCGCGCGCTGCGGATGGCGGAGGGCATGGCCGACTGGTGGCTCGGCGTCTCCGCGCACCTCGACGACGACGCGTTCGAGGGCATGCTCGCGACCGAGCACGGCGGCATGTGCGACGCGTTCGCGACGCTCGCCGGGCTCACCGGCCGCGCCGACCTGCTCGCGGAGGCGCGGCGGTTCGCCCAGCGCGCGCTCGTGGATCCGCTCGCCGCCGGCCGCGACGAGCTCGACGGGCTGCACGCCAACACGCAGATCCCCAAGGTGACGGGCGTCGAGCGGCTCGGGCGGATGACGGGCGACGCCCGCCTGCTCGCCGCCTCGGACGCGTTCTGGGAGTCGGTCGTCGACCGCCGCAGCGTCGTGATCGGCGGCAACAGCGTGCGCGAGCACTTCCACCCGGCGCGCGACTTCACGCCCATGGTGCTCGACGAGCAGGGGCCGGAGACCTGCAACAGCTACAACATGCTCGAGCTCGGGAAGCTGCGGTTCGCGCGGACGGGCGACCCGGCGATCCTCGACCAGGTCGAGCGCACGATGCTCGACCACGTGCTCTCCACTCAGCACCCCGAGCACGGCGGCCTCGTCTACTTCACGTCGCTGCGGCCGGCGCACCACCGCGTGTACTCGGTCGCGGGCGAGTCGATGTGGTGCTGCGTCGGCACGGGCATGGAGAACCACGCGCGCTACGGCGAGCAGGTCTTCGCGCGGACGGACGACGCGCTGCTCGTGGACCTCTACGTGCCGGCCGAGCTGGACTGGGCCGCGCGCGGGATCCGGGCGCGCATCGCGGGCGACGTGGCGCGCACGGGCGAGGCGACCCTCACGATGTCGGCGGACGCGCCCGCCGACCTGGAGCTGCGGCTCCGGCGGCCGGGCTGGGCGACGTCGATGGAGGTGCGCGTCGGCGACGAGCGCGTGGCCGTGGTGCCCGGGGCGGCCTGGGTGCCGATCCGCCGCACCTGGGCGGGCGAGGCCGTCGTGTCCGTGCGCTTCGGGATGGAGGTGCGTGCCGAGGGCCTGCCCGACGGATCCGCGTGGACGTCGTTCCGCTACGGCCCGGTCGCGCTGGCCTCCCGCGACGGCCGGGACGGGATCGCGACGTCGCTCGCGGAGGACTCGCGCATGGGGCACGTGTCGCCCGCGCCGGAGGTTCCGCTCGAGCGGACGCCCGTGGTGACCGCGGCCGACCCGGCCGACGCCGTGTCGCTCGTCGACCGCGGCGCGCTCGCGTTCCGGCTCGACGCGTGGCGGGGCGGCGAGCGGGTGGAGGTCGCGCTCGAGCCGTTCGCCGGGATCCACGACGAGCGGCACACGCTCGTCTGGCCCACGGGGGCCGACCCGGTCGCGCGCGCCGCCGAGCTCGCGGCGATGGACGCGGCCGGCACGGACGCGGACGTGGTCGACGAGGTGGTCGCCGGCGAGCAGCAGCCCGAGGTCGACCACGGCTTCCGCGGCGAGGGCACGCGCGCGGGCGGCGCCGACGGGCGGCACTGGCGGAGCGCGACCGGCTGGTTCGGGTACGAGCTGCGCGATCCCGCCGATACGGCGACCGTGGTGCGCGTGGTGCTGCGGCGCGAGGCGGCGGGAATCGGGGCGGGTTCCGGCGACGACGGGCCCTCCGGGGCCGCGGCGGATGCGGGTCCCGTCGGCCAGGTGATCCGCGTCGGCGGCGTCGAGGCCGAGCGGGTCGAGGAGGCGGGGCTCGGCGGCGAGGTCGGCGACGACGCGCTCGACGTGCGGATCACCGACGCCATGCGCGCCGGATCCCCCGCGGGCGCGATCGCGGTGTCGGTTCACGCGCGGCCGGGCGGGCGCACGCGCGACGTGCTCGGGATCCAGCTGCGGCGCTGACCCCCGCGCACGACGAGGGGCCCGGACGATCCGCCCGGGCCCCTCGCGTCGTCCCTCGCCGACTACGCGGAGACGGCCTGCAGGTTCTTCTCGATGTGCGCGTGGAACGCCTGCAGCCAGGAGAGGAGGAACTCCTCCGTGCCGGCGTTCGAGATCGCGCCCTCGGGCGAGATGAGGCCCTCGGTGGTCTGGATGTACGCCTCGGGCTGCGACAGCTCGGGCGACGCCAGGAACGAGAGGATGCTGCGGAGGTGCTGCTGCGCGACGGCCGTGCCGACCGCGCCGATGGACGTGCCGATGACCGCGCTGGGCTTGCCCTGGAACGCGTTCTCGCCGTAGGGGCGGCTCGCGAAGTCGAGCGCGTTCTTGAGCACGCCGGGCACCGAGCGGTTGTACTCGGGCGTGACGATGAGGACGGCGTCGGCGTCGGCGATCTGCGCCTTGAACGCGTTCGCGACCTCGGGGTAGTCCCCGTCCATGTCGGCGCTGTAGAAGGGCAGCGGCGCGATGGGGATCTCGGTGAGCTCGAGGCCGGCCTGCGCGCCGAGGCGCTTCAGCGCGAGCGACAGGGCCCGGTTGATGGAGGTGGACGACAGGCTGCCGACGAGGTAGCCGACGCGGTAGGTGGTGCTCATGTTCGCTCCTTCTCGCACGGATCAGTTCCATGCGCGCGCATGGAGCCTAGCGTCGGCGGATGCGCGTCACCCGGGCGTGCGGGGCTCGCGCGGATCCCGGACAGCCCGCCAGAGCGCGGCCTCCTACGGCAGAGCACGTGCCCAACAGGTCGTTGCGCGATCAGGCCGGGTTCTCGAGATGGGTGACGAGTCGACCCGACGGCGAGAAGTGCAACGACCCGTTGCACTTCCCCGCCTCGAGGACGGTGCCGCCCGCTGCCTCACCCCAGCAGCACCTCCCACGTGCGCAGCGACGGCCAGAGCGCGTGGCGCGGGAGCACGTCGGGGCCGCACGCGCGGGATCCGAGGCCGTGCTGGGCGTCGTCGAGGAACAGGTGCAGCCCGTCGGGGGCGGGGAGCTCGTGCGGGTGGCCGACGTCGGTCATCTCCTGCGGGGTCCAGCGGGAGAGCTGGAAGCCCGCGCGGTGGCCGGAGGCGTCGGGCACGGTCGTCACGGTGAGCGGCGTCGCGGACCCGTCGCCGACCACCAGCGACCGCAGCTCCGGACGGTGGCCCGTCTCCTGCGGGCGCGCGTACGCGGCGGCGAGGCCGTCGACGGTCGACGCGAACCGGCCGACCCGCACGGCGGTGCGGCTGTCCGGGTAGGACTCGCCGGGCCCGGTGCCGTGCCACGCGACCGGGTGCTCCGCGAGCGCGGCCGGCAGGTCGATCCGCACGCCGACGCGCGGCCAGGTGCAGTCCCACACGCCGAACGGCACGACCTCGGTCGCGAGCAGCAGGCCGCGGTCGGTCGCGGTCCAGCGGAAGGCGACGTCGACGCCCGCACCGGAGTGCGCGGCCTGCACGCGCATCCGCGTCTCGAGGCCGTCCGCCGTGCGGGTGGATCCGAGCAGCCGGTGCGTGAGGCGGTGCAGGCCCCGCTCGCGCCAGCGGTCGGCCGACGGCGGGGTCTCCTCGGCGCCGCGGCCATGGGTCAGCTCGGGCTCCGCCAGCTCGTACGACCCCTGCCCGGCGCCGCGGTCGTTCTCGGTGGGCGCGCGCCACAGCTCGAGGCGCGGGCCGCGGGCGGGCACGCCGCCCCACGCGACGAGGTCGCCGCGCGCGTCGAAGGTGCCGACGCCGAGCGCGTCGCCATGCCAGCGCCCGACCGGCCGGGGTCGCGGCGCGGGCCGGTCGCGCACGAGCGCCTGGTGCTGCGCGACGACGTGGCCGGCCTCGGCCCAGGGCGCGTCGTGGCGGGTGACGACCTGCACGGTCACGTGCGCCTCCTCCGCGTGGCCGGCGACGCGCGCCTCCTCGGGGAGCGGGATCGTCGCGGCGGAGCCTGCCGCGAGGGGCCCGTGCTCGAGGATCCCGCGGGCGACCTGCCGGCCGTCGTGGGCGAGGATCCAGACCAGGTCGACGTCGGCGGTGGACGCGGTGTGCCGCCGGTTCTCGACGCGCACGGATCCGCCGTCCGCCGCCACCCGCACGCGCACCGGGGCGATGACCGCCGCGAGCTCGGCGAGGCCCGGCGTGGGCGTGCCGTCGGAGAGCAGCAGGCCGTCCATCACGAAGGGGCCGTCGTGCACGGGCTCGCCGAAGTCGCCGCCGTACGCGTGGAAGGGGCGGCCGTCGGCGGTGCGCGCGAGCAGCCCGTGGTCGCGCCACTCCCACACGAAGCCGCCGTGCAGGCGCGGCCAGCGGTCGATCGCGTCCTCGTAGTCGGCGAGGGATCCGGGCCCGTTGCCCATCGCGTGCCCGTACTCGCACAGGAGGAACGGCTTCGCGCGCTGCGTCGCGCCGGTCGCGCCCGTGGTCTCGTGGATGCTCGCGACGGGCGTGCCGCACACCGAGGCGATCTCCTCGAGCGTCGGGTACATCCGCGAGTAGACGTCGGTGTGCTCGCCCGTGAGGTCGCCCTCGTAGTGCACGGGCCGGGTGGGATCCGTGCGCCGCACCCACGCCGACATGGCCGCGATGTTGCGCCCGGTGCCGGACTCGTTGCCGAGCGACCACATGACGATCGACGGGTGGTTGCGGTCGCGGCCCACCGTGCGCGCGATGCGGTCGAGGTACGCGTCGCGCCAGCGCGGGTCGTCGGACGGGTTGTCCCGCCACTCGACGTCCCAGAAGCCGTGCGTCTCGAGGTCGCACTCGAGCACGACCCAGAAGCCGAGCTCGTCGGCGATGTCGAGGAGGCGCGGATGCGGCGGGTAGTGGGAGGTGCGGATCGCGTTCACGCCGCTCCTCTTCATCAGCTCGAGGTCGGCGCGCGCCTCCGCCTCGTCGAACACGCGGCCGCGCTCGGGGTGCGACTCGTGCCGGTTGACGCCGCGGAAGGTGAGGCGCCGGCCGTCGACGAGGAGCGCGTCGCCGTCGATGCGCACGGTGCGGAAGCCGATCCGCAGGGTCGCCGTCTCGCCGGGCGACGACACGGTCGCGTCGTAGAGGCGCGGCAGCTCGGCGCTCCACGCGTCGACCGCGGGGATCGCGAGGGGCGCGACGTCGGCCGGGGTCCCCCACGTCGCGTGGATCCCGAGCTCCGGCACGCGCACCACCACGGGGAACGCGCCGTCCACCTCCAGGTCGAGGAGGCCGGATCCGTCGGCCGGGTCGCGGTCGGCGCGCACCCGCACGTCGTCGAGGGCGCCGGCCGGGCGGGCGAGCAGCTCGACCGAGCGGAAGATCCCGGGCAGCCACCACTGGTCCTGGTCCTCGAGGTAGGAGGCGGCCGACCACTGGTGCACCCGGATCCCGAGCACGTTGTCGCCCGGCACGAGCAGCGCGGTCACGTCGAGCTCGGTCGCGAGGCGGCTGCCGGTGGTCCAGCCCGCCTCGACGCCGTTGACCCAGAAGGTGGCGAGCCCATCGATCCCGTCGGTGCGCAGCAGCACGCGCTCCGCGTCGGCGAACGACGCCGGCAGCCGGAACGCGCGCCGGTGCTCGCCCGTGGGGTTCGCGTCGGGCACGTGCGGCGGGTCGATGGGGAAGGGGTACTGCAGGTTCGTGTACGCGGGCGTTCCGTGGCCGTGCAGCACCCAGTGCGACGGGACCGGCAGCGTGGTCCAGCCGGCGGCGTCGAGCGCGGCGTCGTCGAGGGCGGGATCCGCGACCGCGGGGAGCGCGTCGGCCGCGTCCACCGGCGCCTCGGGCAGCAGGCGGAACCGCCAGTCGCCGTCGAGCGACAGGGCGGGCGCGTCGGTCGCGAACCGCGTGCGCGGGGCGAGGCGCGACGCGGATCCGGGGGCGACGTCGTCGAGGTGGGACATGCGGGTCCTCCGTGCGGACGGGTGCGCGCGGCGGCGCGACGGGGCGGGCGGGCGGGCGGGACGAGGCGAGGCGAGTTGAGGTGGAGCGGAGCGGCGCGGCGAGCGACAGGCGACGAGCGGCGAGCGACGAGCGACGAGCCGCGGATCAGCCCCGCTCGTCGAGCCCCGCGAGCGCGGCCCGGTCGGCGACCACGGTCACCTGCGGGTGCCGCTGCAGGACCGACGCGGGCACGCGCTCGCTCACGGGGCCGGCGAGCGCCGCCGCGAGGGCACGGGCCTTCCGCTCCCCCGAGGCGACGAGCAGGATCCGGCGGGCGGACATGATCGTCGCGATGCCCTGCGTGATCGCGTGCGTCGGCACCGCGTCGGCGTCGCCGCCGAAGTACCGCGCGTTGTCGCGCCGGGTCGCGGCGGCGAGGCGCACCACCCGGCTGACGCCGTCGAACGGCGAGCCCGGCTCGTTGAACCCGAGGTGCCCGTTGGCGCCGATGCCCACGATCTGCAGGCCCGCGCCGCCGAGCCGCCGGATCCGCCGCTCGTGCTCGGCCGCGGCCTCGGCCGGATCCGCCGCCGCCCCGTCGGGCACGACCACGCGCGCGTCCGGCACGTCGAGCGGCCGGGCGATGCGCGCCCGCACGAACGCGAGGTACGACTCCGGGTGCCCGGTCGGCAGCCCCACGTACTCGTCGAGCGCGACGAGCGACAGGCCGTCGGTGACGAGCGCCCGCTCGCGGTGGCGGCGGCCGAGCTCGGCGTAGAGCGGCTCGGGGCTGGATCCGGTCGCGACGCCGAGCACGCCCGCCGGGTCCTCGCCGAGGAACGCCTGCACCACGTCGGCCGCGGCCGTGCCGAGGCCCGCGGCGTCGTCGACCGCCGTGATCCGCGCCGTGCGCAGCGGGGCGCGCATCACTTCAGCGCGCCCTTCGCGATGTCGCCGATGAACTGCTTCGCGCCGACGAGGAACACGAGGATGAGCGGGATCACCGCGAGCAGCGCGCCCGCCATGACCATGCCGTAGTCCTTGCCGTGCGCGCTGTTGAGCTGGCTCATCGCCACCTGCAGCGTGAGCGTACCCGGGTCGTTGAGGACGATCAGCGGCCAGAGGTAGTCGTTCCACGCGGCGATGAACGTGAAGATCCCGAGGAAGCCGAGGCCCGGCCGGATGAGCGGCAGGCACACCGTGAGGTACTGGCGGAAGAACCCGGCGCCGTCGATGCGGGCGGCGTCGATGAGCTCGTCCGGCACGCTCGAGATGATGAACTGCCGCAGCCAGAAGATGCCGAACGCGTTCGCCGCGGCCGGCACGATGAGCGCCTGCAGCTGGCCGACCCAGCCGAGGTTGATCATCGTCACGAACTGCGGGATCACCGACAGCTGCGCGGGCAGCATGAAGGTCACGAGCAGCAGCGCGAACAGCGCGCGCCGCCCCGGGAACTCGTACTTCGCGAACGTGAACGCGGCGATGGAGTCGAAGAACAGCACGAGCACGGTGACGGAGACCGCCACGACGATCGTGTTCATCAGCGAGCCGCCGAAGTCGATCGTGCGGAACACGGCCTGGATGTTGTCCCACAGGTACGGCCCCGGCACGAGCACGGGCGGCGACTTGTAGATGTCGCTCGTGGTGTTGCTCGCCATCACGACGAGCCAGTAGAGCGGGAACAGGCTCACGATGGATCCGGCGAACAGGATCCCGTGCAGGATCACCCGCCCGGGCGGCAGCTGCCGGCGCCCCGCGGGCCGGCCGGTGCGCTCCCCGTCGGACCGCGCGCGCCCGGAGGCCCGGTCGGCGACGCGGGTCGCGGCGGATCCCGCGGCGTGGACGGTCGCGCTCATGCGCGCTCTCCCTTCCTCGTGCCGGGCGCGCGCACGACCTTCTCCTTCTTCTCCGACCCGAGTCGGAAGCTGATGATGGAGAAGATCACCACGAGCAGGAACACGCCCCACGCGATGGCGGCGCCGTAGCCGAAGCGGTTGTAGTTGAAGGCCTGCTGGTAGAAGTACAGGACGGTCGTGAGGCCGGCCTGGCCCGCGCCGCCCGAGTTCGGGTTCGTCGTGCTGGAGGAGGCCGTGAGCACCTGCGCCTCCGTGAAGCTCTGCAGGCCGGTGATGGTCGAGACCACGAGCACGAACAGGATCGTGGGGCGCAGCAGCGGCAGCGTCACCGACCAGAAGGTGCGGATCGCGCCGGCGCCGTCGAGCTTCGCGGCCTCGTAGACCTCGGTGCCGATGGCCTGCATGCCCGCGAGGAAGATGATCGCGTTGTAGCCGGTCCACTGGTACGTGATGAGGATGGCGATGGTCACCTGGATCGCCCACGGCGTCGAGAGCCATGCCACGCCGTCGAGGCCGATGGCGCGGAGGCCGGCGTTCACGAGCCCGAAGCTGTCGCCGAAGATCGAGCCGAACAGCACGGCCATCGCGACGACCGAGGTGACGTTCGGCACGAAGTAGCTGATCTTGTAGAAGGTGCTGAGCCGCTTCGCCGAGTTGAGCATCGCCGCGACGACCACCGCGATGGCCATCATCGGGAACGTCGACAGGGCGAAGATGACCAGCGTGTTCTTGATGGACAGCCAGAACGTGCCGTCGGCCGCGAGGGCCTGGAAGTTCGCGAGGCCCACCCACTTCGCCGTGCCGAGCCCGTTCCAGTCCTGGAACGAGAGCACGAGCGAGTAGAGCGCGGGGAACAGGCCGAAGACGAGGAACAGCAGGAAGAAGGGCGCGATGGCGACGTAGTACGGCCACGTGCGGCGGAGGCCCCGGGTGCCCGCGGCACCGCGCGAGCGGGCGGGGCCGGGAGCGCCCGCTCCCGCCCGGGTGGGCGCGGGCGGGCGCCCACCCGGGCGGACGACGGAGGGGATCACTGCTTCGCGGTCTTCAGGGCGGCCTCGCCCGCGGCGACGGCGTCGGAGTAGGCCTGGTCGGGGTCCTTGCCGAGCGAGGTCACGTTCTGCAGCTCGGTGACGAACGCGGCCTGCACCTGGTTGTCGTAGGGGCTCGTGTAGGCGGTGGGCATCTTCGACGCGGCGTCGGCGAAGATCCCGACGGTCGACTGGCCGCCGAAGAAGTCGTCGCCCTTCTGCAGCTCCGGGGAGTCGTAGGCGGCGGTGGCCGACGGGAAGATGCCCTTGTCGGCGTACGCGGTGACCTGGTTGTCCTCGCTCAGCACGTCCTTGATCACGGCGAAGGCCGCCTGCGGGTCCTTGGTGCCGGACGGGATGGAGAGGAAGGATCCGCCGATGTTCGCCGGGCCGCCGGGCATGGGCGCCACGCGCCAGTCGCCCGAGGTGTCGGCCGTCGCGCTCTTGAGGTCGGCCTGGTACCAGGAGGCGCCGAGGAGCGCGGGGAGGGATCCGTTGCTGATGGCCGACGCCCAGTCCGGGCTGCCGTCGGTGACGTTCGCGGTGAGGCCGTCCTGGTAGGCGAGCACCGCGCGATCCCACGCGGTCTTCACGGTGGCGCTGTCGCCCGTGTAGTTCCCGTCCTCGTCGACGAAGCGGGTGGTGCCCTGGCCGAGCGACTTGGTGAACACGTCGGACGCGTCCACGAAGATCGCGCCGCCGGTGGCCGCCTTGAGCTTCTTGCCGAACGCGAAGTAGTCGTCCCAGGTGGCGGTGGCCGCGGCCACGTCGGCGGGCTCGCTCGGCAGTCCGGCCTTCTGGAACACGTCCGCGCGGTAGTAGAGCGCGGTGGGGCCGATGTCGATGGGGAGGCCGATGAGCTGGCCGTCCTCGGTGGTCGCCTCCTTGAGCTTCCACGCCGGGTACTGGTCGGCGACGTCCTTCGCGCCGAGCTGGTCGAGGTCCTCGAAGAGGCCGTCCTCGCTGAGGAAGTACGGCATGTCCTCGCCCTTGACGCCCGTGACGGACGGCAGGCCCGAGCGGCCGGTGAAGGTGGTCACGAGCTTCTGCTTGAAGTCGCCGCCGATGGTGGAGACGTTGAGCGTGGTGCCCGGCACCTCCGCCGGCACCTTGTCGAGGACCGTCTGGCTGAGGCCGTCCGGCCAGATCCACAGGTCGAGCTGCCCGCCGGCCGAGGATCCCGACGACGACGAGCAGGAGGCGAGGACCGGCGCGAGGAGCGCGAGGGTCGCGACGCCGACGACGATGCGCCGGGCGCGAGCGCGGCGGGCGGAGGGGATGGGCATGGTGGTTCTCGATTCGGTGGGGGACGGGCGGGTCGGAGCGGGCGGGAGTCGGGGAGCAGGGGACGCGGCGGGCCGGCTCAGGCGAGCAGGCGGTCGGCGTCGGGGCGGGAGAGGGCGTCGGCGAGGTAGTCGTAGCGGCCGGGCTCGGCCGCCTCGGGATGGGCGCGCAGCCACGGCACGAGCTCGTCGAGCCGCGGGGCGCCGGCCGCGCCGCCGGGGCGGGTGACCGTGATCCCCGCCACGAGGCACGCGAAGTCGACGCGCTCGGTGAGCGACCAGGGCGCGCGGGCCGAGGCGGCGAGCGAGGCGCCGAACACGTCGCCCGCGCCGGTCGCGTCGACCGCGCGCACGGCGAGCGGCGGGCGGACGACCTCCTCTCCGCGCGCGGAGTCGACGGCGACGACGCCGCGGGATCCGGAGGTGACGACGCTGAGCGGCACGCGCGCGCCGAGCGCCCGGGCGGCCTCGACCGCCGAGTCGGTGCCCGTGTACGCGGAGGCCTCGAGCTCGTTGGGGAGGAAGGCGTGGCACTCGTCGAGCTGCTCGAGGATGGCCGGGTCCCAGCGCTCGGACGGATCCCAGCCGACGTCGGCGTACACGTCGGTGCCGGCGGCGGCGGCGCGGCCGACCCAGGAGGCGCGGCGCGGATCCAGGTGCACGAGCGCCGCGGCGACGGCCGGGATGGCGCCCGGCACGAGCTCGTCGGAGGTGAGCGGGCAGGCGACGCCGCCCGTGACCATGGCGCGGTCGTCGTCGTAGCCGAGCGACGCGGTGACGGGCAGCGCCCAGTCCTCCAGCGTGACGAGGTGGTCGAGGGCGACCCCCTCCGCGGCGAGCTCGGCGCGCACGAGGCGGGAGAACGGATCCACGCCCACGGCGGCCGCGATGACGGTGGGGACCCCGAGGCGCGCGCCGGCGACCGCGAAGTTGGCAATGCCGCCGGGGCCGTGGCCGAAGGACGAGGTCCAGATCTCGTGGCCGGGGCGGGGACCGCTCGGCAGGTCGCCGAACACGACGTCCGCGAACAGCTGGCCGACGACCAGCAGGCCGGCGGGCCGCTCGGGGCGGGGGGCTGCGGGCACGGTGACCTCGGCTTCTCGGGATCGCGCCGTGCGGACACGGCGGTGGGTGGCGGTCCGCCGACGGCGACGCTGCCGGTGGACGCGGTCGTCGGGTGGACGTCGACCGGTAGTGACGTTTCTAGCCCATGTGAGCACATGGATGGAAGACCTTGTTCATTACGAGATTGTTTCTGCTCGGATCTGCACGCTAATGTTCACTTCATGAGAGACGCCCGGGAGTTCGTGATCCTCGACCGGCTCCGCGCCACGCGGAGCGCCACGGTCGCCGAGCTCGCCGAGGCGGCGGGCACGAGCGACGCCACCATCCGCCGCGACCTCGCCCGGCTCGACGAGCAGGGCGCGGTCCGGCGCACGCACGGCGGCGCCGTCCTCGTCGAGGTCGACGCGCCGTTCGCCGAGGTCGAGCAGGTCAACCGCGAGGCCAAGGAGCGCATCGCGCGGGCCGCGGCGGCGCAGATCCTCGACGGCCAGTCGGTCGTGCTCGACATCGGCACGACCACGCTGCACCTCGCGGAGCAGCTCCGCGGCCGCTCCCTCACGGTGATCACCGCCAACGTCGCGGCGTTCGACGTGCTGCGCGACGACCGGAGCGTGCGGCTCATCCTGCTGCCCGGCGACTGGGATCCGGTCTACCGCTCGGTGTCCGGCCCGCTCACCGCCGAGAGCCTGCGGATGCTGCACGCCGACCACGCCTTCGTGGGCGTGAGCGGCATCGCCGACAACGGCGACCTGCGCGACACGACGATGGCCCAGGTGCCCATCAAGCGCGCCATGGCGGAGGTGAGCGACCGGGTCACGGTGCTCGCCGACTCCTCCAAGTTCCCGGGCACCGGCGCCGGCCGCGTCGCCCCCACCGCGTCTCTGACGCAGCTCATCACCGAGGCCGCCCCGCACGAGCGGGTGTCGCAGGGCCTCGCGGACAAGGGAGTGTCGGTGACCGTCGCATGAGGCTCACGATCCTGGGCGGGGGCGGCTTCCGCGTCCCGCTCGTCTACTCGGCGCTGCTGCGCGACCACGAGGCCGGCCGCGTCTCGCACGTGGCCCTCTACGACACCGACGAGGTGCGCCTCACGGCCGTCGCCCGCGTGCTCGCCGAGCAGGCCGCGGCGTACCCGGACGCGCCCGTCATCTCGCTGCACACCGACCTCGACGAGGCGCTCGCGGGCGCCGCGTTCGTGTTCTCGGCGATCCGCGTGGGCGGCATGGCCGGGCGCTCGTGCGACGAGCGGCTCGGCATGGCGCACGGCGTCATCGGGCAGGAGACCGTCGGCTACGGCGGCATCTCCTACGCGCTGCGGACGCTGCCGGTCGTGATGGACCTGGCCGAGCGGATCCGGGCGCAGGCCCCCGACGCGTGGGTCATCAACTTCACGAACCCCGCGGGCGTCGTCACCGAGGCCATGTCGCGCGTGCTCGGCGACCGCGTCATCGGCATCTGCGACTCCCCCATCGGCCTCGCCCGCCGCGTGCTCGGCGCGCTCGGCGTGCAGGGCGACGACGTCGTCATCGACTACGCGGGCCTCAACCACCTCGGCTGGCTGCGCGGGCTCCGGGTCGACGGCCGCGACGTGCTGCCGGACCTCATGGCCCGGCCCGACCTCATCGGCACGTTCGAGGAGGGCCGGCTCTTCGGCGCCGAGTGGGTCACCGAGCTCGGCGCCGTGCCGAACGAGTACCTGCACTACTACTACTTCCAGCGCGAGGTGCGGCACGCCGACCAGCTCGCCGCGCAGACCCGCGGCGGCTTCCTCGTGGAGCAGCAGGGCCGGTTCTACGAGCAGCTCGAGCACCGGCACGACGTGTCCGCGCTCGCGCTCTGGGAGCGCACGCGCCTCGACCGCGAGACCACCTACATGGCCACGAACCGGCAGTCGGCCGGCATGGGCGACCGCGACGAGGACGACCTCGTCTCGGGCGGCTACGAGGACGTCGCGATCGCGCTCATGCGCGGCATCGCGTACGACCAGAGCGCGCGGCTGATCCTCAACGTGCGCAACCGCGGCACGCTCGCGGCGCTCGACGCGGACGCCGTGGTCGAGGTGCCGTGCGTGGTCGACGCCTCGGGCGCGCATCCGGTCGCCGGCACGGAGCTCCCGGACTTCGGCGTGGGCCTCGTCACGAACGCGAAGTACGTGGAGCGGCAGACCATCGAGGCCGGCCTCGGCGGATCCCGCGCCGCCGCCGTCCGCGCGCTCGCGCACCACCCGCTCGTCGACTCCGTCACGGTCGCGCGCTCCCTGCTGGAGGACGCGATGCACGCGTTCCCGGCGCTGTCCTACCTGCGCTGACCGCCGGTCGCCCGGCGCACGCCGCCCGCGCCTCCCTCCCGCACGCCCCTCCCGCCCGTCCCCACCCCCGAACCCGGAGGACACCCATGCACCAGAACCAGAAGCTCGTCCAGGAGCGGATCCTCCGCGCGCTCGACGAGCGGATCACCCCCGCGGTCTACTCGTCGAAGGCGCCCGTGACCCTCCGCGCCTGGATGGCGCCCGACGAGCCCGTGCCCGTCGCCGAGGCGATGCGGCAGGAGTACGTTCCGTTCGAGCTCGGCCAGCCGTGGGGCCGCGCGTGGTCCACCTGGTGGTTCGAGGTGTCGGGCGAGGTGCCCGCCGAGTGGGCCGGCCGCACGGTCGAGCTGCTCATCGACCCGGGCTTCATCGGCGACTGGCCGGGCAACCAGGCCGAGTGCCTCGTGCACACGATGGACGGCGTGCCGGTCAAGGGGATCCACCCGCGCAACACCTACGTGCGCCTCGCCGACGAGGCCGCGGGCGGCGAGCAGGTGCGCTTCCTCGTGGAGGCGGCGGGCAACCCGGACATCCTGGTGAACGAGTTCGTGCCCACCCCCTACGGCGACAAGGCGACCGCGCCCGCCGAGCCCATCTACCGCTTCCGCCAGGCCGAGCTCGCCGTGTTCGAGCCCGAGGTGTGGGCGCTGCGCTTCGACGTCGAGGTGCTGTACCAGCTGCTGATGGAGCTGCCCGAGACCGAGCCGCGCCGCCACGAGGTGCTCCGCGCGATCGAGCGCGCGCTCGACGTGCTCGCGATGGACGACATCGTCGGCACGGCCGCGGCCGCCCGCGCCGAGCTCGCCGAGGTGCTCTCCCGCAAGGCGGTGCCGAGCGCCCACACGCTGAGCGGCGTCGGCCACGCCCACATCGACAGCGCCTGGCTCTGGCCCATCCGCGAGACCAAGCGCAAGACCGCGCGCACCTTCTCCAACGTGCTGCGGCTCGCCGAGCAGTACCCCGACTTCCGCTTCGCGTGCTCGCAGGCGCAGCAGTACGTGTGGGTGAAGGAGAACTACCCGACGGTGTTCGAGGGCATCAAGCAGGCCATCGCGGACGGCACGTGGTACCCGGTCGGATCCATGTGGATCGAGCCCGACGGCAACCTGCCGGGCGGCGAGGCGATGATCCGCCAACTCACCCACGGCATGCGCTTCTTCCAGGACGAGCTCGGCGTCGAGACCCACGGCGTGTGGCTGCCCGACTCGTTCGGCTACACGGCGTCGTTCCCGCAGATCGCGAAGCTCGCGGGCCTCGACTGGTTCCTCACGCAGAAGCTCTCGTGGAACCAGACCAACACGTTCCCGCACCACACCTTCTTCTGGGAGGGCATCGACGGGTCGCGGATCTTCACGCACTTCCCGCCCATCGACACCTACAACTCCACGCTCGAGGCGGAGGAGACGCACCACGCCGTGCGGCAGTTCCGCGAGAAGGGGAGGGCGACGATGTCGCTCGCGCCCTTCGGCTACGGCGACGGCGGCGGCGGGCCCACGCGCGACATGATGGAGCGCCAGCGCCGCACGGCCGACCTCGAGGGGTCGCCGAAGGTGATCGTGGAGCACCCGGACGAGTTCTTCCGCAAGGCCGAGGCCGAGTACCCGGACGCGCCCGTGTGGGTCGGCGAGCTGTACCTCGAGCTGCACCGCGGCACGTTCACCTCGCACGCCCGCGAGAAGCGCGGCAACCGCCAGGCCGAGCACCGCCTCCGCGAGGCCGAGCTGTGGTGGACGATCGCGGCCGTCCGCACGGGCGCCGACTACCCGTACTCGGCGCTCGACCGGCTCTGGAAGCAGACGCTGCTGCAGCAGTTCCACGACATCCTCCCCGGCTCCTCCATCACGTGGGTGCACCGGGAGAACGAGGAGGACTACGCCCGCAGCCTCGCCGAGCTCGACGCGCTCGTGGCGGACGCGATCGCGCGGGTCACGGCGCAGGCGGTCGCGGACGGCGAGGGCGACGGATCCGGCGCGTTCGCGGTGAACTCGACCGGCCACGCGCGCACGGCGCTCGTGGAGGCGCCCGACGGATCCGCGCTCGCGCTCGTCGCGGTGCCCGGCAGCGGCATCGCGCCGCTCGTCGCGGTGGAGCCGGCCTCGCCCGTCGTCACGACGCGGGCCGACGGCGGCACCGTGCTCGACAACGGGCTGCTCCGCGTCACGATCGACGCGCGCGGTCTCGTCACCTCGATCCTCGACCTCCGCCACGCCGACCGCGAGCTCGTGCCCGCCGGCCGCGTCGCGAACCTGCTCCAGCTGCACGAGGACATCCCCACGGCGTGGGACGCCTGGGACGTCGACGCGCACTACCGCGCGAGCCGCACCGACCTGGTCGAGGCCGAGTCGGTCGAGCTCGTCGAGGACTCGCCGCTCCGCGCGACCGTCGAGGTGGTCCGCCAGTTCGGGCGCTCGCGCGTCGTGCAGCGGGTGTCGCTGCACGCGGACGACGCCCGGATCCACGCCACGGCCGACCTCGACTGGCTCGAGGACGAGAAGCTCCTCAAGGTGTCGTTCCCGCTCACGATCCACGCGCAGCACCACAGCGCCGAGATCCAGTTCGGGCACGTCCGCCGCCCCACGCACACGAACACGTCGTGGGACGAGGCGCGCTTCGAGGTCATGGCGCACCGCTTCGTGCACGTGGAGGAGCCCGGCTACGGCGTCGCGCTCACCAACGCGGGCAGCTACGGCCACGACATCACGCGCACGGTCGGCGCGACGGGCGAGGTCGAGACCGAGATGCGGATCAGCCTGGTGCGGGCCGCGCGCTCCCCCGACCCCGTGCAGGACATCGGCCACCACCGCTTCGAGTACGCGCTCGTGCCGGGCGTCGGCATCGAGGGCGCGGTGGACGCGGGGCTCGAGCAGAACCTGCCGGTGCGCGTCGTGCACGCGGGCGACGCCTCGGCGGCCCCGGCCGGCACGGCGTCGGCCTCCGAGGTCGCCGCGGCGCCCGGGTCCGACTCCGGATCCGGCGTCGCCGTGCCCTCGTCGTTGCCCACCGCCGCCGGGCTCGTCTCGGTGCACGGCGGCACGGTGCGGATCGAGGCGCTGAAGCTCGCCGACGACGCCTCGGGCGACGTGATCGTGCGGCTCTACGAGTCCACCGGCGCGCGCGTCGCGACCCGGCTCGAGGCGCATCTGCCCGTCGACCGCTTCACCGAGGTCGACGTGCTGGAGCGTCCCCTCGGAGCGGGCTTCCCGCGCGCGATCGCGTTCGAGCCGGAGGCCGACGGCAGCGGCGTGCGGCTCGTGCTGCGCGCGTTCCAGGTGATCACGGTGCGGATCCACCGGGCCTGACGCGCGCCCTGCGCACGCGACGGGGGCGCGATCCGGCCGGTGCCGGGTCGCGCCCTCGTCGTCGTGTCGTGTGCGCGACCCGCGACTGCGACTGCGGCTGCGGCTGCGGGTGCGGGTGCGGGTGCGCTAGTTGAGCGCCTTGCCGCCCGTGGTGAGCGGCTCGACCGAGCTGGGGGTCAGCGCGAGGGCGAGGCCGGAGAGGCCGATGCCGAAGAAGAGGAAGTCGTCCACGATCGTGAAGCCGGTCGGCGTGAGGCCGCCGAGCTCGTTGTCGACGACGCTGAGCACGCCCATGAGCGTGAACAGGCCGCCGAACGCGGCGAGCGCGCCGCGGATGGCGCCCGGGCCGATCTGCCGGGTGCCGGCGAGCAGCAGCGCGACGGCGCTGGCCAGGTAGAGGACGTCGACGAAGAAGTCGACGTTGAGGATCCCGAGCAGGTGCGAGCCCTCGATGAAGAGCCCCACGAACCCGTGGCCGCCGAGCACGGCCGCGACCATCACCATCCACGCCTTGCCCATGATCCGGTTCCCCTCGGTGACGGGCCCGCCGCTCGACGGGCACCTCCTCCACCGAACCGGGCGCGACGGGGAGCGCCAAGGTCGCGGGACGGGACTCCCAGGATCCGTTGAGGTCCTCCCGGCGAAGCCGCCCGCCCCCGCAGGCTGGGCATCCGCCGCCCGCCGACACACTGCTCGATCCCCGGCGTAGCGTCCGACGGACAGCACATCGGCCGGCCAGGAGCCGACCTCGACACGACTCGGAGATGCACATGTCAGAACGCAACACCGTCATCCGCAGCATGCACGACCTCGGCCTCGCGGCCTGGTTCGGCGGGTCCCTCATGGGCGCGGTCGGCCTCAACGGAGCTGCCGCCGCCGCGAAGCAGCCGCAGGAGCGCCTGCGCCTGTCGTCCATCGGCTGGGCGAGGTGGGCGCCCGTGCAGCTCGCGGCCCTCGGCGCGCACGCCGTCGGCGGGCTCGGCCTCATCTACGCGAACAAGGGCCGCCTCGCGGCCCAGGGCGAGGCCCGCTCGAACACGAACGTGAAGGCCGTGCTGACCATCGCCGCCGCCGGCACGACGCTGTACTCGGCGCTCGTCGGCACGCGCATGGCCAAGCACCAGGACGAGGGCGCCAAGGGCACCACCGAGCCCGGCGCCGGCTCCTCGAAGGAGCTCGCGAGCGCGCAGAAGCAGCAGAAGGCGCTCCAGTGGGCGATCCCCGCGCTGACCGCGGTGCTCGTCGTGCTCGCCGCCCAGCAGGGCGAGCAGCAGCGGCCGGTCGCGGGCTGGATCGACCGCATCAAGCACTAGACCCGATGCGTCACGACGGCGGGGTGCCTCCGGGTGCCCCGCCGTCGTGCTGCGCGGGGTCGTCGTCGGCGCTCGCCTCGCGGGCCGCGTCCCGGGCATCGCGGGCGCGCATGCTCCGGGCCTTCAGCCCGCCCAGGAGCATGAGGACGCCGCAGATCAGCATCCCGGCGGCGAGCACGGCGAACGGCGTGCCCCGGTAGCCGACGCGGCCGGGATCGGCCAGCGTCTGGATCGCCGCGATCAGGCCGAACGCGAGGAAGAAGATCCCGCCCCCGATCGCCCCCGCGGGCGACCTCGTCTCCTTGGCGAGCCTGGTGAGCATGGGCCGTCCCTCCGTGCGGACGCCAGGTGCCCGCCTGACCTCCAGCATGGCGTGCGTCCGGCGGCGCGGCCAGGAGTCAGAACGCGTACCGGATGCGGCAGTACGGCATGATCCGCGCCACGAGCGCCGTGAACTCGGCCACCGCGTCGCCCTTGAGGCCGCGGCGGTAGCGGACGTTGATGGCGCCGTTCTCGCTGACCTTGCGCTCCTGCATGCCCGGCTGCCAGATGAGCTCCTCGGCCTTCGGGTGCCAGCCCATGTTCACCTCGTGGAGCTGCTCGTTGTGCGTGAGCATGATGACCTCGGCCGCGAGCTGCGCCTTCGTGCGCGCGCTGAGCGTGTCGTCGAGCGTGCGGAGCAGCTGCTCCCACTCGGCGCGCCAGCCCGGCGTGAGGATGACGGGCGAGAAGTTGAGGTGCACCTCGTAGCCGGCCTCCACGAAGTCGTCGATGGCGGCGATGCGCTCCGGGATGGGCGAGGTGCGGATGTCGGTGACCCGCGCGACGGCCTCGGGCATGAGCGAGAAGCGCACGCGCGTGCGGCCCATCGGATCCCACCCGAGCATGTCGCGGTTGACGTGCTTGGTGGCGAACGACGCCTTGGCGGTGGGCGACATGCGGAACAGCTCCACCAGGTCCTGCACGTTGGCGCTCACGCGGGCGTCGGCCGAGCAGTCGCTGTTCTCCCCGATGTCGTAGACCCACGCCTCGGGGTCGCACTGGGTGGGCTCGACCTTGGGGCCCTGCTTGTGGATGTGCCGGGCCACGTGCCGCTGGATCTGGTCGATGTTCGCGAACACGGTGATGGGGTTGCTGTAGCCCTTGCGCCGCGGCACGTAGCAGTAGGCGCACGCCATGGCGCAGCCGTTCGCGGTGGACGGCGCGATGAAGTCGGCCGAGCGCCCGTTGGGCCGCGTGACGAGCGACTTCTTCACGCCCACCACGAGCGCCTCCGTCTTGATGCGCACCCAGCGCGCGACGTTCGCCTCGTCGCCGTGCACCTCGGGGATCCGCCAGTGCGACGCGACCTCCACGATGGTGGCGTCGGGCCACGCCGCCACGATCTCCTGCCCGCGCGGCAGCTCGAGCGCGGCCGGCTCCGCGTAGATGCGCGTGATGTCGAGCAGGCCGCGACGCGGTCGGGCGTCGGCGACGGGAGCGGGGGTGGTCACGGATCCGGTCTACCGGCCACCCCCGACATCGCCGCCGCCGCGAGCGAGCGAGCGAGGCGAGCGCCAGCGCCCGCTCAGCAGGTGCTGCGGTACTCGCTGATCTGCAGGCTCACGACGGGCGCCGGGCAGATGAAGCGCTCGTAGCGGGTGTCCGCGTCGACGTGGCGCTTCAGCCACGCGATGCTCGCGCTCGCGATGGTCGTGTTCGAGATGTTCGGCGCGAAGTGGCTCGCCCCGCGCAGCTCCAGGTAGGCCTTCTCCGACGCCTGCGTCAGCGACTCGTAGAAGGGCTCCGCGTGGCGGGAGACCGGCGCGACGCTGTCGTCCTCCGCGCCGATGACGAGCGTGGGCGCGACGACCTCCGGCCACGTCTTGTCGAGGTTGTAGGGCGTCATCGGGATGACCGCGCGGATCGCCGGCTCGTCCTTGGCGGCCTGCAGGGATCCGCCGCCGCCCATCGAGTGGCCCATGACCGCGAGGCGGGAGCCGTCGACGCGGCCCCGCACGGAGCTCTCGTCGACCACGTACGCGAGCGCCGCGCGCAGCTGGTCGCCGCGCGAGCTCGGCTGGTCGGAGGTGGTGATCGTGTCGATGGTGAAGACGACGAAGCCCTGCGACGCGAGGCGCGGGCCGAGCCAGGCGATGCTCGACTCGCGCGCCGTGTAGCCGGGCGCGATGGCGACGACCCCGAAGGTGCCCGCGCTGGTGCTCGTCGGGTAGTGGATGGTGCCGCCGCCGAATCCGCGCGCCGCGAACCGCGACACCGACGTCTCCGCCACGGCGAAGGATCCCCGCGTGGCCTCGATGCTCGCGGTGCTGGGCTCGGGTCCCCGCTCGTACGGGTTGACCGCCGCCGCCTGCGCGGGAGCGGCGAGGCCGAGGGCGGCCCCCGCCGCCACCAGCATCGCCGCCGTGGTCAGGAGGCCGCGTCGGCCCCTCGTGGTCGTGATCGTGCTCATGTGTCCCCCCGGACGTCTGGTGCGCCCGCCCATCCCGGGAACACGGTCCCGGGCCCCGCGGGCGCGTCGTGCGATGGACGCTACATTTGCTCTACCGAGTGGTCAAGCAATCTGCGTGACGGGGGCGCCCGTGCGCCGAAGAGGGGGCGGATCCGCATGGGCGACGATCCCGTGGACGGACGGCGGCTGCGCTACGCCCACCGCCGCGGCGAGCTGCTCCGGGCGGCGACCGAGCACGTCCTCGAGCACGGCCTCGACGACCTCACGCTGCGCGGCCTCGCGGACGGGGTCGGCGTCAGCCACGCGACGCTCGTGCACCACTTCGCGACCCGCGACGGGCTCATCGCGGAGATCGTCGAGCGCGTGCTCGCCGAGACGTTCTCCTCCCCCGACCTCGTCGCCGGCGCCGAGGACCCGCTGCGCGCGCTGTGGGCGCGGGCCACCGCACCCGAGGGCCGGAGGCACGTGCGGCTCTTCGTCGCGATCACCGGCCGCAGCATGCACGGCGACCCGCCCTTCGCCGACGCCGTGGCGCGCTCCCTCCGCGACCGCACCGCCCTCGTCGCCGGGGCCCTCGAGGCCGCCGGGCGCCCGCCGGCGGAGGCGTCGGCCGCGGCCACCGTGATCCTCGGGGTGATGCGCGGCCTCATGGTCGACCTGCTCGTCACCGGCGACTCCGCGCGGGTCGACGCGGCGTTCGCCGCCTTCGTCGCGGGGCAGGCGCGCGCCGCGGGCTGACCACGGCACCCACCCCCCGATCCGGGGCCCGGGCTCCGGATCCCGGTAGCGCGACGCGGAAAGCCAGTGGATCCGCCCGCCCTGGCCGTTGTGCCCGGCCCCGCGCCAGCGGATCGTGTGGAGCGCGGATGCCCATGGACGAGCCGTGCGCAGCGCAGAGCTCTCGGAGCGTGCCCATGTTCGACAAGAAGTTCATCACCCAGGCCATCGACAAGAGCGCGCAGTCGCCGCTGGACCGTCGCCGCTTCTTCACCGCCGCGGGCGTCGCGGGACTCGGCGTCGGTGCCGCGGCCCTGATCCCCGCGACCGGCGCCCAGGCGGCCGACGCGCAGGCCGAGGCCGACGCCGGTGCCGTCACCGACGCCGCAGTCCTCAACTTCGCGCTGAACCTCGAGTACCTCGAGGCGGAGTTCTACCTCCGCGCGTCGACCGGCAACGGGCTGGTCCCGAACGACATCTCCGGCGTCGGCACGGCGGGTGGCGTGACCGGTGGTCGTCAGGTGCAGTTCAAGGACCGGGCGATCCGCGAGTACGCGCGCGAGATCGCGCAGGACGAGAAGGCGCACGTGAAGTTCCTGCGCGCAGCGCTCGGGTCGGCGAAGGTCGCGCGTCCCGCGATCGACCTCGACGCCGCGTTCTCCGCCGCCGCGACCGCGGCGGGCCTGATCCAGCCGGGGCAGAAGTTCGACGCGTTCGCGTCGGACGAGAACTTCCTGCTCGCGTCGTTCGTGTTCGAGGACGTCGGAGTCACCGCCTACAAGGGCGCAGCCCCGCTGATCACGAACAAGACGTACCTCGAGGCGGCCGCCGGCATCCTCGCGGTCGAGGCGTACCACGCCGGGATCATCCGCACCTCGCTGTACGCGCGGGGCCTGGCCGCGCCGACCAACGCGATCTCCAACGCCCGCGACTCCCTGGACGGGTCCTCGGACCTGGACCAGGGCATCACGATCAACGGCGGCGCGAACCTGGTCCCGACGGACGCGAACGCGATCGCGTTCAGCCGCACGACCGGCCAGGTCCTGAACATCGTGTACCTGAACAACAAGGCCGTGACGAAGGGCGGGTTCTACCCCAACGGCGTCAACGGCGGCATCAACACCAGCGGCGCCAACTAGCCCGCTCCGGGGTCGGGGTGCCCTCGCGCACCCCGGCCCCTGCCCGTCTCCCGCGCACCGGATCCCCGGCGGAGCGTGACGAACACCCGGCCCGGAACGTCCACTCCATGACACGCGATCGCATCCCGGTCGCGCAGGACGGAGGATCCATGAGCACCGCATCCGCGCCCGACGCGCGCTCCCGAGCGGCGTCCCCCCTGCACGCGCTGGCCGCGCTCGGCGCCCGCACCGACGGCGCCCCGGCCCCACGACACCGCGGCATCGGTCCGGGGGGCGACGCCACCGTCGACTCCATCGCGCCCGGGGCCCTCACGCCCGAGGACGGGTCCCTCCTCGCCCGCGCCGCGGACCCCGCGAGCTGGGCGGCCGAGAGCGCCGCCCCCGCGCTCCGCCGCGGCAGCATGTCCGGCACCGACCTCGACGAGGCCGTCGACCGCTACGCCGCGCTCCACCCGGGCACCGAGTTCCACGCCGAGGAGGGGCCGGGCGACTTCGCCTACCGGTACTCCTTCGTGGGCGACGACAACGTCACGCTGCGCTCGTCGAGCTTCCCCGCCCGCCACTGGGGCCGCCTCCCGGCCCTGCCGGACTACGTCGTGGCCTGGTGGCGCGAGGGGTCCGGCGCGGTCGACGTGGGTTCCCACGAGGTGCGCTCGAGCGGATCCCGTCCCTTCCTGCTCCCTTCCGGCCGGCCATTCAGCTTCCGCTGCGAGCCGGGCGTGCAGAACCTCGTCCACATCGACGCCGGCTTCCTCGAGGAGACCGCGGCCGAGGTGCACGACGGCCGCCCGCGCCCGCTCGTCTTCGACCACGCCAAGGCGCCGGGCGTCGAGCAGGCGTCCCTCTGGCGACGCGCGGTCGGCGAGGCGAGCCCCGTGCTGCAGGACGTCGCCGCGAGCCCGCTGCTGCGGATGCAGGCCGGGCTCCTCGTGGCGCGCGCCACGCTCCAGCTCTTCCCGTGGCACGACGTGCCGTTCAGCGCCGAGATGCGGGCGCCGCGGATGAGCTCCGTGCGCACCGCGATCGAGTACCTGCACCACCACGCCGACCGGCCCATCACGCCGGCCGATGCGGCGCGAGCCGCCGGGATCAGCACGCGCGTGCTCCAGCTCGCCGTGCGCCGGTACGAGGACACGACCCCGAGCGCGCTGCTCCGCGGGATCCGCCTCGACCGGGTGCGCGCCGAGCTGCGCGACGCGTCGCCCGCCACGACCACCGTGCGCGCCGTCGCCGAGCAGTGGGGCTTCGGCCACCTGGGCCGCTTCGCCGCGTCCTACGCCGACCGGTTCGGCGAGCTGCCGAGCGCCACGCTCCGCGGCTGACCCGCCGCCGGGCCGCAGACGCGGAGCCGCGACCGCCGGGCCGCCGCCGGGCCGGGAGCTATCCGCTCCCGCCCCGTCCCGTGTCCGGCGGACGAAGCGACGCCCGGCCTCCCTGGGAGTCGCCTGAGCCGCGTGCCGAACCGCCCCGTCGATGCGTCTGAATGACGAGTCGGGTTCGCGAGGCCACCTCCGATCCCCTCCACGCAGCAGCACCACCGCAGACCGTCCACCACCACGAGAGAGAGACACCATGTCGAGCATCACCCCCACGTCCGCGTCCACAGGCGTCACCGGCACCGGCAGCACCGGCAGCACCGGCGGCAAGAACACCATCGCCGACGGCGTCATCGAGAAGGTCGCCGGAATCGCCGCGCGCCAGGTGGCCGGCGTCCACGACCTCGGCAACGGCGCGGCCCGTGCCGTCGGCGCGATCCGCAACGTGATCGGCCAGCAGGACCGCGGCCAGGGCATCTCCGTCGAGGTCGGCGAGACCCAGGTCGCCGTCGACGTCACGCTCATCGCCGAGTACCCGGTCGACCTGCAGCAGGTCGCCGACGACGTGCGCTCCGCCATCACCGACGCCATCGACCAGGTCGTCGGCATGGAGGTCACCGAGGTCAACGTCACGATCACCGACGTGAACCTCCCCTCCGACAAGTCGTCCGACGACGACGCGGCCGAGAAGCGCGTCCAGTGACCCCCACCGTCACGGGCCTCCTCGTCGGGGCGGTCCTCGCGCTCTCCGGCCTCGCCTTCGGGTTCGGCGGCTTCCTCCTCGTCCTGATCTTCATGGCCGTCGGCTTCGGCGTCGGCCGCGTGCTCGAGGGCAAGCTGGACGTCCGCGGCCTCGCCGACGCCCTCCGCGGGCGCCGGTCGTCGTGACCTCCGCGATCGCGGAGCCCGGGACGCCCGACACCGCCTCCCGGGCGACGCGGGGCCGCACCACCATCACGTCGCGCGCCGTGCGCCGCGTGGTCTCCGCCGTCACGGCGGACGCCCTCGAGGTGCCCGCCGGCGACGTCTCCGTCACCCTGACGGACGTCGGCGGCAAGCTCACCGTCGAGGCGCGCACGCCCATCCGCGTCCCCGCGCTCTCGGACCGCCCGGTCCGGGAGGGCTCGCTGGTCGAGCGCCTCACGCGGGCGCAGACGGAGGTCCGCGAGCGGGTCCTCGGCCTCACGGGATCCACCGTGGGGCGCGTCGACCTCCGCATCACGGGAGCCCGGATCCAGGAACGCAGGAGGGTCTCATGAGCACCGACAGCACCTACCGCCGCCTCGTGCGGCGGGAGACGCACTCGTCGCGGGCCGGCATCGCCATCACGATCGCCGTCCTGCTGATCCTGGTGCTCGCCTGGCTCGGCACCGAGTCGGTCCTCGCGGCCGTCGGCACCGCGCCGCTGCTCCTGGCGCCCGCCGACCTCGCGTCGTCCGCGCTCCAGGCGGCGTCGGCCCCGGCCGGCGCGCTGGTCGCGATCGGCGTCGTCGTCGCGATCATCGGGCTCGTCCTGGTGATCGTGGGCCTCAAGCCCGGCAGCCGCGGCCGTCGCGGCGGGTCCATCGGCCGCACCGCGGCCGTCGTGGACGACCGCGTCATCGCGCGCTCGATCGCCCTCACGGCCAGCTACGCGGGCGAGGTGTCGCCCGACCAGGTCGACGTCAGCGTCTCCGCGCGCCAGGCGCTCGTCCGGCTGACCCCCTCCACGGGCTACACGCCGGACCGGGCCGCCATCGAGCAGGCCGTACGCGCCGAGCTCGACGGGTACGACTACACGCCGGCGCTCACCGCCAAGGTGACGCTCGCGACGAACGGGAAGGTGGGCTCATGACCAGCACGAACCGGGCGCTGAACCGCCTCCTCGTCATCGTGGTCGGGCTCGTCCTCCTCGCGGTCGGCGTGGCCCTCGGCGCGGGCAGCCTGCTGCCCGACGTGCAGTCGACGGTCTCCGGCGCGGCGTCCGACGCCGAGCAGCCGGTCTCCGACGCGCTCTCGGGCGGCCAGCCGTGGATCCTCTGGGTCGTCGCCCTCGCGGCGCTCGTGCTCATCGTGGTCCTCGCGTGGTTCGCGCTCCGCCAGGGGCACGGCCGCACCGGCACCCTCGTGCGCATCGAGGGCGGACGCGACGGCTCGACGCCCACGGGCGGCGCGCTCGTCATCGACGCGAAGCTCGCGCAGCAGCTGATCGAGGACGCCCTGCACGACGATTCCGGGATCGTGTCCGTCGACGTGGCCGCGTTCGAGGTGGCCCACGCCACCGTGCTGCGGGTCACCGCGGTCGCCCGACGCGGCGTCTCGCCCGTCGCGGTGCGCCGCACGGTCGACGAGGCCGTGACGCGGCTGGACGCGGTGCTCGGCACCGAGGTCCCGGTCGTCATCCAGATCACCGGCGGCCTCCGCTCGAGCATGTCGAGCGAGACCCGCCTGGCCTGATCGCCCGCCCGCCCCGGCACGGATCCCCATCGGTCCGCGCCGGGGCGGACCCCTGCCCGCACCACGAGAGAAGAGACGCACCATGACCGACGACGGCACCTCCTCCCGCGGCGGCTGGTTCGGCGGGTCCTTCGCGCAGAAGGCCGTCGACCCCGTGCTCCGCGCGGTGCGCGCGGAGATCGACTCGGCGAAGCGCGAGATCGGCGAGCGCGCCCGCTCCGCCCGGACGGGCGCGATCCTGCTGGGCGCCGGCGTGGCGCTCGCGCTCGTGTCGCTGGGCCTCCTGGCCACGCTGGTCGTCGCGCTCCTGCTGCTCGCGCTGCCGCTGTGGGCGTCCGCGCTCATCACGCTGGCGCTGTTCGCGATCGCGACCGCGGTGGTCGTGAAGGTCGGGCTCGCCCGGCTCTCGCGCGGCGTGCCACCCGTGCCGTCGGACACGCTGTCGCACGCGCGCGACCGGATCCGGCCCGGCGACCGCGACGCGTCGGGCGACGCGGGCCCGAGCGGATCCGCCGCCTCCGCCGACCGATGACCGCGCCATCCGCACGCCCCGCCGCCCGGCTCCCCTGTGGACGCCGGGCGGCGGCGTCGGGATCGCTCCCGTATGTTGACCGTTCACGCCCGCTCGGCCCGGCGGCACCACGCGTCGCCATCAGGCCGTCGGACAACCGCAGACCGCCGTCCCCCGGACGACCGACCCGCCACGCGGGCGGTCTGCTCGGTGGCCCGGCATGGGAGGCACACCGATGAACCTGTCCCGACGCTCCGTCCTGGGCGGCGCCCTCGCCGCCGTCCCCGTCGCCCTCGTCGCCGCGGGTCCCGCGCACGCCGACGAGGCCGCACCCGCCACGCCCGCCCCCACCGGGGCCGCGCTCGCCTCGAACGGGCGCGCCGTCGTGCGCGACATCCAGCAGCAGCTGGTCGCCCGCTACGGCACCCGCACCGGCTTCCCCGCCGTCGTCACCGACGGCGTGTGGACCGGGGACGCCCACAAGGCGCTCATCCACGCGCTGCAGCTCGAGATCGGCATCGACGAGGCCACCGCCAACGGCGCCTTCGGTCCGCTCACGCGCGCCACGCTGCAGAAGCAGTCGTTGCCCACCGTGGGATCCGCCGACACCACCGGGTACCTCGGCCACCTGCTCCAGGCCGCGCTCGTGGTCATGAGCACGTGGGACGGCCCGGTCGACGGCCGCTTCTCCGCCGAGCAGTCGAAGCGCCTCGCGCAGTTCCAGCGCACGGTCGCCCTCCCCGAGAACGGCCAGGCCGACTACCGCACGTGGGCCGCGCTGCTCGCGAGCAACGGCGACGCGACGCGTCCGGGCAAGGCGGTGGACGGCATCACCGTCATCAACGCGGCCCGCGCGAAGACCCTCCGCGACGCCGGCTACACGGTCGTCGGGCGCTACCTCACGAACTCCGACCGGCCGGACGCGCTCGAGAAGCGCATCCAGGACGGCGAGCTCCAGGCCATCTTCGCCGGCGGCCTCAAGGTGTTCCCGATCTTCCAGGAGGGCGGCACCGACTCCACGTACTTCTCGTACGACCTCGGCGTGCGCGCCGCGGGCCGGGCCGTCGAGGCCGCCGACCACCTCGGGTTCCTGCCCGGCACGGTCATCTACTACGCCATCGACTTCGACGCCACGCGCGCCGAGGTCGAGACGTACCTGGAGCCGCACTTCCGGGGCATCCACGCGGAGCTCAAGCGCCGCGGCAGCGCGTACCGGGTCGGCGTCTACGCCGGCCGCCGCATCTGCGCCACGCTCGCGGCCGCGCACCTCACCGAGCTCAGCTACGTGGCCGACATGTCCACGGGCTGGGGTGCGAACCTCGGCGTCAAGATCCCGGAGAACTGGGCCTTCGACCAGATCCTCGAGCACACCGTCGGCGAGGGCGACCAGGCGTTCGACGTCGACACCAACGTGGTGTCGGGCCGCGACCCGGGCCAGGGCAAGGTGGCGCCCCGCCCCTGATCCACGGCGCGCCAGCGGCACCGCATCCGCGACCCTCGGGGCCGCCCGGACGATTCCCCCTCGTGGGGGACGACCGGGCGGCCCCGTTCCGTTGGGATGGGGACATGGCCCCGTCCCCGCTGCGTCCGCCCCGTCCGGCCCGCTCGTCACGGCCCGCGCGGCGGCAGGGCCGGAGCGGCGGTCCGCGGACGCGGTGCCGGCGGCCGACGCCGCGACCCTGCCGGCGGAGCCCCCGCGTGGTTGACTCCAGGGGCGACGGGGGTCGCGCGAGGGGAGCACGATGACGACGTCGGATGCGCACGGGGAGGACGAGGCGGTCGCCGCCGAGGTCCTCGAGGCACGGCTCGAGCCGGGGCCGCGGCGGCCGATCCGGCGGGCGCTCCGCGCGGCCGGCGCGATCCTGTCCGCCGTGGTCGGCGCGGAGGTGAGCGACCTCGGCCGGGAGGCCCAGCTCGTCGTGCGGCGCATCGACACGGGCCGCGAGGTCCTGCGCCGGGATGCCGGGAACCTCGTGGAGGCGGACCGGCTGCTCCAGCGCGCCCGGCTCGAGCTGGAGACGCGGAGCGCGCGGGCGTTCGCCGCGGACTGGCAGCTGGTCGACGCGAGGTCGGCCGATGCGTGACCGCGTCGGGTTCGGCCGCCGAGACGGTGCCGCGCATCGGGTCACGACGGCCGGCAGGATCGGCGAGGCGGGCCGCGGCGGGACCGCCGACCGCGCCGCCCGCATCCGCCTCGCGCTCATCGCCGCCCTGCTGACCGCGCTCGCGATCCCGCTCGGGCTCGCCGCGCCCGCGCACGCCGACGTGGACGACTTCTCCTTCCGGTCCTTCGACGCCGTCTACCGGCTGTCGGCCGATGCCGACGGCCGCTCCGTGCTCCGCACCACCGAGACGCTCGTGGCCGAGTTCCCCGACCGGGACCAGAACCGCGGGATCCGCCGCGAGCTCGTGCGGGACTACGACGGCCACCCCACCGCCCTCCGCGTGCTCTCCGTGACGGACGGATCCGGCGCCCCGCGCGCCTTCGACACCGAGTCGGAGGACGGCGCGACCGTGCTCACCATCGCCGACGACGGGTTCGTGCGGGGCGAGCAGACCTACGTCGTCGACTACGAGCAGCGCGACGTCACGCGCTCCTTCGCCGACACGGACGCCGACGAGTTCTACTGGGACGTCAACGGCCTGGGCTGGGCGCAGCCGTTCGGGCGGGTGACGGCGACCGTCGAGATCGCGCCGGAGCTCCTCGGCCGACTCACCGGCGGGGCGGACGCGGCGGCCGGGCCCGCGGGCGCCGACGGCCCGGCGTACATCACCCGCACCGACACGGGCTTCACGGCGACCGCGACGGACCTCGGCCCGCGCGAGAACCTCAGCCTGTCCATCGGCTTCGAGCGCGGCACCTTCACCGCGCGCGACTCCTCCTTCCTCGCGGCGCCGTGGCCGTCGCTGTCGCTCGCGGGCGCGCTGCTCGCCGTGGCCGCCGCCGTCGGCGCGGTCGTGCTGCGGCGCCGCCGCCTGTCGGACGCGCCCGGCCGCGGCACGATCGTCGCCGAGTACGACCCGCCGGAGGGCGTCGGCCTCCTCGTCTCCGCGGTGGTCTCGGGCTCCGCCGCGCGCGCGACGACCGCGCTCCTGCTCGACCTCGCGGTGCGCGGCGCCGTGCGGATCCTGGAGCGCGACGGCACGGGGAAGCCGTCGTTCGCGCTCGAGCTGGTGGATCCGTCGCGCGTCACGGACCCGGACGAGCGCGGCTTCGTCGCCGCGGTCTTCGGTGACGGCGCGGGGGCCGGCACCGTCACGGACCTGAAGCGCACGGATGCGCACGCGGCCACGCGGATCCAGAAGGTGATGGCGTCCGTGCGGAAGCGCACACTGGCCGACGGGCTGCGGAAGCCGCTGCCCGTGACCGCGATCGTGCTGCTGCTCGTCGCCGCGTCGATCGGCATGGCGGCGGCCATCGCGTTCGCCGTGCTGTCGCTCGTGGACGCGTACGGCGGGCCGATCGTGATCGCGTTCCTCGTGGCGGCCGCGCTCGCGCTCGGCGTGACGATCGTCGCGGTCGTGAAGCACCCGCTGACCGAGCGCGGCGTGGCGCTGCGCGACCACCTGCGCGGGTTGGAGGAGTTCATCCGGCTGGCCGAGGCCGACCGGATCCGGATGCTGCAGTCGCCCGAGGGCGCCCTGCGCGCCGACCTCCCGCGCGACGACCGCGACATGCTGCGCCTCACCGAGGAGCTGCTGCCGTACGCCGCCCTGTTCGGCCAGGAGCGGGAGTGGGGCGACGAGCTCGGGCGGCGCTACGAGCACCAGCGGCGCGAGCCGGTCTGGTACTCCGGCAGCACGCCGTTCGCGCCGGCCGTGTTCGCGTCGAGCCTCGGGTCGGTGTCCTCCAGCATGGGCGGCGCGTACTCGGGGTCGAGCACGAGCGGCGGATCCACGGGAGGGACGACCTCCGGCGGCGGCGGTGGAGGAGGCGGGGGCGGCGGGGTCTGACGCCGGCTCGGGGCCCGCGGCTCGGGGCCGCGGGTCAGGCGCCCGGCCGCGTCCAGTACTCGTAGCGCGAGGCGGTCCTGAAGCCGAGCCGCGCGTAGAGCGCCCGCGCACCCGCGTTCTCCTCGACGACCTGGAGCCACAGCCCGGTGATCCCGCGGTCGAGCCCGACGCGGACGGCCGCGCCCATGGCCGCGCGCGACAGGCCGCGGCGCCGGGCCTCCGGACGGGTGGCGACCGCGAAGAGGCCGCCCCAGCCGTCGACGAGCGCGAGCCGGGCGGTCGCGAGGACGCGGTCGCCGGCGCGGACCGCCGCGTACAGCGCCGGGCCGCGCACGAGGATCCGCCGCGCGACGTCGCGCTCCGCGGATCCGCCGCGCCCGTCGACGCTCCACCACGCGTCGAGCCAGGCGTCGTCGGGGGCGTCGTCGACCGTCACGACGAGGCCCGGGTCGAGCGCGCCGCCCGCACCGAGCGCGGCCGACGCACCGCGCGCATCAGCCGCCCCGAGCGCGTCGACGACCGCCGTCGCGTCCTGGACCTGCACGAGCGTCCGGGCCGCGGGGGCGTACCCGCGGGCGGCCAGCAGCGCCGCCAGGTCGGCGGGCTCGGACGCGGGCGACACCTGCACGCACGCGGCGATGCCGTGATCCCGCGCGAAGGCCTCGGCGTGGTCGAGGGCGGCGGCGGGATCGTCGACCGGTCCCGCCGGCAGCGCCGAGTTGGCGCGCTTGGTGACGCCGCCGGCCGCGCGGAGGATCCAGCCGCCGTGCCGCTCGCGGTGCTCGGCGGGCCAGCCGCGGTCGGCGAGGTCGTCGAGCAGGGCGGCGGCCGCGCGCGGGTCCATCGCGGCGACGGCGCCGCCACCGGCCGAGGCGGACGCGGCGGCGACCGAGGCGGGCTCTACGGCACCGGCACCGGCTGCGCCCGCCGATCCCCCGCTCACGCCAGCTCCCCCGCGTCCGCCGGCCCGCGCGCCACCTCGTCGTCGGCGTCCGCGGCCCGGAGCACGCGCAGCGCGTTGCCGCCCGCGAGCGCCCGGAGGTCATCGTCCGACCAGCCGCGCTCGGCCAGCGCGGCGATGAGCGCCGGGTACCGCGACACGTCCTCGAGCCCGTCGGGCGTGCGGTCGATGCCGTCGTAGTCGCCGCCGAGGCCCACGTGCCGGGATCCGGCGACCTCGCGGATCCGCTCCACGTGCCGCACGACGTCGGCGAGCGTCGCGCGCGGCCGCTCCCCCGGGCGCCGCGCGGCCACGGCCTGCACGCCCTCGTGGTCGCGCGGGTCCACGCCCTCGGCCACGGCGAGCGCCAGCGTCGCGTCGTGCCAGTCGGCGACCGCGGGCGACACGAACTGCGGCACGAAGGTCGCCATGCAGACGCCGCCGTTCGCCGGCAGCGACGCGAGCACGTCGTCGGGCACGTTGCGCGGCACGTCGCACGCGGCGCGCGCCCCCGAGTGCGAGAACAGCACGGGTCGCCGGGCGATCCGCAGCGCGTGCCGCATCACGTCGGCCGACACGTGCGAGAGGTCGACGAGCATGCCGATCCGCTCCATCTCCGCCACGACGCGCTCGCCCGCGGGGCTCAGCCCGTGCAGCACGGGCGCGTCGGTGGCCGAGTCGGCCCAGGCCACGTTCGCGTTGTGCGTGAGCGTCATGTAGCGCACCCCGAGCGCGCGCATCGCCCGCAGCACGCCGAGGGAGCCGCCGATCGAGTGGCCGCCCTCCATGCCGAGCAGCGACGCGATGCGGCCCGACGCGACGACGCGGTCCACGTCGTCGGCCGTCACGGCGAGCGCGAGCCGGTCCGGGTGCGCGGCCACGAGGCGGCGCACCACGTCGATCTGCTCGAGGGTGGAGCGCACCGGATCCACGTCGGGCAGGTCGGGCACCCACACCGACCAGAACTGGGCCGACACGCGGCCGCGCGCGAGCCGGGGCAGGTCGGTGTGCAGGCCGGGCACCGCGTCCTCCACCGCGAGCCGGGCGAGCACGTCGTCGCCGACGGACGCGCCCCGGCCGCCCTCCCGCACGGCGCGCTCGCGGAGCGCCCAGGCGAGGTCGTCGTGGCCGTCGACGACGCCCTGCGCGTCGAGCAGGCGCGCGACGCGGTCGGCGAGGGGGGAGGGGGCGGGCGCGTCCGTCATCCGCGGATCAGCGCCCGGTGCCGTCGACCGCGAGCGGCTCGATGGCCGCCAGCTCGTCGTCGGTGAGCGCCGGGGCGCCGGCCGCGGCCACGTTCTGCTCCAGCTGCTCCACGCTCGACGCGCCGATGAGCGCGCTCGTGATCCCCGGGTGCCGCAGCACCCACGTGAGCGCGAGCTGCGCGAGCGTCTGCCCGCGCCCCTCGGCGACGGCCTGCAGGCCGCGCGCCCGCTCCAGGTAGACGGACGAGACGGCGGACTCGTCGAGGAACCCGCTGGTCGCGGCGCGCGAGTCGGAGGGGATGGATCCGGACAGGTACCGGTCGGTGAGCAGCCCCTGCGCGAGCGGCGAGAACACGATGCAGCCCGATCCGGCCTCCTCCAGCACGGGCAGCAGCCCGCCCTCGACGTGCCGGTTGAACATCGAGTAGCTCGGCTGGTGGATGGTCAGCGGCACCTTGTGCTCGGCGAGCGCCGCGACCGCGCGCTCGGTCTGCTCGGGCGAGTAGTTGCTGATGCCGGCGTAGAGCGCCTTGCCCTGGTGCACCGCGGTCGCGAGCGCGCCCATGGTCTCCTCGATGGGCGTCTCCGGATCCGGCCGGTGCGAGTAGAACACGTCGACGTACTCGAGGCCCATGCGCCCGAGGCTCTGGTCGAGCGACGCGAGCATCGACTTGCGGGAGCCCCACTCGCCGTAGGGGCCGTCCCACATGAGGTAGCCGGCCTTGGAGGAGATGACGATCTCGTCGCGGTACGGGCGGAGGTCCTCGGCGAGGATCCGGCCGAACGCGGTCTCGGCGCTGCCGGGGGGCGGGCCGTAGTTGTTGGCGAGGTCGAAGTGGGTGATGCCGAGGTCGAACGCGCGACGGACGATGGCGCGCTGGGTGTCGATCGGGCGGGCGGTGCCGAAGTTGTGCCAGAGGCCGAGGGAGAGCTCGGGGAGTTTGAGCCCCGAGCGGCCGGAGCGGCGGTAGGGCATGGAGGAGTAGCGATCGGGATGAGCGACGTAGGTCATCCGCCGAGCGTAGCGAGGGCGGCCGGCGCGACCTGCGCGGCCGGCCCGGGCGGCGGCGCGCGGCCATCGCGCGGCCATCGCGCGGCCATCGCGCGGGGCGGACCCTCCACCCGCTGTCCGCTGGCGACAAGCCCCTAGGCGACCGGCGGGCGATGGCCTTCACTGAGAGCGTGCACACCATCCACTACGCCGACGGCCGCTACCTGACGGGCGACGACATCGCCCGCGCCGTGGTCGAGTGCGCGCAGGCGCTCGCCCGGGAGGGCATGGCGGCGGCGACCGTGACGGTGCCCGTCCGGCTGCCCGAGGGCGGCGTGGGCGAGGTGGAGATCCTCATCGGCCCGGCCAGCCAGATCGTGGTGGAGCAGGCCGGCCCCGCGGAGGACGAGCTGCGCGACCCGGAGGCCGTGGAGCGGATCCGCGCGATCTCCGTGCGCGCACGCCAGTCGCAGTCGAGCACGAGCGTGACCGCCGACCGGCAGGACGGCACGGCCGTCCCCGGGCTCGAGGACCTGGACTAGGCGCGCGCACCCGCGCCGGCACGGGAGGATGGATCCGTCCCCACCCGCACCGACGCGAGGAGCCCCATGTCCGACACCGCCGTCCCCTCCGCCCTCCTCCACCTCCGGGCCTCCGGCGTCTCGCTGGTCCTCGACCTCGTCGACGGGCGCCTCCCGGCCGTCGTGCACTGGGGCGCGGACCTCGGCGAGACGACCGCGGCCGACCTCGAGACGCTGGTGCGCGCGTCGGTCGAGCCGATCGTGGGCAGCATCGCGGACACGCCCGTGCGGCTCTCGATCCTGCCCGAGGCGCACACGTCGTGGATGGGCAAGCCCGGCCTCGAGGGGCACCGCGACGGCGCCGACTGGTCGCCGATGTTCCGCGTCACGGCCGCGACCGTCGACGGCTCCCCGCTCCCGTCGGGCGTCGACGGCCGGCCCGGATCCGCGTCCGCCGGCCCCGCGCTCGTGCACGTCGACGCGGTCGACGACGCCGCCGGCCTCGCGCTCGGCATGGACGTCGAGCTGCTGCCGTCCGGCCTCGTCCGGATGCGCGCCGAGGTCCGCAATCTGCGCGACGACGTCTACTCCGTCGGCGCCCTCCAGCTCGCGCTGCCGCTCCCGGCCGAGGCCCGCGAGATCCTCGACTTCGCCGGACGCTGGGGCCTCGAGCGCACGCCGCAGCGCCGGGAGCTCGTCGTCGGGATCCACGAGCGCGAGGGCCGCAAGGGCCGCACCGGGCCCGACGCCGCGACCCTCCTCTCCGTCGGCACGCCCGGCTTCGGCTTCCGCCACGGCGACGTGCGCGGCGTGCACGTCGCGTTCAGCGGCAACCATCGCCACTACGCCGAGCGCCTCTCCACGGGCCGCCAGGTGATCGGCGGCGGCGAGCTCCTCCTGCCCGGCGAGGTGCGCCTCGCCCGCGACGAGGCGTACGCGAGCCCCTGGGTCTACGCGGCGTTCGGGCACGGCCTCGACGACCAGGCCGCCCGCTTCCACCGCTTCCTGCGCGCCCGCGACTCCCACCCGCGCCGCGACCGGCCCATGACGATCAACGTCTGGGAGGCCGTCTACTTCGACCACGACCTCGCGCGCCTGACGGACCTCGCGGATCGCGCCGCCGCCCTCGGAGTGGAGCGCTACGTGCTCGACGACGGCTGGTTCCGCCACCGCCGCGACGACCACGCCGGCCTCGGCGACTGGTACGTCGACGAGACCGTGTGGCCCGACGGGCTCGACCCGATCGTCGACCACGTCACGGGCCTCGGCATGGAGTTCGGTCTCTGGTTCGAGCCGGAGATGGTGAACGAGGACTCCGACCTGGCGCGCGCGCATCCGGAGTGGATCATGGCCACCGGCGGCCGCCTCCCCCGCCGGGCCCGCGACCAGCAGGTGCTCGACCTCGTGATCCCGGAGGCGTACGCCTACGTGCTCGAGCGGATGACCGCGATCCTCAGCGCCCACGACATCGCCTACGTGAAGTGGGACCACAACCGCGACCTCGTCGACGCCGGCGTCCACCCGCGCGGCGAGGCGGGCGTGCACCGGCAGACGCTCGCGGCGTACCGGCTCATGGACGAGCTGCGGGCGCGCTTCCCCGGCCTCGAGATCGAGGCGTGCGCATCCGGCGGCGCCCGTGTCGACCTCGGCGTGCTCGAGCGCACCGACCGCGTGTGGGTCTCCGACTGCATCGACCCGCTCGACCGCCAGCAGATGATGCGCTGGACCATGCAGCTCCTCCCGCCGGAGCTGATGGGCTCGCACATCGCCTCGGGCGTCAGCCACACCACCGGCCGCGCGCACCGCCTCGCGTTCCGCGCGGGCTCGGCGCTGTACGGCCACCTCGGAATCGAGTGGGACCTGGCGCAGGCCACCGAGGAGGAGAACGCCGACCTCGCCGCGTGGATCGCCCTCTACAAGGAGGAGCGCGCGCTGATGCACACGGGCACGGTCGTGCGCGCCGACGGGAGCGACCCCACGCTGCTGGTCCACGGCGCCGTCGCGCCGGACGCCGCTTCCGCGCTGTTCTTCCTCGCGTCGATCGGCCGCTCCGAGGTCTCCCCGCGCGGCCGCTTCCTGCTGCCGGGCCTGGATCCCGAGCGCCGCTACCGCGTGGAGCCCGTGCGCGTCGGCACCCCCGAGCCCGGCTTCACGGCCCCGGCCTGGTGGGACGGCGTCGAGCTCACCGGCCGCGCGCTGGCCGCGTCGGGCCTGCACGCACCGGCGATGCTGCCGGAGTCGATCGCGATCCTGCGGGTGACGGCGGTCTGATCCGCGAGCCGCAGGCCCCGACCGCGACCGCGACCGCGACGCACACGACGACGGCCCGCGGCGCGCTCCCGGCGAGGAGCGCGCCGCGGGCCGCGTCCGGGTCAGGCGCCCGGCGCCTGCTCCCCCGGCTCGTCGCTCCACGCGCGGCCGACCGTGAGGCCGTCGCCGTCGGGCGCGAGGTCGACCCGCACCGCGTCGCCGTCGCGCACGTCGCCCGCGAGGAGCTCGCGCGCGAGGCGGTCGTCGATCTCGCGCTGCATCAGCCGGCGGAGCGGACGCGCGCCGTACAGCGGGTCGTGCCCGCGCTCGGCGAGCCAGCGGCGGGCGTCCGGCGTGACGCCCAGCGTGAGCCGCCGCTCCGAGAGGCGCACGCCGAGCCGGTCGATGTAGAGCTCGACGATCTGGCCGAGGTCCTCGAGCGACAGCGTCTGGAACACGACGATGTCGTCGAGCCGGTTCACGAACTCCGGCTTGAACGTCTGGCGCACGAGCTGCTGCACGGCCTGCTCGCGCTGGTCGAGCGGCAGCGTGGCGTCGCTGATGAACTGCGAGCCGAGGTTGCTGGTGAGCACGAGGATCACGTTGCGGAAGTCGACCGTGCGGCCCTGCCCGTCGGTGAGCCGGCCGTCGTCGAGCACCTGCAGCAGCACGTCGAACACCTCGGGGTGGGCCTTCTCGACCTCGTCGAGCAGCACCACCGAGTACGGGCGGCGCCGCACGGCCTCGGTGAGCTGGCCGCCCTGCTCGTAGCCGACGTACCCGGGAGGGGCGCCCACGAGCCGCGAGACGGCGAACTTCTCGCCGTACTCGCTCATGTCGATGCGGACCATGGCCTTCTCGTCGTCGAACAGGAACTCCGCCAGGGCCTTCGCGAGCTCCGTCTTGCCGACGCCCGTGGGGCCGAGGAAGAGGAAGGATCCCGTGGGCCGGCCCGGGTCGGAGATGCCGGCGCGCGTGCGGCGCACCGCGTCGGCGACGGCCCGCACGGCCGGCTTCTGGCCGATGAGCCGCTTGCCGAGCTCCTGCTCGAGGTGCAGCAGCTTCTCGGTCTCGCCCTGGAGCAGCCGGCCGACGGGGATCCCGGTCCAGGCCGCCACGACCGCGGCGATGTCCTCGGCCGTCACCTGCTCGTTCACGAGCCGGTCCTCCGCGGACGGCACCGACTCCGCGGCCTCCGCCTGCGCGACCTCGCGCTCGATCACCGGGATCTCGCCGTAGAGCAGGCGCGACGCCTTCTCCAGGTTCCCCTCGCGCTGGGCCCGCTCGGCGCGGATCCGCAGCTCATTCAGCTCGTCCTTCAGCTTGCCGACGCGGTTGACGCTCGCGCGCTCCGCCTCCCACCGCCGCTGCAGGTCGCCGAGGGACGCCTCCCGCACGGCGATGTCCTCCCGCAGCTTCTCCAGCCGCGCCTTCGACGCCTCGTCCTTCTCGCGCTTCAGCGCCAGCTCCTCGAGCCGCATCCGGTCGACCGCGCGCCGCAGCTCGTCGATCTCGACGGGCGACGAGTCGATCTCCATCCGCAGCCGCGACGCGGCCTCGTCGATGAGGTCGATGGCCTTGTCCGGCAGCTGCCGGGCCGGGATGTAGCGGTTGGAGAGCGATGCCGCGGCGACGAGCGCCGCATCCGTGATGGGCACCTGGTGGTGCGCCTCGTACCGGCCCTTGAGCCCGCGGAGGATCGCGACGGTGTCCTCGACGCTCGGCTCGCCCACGTAGACCTGCTGGAAGCGGCGCTCGAGCGCGGCGTCCTTCTCGATGTACTGGCGGTACTCGTCGAGCGTGGTGGCGCCGATGAGGCGCAGCTCGCCGCGCGCGAGCATGGGCTTGAGCATGTTCGACGCCGCCACGGATCCCTCGCCGCCGCCCGCGCCCATGAGCGTGTGCAGCTCGTCGACGAAGGTGATGACCTCGCCGTCGGCGTCGTCGATCTCCTTGAGCACGGCCTTCAGCCGCTCCTCGAACTCGCCGCGGTACTTCGCGCCCGCGACGAGCGCCGCGAGATCCAGCGAGACGAGCTGCTTGCCCTTCAGCGAGTCGGCCACGTCGCCCGCGACGATGCGCTGCGCGAGGCCCTCGACCACGGCGGTCTTGCCGACGCCGGGCTCGCCGATGAGCACCGGGTTGTTCTTGGTGCGCCGCGTGAGCACCTGGCTGATGCGCCGGATCTCCGCGTCGCGTCCGATGACCGGGTCGAGCTTTCCGCTCTTCGCGATCTCGGTCAGGTTCACCCCGTACTGCTCGAGCGCGGTCTTCGCGTTCTCGTCGGTGGCGGGTGCGCCCTGCATGTTGGCCACTGCGTTCCTTCCCTCACGTACTTGAGTCTGAGTGACTCAAGTTTACGCGTGGCAGGCGTCGACCGCTACCGGGCGGCGCCCGCGGGCACGGCGTCCGCCATCGCGACCGCGGCGGCCACGTCCTCCGTCACCATGTCGGCGTTCGCCATCGCGCCCGCCATGGTGCCCGCGGCCATCGCGACGGGCACGTTCGCGGATCCGCTCGACGCGTTGCCCGCGATGAGGAGGCCGGGGACGCTCGTGCGGCCCATCTGATCCGCCGTCACGAACGGGCCCCACGGCGTCTCCTCGGTGGCGGCGCCGAGCGCGCGGGCGAGGGCGTCGCGCGGCGCGACGCCCGGCATCGCGAAGAGCGAGTCGAGCGGGAGGATCCGGCCATCGGCGAGCTCCAGGCCCTCCAGCGCGCCGCGCTCGCCGAGCACGCGCACGACCGCGGCCTCCTCGACGCGGATCCCGCGCGCGTCGAGCCCGGCGCGGGTCGCGGCGTCGATGGCGAGCGGCGCGCCGTCCGCCGTCCCGCCGGCGACGAGGAAGGCGATGTCGGCCGACCACTGGCGCAGCATCTGCACGTGGTGGAGGCTGCCGGGCCCGGTCGCGAGCACGCCGATCCGCCGGTCGCGCACCTCCCAGCCGTCGCAGTACGGGCACACGACGACGCCCGCGCCCCAGTGCGCCGCGAGGCCGGGGACCTCGGGCAGGACGTCGGCGAGGCCGGTCGCGAGGATCACGCGGCGGGCGCGCACCACGGCGCCGTCGTCGAGGCTCACGCGGAAGCGCGGACCGTCCGGGCGCGCCTCGGGGCTGACCGCCTCGACCGCCTCGATCCCCTCGACCCGCCCGTCGACCACGACGCCGCCGTAGCCCGCGATCTCGCGGCGCCCCTCCGCGAGGAGCTGCCGCGGCGGCTTCCCGTCGTGGCCGAGGACGCCGTGCATGTGCGCGGCGACCGCGTTGCGCGGCTGACCCGCGTCGACGACCAGCACGCTCCGGCGGGCGCGCGCCAGCATGAGCGCCGCGCTCGATCCCGCGGCGCCGCCCCCGACGACGACCGCGTCCCACTCGTGCCTGCCCCTGATGCCCTGTGCGATGTCCATGGGTCGAGCCTCGCCGACCCGGGCGTCCGACGCACGGGTCCTTGCCGGATCGGCAAGAGGGATGCGAGGGGCCGCGGCCGGCGGGCGGACAGCAGGCGGGCGTCAGCGGAGCAGCGCCTCGATGCGCCGCATCACGTCGTCGGGCGAGGGCAGCGCGCGCATCTCCGCGGCGACGGCCGCGGCGGCCGCGCGTGGCGCCGCATCGGCGAGGAGGTCCCGGATCCGCGCGGCGAGCTCGTCCGTCGTCGCCCGCGCGTCGACCATCGCGCCCGCGCCGAGGTCCCGCACGCGCTGGCTGTTCGGCAGGTGGTCGGCGCCGAGCGGCAGCATCAGGACGGGGACGCCGTGGGAGAGCGCCTGCGTCATGGTGCCGGATCCGCCGTGCGACACGACGAGGTCGGCCGCGGCGATCGCGCCGTCCTGCGGCACGTACCGCTCCACCCGGATGCGCGGGCTGGCCGCCCGGAACCCGGCCGGGTCGATGTCGGGCCCCGTCGTGACGAGCGCGCGCACCGGGAGCGACTCGAGCGCCCGGATGATCCGCGGGAGCAGGTCGCCGGACGCCCGGTTGAAGACGGTGCCGAGCGTCGCGTACACGCGCTGCTCCTCGTCGCCCGCCGCGAGCCAGGCGACGGCGGGGTGGTCGCGCTCCGGCTGCGGGGCGTCGGGGCGCATGCGCGTCACCGGGCCTTGCGATGCCCGATCGGCGCGGAGCGCGGGCGGGAACGGCACCACCGTGAGGGCGCCGTGCGCCACGCGCAGCTCGGGATCCGGCGCCAAGCCGACCTCCGCCCGGAACCCCTGCATGGGCTCGCGGATCCGCTCGAGCCACGCGTCGGGCACGGTCGCGAGGACCTCCACCACCACGCACGGGAGCCCTGCGACCTCCGCCGCGACCATCGCCCCGAAGTCCTGCCCGTCGCACACGACGACGTCGGCCGCCCACTCCCTGGCGACCTCGATGACGGCGGCACGGGACTCGCGCCCGGTGTCGCCGAGGAAGTGCGGGGCGATGTTCGCCAGCAGGCCCGCGGCGGACACGGGCGTCAGCCGGCCCGTGTCGCGTTCGCTCCAGTCCGCGCCCGCCGTCGACGGCATCGTCGACACCTCCCGCGGGTGGAGGTGGTCGAAGCCGGTCTGGTCGAGCACGATCGGCCGGGCGCCGCAGAGGGCGGTCTCGTGGCCGGCCGCCGCGGCCGCGCGCGCGAGGGGCAGCATCGGGTTCAGATGCCCCCGGCCGCGGGCGAACGAGAAGAGGATGCGCGCGGGGCGGGGCGCTCGGGTCACGGTCGTCGTCATGCGGGGCGCTCCTCCGGTCGGGTGCTGCCGATCGGCCCGCAGGGGATCGGAGCCGGCGTCGGCCGCGGGGATGCGACGCGGGACGTGCGGCAGCGGGAACGAGGATCGTGGCACGCGGCCGCACATCCGCGGCGGCCGCGCCCACAGACGCGACCGCACGCGACCCGCGCGTCCGCACGCCGGACGCCGGACGCCCGACGCCCGACGCCGGAGGCCGGAGGCCGGACGCACGCCAGCCGGACGCCCGACGCGCGCGGGGCGCGGAGCCTCCGCCCCGCGCCCCACGACCCCTCCGCGGATCAGCCCGCGGCGACCGCCATCTCGTTCGGCGTGACCTCGAGGGTCGTGCGGGAGAGCACCTCGCCCGTCGTGAGGTCGACCGCGTGCACCTTCTTCGCGGCCGGCTCGGTGACGTACCCGACGCCGTCGGCGACGACGATCGCGGGGTGCGGGTCCTGCCACTCGACCGGGCTCTCCCACGCGTCCATGACGGGGAAGGAGCCGGTCAGCTCGCCGGTCGCGGGATCGAGCACGTGGACCTGGCCGTCCGAGCCCATGATGTAGGCCATGTCGCCCGGGCCCCGCGCGACGTCGCGGAACGTGTAGCCCACGCCCTCCGGCATGTCGACGACGCGGAGGGTTGCCGCCTCCGTGTCGATCAGGGCCACGGCCTCGAGCAGGTAGCCCTCGGCGTCGCGGTCGGACTTGTAGTCGCCGACGACGATCGGGCTGGTCTCGCTCACGTAGGCGTTGCCCATCCGGCCGTACGGCTGGTCGGGCGCGGTGAGCTTGGTGATCGCGCCGTCGTCGTAGAGGAGCGCGCCGTCCTCGCAACCGAAGACCACGACCTCGCCGGCCGCCGTGCCCTCGCCGTGGACGCCGGGGCACTGGTCGCTCTGCGCGACGACCGCGCCGGACGCGTCGCGGACCTCGATGCCGTTCCGGCCGTCCGCGTTCCCGACGGTGGTGAGGAACGTGCCGTCCTCGAGCACGATCGAGACGCCGTGGTGCGCCTCGACGCCCGCGATCGTCTCGGTCTCGGGCATGCCGTCCGTGGTGGCGAGGGCCGCGGTGTCGAAGACCGTCGTGTCGCTCGTGCCGTCGGCGTAGAGGATCGTCTTGCCCGCGTGGCGGACGACGTGGCCGGGGGTGTCGGCCGCGAAGACCGTGTCCGTCAGCTCGGGTGCGTCGCCGGTGCCGGCCGCGGTGTCGAGCACCTGGAAGCCCTCGCTCATCGTGACCATGACGTGCCGGTCGTCGCCCGCGGGGTTGAGGCGAGTGAACTCCTCGGAGCCGAGGTCGGCGACGGTCTCGAGCGTCTCGCCGTCGAGGACGAGGATGCCGCCCTCGTACGCGACGGCGAGGCGGGGTCCGGCTGCCTCGCCGGATCCGGCCGCGGCGTCGGAGGACGGGGAGCCCTCCGGGGCGGGGGTGGAGCAGGCCGCGAGCGTCGCGGCGAGACCCAGGGTGACGGCGGCGATGCCGGTCCGTCGGAGTCGGGGGGTGCGCATGGTGGTTCCTTCTGTGTGGGAGGGATCGCGGGCGCTCAGCGGGAGAGCCCGGCGGTCCCTTCTCGTCATGGGTGGATCGCCGCGCTCAAGGGGAGAGCCCGGATGCGATGCGCTGCGTGTTGACGCGCATCATGGCGAGGTAGTCGGGGGCGCCGCCCTCGGGGCCCGTGAGGGACTCCGTGAACAGCTCGACCACCTCCACGCGGATGTCGGCCTCGCTCGCGAGCGCCTGCACGAGGCGGTCGGGTTGCGAGGACTCCGCGAAGATCGTGGGGACGCCGGTCTCCTCGACCGCGTCGACCAGGTCGGCGAGGTCGCTGGCGGAGGGCGCGGCGAGGGTGGTGCCGCCGGGGATCACGGCGCCGACGACCTCGAACCCGAAGCGGTCGGCGAGGTACCCGAAGACGTGGTGGTTGGTGACGAGGGCGCGGCGCTCGGCCGGGATCGCGCCGAACGCGGAGGTCATCTCGGCGTCGAGCGCCTCCAGCTCGCCGCGGTAGGCGGCGGCCTGGTCGGCGACCACGTCCGGATCCACGCCCTCGATGCGCGCGAGCACGGGCTCCAGCGCGTCGACGACGTCGACCATGCGGGCCGGATCCGTCCAGAAGTGGGAGTCGGGCATGCCGGCCGCGTCGCCCACGGCGTAGTCGAGCACCTCGATGTGGTCGCCCGCGACGAACGTCGGCACGTCGGCGTCGGACGCCGCGTCGAGGTGCTGCTGCAGCCCCTCCTCGAGGCCGAGGCCGTTGGAGACGACGAGGTCGGCCGAGCGGAGGCGGGCGGCCTCCTGCGCGGAGATCTCGAAGGAGTGCGGATCCGCGTCCGGCTCCATCAGCGTCACGACGTCGGCTTCGTCCCCCATGAGCTCCTCCACGACGTCGCCGAGGATGTTCGTGGAGACGTAGACCGTCGGCCGGTCGTCGCCCGCGGTCGCGCAGCCGGCGAGGGCGAGGGCGGTCGCGGCGGAGGCGACGGCCGCCGCGAGTGCGGCGGGCAGGCGACGGGTCCGGCGGCTCATCGGCCCGTCTCCGCGGTGAAGGCGGGCTCCGCCGGCGTGTCGAAGGTGCGCGAGACGCGGCCGCCGTCGGCGAAGTCGATCTCGTGCAGCCGCCGCTCGACCGGGCCCGCGAGGTAGGCGCGCTGCTGGTCGGCGACGAGGGTCGGGATCCGTCCCGCCGCGAGCGAGTCGGCGACGAGCGGGCCGGTGTCGGCGATCACGGCGCCGTCGGCCGCGGACATGACGAGCATGCGGCCGTCCGTCGTGAGGGCGAGCAGGTGGTCGTCGGCGTCGTCGACGGCCGTCACGTGCACGAGCGGCGCGGGCGCCGGGAGCAGCCGCCAGGAGCGCTCGCGGGTGTCCAGCAGCCAGATCCCCTGGTCGCCGGCGAGGGCGGCGACCGTCGGCCGGCCCTCGCGGTTGTCGAAGGACGTGGCGGCGGGGGCAGTCGTGGCGTCGGGGGCCCCCGTGCCGTCGGGGTACGGGATCCGCTCGACGGTGAGCTCCTCGCCGTCCACGCTCGCGAGCAGCGCGCCGTCCGAGCAGCCGATCACGGCGCCGACGCGCGTCGTGATGGTGCCGGCCGGATCCGGGCACGCCTCGACGAGGCCGGTCCGCTCGCCGTCCGCCGTGTGGCCGGCCACCCTCGCGTCGGCGCCCTGCCCCTCGGTGACGAGCGCGAGGGATCCGACGGGCACGACCATGCCGGGGCCGGGCTCGCGGTCGAGGCGGAACAGCTCATCGACCTCGCCCTCGGACAGCGCCTCCGTGTCGAGCAGCACGGCCTCGCCCGAGGCGGGGAAGAAGAGTCCCGTGCCGCCCGTGGTGGAGAGGTTGGTGGTCGCGATGGTCGCGGTGCCCGCGCCCGGGACCGTGCCGACGAGGCGCGGATCCGCCCGGTAGTAGTGGAAGTGGTCGACGTGGTCCCACGTCCAGACGCCGCTGTCGACGATCTCGACGCCCTGGTCCGTCTGCGCGAAGAGGTACCGGCCGTCGGTGTCCACGGCCGTCGGCGCGCCGATGCGTCCGAGCTCGGCGACGGATCCGTCGAGCAGGTCGAGGTGCGTGACGGCGCCCGCCGGGTCGATGCTCGTGAGGCCGAGGCGGGGCTCCGACAGCTCGGCGGCGCCGGAGACGGCGCCGTGCCCGTCCCCCCGGTCGTCGGCGGTCGGATCGACGGTCGGCGCCGCGGCGGGCGCGGTCGAGCAGGCGGTGAGGGCGAGCGCGAGGCCGGCCAGGAGGGCGGGAGCGGTGGTGCGGGGGCGCACGGGGTCCTCTCGGTGGGGATGGACGGGCGGGGATCGCGGCGGTCGTCCGCCGCGGAGGTCAGGGCGTGGGGGCGGTGGATCCGGCGGGCGGGCCCGCGAGGACCGGGTCGAGGGCGTCGGCGCGGGCGGCGTCACCGTGGTCCCCCGCACCGGGCGCGCCCCTGCTCCCCCGGCCCCGCGCGCGCAGCGCCGTGAGACCCGCCCGCGCGATCCCGGAGAGCGCGGCCACGGCGATCGCGGTGGCCGCCACCGACGCCCCGGCCGCCGTCGCCGCGTGCCAGGAGACGAGCAGCCCGACGAGCACCGAGGCGATGCCGAGCACGGCGGCGAGGGCCATCCGGGTGGGGATCCGCGCGGTCCAGTGCCCGGCCGCGACCGCGGGTGCGAGCAGCAGGCCGACGACGAGCAGGGATCCGACCGCCTGGTACGACGCGACGACCGCGAGCGTCACGAGCCCCACGAGCGCGGCCTGCGCCGAACGGGGGCCGAGGCGGAGCACGGCGGCGATGCGCGGATCCAGCGCGAGCGCCACGAGCGGACGATGGAACGCCCACGCGACGCCGAGCCCCACGACCGCGGCGCCGGCCAGCAGGGCGATGTCGACGGGCGCGATGGCGAGGATGTCGCCGAACAGGATCGAGGTCGCGTCGGTCGCGAAGCTGCCCGAGTGCGAGACCACGACGACGCCGAGGGCGAGCATCGCGACGAAGAGCAGGCCGATGCTCGTGTCGTAGGAGAGCCGGCCGCGGCGCTGGAGGGCGGCGATCCCGAGGCTCATCGCGACCGCGCTCAGCGCGCCGCCGACGAGCACCGGCAGGCCCAGCACCGTGGCGAGCGCGACGCCGGGCAGCATCCCGTGCGCGAGCGCCTCGCCGAGGAACGCCATGCCGCGGATGACGACCCACGTGCCCACGACGCCGCAGAGGATCGCGACGAGGGCGCCGCCGAGGAGGGCGCGCTGGAGGAAGTCGAGCGCGAACGGCTCGAGTATTCCGCGGGTGAGGAAGGGCACGATCCCCGACCGTAGTCGAGAATGAGAACGCTTATCAAATGCGTAGGATCGGAGCGTGCCCCCTCCTCCACCCGCCGTCGCCCTCCGCGGCATCCGCGTCGACTTCGGCGACCGGCGCGCGCTCGACGGCGTCGACCTCGACCTCCTGCCGGGGACCCTCACGGTGATCGCCGGCCCCAACGGCGCCGGCAAGTCGACCCTCCTCGAGGTCGTCGCCGGCACCCGCGCGCACGCCGCCGGGACCCGCTCCGCCGCGGATCGCGCGGCCTTCGTGCCGCAGCGCGCCGCCGTCTCGGACCGATTGCCCGTCACCGTCCGCGACGTCGTGACCGTCGGCGCGTGGGGTCGATCCGGGAGGTGGCGACGCCTCGACGCGGACGCCCGCCGGGCGGTCGACGACGCGCTCGACCGCCTCGGCCTGATCCCCCTCGCCTCGCAGGGTTTCGCCGCGCTGTCGGGCGGGCAGCGCCAGCGGGCGCTGCTCGCGCAGGGGCTGGCGCGCGGCGCCGACCTGCTGCTCCTCGACGAGCCGACCACCGGGCTCGACGCCGCGAGCGCCGCGCGGATCCGCGCGATCATGCGCGCGGAGGCCGACCGCGGGATCGCGGTCGTCGCCGTCTCGCACGACCCGGCCGTGCTCGCCGAGGCGGATCGGGTGGTGCGGCTCGAGGACGGGCGCGTGATCGGGGACGAAGCGCGCTGAGCGTCGCGGCGCGCTTAGCGGTGCCCGCCGCCGCCCGCCTCAGTGCCGGTGCTCGGTGTCCCAGGCGGGGAACGGATCCGCGTACGCGCGCCAGGCGTCCGGCCCCGCGACCAGCTCGGCGGGCTCCAGGAGGCAGGCCCCGAGGATCCGGTCGAGCGCCTCGCCGTCGAGCCCCTCCCCCACGAACGCGATCTCCTGGCCCGCGGGCGACTCCGGATCCCAGCTCGGCATGCCGGTCGGGTCGAGGCTCAGCACGTCGCCCGCGGTCGACCACTGGCCGACCGTCTCCGGCCGGCTCGCGAGGCGCACGAGCCCGCGCGACCGCACGATGCGCCCCGCCGGCCCCGGCACGAGCTCGCACGCGACGGCCCGGCGCAGGCGGCCGGGGTGGAACGGGCGCGGATCCCGGAAGACGTGCACGCCCATCGGCGCCGCCTGATCCGACGGCCCGTCGGGCGCGGCCAGCACCGCGAGCCGCGCCGGCAGCCGCCCCGCCAGCGCCGCCTGCCAGCCCATGCCCGCCGCGAGGCGCCGCACGCGCTGCCGGGCGATCCGCACGGGCACCGGCACGAGGGCGTCGCGGTCGCCGTGCGTGACGATCCGGGCGTCAGGCGCGAGCAGGCCGATCAGCGCGACGACGCGGCGGGCGTCGGCGGTCGGCCGGTCCGGATCCAGGTCCGCGAGCACCACGACGCTCGCGCACTCCAGCCGCCCGGCGAGCCGCTCGCCCGCGTCGAACGGGTCCGCGTCGTCGTCGCGCGGGTCGAGCAGCACGTCGCGGATCTCGGCGACCGACGAGACGGCCACGACGTCGAGCACGCCGATGGGCGTGGATCCGGGATGCCGCGCCTCGACCACGTGCTCCAGGACCAGGGCGACCTCGAGCGGATCCGCGGCGGGCTCGAGCGCGACGACCGCGAGGCCGCGGCGGCCGTCGTCGACGTCCGCGATCAGCCCCTCGGCGAGCTCGGCGCCGAGCCGGCCGCTGTCGCCGTCGGGCGCCTCGACGACCTGCGGATCCGCGGCCTCGGGCGATCCGGTGACGGCGGCGGCCACTCGCGAGGCGGCGCGCAGGGTGCTCGCCGAGACGAGGGTCACGGCCAGGCCGCCGCGCGTGACGGGAGGGATGGCGTTCGGGTGGGCGTCCATCCGCCCAGCTTAGAAGAGAACGGTTCTCATCAAGCACCGGGCGGGGCATCCGGGGCGGCGATCGGCGGGGCGGCCGGTGCCCCCGGCGCGACCTAGGCTGCGGGAGGGGGACGACGACAGGGAGACGCATGGCCGACGACAGGGATCCGCAGCGCGCCGACGAGGGCTCCGCGCCCGGCACCGAGGCGCTCGAGGCCGTGCGCTTCGGGCTCGACGGGTGGGTGCTCGAGGTCGACCTCGACGAGGCCGACGCCCGGGCGCTCCGTTCGACGCTCTCGCCCTACGCCACGGCCGGTCGGCGGACCACCGTGACGGTGACGCCCGTGGCGGATCCCCCGCCCGTGTCCTCCGGCGCGAGCCCGGCCGCGACGGGCGAGCGCGCCGCCGCCCGCGCCTGGCTCGAGGCGAACGGCCACCGCATCGGCACCCGCGGCCGCATCTCGGCCACCCTCATGACGCTGTACCGCGAGCGCGACGGGCGCTGACCGGCGCGACGCACGTGACGGGCGCGACCCGTCCGGGCACGATGGAGGCGTGAGCGCCGCCGACCCCCGCCTGTTCCCCGTACTCCCGCGCCTCGAGGGCGAGCGCGCGGTCCTCCGCCCCTTCACCCCCGCCGACGTCGAGGCGATGGGGCCGATCCTCGCCGACCCCGACGTGATACGCCTCACCGGATCCGCGCACACGAGCGCCGAGGTCGCCGAGATGGCCGGGCGCCCTGAGCTCGACGACCGCACGCGCACCTGGTACGCGACGCGCGCCGACCAGCCCGACCGCCTCGACCTCGCGCTCGTCGACCGCGCGACCGACGTGTGCGTGGGCGAGGCCGTGCTCAACGAGTGGAGCCCCGAGGACCGGAGCGCGAACCTCCGCATCCTCATCGGCCCCGCCGGCCGCGACCGCGGCCTCGGCTCGGAGGCGGTGCGCCTGCTCGTCGACCACGCCTTCGCCGCGACCGACCTCGAGCGCGTCTCCCTCGAGGTCCTGGCCTCCAACCCCCGCGCCCGCCGCGTCTACGAGCGCGCGGGCTTCGTCGAGGAGGGCCGCCTCCGGGCGGCCTTCCGCTTCGACGGCCAGCCGGTCGACGTGATCGTGATGGCGGTGCTGCGGGCGGAGCGGCGAGGCTGATCCGGCCTCGCCCCGACCCCGAGAGGAGCGCGACGGGCGCGGCCAGACCGGCACGACGACAGCCGCCCGGGAGCCGCCCGCGCGCTGGATCCCGGAGATGCACCGCGCTGACGCGCCGACGGCCGGCGTCCCCGCGAGGGAGACGCCGGCCGTCGGTACGTGCGGATGGTCCGGTCAGCGACGCCAGGTCGGCGCGTGGCGCGTGAAGAGGGTCCAGCTGTGGTGCACGGTGTCGATCTGACCGAATCCGTCGACGAACTGGCCTTCGCAATTGGGGCTGGGGAAGCTGACGACGCTGGTGCCGTACTCCGACGGGATGAAGACATTCACGTGACTGTCGGTGTCGAGGTTGTTCCGGTAGTTCGGGAAGGTCTCGCAGTAATGGAAGCTCGGACGGTCGGCCCCGTTGACCCACTTGTTGCTGGGGCCCGCGACCATGAACGACTCGACGTTCTGCCCGCCGCGGGAGACCGGGGTCCAGTGCGTCGTGAACGTGTACATCTGGGTGGCGACCTTGGATTCCGTGAGGTCCCCGGCCGGGCTGGTGCTCACGGAGGACTCGGCGGCGTGGGTGGTCGACGGGGCCGCGGACGCCGGCGCGATGCCGAGGCCGACGGTGGCGGAGAGCGCGACGGCCGCCGCGGCGGCGACGGTCCCCGCTCGGCGGCGGAGGCGCGAGGGTCGGGTGGAGTGCGTGGTGGATGGCATGACGATGATGCTCCGTTCGTGGGTGGGAGATCAGAGGCTAAGGAGCCCGCCGATCCCGCGGACGGGCGCATCCACACCGAGCGGGTGATGGGGACTCTCGGCACCCACGCACCGCGGATGTGCATGCGCGCACGACCCGCGACGCCGCGCACGCGCCCCGCCGCGCGAGGCCAAGCTGGTGGAGGGACCGACCGCACCTCGTCGGCGGGTCGCGCTGACGGACGACGGCCGACGTCTCCGCGAGGGAGACGTCGGCCGTCGGTGCGTGCGGATCGTCCGGTCAGCGAGGAGCCGGCGCGTGGTGCGTGAAGAGCGTCCAGTGGATATCCCCCCTGTCGATCGGACCGCTTCCGCCGACCTTCGAGTAGTCGTAGCCGGTGCACGAGGGGCCGGAGTAGCTGGTGACGGTGGTGTTGAGGATCTGCGGCAGGACGATGCCCACGTTGCGGTAGTCAGTGATCTTGGGGTCATATCCGGGGTACGTGACGCATTCGTTGATGTCGTTGACGGCCAGCCCACCCGGCCTGACCGAGTAGCCCCGGATGCGGAAGGACCGGATGTTCTGCCCCCCGTCGGCGACCTTGACCCAGTGCGTCTGGAACACGAACCGGTACTGCGCGCCGGGCCACTTGGGCGCCGGTCCGGGCTTGGCTCCGGGGATGGTGATCTGGGAGGCGTCGGTGGGGGTGGACGCCGGGGCCGCGGCGGCCGTGGCTGCGGATGCCGGCGCGATGCCGAGGCCGAAGGTGGCGGAGAGCGCGATGGCCGCGGCGGCGGCGACGGTCCCCGCCCGGCGGAGGCGACGCGAGGATCGGGTCGAGGGCGCGATGGATGGCATGGCGATGGTGCTCCGTTCGTGTGTGGGTAGAGCGAGAGGTTAGGGAACCATCCCGATCCCGCGGGCGCGCCCATCCACAGCGAGCAGGCGCTGGGGGCACCGCCGTACCCTTCCGTCTCGGATGTGCATGCGCGTTCGCGTACGCCGCGCACCGCGCCGGACGCATGCGCACCGCGAACGATCCGCGCCCGCCCCATCACGCACGACGCCCGCCGGCCGCGGAGGCGGCGCGACGGGCGCGTGGTCGAGCGGGTGCGGCTAGCCGAGCGACACGGCCGTCCACGACACGGGCGGCAGCGTGATCGTGAGGGTGCCGTCGGTCAGCGACGCCGAGGCGTTCGGCGTGAGGCCCACGCGCTCGCGGTCCTCGAAGGTGTTCTTCGCGTAGACGTCGTCGTCGTGGATACCCACGGCCTCGAGCACCTCGGACACGGCGAGGCCGGCGACGTCGACCTCGATGGTGAGCGACTCCGACAGGCTCCGGTTCACGAGGAAGACCGCGGCGCGGCCGGTGGCCTCGTCGAAGGTCGCGACGGAGTCGACGAGCGGCGCGGTGCCGTGCACCTCGGTCTCGTACGTGCCCACGTCGATGCGCGGGCGCAGCACCTCGCCCTGCGCGAGCCGGCTCGTGACCGAGAACGGGAAGAACGTGGTCTGGCGCCAGGCGCCGCCGCCGGTCTCCGTCATGATCGGCGCGATCACGTTCACGAGCTGCGCGAGGCTGGCCGACGTGACGCGGTCGCTGTGCTTGAGCAGCGTGATCATGAGGTTGCCGAGCACGACCGCGTCGGCGACCGAGTAGACGTCCTCGAGCAGGTGCGGCGCGTAGGGCCAGCCCTCGGTGATGACGCCGGACTCCTGGTGCTCGTCGAGGTACCAGACGTTCCACTCGTCGAAGGAGATGTTGATCGTCTTGTCGCTCTTGCGGCGGTACTTCACCTGGTCGGCCGACGCCACGACCGTGCGGATGAAGTACTCCATGTCGAGCGAGGAGGCGAGGAAGCTGCCGAGGTCGCCCTTGCGCTCCTGGTAGTAGGCGTGGGCCGAGATGAAGTCGACGTTGTCGTACGCGTGCTCGAGCACGGTGCGCTCCCACTCGCCGAAGGTCGGCATGCCGGATCCGCTGCTGCCGCACGCGACGAGCTCGAGCGTCGGATCCACCATCTTCATGGCCCCGGCGGTGCGGTTCGCGAGCTTGCCGTAGTCGTCGGCGGTCATGTGGCCGACCTGCCACGGGCCGTCCATCTCGTTGCCGAGGCACCACATCTTGACGCCGTGGGGCTCGGGGGATCCGTTCGCGATGCGCTGGTCGGAGAGGGCGGTGCCGCCCGGGTGGTTCGCGTACTCGAGGATGTCGAGGGCCTCGAGCACGCCGCGCGTGCCGAGGTTGACGGCCATCATCAGCTCGCTGCCGGTGAGCTCGCACCAGCGCGCGAACTCGTCGAGGCCGACCTCGTTGGTCTCGAGCGAGTGCCAGGCGAGGTCGAGGCGCTTCGGGCGCTCGGCGCGCGGCCCGACGCCGTCCTCCCAGCGGTACCCGGAGACGAAGTTGCCGCCGGGGTAGCGGATGGTGCTCGAGCCGAGCTCCTTGACGAGGTCGACGACGTCGAGGCGGAAGCCGTCGGCGTTGGCGGTGGGGTGGCCGGGCTCGTAGATGCCGTCGTAGACGCAGCGGCCGAGGTGCTCGACGAAGGAGCCGAAGGTGCGGCGGTTGACGGGGGCGACGACCGCGGTGCGGTCGATGGCGATCCGTGCGTCGGGGGTGGGGCGGGCGTCGGTCATGGAATGGTCCTTCACTTCATCGGGAGCGGGGCCGATCGACGCCGGCGGTGCCGGGTGGATCCGAGCCGTTACAACGTTGTAAGAGCAACGTCACCCCATTCTCCCGGGGGCGCGGGCGAGGTGTCAACGCGACGCTGGCGCCTCACCCGATGCGCGGCCAGGAGCTGGTGAGGTGCGCCTCGATCGCGCGATGCCGGAAGCCGTAGGACGTCCCCCGGTCGATGATGCCGCGCACGGTGTCCAGGCGCTGCGCCGTGGTGCCGACCTCCGCGGCCCTCGACCGGCCCATCTCCTTCGCGATGCGGGTGAGCGTGCGCTCCGCGGCGGGCAGCGCGGCCATGGCCTCCACGAAGGCACGCTCCCGCGGGGGCAGCCGCTCGAGGATCCGCTCCACGTGCGCGGCCGCCTCGCGCTCCGCGCCCCGCCAGCCTGCGTGGACCTCGGCGCGGGTGATCGTCGGCCCCGATCCGGCGTACCAGGCGCGCTCCCCCGCCAACTGGAAGAGGAACGGCTCCCCGCGGCACAGGTCGACGATCGCAGCCGCGGCGTCCTGGTCCATGCGGATGCGGCGGGTGCGACCCGAGCCGTCCGCGACCTCCCAGCCCGGCAGGACGAAGTCCTGCAGCGCCGCCCGGATGTCCTCGTCGTCGATCGCGGTCAGGACGGTGGTGCGGAAGCGGCGTGCGAACGTCGCGCCCTTGTGCGCGCCCGCCCGGTCCTCGAAGTCCGGCAGGCCCGTGAGGTACACCGCGATCGGCAGGGACCGGCGCACGTGCGCACCACCGGGGATCGCGACCTCCTCCTCGTGCGTGATGGCGTCGCCGAGGGCGATGAGCAACTGCGAGAGCGTCCGCTCGTCCGTGATGTTCTGCACCTCGTCGACGTGGACCAGGGCGACCCGGCCCTTCCGCATCGCCGCGCGGCCTACCTCGACGAGCAGCGCGGTCAGCGACGTGTAGGGCTCCGGGCCGCTCGTGTCGGATGCCTCGCGCACGGTGAGCGACAGCCCGGCCGCCGCGACCGCCTCGACCCGCGCGATGGCCTCCTTGATCCGCTTCTCACGCACAGAGGGCAGGCCCGCGGCACGTGCGAGCTCCAGCACCGCAGCCGCGACGGGCTTCAGCGGATCGGCGCCGAGGGGGATCCGGAGCTGCGGCGTGACCCAGTCCCCGTCGCCGGCGGCGGTCTGTGCGATGCGCCGCACGAGGGAGGACTTGCCGAGCCCGGGTTCGCCGAGCACGGTGCGCCCGCGCTCGGGGAGCCCGCGGAGGAGCCGAGGCCTGACCACGTCGCGCCAGTCGCCGAGCTGCTCGGTGCGGCCGGCCCAGATCTCGGGGACGGTGTCCGAGCCGGGGCTGAAGGGATTGTCGGTCGCATCGCGCATGTTGGTAATGTTACCAATCCCGGGACGCGTTGGTAATGTTATCAACCGACGGCCGCGGGCCGCCGAGATGGCGTCCGGTCAGCCCGCCGCGGCCGCTGCCACGGCCTCCACCGCCAGCTCCGCGAGCCGGTGGTCGCGCTCCTCCTCGTGGGCCGTGATGGTGACGACCGCGTCGCGGGATCCGTCGACCAGCACGTACTGGCCGTAGCGGCCGTCGAGGCGCCACGCGTCGCCGGGGCCGTCCCAGGTCGCGAGGCCGTAGCGGGCGAAGGGCGCGTGCGGGTCGTCGGCGCCGGTGGCGACCCAGGATGCGTGCATCCGGTCGATCCACTCCGCGCTCACGAGCTGCCGGCCCTCCCACGCGCCGAGGTCGCGCAGAAGCCGGCCGATGCGCGCGAGCTCGCCGGTGCGGAGCTCCAGGCCGCTGCCGCCCACGACGAAGCCGAGCGGGCAGCGGTGCCACTGCGGGTTGTCGATACCCACCGGCTCGAACAGGCGCGGGAGCAGCCAGTCGCGCACGTCGCCGACCGCGGCGGCGAGCATCCGCATCGCGACGTACGGGCTCGCGTCGCTGTACTGGAAGACGCGGCCGCGGCTCGGGCGGCCGAGCATCGCCTGCGCGAGGTCGGGGCCGGGCACGGGCTCGTCGCCGAACCAGGCGAAGTCGATGCCGCTCGTCATGGTGAGGAGGTGCTCGACGGTGACCCCGTCGACGCCCGGGCCGAGGTCGAGGGCGGGCAGCAGCTCGGGGACGCGGGTGTCGAGGGAGAGGATCCCCGCGTCCACCGCGATGCCGACGGCGAGCGCGCAGACGCCCTTCGACACCGAGTACAGGTTCTCGCGGTCGTCGCTGCGCCAGCGGTGGGCGACCTCGTCCTCGCCGATCCGCACGACCACGCCGTACGCGCCGAGCCGCTCGCGGTCGATGCCCTCGACGAGGCGGGCGAGGGCGTCGGCGGCGGTGCTCATGGATCCAGTGTGGCGCGGGCGGGACGGCCCGCATCGGCGGGGGCGCAGGCCTTCCCCGGGCGGGGGAACCGTGCGAGGGTGGCGGCTCGGCATCGGCGCGACGGACGGGAGCGGCCGATCGGGACGGCAGGGGACGGCATGCGGCTCGCGACGCGGATCACCATCGGGGCGCTGGCGGCGGAGCTCGCTGCCCTGGCCGTACTGCTCCTCCTCGCCGACCGGTGGGAGGACATGGGCTGGCCCGCGGTCGGGATGGAGCACCCGCTGATCGCGGTCGGCTTCGCGCTGCCGCCGCTGGTCGTGATGACCGCGGTGGTGCTCGTGCTGCTGGCGGGGACGCGGATCGTCATGGCGGAGACGCGGGCGCGGCGCGCGCGGCGGGCGTGGGACCGGGAGCAGGCGGATGCCGCCGCGGTAGCCGGAGCCGCGGCCTCGCTCAGCGCATCGTCGCGTCTCGCTGCGCGTCGCTGAGGGCGCGGTCGGCGTAGACGAGGCGCATCACGTCGGGGTCCGGGTTGCCCGGATCCGGGCCGCGGTGCACGAGCGACAGCCCGGCCTTCTCCGCGACGGCGGCAGAAGCCCGGTTGTGGGCGACCAGGTACGCGACCACCGGCAGCTCGGGGCGGAGGATCCGCGCCCGCGCGATCGCCCGCGCGGCCATCTCGGTCGCGTAGCCGCGGCCCTGCACGGCCGGCGAGAAGCGGTAGCCGAGGTTCCAGAAGGAGTCGTGGGCGATGCCGCAGCCGCCGAACCCGACGACCGCGTCGGCGTCCCGCTGGCGGACGATCCACGTGCCGAGGCCGTCGCGCTCCCAGGCCTCGATGCGCGTGCGGAGGAACCGGTCGGTCTGCGCGGGATCGGTCACGCGGAGCGACGGGTAGTGGGTCCAGACGGCGGGGTCCGAGAGGATCGCGTGCACCTCGGCGGCGTCATCGGGCGAGGGGAGGTGGAGGTCGAGCCGCGCGGTTCGGCCCTCGGGGGCGGCGAGGCGGGCGGGCGGCATGCGTCGACGGTAGCGGGCGGGTCCGGGGGTCCGGGCCGGCGCTCAGCCGCGGGCGACCAGCGCCGCGAGCCGGTCGAGGTCGTCCGCGACGAGCGCCGCATCCTCCGCGAACGCGACGTCGGTCGTGCCCGGCCGCCGGAAGAGCGTGAAGACGACCTCGCTGCCGTCGTCGTTCGCGAGGACGCGCAGCGGGTTGCGCACCACTGTGCCGTCGGGGAGCGTCACGTCGTGGTCGAGGATCCCGAGCTCGCGCGGGCCCGTGAACGCGATCTCGATCGCGCCCATCGGCGAGTCCGACAGCCAGCGCCCGCCCTCGAGCCGGATCCCCGAGCTGACGCCCGCCGCCCAGTCGGGCAGCCGAGCGGGATCCCCCGCGACGGCCACGACGGACGCCACGTCGGCGTCGACGGATCGGGTGATGTGCAGCGCGGGCCAGGTCACGGTCCGACGCTACCGGGGAGCGGCGCGACGGCGGGAGGCGGATCCGTCGCCAACCGCGCCCACCCGCCCCTCAGTACTCGATCCGCCCGTGCCGGCTGTGGAACTCGCCCGTCGGCCCGTCGGGCCCCACGAGCGCCATCGCGACGGTCGCGTCCGTGCCCTCGGTCACGGTCTGGTGGCCGGTGTTGCCGTTGAAGTCGGTCGCGGTGTAGCCGGGGTCGGTCGCGTTGATCCGGAAGCCCGGCAGGTTCTTGGCGTACTGCACGGTCGCGGTGATGAGGGCGGCCTTCGAGGTCGCGTAGGGCACGGTCATCACGTGGCTCTCGTCGGTGCCGTCGCCCGCGAGCGCGCGCGGCCAGCCCACGCCCGAGGCGACGTTGACGATCACCGGGGCCGAGGATGCCCGCAGCAGCGGCAGCGCGGCCTGCGTCACGCGCACCACGGCGACCACGTTCGTCTGCAGCACGGCCAGCATCGCCTCGGGCGTGAGGTCGTCGACGCCCTGCGAGGTGCCGAGGATCCCGGCGTTGTTGACGAGCACGTCGAGCTCGGGCAGCGACGCGATGGCGCGCTCGACGCTGGCCGGGTCGTCGACGTCGAGCTGCACGGGGTGGGCGCCCACGGCGCGGGCGGCGTCGCCGTCGGCGGTGTCGCGCATGCCCGCGTGGACGGTGTGGCCGGCCTCGACGAGGCGGCGGGCGGTCTCGAGGCCGAGGCCCCGGTTGGATCCGGTGATCAGTGTCGTGGTCATGGGTCGAGCCTGCGCCTCCGTGGCCGCGCCGCCCAGGCACCGGTCGACGGGAGGACCGGCGGTACCAGGCTGATCCGCCCGCCAGCGCGGAGGATGGGGGCATGACCGAATTCGCGAGCGTGCTCCGCTCCTGGCGCGAGCGCGTGCAGCCCGCGGACGTGGGCCTGCCCGCGGGATCGCACCGCCGCACCGCGGGCCTCCGCCGCGAGGAGCTGGCCGCGCTCGCGGGCGTCAGCGTCGACTACGTCGTGCGGCTCGAGCAGGGCCGCTCGGTGAACCCGTCGCCGCAGATGCTCGGCGCGCTCGCCCGCGCGCTCCGTCTCACCGAGGACGAGCGCGACCACCTCCACCGGGTCGCGGGCGTCGCCCCGCCCGGCCGCGGCGAGGTGCCGCGGCACATCACCCCGGGCGTGCACCGCATCGTCGACCGGCTGGGCGACGTGCCCATCGCGGTGTTCACGGCGACGCACGACATGCTGCTCTGGAACCCGCTGTGGGCGGCGCTCAACGGCGATCCGTCGACGCGCACCGGCTGGGACCGCAACCTCGTCTGGACCTACTTCACGCAGGGCCACGGGGGCACCGACTTCGACGCCGTGCACGAGGAGGAGTTCGCGCGCGACCTCGCGGCCGACCTGCGCACGGCCGTCGGACGCTACCCCGCGGATCGCGCGCTCGCCCGGCTCGTCGCCCGCCTGCGCGCCGAGGTCCCGGAGTTCGAGCGGCGCTGGAGCGAGGCGCGGGTCGCCGAGCACCGGTCGAGCCGCAAGACCGTGACGAGCACGCCGGTCGGCCCCATCACCATCGACTGCGACACCCTCTCGGTGCCGGGCAGCGACCTCCGCATCGTCGTCTACACGGCGGAGCCGGGCAGCACGGACGAGGCGCGGCTCGACCTGCTGCGGGTCACGGGGCTGCAGGCGCTGACGACGGCGCCCGTGGAGGTGGCGGGGGCCTGACCGCGCCGGCCGGGTGGATCCGGGTCAGCGCGCCGCGGCGATCCGGTCGAGCCACTCCGCGAGGAGCGATCGTTCGCCCGAGCTGAGGCGGTCCGCGTCGGCCACATGGGCGCGGAGCGCGACGGCACGCTCGACGAGGCCGGGCTCGTGCCGGGTGCGACCGCGCGGCGGCGGCGTGAGGATCCGCTCGAGCACGGCGTCGCGCATGGCGTCGACGAGCGCGCGGTCGCGCTCCGCGGCCGGGCGGCGGATCGTCGAGAGGAGCGCGCCCGTAGCGGCCGCGTGGATCAGCTCGACCGCGAGCGGCTCGGCCACGCGCAGGCGCCCGGCGAGCGCGACGCGGTGCACGCGCTCCTCGAGCAGCGCTACGCCGGCGCGCACGGCGGGGGAACCCTGTCCGCGGGCGGGGTCGCTCATGAGCGCATACAGCTCCGGGTTGTCGAGGGCGAACGCGATGGTCGCGTCCCAGCCCGCCCGGAGGTCGTCGACCGCGTCGACGACGCCCTCGGCGGCGGCGCGGATCACGACGGCCTTCTGCGCGGCGAACCGCGTCATCTCCGTCTCGGCGACGGCATCGAGGAGACCCTCCTTGTCCCCGAAGAGCCGGTAGATCGTGGGCGCCTGGACGCCGGCGGCCTCGGCCACGGCGCGCGTCGTGACGGCGGCGCGGCCCTCGGCGCGGAGCAGGTCGGCAGCGACATCGACGAGGCGATCGCGCGTCCCGGCGCGCGGGTCGGCCGGGGCGGAGGTCTCGGCGGTCATGGAACGACGATAACGCACCACTGTTAGCGCGTTGCTTCCCGTGCTACCGTCGATACGTTAACGTTGCTAACACGAGAGGCAGATCCATGATCACCATCACCGGAGCCACCGGCGCGCTCAACGGCGCCACCGCCGAGCACCTGCTCGAGCGGATCCCCGCGAGCGAGCTCGTCGTCGTCGCCCGCGATCCCGAAGGGGCGCGGTCCTTCGCCGACCGCGGCGTCGAGGTCCGCCGCGGCGACTACGCCGACCCCGCCTCGCTGCCCGCGGCGTTCGCGGGCGCCGACCAGCTCCTGCTCGTCTCCTCCAGCGACCCGCACGCCGACGCCGTGGCGCTGCACCGCACCGCCATCGCGGCGGCGGCCGAGGCCGGCGTCGGCCGGATCCTCTACACGAGCCACCAGGGCGCCGCCGAGGACTCGCCCTTCGGCCCCGCGCGGGACCACATCGCGACCGAGCGGATCCTCGCGGGCTCCGGCGTCCCGTGGACCGCGCTCCGCAACGGCTTCTACCTGCACAGCGTCGACCTGCTGCTCGGCGGCTGGCGCGAGACCGGCGTGATCCGCGTGCCTGCCGACGGCCCGGTCTCCTGGACCTCGCGCGCCGACGCGGCCGAGGGCGCCGCGCGGATCCTCCTCGCCGACGCGCCGCTCGACGGCCCCGTCACCCTCACCGCGAGCGCCGCGCCGACCATGGCCGAGGTCGCCGAGCAGGCGTCCGAGGTCGCGGGCCGCGAGGTGCGCCTCGAGCTCGTGGACCCCGAGGAATGGATCGCCGGGCTCGTCCAGGCGGGCACGCCCGAGTTCGTCGCGCGCTTCCTGGTCACCCTGCCGATGGCGGCCGCCGGCGGGTTCTTCGCGGGCACGGATCCGCTGCTCGCCCAGCTGCTGGGCCGCGAGCCCGAGAGCGTGCGCGACCATCTCGCGCGCGGCTGACCCGCGGGTCACCCGCACCCGGCCCGCGCACGCCGGAGCCCCGGCCGCCGCGCGTCGAGGGCGCGGCGTCCGGGGCTCCGGCGACGGGGATCAGCTCGGCTCGAGCACCCGCTCCGGCGTGGCCGACGCGCTCGCGGACGCGCCGACGCGCTCCACCGACGTGCCCACGTACCGCTCGTCGGCGATGGTGACGTGGTGCGCGGATCCGGTGATCTCGATCGCCGCCTCCGTCTCCTTCACCGCGCTCGACGGCCCGACCCACAGCTCGACCGCGCCCGGCTCGACGACGCGGCGGTACCGCAGGTCGGTGAGGGCGAGGCGGGTGGTGGGCACCCGGAAGGTGACGCGCGCGGACTCGCCGGCGGCCAGGTCCAGCCGCAGGTAGCCGAGCAGCTGCGCGACGGGCCGCGTGACGCTGCCCTGCACGTCGCGCGCGTACAGCTGCACCACGTCGGTGCCGTCGCGGTCGCCCGTGTTGCGCACCTCGACGGTGGCGGTGAACGCCTCCCCCGCCGCGACCTCGGCCGACTCCACGGACAGGTCGCTGCGCGCGAACGTCGTGTACGAGAGGCCGTGCCCGAACGGGAGGACGGGCGTGGGATCCGCGCTCGTCACCTCGCTCGGTCCCCCGAGGATCGGGTGCAGGTACGAGAACGGCTGCGCGCCCGCCGAGCGCGGGAGCGACACCGGCAGGCGGCCCGACGGCGACACCCGGCCGGAGAGGACGCCCGCGATCGCGGATCCGCCCTCCTCGCCCGGGAAGAACGCCTGCAGCACGGCCGCCGGAGCGGAGTCCCCCTCGAGAGCCCACGCCACCGCGTACGGCCGGCCGGTCAGCAGCACCACGACCACGGGGGTCCCGGTGGCGCGCACGGCCTCGACCAGCTCGCGCTGCACGCCGGGCAGCTCGAGGCTCTCGACGTCGTTGCCCTCGCCGACCGTGCCGCGCCCGAACAGGCCCGCCCGGTCGCCGACGACCACGACCGCGAGGTCGGATCCGCGCGCTGCCTCGACCGCGGCGTCGAAGCCGGAGCGGTCGTCGCCCTCGACGTCGGCGCCGTGCGCGAGCACGAGCTCGCTGTCGGGCAGCTCCGCGCGGAGCGCCTCGGCCACGGTCGGGATCGCGAACCCGAGCGGCGTGCCCGGGTGGTGCGCGAGCACGTGGTTGGCGAACGAGTAGCAGCCCATGAGCGCCTCGGCGCTGTCGGCGTTCGGCCCGATGAGCGCTATCCGGGAGGGCACTGCCTGGCCGGGCGCCGTGCGGTCCGCGCCGGCGAGCGGCAGCGTGCCGTCGTTCGCGAGCAGCACCACGGACTCCTCCGCGAGCCGGCGCGCGACATCCCGGTGGGCCGGGGTGTCGAGGTCGATCTCGGTGGGCGGATCCTCGAAGGTCGCGTCGAGCAGCCCCAGCTCCTCCTTCTCGTCGAGCACGCGGAGCACCGCGCGGTCGACGAGCGACTCGTCGGCGAGCCCGGCGCGGATCCGCTCCGCCAGCGGCGCGAGGTACGCGTCGCCGGTGGGCAGCTCCACGTCGATGCCGGCCTCGAGGGCCAGCGCCGCCGCCTCGCCGCGGTCGCCCGCGACGGCGTGCATCACCTGGAGGAACGCGACGGAGAAGTAGTCCGAGACCACGACGCCGTCGAACCCCCAGCGGCCGCGGAGCACGTCCGTGAGGTACTCCGTCGTGGCGCCGACGGGGGCGCCGTCGATCTCCGCGTACGAGTTCATCACCGAGCGCACGCCGCCGTCGAGCACCGCCATCTCGAAGGGCGGCAGCAGCACGTCCTCCACGAAGCGCGGGCCCACGTGCGCGGGCGCGTGGTTGCGTCCCGACTGCGAGACCGAGTAGCCGACGAAGTGCTTGAGCGTCGCGTGGATCCCGGCGGACTGGAGCCCGCGGACGTACGCCGTGCCGATGGTGCCGACCACGTACGGGTCCTCGGCGATGCACTCGTCGACGCGGCCCCAGCGGGCGTCGCGGATCACGTCGAGCACGGGCGCGAGGCCCTGGTGCACGCCGAGCTCCTTCATCGACCCGCCGATGAGCGCGGCCATCTCCTCCACGAGGCCCGGGTCGAAGGACGCGCCCCACGCGAGCGGCGTGGGGAAGGTCGCGGCCTGCCACGCGGCGAGCCCGGTGAGGCACTCCTCGTGCACGAGCGCCGGGATCCCGAGCCGCGTCTCCGTCCGCAGCCGCCTCTGCTCGGCCCACAGCCACGACGCGCGCTCGACCGGATCCACCGGCCGCGTGCCGTACACGCGGGTGAGGTGCCCGAGGCCGTGCTCGGTCGCCTCCTCGTAGCGGCCGGTCGTGGCCATCTCGCCCTGCATGGGCGCGACGACCTCGCCGCCCTGGTCGACCCAGTAGCCGACGATCTGCGCGAGCTTCTCCTCGAGGGTCATGCGCGCGTGCAGCTCGCGCACGCGGTCCGACACCTCGGGCAGCGCGACGGCGCCCGGGGGCGTCTCCGCCCCGGTCACCCCTTCACCGCGCCCGTGAGGCCGCCGACGATGCGGCGCTCGAAGATGGAGAAGAAGATGAGCGCCGGGATCATCGACAGCGACGTGAACGCCAGCACCTTGGCCGTGTCGACCGAGTACTGCGACGAGAACGACTGCACGCCGAGCGGCAGCGTGTACGCCGACGCGTCGCTGAGGATGAACAGCGGCAGCAGGTAGCTGTTCCAGCTGCCGATGAACGCGAGGATGCCGACCGTGATCACGCCCGGCATCGACAGCCGCACGACCATGCGGAAGAAGAACCCGAGGCGGCTGCACCCGTCGATGAACGCGGCCTCCTGGATCTCGTCCGGGATGGCCCGCAGGAACGGCACCAGGATGATGATCGTCGTCGGGAGCGCGAATGCGATCTGCGGGAGGATGATCCCCGGCAGCGAGTTCGTGAGCCCGAGCGAGCGGATCACGATGTACAGCGGCGTGATGGCCACCGTGATGGGGAACATGAGCCCCGACGCGAAGATCGCGTAGAGCGCTCCCCGGCCGAAGAACGTGTACCGCGCCAGCACGTAGCTCGCCATGAGGCCGAGCACGACCGCGCCGACCGTGGTGCCCACGGCCGCGATGAGCGAGTTGCCCACCTGGCGCCAGAACATCGAGCCCGTGAGGACGTCGAGGTAGTTCTGGATCTGGAACGGCGCCGGGAAGCCCGCCGGGTCGGTCGTGATCTGCGCGTTCGTGCGGAACCCGCCGAGGATGATGTACGCCACCGGCGTCAGCATCAGGGCGATGAGCACGACCGCGACGAGGTACGGGATGGGGTTGTTGCCCTGCCCGGGCGTCTTGGCCCGCTTGGGCCTCGGCGTCTTCGCCGAGTAGGTGGGATCCAGGTCCGCGTTGCGCGGAGCGGCGGTGGCGACGGTCACTTCCTCGCCTTCCTTCCTGCGCCCGTGAGGGCGCCGGCGGTGTCGCGGTTGAGCACGAACCGCTGGTAGACGAGCGCGACGACCAGGGAGATGAGGAACAGCACCACGGCGACGGCGTTGCCGTACCCGTAGTTGCCGGATCCGCGTCCGTTCGCCACGAGGTACGTGGCCATGGTCGAGGTGCCCGCGGTGGCCGAGATGTACTGGCCCCAGATGATGTAGACGAGGTCGAACAGCTGCAGCGAGCCGATGATCGACAGGAACGCCCAGATGCGCAGCGTCGGCGCGAGCAGCGGCAGCGTGATGCGCCGCTGGATCTGCCAGTAGGAGGCGCCGTCGATGGCGGCCGCCTCGCTGAGCTCCTCCGGGATGCCCTGGAGGCCGGCGAGGAAGAGGATCACCGCGAAGCCGATGTACTTCCACGTGATGATCGTCATGAGCGACCAGATCGCGATGTCCGGGTTCGCCAGCCAGTCCTGCTGGAGGTCCGCCAGGCCGATGTTCGCGAGGAAGCCGTTGAGCGCGCCGGAGCCCTGGAGCATGAGGCTCCAGCCGGTGCCGACGACGACCTCGGAGATCACGTACGGCACGAAGATCAGCACGCGGATGATCGACTGTCCGCGCAGCTTCCTGTTGAGCAGGAGCGCCACGAGGATCGCGACCGGGCCCTGGAGCACGAGCGACAGGATCACGATGACCGCGTTGTGCATCAGCGCCTCGTGGAACGTGGGGTCCTGGAGGATCGTGACGTAGTTCCGGAAGCCCACGAAGATCGTGGGCGGGCCGAAGCCCTGCCAGCTGAAGAAGCCGTAGTAGGCCGCCATCACCACGGGGTAGATGACGAAGCCCACGAAGAAGAGGAGGGCCGGGCCCACGAGGATCAGGACCTCGAGGCGCCCGGACCAACCCAGGCCGCGGCGTCGACCCCGCACCGCCGAGGGCGGCGTCGTCACGACGCCGCCCTCGGGGTGTGCAGGATCAGCCGCGGGACGCTGCTCGTCGAGCGAGCTCTCGCGGAGTGCCATGTCGGGTCGCCTAGGCCTTCTTGGCCGCGTCGCCGACGGTCTGGATGAGCTTCTCCGGGCTGCCGTCGCCCGCCATGAGGTCGACCACGCCGACGTTCATCGCGTTGCCGACGTTCAGGCCGTAGACCGTGTCGAGCCACTGGGAGACGTAGGGCGCGTCGTTGTACGCCTTCAGGATCTCCTGCAGGTACGGCTCGGTGACCGCCTCCTGCGACTTCGTGTTCACCGGCGGGGCGTTGAAGGCGACGTAGTACTCCTTCTGCACCTCGGGGGTCGCGATGTAGTTGAGGAAGTCGACGCACTCCTTCGGCGCCTGCGCGGAGCAGGAGTAGCCGTCGATGCCGCCCATGATGGAGCCGGCCTCGCCCTTGCCGCCCGAGATCTCGGGGAAGGGGAACCAGGAGAGGTCCGCCAGCGGCTTCTGGTCGGGGGTCAGGCCCGCGATGACTCCCGGGTCCCAGGCGCCCATGAGCTCCATGCCGGCCTGGTGGTTGGCGATGAGGCCGGCCGAGCTGCCGGCGCCCTGCTGCGCCGCGGTGGTGAGGAAGCCCTCGTTGAAGGGCTCCGTGCCCGTGAGGTCCTTGAGGTCCTCGCCGGCCTTGATCCAGCAGTCGTCGCTGAAGTCCTTGTCCTTCGCGGCCTTCTCGAGCGTGTCGGAGCTGCACTCGCGGAGCGCGAAGTTGAAGTACCAGTGCGCGGCGGGCCAGGCGTCCTTGCCGCCGAGGGCGATGGGCGCGACGCCCGAGGCCTTCAGCTTGTCGACGGCGGCGTCGAGCTCGTCCATCGTCTTCGGCGTCTCGGTGATGCCCGCGGCGGTGAAGAGGTCCTGGCTGTAGAAGATGCCGCTGGGGAGCACGGCGACGGGCATCGCGTAGGCCTTGCCGTCGATCGTGTTCGCGTCGAAGGAGCCCTTCGAGATGTCGGCCTTCGCCTCGTCGGAGATGCCGTCCGTGATGTCCATGATCTGGCCCGCGGCGACCATGGCGGCGAGCTTGCCGCCACCGCGCTGCAGGAAGAGGTCGGGGGCGTCGCCCGAGTTGAGCGCCGTCTGGAGCTTGCCGTCGAGGTCCTCGTTCTGGATCGACGTGGCCGTGACCGTGACGCCGGGGTGGGCGGCGTTGAAGTCGGCCGTGGTCTTCTCCCAGAACGCCTTGCCGGGTCCGGTGGTGGAGTTCTGCCACAGCGTCATCTCGACGGGGCCGCCGTCGTCGCTGCCGCCCGAGCCGCCGCTGCAGCCGGTGAGGGCGAGGGCCCCCACGAGCAGGGCCGCGGATCCGGTGAGGATCTTCCGTGCCTTCATGTCGTTCTACCTGTCTCTTCATTGAGCGCACCCTGGCGGGTGTCGGGGGGTGACGTGCACGAGCCGCGCGCCGGGTGCTGTGGTGGTGCGGCTCCTCCGGCCCTCTGTCGCGTCATCGCGTCGTCGCTCCGTCGTGACGGGGGCCGGTCCGGCAAGTCTCGGTCGTGCGCGGATCCTCGTCAAACGTTTTCGAAATCCTTTTCCTCGGGCGTAGGGTCCACTCCATGACCCGCCGTGCCACCATCCACGACGTCGCCGCTGCCGCCGGCGTCTCGGTGTCCACCGTCTCCAAGGCCGTGAACGGCCGCTACGGGATCTCGGTCGAGACCTCCCGCCGCGTGATGGAGGTCGTCGAGCGGCTCGGCTACGAGTCGAGCCTCGTCGCGAGCAGCATGCGCTCCCACCGCACCGGCGTGATCGGCGTGCTCGTGGCCGGCTTCGAGCCGTTCAGCGCCGAGATCCTCAAGGGCGTGGGCGCGGCCCTCCGGGAGTCGCGCTACGACCTGCTGGCCTACAGCGGATCCCGTCAGGTGGACAACACGGGCTGGGAGCGCCGGTCGCTCAGCCGGCTGAGCGGCACCCTCATCGACGGCGCGATCATGGTCACGCCCACCGTGGTGACGGCCTCGACCGAGATCCCCGTCGTCTCCATCGACCCGCACACCGGGCCCGCCGACCTGCCGACCGTCGAGTCCGACAGCCTCGGCGGCGCGCTCCAGGCCACGCGGCACCTGCTCGAGCTCGGGCACCGGCGGATCGGGTTCCTCGCGGGCCGCCCCGACCTCCGCTCGGCCAGCCTCCGCGAGGCCGGCTACCGGCGGGCGCTGCAGGACGCGGGCATCGCGTTCGACCCGGCGCTCGTGCGCGCGGGCCTCTTCCTCACGGCGGCCGCGCGGGAGCCGGCGCGCGCGCTGCTGTCCTTGCCCGACCGGCCCACGGCGATCTTCGCGGCCAACGACCTCTCCGGCATCGGGATCCTGCAGGTGGCGGCCGAGCTCGGGATCCGCGTGCCCGAGGACCTCTCCGTCATCGGCTTCGACGACATCCCGGAGGCGTCGCAGATGACGCCGTCGCTCACGACGATCCGCCAGCCGATGCAGCGCCTCGGCACCACCGCGGTGGACCTGCTCATGTCCCTGATGGCGGGGCAGGAGCCGGACGCCATGCGGATCCAGCTGCCCACCCGCCTCGTGCGCCGCGCCACCACGGCGCCCCCGCCGCCGCGCCGGCGGTGAACGCCTCGCCCCGCGGCTGGCAGGCTCGGGGCATGGCAGACGACGGGCGCGGGACGCCGGACGAGCACGACGCGACGACCGACGACGGCGACCAGGCGCGGGTCCCGTGGTGGTCGCGGGCGCCGCAGGGCGCGGCCCTCGAGATGCGGGAGCGCTCCAACGAGGCGTTCCTCGTCAGGTTCTTCGCGGTGATCCCGGCGACGGTCGTCGTGTTCTTCCTGCCGGACGTGCTGCGGCCGGTGTGGATCGGGCTCGTCCTCGTCGGCTTCGCGGCGTGGAGCCTCCGCCGCCTGCGTCGGCCGTCGGCGCAGCGGGGCGCGTCCGAGGGTCCGGGCGCGGGACCCGGCGACGGCCCCGTCGGCGACGGCGCAGGGGGACCGAGTACGCCGGGTCCCTAGCCGCTCATCAGGAGCCGGGGGCCGAGCGGGCCCGGTCGACCGCGGTCGGCGCGGCGTCGGCGTCCGGGACCGCGGTGGCGGCGGCGTCCGCATCCACCGCATCCGCCTCCGCCTTCTTCTCGCGGGCGATGCGGATCGCCGCGCGGCCCGAGGGGAGCGAGATGGCGACCGAGATCACTACGACCGTGATGATCCCCGCGGCCACGAGGAGCTCCTGCACGCTGAAGACGTCGGCGAGCGGGCCGAACGCGACCGCGCCGATCGGGGTCGCGAGCGCCATGACGATGCCGACGTAGCTGAAGACGCGGCCGTGCATCTCGGGCGCGACGGTCTCCTGCACGAGCGTCATGAACGGCGCCGAGAACAGCGGCACGAACAGGCCGATCGCGAACATGAAGCCGTAGAACACCCAGAGGTTCGGGCTGAGGCCGAGGCCCGCGGTGAAGATCGCGAAGCCGAAGCAGCTCACGAGGATCAGGGTCATGCGGTCGGACTTCGCGAACAGCGTCGACACGAGCGCGCCGCCGCCGAGCATGCCGACGCTGAACGCGACCTCGAGCACCGTCACCATCCAGACCTCGGTGCCGTAGGTGCGGGCCACCAGCAGCGGCGTGATGAAGGACGGCGCCACGGTGAGCAGGAAGATGATCGCGAAGACCACGAGCAGCCAACGCACGACCGGGTTGCCGCCGATGTACCGGATCCCCTCGACGAGGTCCTCGCGGTAGCTCGACGTCTTGTCCGCGATGGACGCGAGCGTCGGCACGGCCACCGACACGAGGAACGCGATGCCGATGGCGGCCGTGATCGCGTCGACGAAGAACAGCGGCACGAGGCCGTAGGCGGCGAAGATCGCGCCCGCGGCGGCCGGCGCCAGCAGCGCCATCGCCGACTGGATGGTGCCGAAGATCCCATTCACCCGCAGCAGCTGCTCGGGCGGCACGATCTGCGGGATCATCGCCTGCACCGCGGGCGTCTGGAACCCGGCGCCGACGGAGCGCACGGCGACCGCGAGCAGGATGATCCAGAGGTCGGTGACGCCGTTCATCATGAGCAGGGCGAGCGCGAGCGTGACCACGGCGATGCTGCTGTCGGAGACGATGACGAGCACGCGCCGGTTCATGCGGTCGGCGAGCGTGCCGCCGAAGATCGAGACGATGCCCTGCGGAAGGAACGCGCAGACCGCGTAGAGCGCGACCGCGAGGCCCGAGCGGGTCTCGAAGGTGACGTACCACATGACCGCGTACTGGACGAGCATCGAGCCGAACAGCGAGACGGTCTGGCCGCTGAGGAAGAGGGTCGCGTTGCGCTTCCAGCGCGCGGCGACGACGGCCTGGTCGGCCGCGCTCATCGCGGGCGTCTCGGGCAGGTCGGCGTGCGCTGCCGGGTCGCTCATCGGGTCCTCGTCCGCTCGTGTTTCCTCGGGTGTGGGACGCCAGGGTACGGCCCCGCGACGGCGGCGCGCCAGGGGTGGACCGGGCTTCTGCCCTCACCCGATGATCGGCGGGGTCGGGGTCTCGGGACGTTCGGGCAGTCCGACGTCGATGATCCTCTCGACGAGCCTCACCGCCTGAGGCGAGAGGCCGTCTCCCGGGTAGTAGGCCTCGTGCACGTCGTCCAGTTCGGAGACCGACGAGACCCCGCAGATGACCATGAGGCGGGAGATGTCGCGTCCGTCCCGCCCCGGCCGTGCCGCGCGGAGCTTCATCGCGAGCAGAGCCTCGGCAGACGCGATCTCGACGACCAGGCCGTCACCCTCGAACACCTCGATCCACTCCACGTCCCGGCCGTACGCCGGGATGAAGAACGCCCCGTCGTCGTTCAGCCAGTCCGATCCCCAACCGCGCTCGTCGCCGATGCGCGCGACGGACTCCCGGACATCGGAATCGAAACGCAGACGCGCGTCGATGTCGACCGTCGTCCCGCGGTCGAAGTGGCACAGCGCGAGCGCCGCGCCCCCGAACACCTGCATGCGACCGGTGACGCCGCGGAGGCGCAGCACGGCGATCAGCTCGGACAGCGCCTCCACCAGTGCTGCGCGATCGAGGGCGTGCATCACACGCTCGCGAGGGTTGCGGGATCCAGCAGCACTCCGTGGCGTCGGAACGCGGGGAGCGCGCGGCTCGGATCCACCGGCAGGTCGTAGACGCCGTCTCCGAAGACCCAGCTCCTCCGCAGGCGACGGTCCTCCGAGTCGACCCAGGAGGGGAGGGGCAGGCCCTCCTCCTCGAGTCGGTGTTCGACGAGGCCGGCGACCGCCGCGTCCCAGCGCTTCTCACCGGTCCGGGGCGGCTCGGCGATCGTCAGCGCGAAGCGGACCTCGCGGTGGACGGCGGCCAGGTCGTCTGCGAGCTGGATGAAGTGACGGACGGCGAGCTCTCGATCGCCCTCAGCGAGGCGCGCGGCGATGTACGACGTCGCGCTGGCCGCGGAATGCCGCCGCGTCGGGATCGAGATGAGCTGATGACCGGTCGCGAGCAGGAGCCGATCGACGGTCTCGGCGCTGGGGCTCCGCTTCCCGGACTCGAGATCGGAAAGCGTCGACTGCGCGACTCCCGAGCGTCCGCTCAGTTGCCGCTGCGTATAGCCACGACTCCGCCGGGCAGCATGGACGAGTTCACCGATCGACATCACGACCCCTTTCAGATAGCCCCGATGCTATCGGAGATGGCCCTAGAGGTCCCGGCTCGCCAGCACCACGTCGGAGTCGGAGGGGGTGATCTGCACGGAGCGGATCTGGTCCATCGGGAGGCTGGAGGTGGCCGCGAGCAGCCGCGACTCCGTCTGGCCCGCGCCCCACGTGGCGACGACCGTGCGGGAGCCGGCGTCGTCGATGGCGACGAGGTCGTAGGAGCCCTGGCCGACGCCGCCGCCCGCGTAGGCGCAGCTCCAGTCAAAGCGGGTGCCGTACGGCTTGGCGGTGACGGCGAGCTGCGCGGTGACGCCGTCGTCGAGGTCCGAGCGCATGCTCACGGCGTCGAAGGGCAGGCCGTCGGCGAGGTCGCCGGCGGGCGACGATGCGGCCGGGGTCGGATCCGCGACCGGTGCGCTCACGCCGGCGCGCAGCGCCGAGCCGAGGCCCGCGCCGCCCACGAGGAGCACCACGGCGGCCGCGGCGAGCAGCCACCCGCCGGCGCGGCGGGAGAGCCGGGCGGGACGGGACGCGGATCCGGTGAGCCGACGTCCGCCGCCGAGTCCGCGGCCGCGGGGCACGCGGTGCGACGCGGATGCGGCGGTGGACGGCAGGGGGACGACGGGCGCGGGTCCCGCCGCGGTGGAGCCGGCGGCAGCGGCGGTCGGCGCGGCGGCACCGGGGATCTCGGCGGCGGGATCCGGCTCGTCGAGCAGCGCGAGCGCGTCCTCGACGGGCAGCATGCGCAGGACGCCGGGCAGGCCGGCCAGGTCGGCGAGGGAGCGGGTACACGCGTCGCAGTGCGTGAGGTGGGCCTCGAACTGGGCGCGGTCGGTGGCGCTCAGGCTGCCGAGCACGTAGGCGGCGTCCCACTCGTGGATGTCGTCGGCGCGGTCGTTCATCGGGTGACTCCTCGTTCCTGGAGGGCGAGACGGAGCGCCTTGAGCGCGTAGTGGAGGCGGGACTTGATCGTGCCGGGCGGGACGCCCTCGCGTTCCGCGGTCTCCGCGACCGACCGGCCGAGGTGGTAGCAGCTGACGACCGCGCGGCGGTGCTCCGCGGAGAGCGACGCGAGCGCCTCGGCTACGAGCAGGCGGTCGATGATGGCGTCGGAGGCATCCGCGACGGGATCCTCCGGCAGCACGTCGGTCGGCGTCTCGCGGCCGCGCCAGGCGCTGCGGCGGTCGTCGATCACGAGGTTCCGCACGACCGTGAAGAGCCAGCGGCGGGCCGACTCGTCCTCCTCGGCGAGGATCGCGGGCGAGCGCCAGGCGCGCAGCAGGGCCTCCTGCACCACGTCCTCGGCGAGCGCCGCGTCCCCCGTGAGCCGCAGCGCGTAGCGCTGGAGCGCGGGGGCGTGCGCATCGTGCAGCGCCCTCATGCGCGCCGTGCTCTCCGTGGTCATCCGTACCTCCTCCTCCCACGACGAGACGGACGGCCGGAAGGTTCACCGCGGTGCGGGAATCATCTCAGGCGGACCTGAACCTGGCAGACCCCTGAGGGTGTGAACGTTGTCCGGGGCTGCCCCGTCGTCCTCCATGTCGGCGCAACATCCCGCGGCGGACGAAGACGCACCATCCCGGTCAGGAGACCCCCATGCAGAAGAAGAGCAAGATCATCCTCGGCACGAGCGCGGCAGTGGTCGTCGTGCTCGGCGTCAGCGCCGCCGCGTTCGGCCCGGCGTTCTACCGCGACGTGATCGTCGGCGCCCCCGCCGCCGCCCCGTCCGTCTCGGCCGACCCGGCCGACTCCACCCTCGACACGAGCAACCTGTCGGGCGACTGGAAGATCGGCACCGGCAGCACCGCCGGCTACCGCGTCGCCGAGGTGCTGAACGGCACCGACGTGACCGTCGTCGGCAAGACCGAGGACGTGTCCGGCACCATCACGGTGGACGGCTCGACCCTGAAGGACGCGACCGTCAAGGTCGACGTCGGCACCATCGCCACCGACCAGGCGCCGCGCGACGACTACTTCCGCGGCACCGCCATGGAGGTCTCGAAGTACCCCGACGCGACGTTCAAGCTGACCCAGCCGGTCGACGCCGCCGTCCCCGCGAGCGGCCAGGTCGCCACGGTCCAGGCGACCGGCGAGCTCACGATGCACGGCGTCACCCAGTCGGTCACCGTGCCGCTGCAGGCCGCGCTCTCGGGCGACGGCGTGCAGGTGAGCGGATCCATCCCCGTCACCTTCTCCGACTACGGCGTCGAGGCCCCCAGCCTCGGCTTCGTGAGCGTGCAGGACAAGGGGACCGTCGAGTTCCTGGTGAAGGCGACGCCCGCGAAGTAGTCGCGGATCGGCCCACGGGCCGCCCCAGACGAGGGGAGGAGGAGCGCGTTCGGGACGCTCCTCCTCCCCTTCTGCGTGCCCGGCGGATGCGCGGGACGGACGCCGCGGCCATGCACGTCCCCGGATCCCGCGCGCCGTCTGTCCACGGGCGACAGCGCCTGGGGACGGGCGGGCCGTTCCCCAGGATCCCCGCGTCTAAGGTCATCGCGGTCCGGCGAGGGTCCTCCCGCCGAGACGTCATTCATTGCCCACCACAGAGAGATGACACGACCATGTCCGTCACCCGCTCCGCATTCCGCACCCGTCCCGTGGCCGTCGCCGCGCTCGCGACCCTCGCCCTCCTCGGCGTCCCGACCGCCGCACAGGCCGCCACCCCCGCCCACGCAGCCGTCGCGGACCACGCGACCGCCCGCCACCACGCGACGTACCCCATCACCCGCACCAACATCCCCGCCGTCGACGGCAGCGGCTTCGGCTCCGCCACCATCTTCACCCCGCAGAACACGGGCAAGGCGAAGCTCGGCGCGATCGTCGTCGCTCCCGGTCTGAAGGGCACGCGCTCCGACATGGAGTGGCTCGCCAAGGACCTCGCCGGCGAGGGCTTCATCGTGTTCAACATGGACACCCTCAACCGCTACGACCTCCCCAACCAGCGCTCCTACGAGATGCTGGCGGCGGCCAAGTACCTCGCCACCGACAGCCCGGTCAAGGACCAGGTCGACCCCGCGGACCTCGGCGTGGTCGGCTACTCGCTCGCCGGTGGCGGCTCGCTCAACGCGGCCGTGGAGCAGCACGGCCTCAAGGCCGCGGTCGCCCTCATGCCGTACGACATCCCGGCCGGCACGACCGACCCGTACCACCCCACCGCCTCGCCGACGTACCCCACCATCACCACCCCGACCCTGATCATCACCGGTCAGACCGACACGACCGCTCCGGCGTCGTTCATGGGCAAGCCCGCCTACGAGTCCATCCCCAGCACCACCGCCAAGCAGTACCTGGAGCTCCGCGGCGCGGACCACTTCGTGGCCCGGGGCAAGTCCAACGCCACCGTGCGCGACGCGGTGACGAACTTCCTGAAGGCGTACCTCGACGGCGACAGCGCGGCCAAGGCGTCCGCCTGCACCGCCGCGCCGATCTCGGACACCATCAGCGACTCCGCCAGCTCCTGCACCAAGTAGGACCGATCGACGGCCTCCGGGCCCCATGAGAGCGGCGTGCGACCTCGGGTCGCACGCCGCTCTCGGCGTTCCGGGGCGTGCGACCGGGCCGCCGTCGCCCGCGCGGGCCGCCGCGTGACGGGCGCCTTCGAGGTCGAGGACGTGGCGCGCGTCGAGGACAGCCCCGTGCAGCAGGCGCACAGAGCCGGTCGGTCACCAATCCGGCGCGATCCCCGTCGTGCCCGCGGGCGACGGCCGGACCGGCGTCAGCGCTCGGAGGCCACGGTCGACATCGGCGGCTGATCCGAGCGCGGCTGGCCGCGCAGCCACAGGTCCACCTCGCGGGTCGAGCGGAGGCGCACGATGCGGAGGTGCGGGTGCGCGATGGCCGCGTGCACCACGCGGCTGCGCACCTTCGCGCGGCCCCGCCAGCCCCAGCGGACGATGTGGTCCGGGTCGGTGAAGACGGTGAGCATCGGCGGCTCGACGTTGTCGTGCCAGAGCGGCTCGCGGCGCCAGCGGCGCACGACCGTGCGGCGGATCAGCCGCCCCATCTGCACCTGCACCGGCAGGTCGAGCCACACCAGCGTGTCCGCGCGCGACGGCAGCAGCGGGCCGAGCTGCGTCGTGTACTGCCACTCGGTGACCCAGGCGTCGCGCGACGTGAAGGCCTCGACGTCGTCGCGGAAGGTGGGCAGCTCGGTCCAGCCGGGGCCGTGGAAGAGCGCGTCCATCTCGGTGTGCGGCAGGCCCGTGCGCTCCTGGATGCGGCGCGCCAGCGTGGTCTTGCCCGCCCCCGACGGTGCGGCGATGACGATGCGCCGGGCGGGCGGATCGAGGCGCTGCAGGGGTCCGAGCATCCGCCGATCCTAGGGCGGGAGGGTGGACGGGCGTCGGGATCCGTCCCCGTCCTTCCCGCCGCGCACCCCGGCCGGTAGCGTGGTGCGGCCCGCAAGGACTCGCCGACGAACCGGAAGGGGCCGATCATCCGATCGCTCTCGCGCGACGACGCGCAGCCCGTGGATGCCCATCCCGTCCTCACGACCGCGACCGCGGCGCCCACGTGGGAGGAGGGCGTGATCGTCGGCAGCGGCCGGATCGGCGCCGTCGCGCACGGCCCGGCCGACGCGATCACCGTCTCGCTCGCGCACGAGCGCTGGTTCCCGCCCGTGAACCCGCGGCCCGCCGCCCCCGACCTGCGGCCGCGCCTCGACGCGATCCGCCGCGCGCTCCTCGCGGGCGACGCGGACACGGCGAGCGCCGAGCTCGAGGCGGCCGCGCGCGACGACGGCTACGGCGACGGGCTCGTCTGGACCGACCCGCTCGGCATCTGCGCGACCCTCGTGATCCGCACGCCCGGCGGTGCGGTCGGCATGCGGCGGAGCGTCGACCCGGTCGGCGGCGAGGTCGCGATCGCGTGGGCGGACCGGGAGGGCGGGCGGCACGCGGTGCGGATGGTCGCGCCGCGGGCGGACGCGGGGGCAGGGGCGAGCGCGAGCGCAGGCGCAGCGGCAGGCGCGGGCCGCTCCGACGGCGGCGTCCTCTGGATCGCGCTCGAGTCCGACCGGGACCACGACGTGGAGGTCGAGCTCGGCCTCGGCGCGGGCGACGCGACCTCGCTCGACACGGGCGTGCCGGATGCGTCGGCCGCGGTGCAGGCGTCCGTCGCGGGCGGCGGGCGCGGGATCCTCACGGCCGACGCGGGCGCGGGACCCGTCGCGGTGCGGGCGGTGACGGCCGTCGACGCGGGCGCGGCGTGGGCGGAGGCGGGCGGATCCGCGCGCGCGACCGTCCGCACCGGCCCCGGCGGACCGCGGCTCGTGCGCGTCGCCGTGGCCACGGGCCCCGCCCACGCGACGACGACGCCCGCCGAGCCGGCCGCCGGATCCGCGCCCACCTGGGACGACCTCCGCGCGGCCCAGCGCGCGACCCACGGCCTGCTGGTCGCCGCCTCGACGCTGGACCTCGACGGCGCGACGCCCGCCGGCCCGACGCCGACGACCACAGCCACAGCCGCAGCCGCAGCGACAGCCGCAGCGACACCGGCGACCGCGACCGCCCCCGTGGATCCCGACACCGAGGCCGTCTGGGCCGCGGCCCGCGCCGGAGACCCGGCCGCCCGCCGCCGCGTCGTGGAGATCGCCTACCTGAGCGGCCGCGCGAACGTGATCGCCGCCACGGGCGAGCTGCCGCCGACGCTGCAGGGCGTCTGGCAGGGCACGTGGCGCCCCGCGTGGTCGGCCGACTACACGCTGAACGGCAACGTGCAGGACGGCGCGATGGCCGGCATGGTCGCGACGGGCACGCCCGAGCTCGCCCGCAGCATCCTCGCGCTGGTGCTGCCGCACCTCGACGACTTCCGCGAGAACGCCCGCCGCGTCTTCGGCGCCGAGGGGATGCTGCTGCCCGCGCGCATGTCGACGCACGGCCGCGCCGACCACCTCTCCCCCGACTACCCGCACACGTTCTGGATCGGCTGCGGCGGCTGGATCCTCCGCATCGCGGCGGACGCCGTCTCCGCCACGGGCGACCGCGGCATCGTCGACGACCGGCTGTGGGAGCTCGCGGAGGGCGTGCTGCGCTTCGCCGAGACGGCGACCGTGCTGGACGACGGCGTGCGTCGCCTCGTCCCCTCCTACTCGCCCGAGAACACGCCCCGCGGCGAGCGGGTGCCGGCGGCGACCGACGCGACCATGGACGTCGCGATCCTCCGCGACGCCGCCCGGGCCACCGCCCTCCTCGGCCGGGCCCGCGGCGACGCGTCGCTCGACGCGCGCTGGGACGCGGTGGTCCGCGACCTGCCGCCGTACCGGGTGGCCGACGACGGCACGCTCGCCGAGTGGCTGGATCCGCGCTGGCCGGAGGAGGTCGCGCACCGCCACGCGTCGCAGCTGCACCCCGTCGGCACGGGCACCGACCCGGCGTTCCACGGCGACGGCGCGGAGGCCGTGCGCCTGCGAGCCGCGGCCGCGCGCACCGTGTCGGCGAAGATCGCGTGGCGCGCGGAGGACCCGACGGCCCCGCCCGGCCGGATGGAGATGGCGTTCGGCCTCGTGCAGGTGGGCCGGGCGGCCGCCGCGCTCGGCGACGCGGAGTCCGCGCTGACGTGCGCCGAGTGGCTCGCGGTCGACCACTGGAGCCCCACGCTCACGACGCGGCACGATGCCGGCCGGATCTTCAACCTCGACGCGAGCGGCGGCCTGCCGGGCCTCGTCGCGGCGATGCTGCTCGGATCCGACGAGGGGTCGCTCGCCGTGCTCCCCGCGGTGCCGGCGGCGTGGCCCCGCGGGTGCGTCACCGGGCTCCGCGCGCGCGGCGGCCTCGTGGTCGACCGGCTCGCGTGGGATCCGACCGGCGCGACCCTCGTCGTGCGTCGCCTCCCCGCGGCCGCGTGGCTCGCGCCGGAGGGCGGCACGGCGCTCCGGCTGCCGCGGGCGGCGACCGTGCGCGTCGACGGGGCGGTGCACGACGCGGGCGCGCCCCTCGTCATCGGCGGGGAACCCGTGCGCGTCGAGGTCGGATGGGCTCCCCGCGGCGTACTGTGAGATCGATCTCTCACTCCGGGACCCCGGTCCCCACCCCAGCGGCACCGTCGCCGCCCCATCGCAGGAGCATCCGTGACCACCACCATCACCGTCGACCTCGACCGCCCCGGCGCCACCATCAGCCGCCACCTCTACGGGCACTTCGCCGAGCACCTCGGCCGCTGCATCTACGACGGCTTCTTCGTGGGCGAGGACTCGCCCGTGCCGAACGCCGGCGGGATCCGCCTGGACGTCGTCGAGGCGCTCCGGGCCCTCGACATCCCCAACCTCCGCTGGCCCGGCGGCTGCTTCGCCGACCGGTACCACTGGCGGGAGGGCGTGGGCCCGCGCGAGGAGCGGCCCAAGCTCATCAACACGCACTGGGGCGGCGCCGTCGAGGACAACTCCTTCGGCACGCACGAGTTCATGGCGCTCTGCGAGCTACTCGGCGCCGACGCGTACGTCTCGGGCAACATCGGCTCGGGCACGGTGCAGGAGATGTCCGACTGGGTCGAGTACCTCACGGGCGCGGGGCAGTCGCGCATGGCCGACCTCCGCCGCGCGAACGGCCGGGACGAGCCGTGGACCGTGCCGTTCTGGGGCCTCGGCAACGAGGCGTGGGGCTGCGGCGGCAACATGCGCTCGGTCACCTACGCCGACCTCGCCCGGCAGTTCGGCACCTTCTGCGAGAGCGGCGGCGCGACCCCGCTGCACCGCATCGCGGCGGGCGCCGACACCATGGACACCGAGTGGACCGAGACGCTCATGCGCGTGATCCCGGAGATGGACGCGCACCCGTTCTCGTCCGTGCCGTGGGAGTCGATCTCCGTCCACTACTACACGCTCGGCGGCAGCTGGACGGCGAAGGGCAGCGCCACGGGCTTCGACGAGGACGCCTACTGGAGCACCATCGTCGCGGCCCAGGGCATCGAGCCGCTGCTCCGCGCGCACGCCGACGTGATGGACGTGCACGACCCCGCCAAGGAGTACGGCATGGTGCTCGACGAGTGGGGCACCTGGTGGGACGTGGAGCCGGGGACGAACCCGGGGTTCCTGTTCCAGCAGAACACCATCCGCGACGCCATGGTCGCCGCCTGGCACTTCGACGTCTTCCATGCGTTCGCCGACCGGCTGCGGATGGCGAACATCGCGCAGACGGTGAACGTGCTGCAGGCGATGCTGCTGACGGATCCCGACGGCGGCGAGATGGTGCGCACCCCCACGTACCACGTGTTCGAGATGAACCGCGGGCACCACGACGCCACCTCGCTGCCCGCCGTGGTGGCCGGGCCCGTGCGCCGGGTCGACGGCCGCGAGATCCCGCTGGCCTCCGCCTCGGCGAGCGCCAAGGACGGCCGCGTGCTCGTGTCGCTGACGAACGTCGACCTCGACGAGCCGCAGGAGGTCGTGGTGTCGTTCCGCGGCGGCCGCGCGGTCGACGTCGTGGGCCGCATCCTCACGGCCGACCGGCCCGACGCGCACAACCGCCCGGGCGACGCGGACGCCGTGCATCCGGTCCCGCTCGAGGGGATCGAGACGACCGCCGACGGCGTGCGCCTCACCCTCCCGCCGCACTCGTTCGCGACCCTCTCGCTGCGGCTCGAGGCGTGACCGCGCCCGTCTGCGCGGCGATCCCGCCCCTCGGGTGGAACAGCTGGGACGCGTTCGGCGGATCCGTGACCGAGGAGGAGGTGCTCGCCAACGCGCGCTTCCTCGCCGCGCACCTGCTGCCGCACGGCTGGGACACGGTCGTCGTCGACATCCAGTGGTACGAGCCGGATCCCGGCGCGCACGACTACCGGGAGGCGTCCGCCGCCGAGCTCGACGCGTGGGGCCGGCCGCAGCCCGCGGTCGGCCGCTTCCCGTCGGCGGCGGGCGGGCGCGGGTTCGCGGAGCTCGCGCGGCGGATCCACGCGATGGGCCTCCGCTTCGGCGTGCACCTCATGCGCGGCGTGCCCCGGCGCGCGGCCGAGGAGCGGCTGCCGGTCCTCGGATCCGACGCCACGTGCGCCGACATCGCCGACCCGGCGAACCCCTGCCCGTGGAACCCCGACATGCACGGCGTCGACATGACGCGGCCCGGCGCGCAGGAGTGGTACGACTCCGTGTTCGCGATGCTCGCGGAGTGGGGCGTCGACTACGTGAAGCTCGACGACGTGCTGTACCCGCCGGTCCAGGCCGCGGAGGTCACGGCGATCTCGCGCGCGATCGCCGCGTCCGGCCGCCCGATGACCCTGAGCCTCTCGCCCGGCAAGCGCCTCAGCCTCGAGCACCTCGACCTGCTGCGGGAGACCGCGCAGCTCTGGCGGATCTCCGACGACTTCTGGGACGACTGGGCGCACCTCCGCGAGCAGTTCCAGCGCGCCGCGAGGTGGGCGCCGCACCAGCGTCCCGGCGGGTGGGCGGACGCCGACATGCTGCCGCTCGGCCGCATCGGGATCCGCGCCCACGTCGGCGGCGACCGGCAGAGCCGCTTCACCCCGGCCGAGCGGCGCACGCTCGTGTCGCTGTGGTGCCTGCTCCGCTCGCCGCTGATGTTCGGCGGGCACCTGCCCGACACCGACGCCGCCACGCTCGCGCTCCTCACCAACGACGACGTGCTCGCGCTCCTCGGCAGCGACGCGAGCCGCGAGATCGTGCGCGACGGCGACCTCGTGATCTGGGCGGCCGAGCAGGGCGCCACCCGGTGGCGCGCGGTCTTCCAGCTGGGCGACGCGCCGCTCGCCACGGTCGCGCACCTCGCCGACCTCGGCTGCCCGGACGCGACGCGCGCCACGGATCTCTGGACCGGCGAGGAGCTCGCGGTCGTCGACGGCGGGATCCCGCTCGAGGTCGAGGCCCACGGCGTGCGGCTGCTGCGGCTCGCCTGACGACGCGACGACGCCGGCCGCCGATCCCCGAGGGGACGGCGGCCGGCGTCGTGACGGGCGCGGATGCGGGCGCGGGCCTCAGCCCTTGAACGCGCCGTCCATGATCCCGGTGATCATCCGCCGCCCCACGAAGAAGAACAGGATCAGCAGCGGCAGCGTCGCCATGAACGACCCGCCCATCGCGAGCGCCACGTCGATCGACCGGTTCGCCTGCAGCTGCTTCAGCGCGATCTGCACCGTGAACAGCTCCGGCGACTTCAGCACGATGAACGGCCACATGAAGTCGTTCCACACGCCCGTGAACGTGATGAGCCCGAGCACGAACGCGGCCGGCCGCACCACCGGGAACGCGACGCCCCAGAACAGCTGCCACGAGTTCGCGCCGTCGAGCCGGGCCGCCTGGATGAGCTCGTCGCTCACCGTGGTGGACATGTGCTGCCGCATCCAGAAGATCCCGAACGCGCTCGCGAGGCCCGGCACGATGATCGCCTGCAGCGTGTCGACCCAGCCGAGCTGGCTGATGATCAGGTACTGCGGGATCACGCTGAGCTGCGCCGGCACCGTCATCGTGAGCAGCACGATGAGGAACAGCGTGTTCCGCCCCGGGAACGTGAGCTTCGCGAACGCGAAGCCGGCCATGGCGCAGAGCACCGCGGACAGCACGGCGACGGTCGTCGACACGAGCACGCTGTTGAGCAGCGACAGCATGAACGGCACCGTGTCGAAGACCTTGCCCGCGACCTCGAGGAAGTTCGTGCCGGGGAACAGGCGCGGCGGGATCGAGGTGACGGCGGTCGCCCCCACCGAGGCCACGACGAGCATGTAGTAGAGCGGGAACACCGAGATCAGCACGGCGATGCTCAGGAACACGTAGACGATCGGGCTGATGCCGCCGCCCTTGCCCCGGCGCCGCGGCAGCGCCGCGCGCTTCGTGACCGGTGCGGCGACGACGGGGGACACGGTCTGGTCGATCACGTCGGACATCAGCTCGCCTTCCGGGTGCGGGTGGACAGGTAGAAGTTGAGGAGCGCGACGACCACCACGATCACGAACAGCACGACCCCGATGGCGGACCCGTAGCCGAACTCGAACTGCCCGAAGCCCTGCTCGTAGAGGAACAGCGCGAGCGTCTGGCACTGCCGCCCGGCGCCGCAGGTGAGGCCCGACTCGGGCGCCGCGAGCAGCGGCTCCGTGAAGATCTGCAGGCCGCCGATGGTCGACATGATCACCGTGAAGATGATGATCGGGCGGAGCGCGGGGATCGTGAGGTGCCGGAACTGCTGCCAGCTGGACGCGCCGTCCACCGCCGCCGCCTCGAACATCTCCCGCGGGAGCGCCTGGAGGCCGGCGAGGTAGAGCAGCGTGTTGTAGCCGAACCAGCGCCACATGACCATGGCCGAGATCAGGATCCACGAGCCGTGGTTGGTCGCCATGAAGTTCACCGACGGCAGGCCGAAGATCCCGAGCACCCAGTTGATGAGGCCGAAGTTGCGGTCGAAGATCTGCGCGAACACGATCGCGGTCGCGGCGACCGACGTGATGTACGGCACGAGCAGCGCCATGCGGAAGAAGTTCGCCCACTTGAGCCGGGCGTGGTTGAGCAGGTGCGCGAGGAAGAGCGCGAGGAGCAGCTGCGGGATCGTGGAGATCAGGAAGATCGCGAACGTGTTCACGAGCGCGTTCCAGAACCGGTCGTCGGCGAAGAGCTGCTGGAAGTTCGCGAGCCCGACGAAGGTCTGCTTGCCGATCGGGTTCCAGTCGAACAGCGAGACGTAGAACGTGAAGACCAGGGGGAACAGGCCGAACACGATGAAGATGACGAAGAAGGGCGCGACGTAGGCGTACGGCGCGATGCGCTCGGAGAGCGACTGCTGGATCCTGCGGGTCGGGCTCGCCGCCGGTGCCTTCCCGCGGCGCGGGCGCGGGGCGGGAGGCGCGGGGGGCTCGGTGCTCGTGCGGGGTGATGTCGCCGTCGACATGGGGTACCTCCGTCTGGGGGCGGCCCGGAGCGTGAGCGCCCCGGGCCGCCGGGTGGGTGGGACGGGATCAGCCGCCGATGGCGGTCTTCGCCGAGGCGAGCGCCTGCGGCCACGCCTTCGCGGAGGTGACGTTGCCCGACTCCAGCTCGACGAGCGTGTTGAGCAGGGCCGCGTTGATGGGCGACGTGTCGGGTCCGTTGTAGAAGGACGGGAACTCCGTCACCGACTGCGACATCACCTCGCCGATCTTGGAGTCGCCGAAGAAGTCGTCCGTGTAGGCCGAGACGGCGTCGCTCCCGATCGCGGCGGTCGCCGCCGGGAACGTGCCGGTGCGCTCGAAGTGCTCCTGCTGGGCCTCGCCGGACATCATCGTCTCGATGTACTGCCAGGCCGCCTGCGGGTGCTCCGCGCGGGCCGGGATGGCGATGACGCTACCGCCCCAGTTGCCGCCGACGCCGGGGACGCTCGCGACGCGCCAGTCCCCCGCGGTGTCGGGGGCGTCGGTCTTGATGCCCTGCAGGATCCACGACGGCGCGACCGTGACGGCGAACGCGCCGTTCGCGCGGCCCGGCGCCCAGCCCGACGACCACGCGGCGATGCCCGCGCTGATGCCGGCGTCATGCGCGTCGACCGCGACCTGGAACGCGTCCTCGACCTGCGGGTTCGTGTCGTAGACGAGCTCGCCGTCCTCCGAGTAGTACTTCTCGCTCACCTGGTTGACGGTGGAGAAGAACACGCTCGTCTCGATGTTGTCGACGAACGGCTTGCCCGTCGCCTTCGTGTACTGCTCGCCCATCGCGATGAACGACGGCCAGTCCTTCCACATCGCCGCGACCTCGTCGGGCTCGGTGGGCAGGCCCGCGGCGGCGAAGAGGTCGGCGCGGTACGCGAAGCCGAGTCCGCCCACGTCGGTCGGGATGCCGATGACCGAGCCGTCCTCCGCGGTGGCCGCCTTCGCCGCCCACGGCAGGTAGTCGTCGGCGATGCCGTCGCCGCCGAGCGTGCGCAGGTCGAGGAAGTTGGCGCTGTTCTCGACGAACTGGGGGAGGTCGTCGTTCTGGATCATGACGAGGTCGGGGACCTTGCCGCCCGCGAGCGCCGCGGTGAGCGCCGTCGCGGTCTCCGTGGTGGAGCCGACCTCGGTCAGCTTGACCTTCGCGTCGGGCTTCTTCTGCTGGTACTCGGCGACGCCGTCCTTGGCGCCGATGCCGGTGAAGGACCAGAAGGAGGCCTCCGCGTTCGGGTCGTCGGATCCGGCGCCGCCTCCGCCGGACGAGCATCCGGTCAGGGCGACGGCGACTGCGGCGGCGGCGATGGCGGCCGTCAGGGTTCTTCTCACGATGCTTCCTCTTCATTGGGGATCCGCGCGGCGTGATCGGAGCGCCGGTGCTCCCGCCGAGAGAACGATCTCTTGGCGTCACCGTAGCTCGCGTGCCGGGGTCGTGCAAGCGGCGATGCCGAACCGAGACCGGCGCCCGGACATCGATCTCCGCCTAGGATCAGGGAGGCTCCGCGCCCGTGGGCGGCGCCGATCCGGGAGGGGTCCATGACCAGCACGGCGGCCGCCGCATGACGCGCCCCACGCTCGTCGACGTGGCGCAGGCCGCCGGCGTCTCCCGCGCGACCGCCGCGCGCGTGCTCTCCGGCGGCACGAAGGTCGACGCCCGCATGTCCGCCGCCGTGCTGCACGCGGCCGAGCAGCTCGGCTACGAGGCGAACAGCGCGGCCCGGATGCTGCGCGGCGGCCGGGCGGGCGCGATCGGCCTGGTCATCGCGGTCGACGAGCTCGACAGCCTCACCGGCACGTTCTTCACCTCGGTGCTGAAGGGCGCCGCGAAGGCGCTGCATGCCGCCGACCTCCAGCCCGTGCTGCTGCCGGCCGACCAGGACGACGCCGACCGGATCCCCCGCTTCCTCCGCTCGCGCGCGGTCGACGGCGCGGTCGTGATCCTCCAGCACGAGATCACGCACCTCGCCCCGACGCTCGCGGACTCCCCCGTGCCGATCGGCTGGGTCGGCCGCCCGCGCGGCGCCCTCGCGGACGACGCGATCATCGTGGACTCCGACAACCACGGCGGCGGGCGCCTCGCGGCCCGCGCGCTCGCGGACGCCGGGCGTCGGCGGCTCGGGATCATCGCGGGGCCGCACGACATGGAGCCGGCTCGCGACCGGATCCGCGGCTGGCGCGACGAGCTCACCGAGCTCGGGATCGAGCACGGCGCCATCGTGCACGCCGAGTTCACGCTCGAGAGCGGCGCGGCCGCCATGGCCCGCCTCCTCCACCGGCACCCCGACATCGACGGCGTCTTCGCCTCCTCCGACCTCATGGCCGTCGGCGCGATCCGCATGCTCCAGGCCTCCGGGCGCCGCGTCCCCGTCGACGTCTCGGTCGTGGGCTTCGACGACGTGATCATCGCGGCGACCTCGGACCCGCCGCTCACCACCGTGCGCCAGCCGCTCGAGGAGATGGGCCGCGTCGCCGCCGAGACGGTGATCGCCGCGTCGCTCGGGCAGGAGGTCGACCGGCAGCCGGTGCTCCCGACGACGCTCGTGCAGCGCGAGTCGGCGTGAGTCCGCGTGAGCCGCGTCACCGCGTGGGCGACGCGAGATCGATCTCGGGCGCGGCGGCCTAGGGGCGCGGCGGCGCCACGGATCCGCGCAGCACGAGCTCCGTCTCCAGCTCCATCCGCGACGCCGGCGAGCCGGTCGCGCGCGACCTCGGCGACCGGTGCGCCTGCTCGAGCATGTGGAACGCGGTGGCGCCCATCTCGGCGATCGGCTGGCGCACGGTCGTCATGGGCGGCATGGCCCACGCCGACTCCTGCACGCCGTCGAAGCCGAGCACGCTGAGGTCGTCGGGGATCCGCAGGCCCGCGTCGTCGGCGGCCTCGTAGACGCCGAGGCCCATCACGTCGGAGCACGCGAAGAACGCCGTGGGCCGGTCGCGCGCGGCGAGCATGGCGCCCGCGGCGGAGCGGGCCCGCTCGCGGTCCCAGTCGCAGAACGCGACGCGCTCGTCCGGCACCACGACGCCCGCCGCGCGCAGCGCCGTCATCAGGCCGTCGATGCGCGCGCTGCCGAACAGGTGCGAGCGGAGGCCGCCGATCACGCCGATGCGCGTGTGCCCCTGGGCGATGAGGTGCTCGGCCGCCATCCGCCCGCCCTCCCAGTTGGTGGATCCGACGCTCGCCACCTCCGCCGGCGGCCGGGTGCTCGGGTCGATGACGACCACCGGGATGCCCGCCGTCGTGAGGGTGTGCAGGCCCGCGGCGGACACGTCGACCAGCACGAGGATCGCGCCGAGCGACGGGCGGCGGAGGAGTCGGCGGATCCACTCGCCGTCGGGTCGGGCGCGCGTGAGCACGAGGTCGACGCCCGCCGCGGACGACTCCTCCTCGATGGCGCTCAGCACGGGCCCGATCCAGCTGCCCTCGATGTGGCCGACGACGACGTCGACGATGCGGCCGGCGCGCGGATCCGGCTCGGTCGCCCGGGTGCGCGGTCGCCGGCGGTAGTCGAGGGCGTGGGCGGCGCTCATGACGCGCTCGCGCGTCGCCTCGGAGACGTCGGTGCCGCCGTTCAGCACCTTCGAGACGGTCGGGACGGTGGTGCCGGCCCGCTCGGCGATCTGCGCCATGGTCGGCCGGGGCGCGGCCGCTCTGCTGTCCATGGGCGGAGCCTAGCCGAGCGAGGGGCGTAGTTGCGCAACTTCCGCGCCCTCCCGATGCCGGATCGAGACCCGGCACCCTCTTGCCGCCCAGTGAGCCGGGGTGGACAATGACGGGACGCCGTGCGGAACTCGTGGGAGTTGCGCAACGACTGTTCGATGACGAACTGCGGAGCGATCCGCCCGGCACCCGGAGGACGACGATGACCGCCACCCCGCTCGTCGAGCTGCGTCCGCGATCCGCGTCCTCCCCCGCCGCCCGCCGCGAGGCCGACCGGGGCCGCGACCGGGCCCGCGTCGCCGGCCGCTCCCGCCGCGTCGATCCCGCGCCCGACGACCGGCGCGACGACCTCGTCTGGCGCAGCGGCCGCCTCGAGCTCCACCTCCGCCGCGCCGCCGACGGCCCGGTCGTGCTCGCGCGGCTGGTCGCGGGGTGCGTCGAGACGGTGGTCGCGGAGCCGGTCCCGCTCGTCGACGCGCTCGTGGCCGAGGGCGTGGGCACGGGCGTGGGATCGGGCTCGGGCGTCGGCTCGGGCGTCGCGGCGGCCGTCGGCTCGGGCGTCGCGGCGGCCGTCGGCGCCGACCTGCGATACGTGGCCCACTCCGTCTCCGCGGACGGCGCCACGCTCGTGCTCGTGCAGGCGACGGCCGCCGGGATCCGCGTGACCGCCACCCTGCACGGCCGCGACGGCGCCCTCCGCAGCACCGTGGTCGTGACCAACGGCACCGGCGCCCCCGTGCGCGTCGCGGCCGTCACCTGCTGGGCCGCGCCGCTCGGCGTGCGGCTCGACAAGGGCGACGTGCCGGATCCGGCCGCCGACTGGGAGCTCCTCGAGGGCCGGGTGGATGCCGCGGGCGTCGAGCGCTGGTCGGCGCGGGCCCTGCGGAGCGGCGAGCTGCTGCCGTGCCCGGGCGCGGGAGGCGCGGGTGGCGCGGGAGCGGGACGCGGATCCGTGGATCGCGCGTTGGCCGCCGCCCTCGGGACCGGGACCGGGCCCGCCCTGCCCGTCGCCGCCCTCCTCTCCGAGCGGCAGGAGGTCGCCTGGCTGTGGGAGGTCGCGGCCGACGCGTCCTGGCGGTGGCAGGTGCTCGAGGGCACCGCCGACTGCCGGCTCGCGCTCTCGCGCCCCGCCCCCGCGGAGCCCACCACCGCGGCGCCGCTGGCCCCCGGCGCCTCCACCGCCCCCGCGTCGGCCCTCCTCGCCGTGGGGGCCGACCTCGAGGACGCCGCCGCGGCGCTGACCCGCGCCCGGCGCGCCGAGCACCGGGCGTCCGGCGCGATCCCGTCCGACCGCGTCCACGACGCGACCGGCATCGCGACCGCGGCGCTCTCGACGCTGCCCGAGGAGACCCGGATCCCGGTGCGCCTCCGGTCCGACATGACCACCGCGGAGACGACCGCGGCGCTCGTCGCCGGGCTCGCGGGCGTGCTCCACCTCGACGCGGACGACGCGGACGACGCCGACGACGCCCTGCGGCCGGATCAGCGCGCCCTCGCCGCCGACGCCCTCCGGGTCGCCGACGACCTGCGCGACGGCCTCACCCGCTCCGTGCCGCTCTGGCCCCGGGGGGTCCCCGCGGGCGACGACCACGTGACCTGCGCGGCGCGCGACACCGGGGACGCGGTCGTCGTCGCGATCGACCTCGGCGACGCGGACGCCGCGCTCCTCTCCTTCCCGTCGCTCCTCGGCCGCCGGGTCGACGTCGTGCTCGTCTTCCCGCGGGTGCCCGAGGGAGGCGCGGCGGGCGGCGACGCGGAGTGGGACGCCGTGCGCGGGATCCTCACGGTGCGGTCGGCCCCGGGCGGGCCGTCCGCGCGCGTGCTGGAGCTGCGTCGGCGGGCGTGAGCCGGCGGCGCGCGTGGTGCCGCCCGCCGAGACCGGCCGTCAGCGCGGCCACGTGCGGCAGGGTCGGCCCGTGACCCCCGACGACGCATCCGCCGCCCGCCTCCTCGCCGCCTACGACGCCCAGCTCCGCACCGACGCCGAGACGACGGACGCGCTCGACGTGCGCGAGCTCGGCCCGCTGCGGCTCGCCGCCTTCCCCGGCGGCCGCGGCTTCATCACGTACGCCGACCTCGGCGGCCTCGACGAGGAGGCCATCCGCGAGCTGGTCCCCGCGGCCCTCGCGCGGTTCCGCGACGACCCGACGATCACGGCGGTCGAGTGGAAGACGCGCGGCCACGACCGCGCACCCGGGCTCGACGGGATCCTCCGCGCGCACGGCTTCGCGCCCGAGGAGCGCGAGACGATCATGCTCGGCGAGGCGCGCGGGCTCGCGGTCGACGTGACGCTGCCCGACGGCGTGACGCTCCGCCGGGTCACGGCCGAGGCCGACGTGCGGGCCATGAGCGCGATGCAGGACGAGGTGTTCGGCGACGCGGTCTCCTCCGACCACGCCGACGCGATCCTCCGCCGGCTCGAGCTCGACGACGCGATGGAGCTGTGGGTCGCGGAGGCCGACGGCCGGGTCGTCACGGCCGGACGCCTGCAGCCGGTGCCCGGATCCGACTTCGCCGGCATCTGGGGCGGCGCGACCGTGCCGGGGTGGCGCGGCCGCGGGATCTACCGCGCGCTCACAGCCGCCCGCGCGCGCTCGGCCCTCGCCGCCGGGCGGACCCTGATCCACAGCGACTCGACCGACCTGTCGCGCCCGATCCTCGAGCGGTCCGGCCTCCTCGCCTGCTCCACGACCACGCCGTACGCCTGGTCGCGCTGACCGCGGCGCACGGCCCGCCCCGCGGGATCCGGAGCCGGCATCGCCCGAGGCCGCCCCCGGCCGCCCCCGCGCCCACCGGAGTTGACTGGCCGGGTGCAGACGTTCCTCCCCTACCCCGAGCTCGACGCGAGCATGGCCGTGCTCGACGACAAGCGGCTCGGCAAGCAGCGCGTCGAGACGCTGCAGGTGATGAGGGCCGTGACCGTCGCCGGCTACGGCTGGCAGAGCCACCCCGTCACGCGCATGTGGCGCGGATACCGGCCCGCGCTCATGGAGTACCAGGAGGCGACCTGCGCCGAGTGGATGCGGCGCGGCTTCGCCGACACGTGCTTCGAGAAGACGCTGGCGGTCATCGCCGAGGTGCCCGAGGACCTCGCCGCGTACTCCGAGGGGCGCATCGTCCGGCCGCCGTGGTGGGGCCGCCCCGAGCTGCACCTCTCCCACCGCTCGAAGCTGCTCGCCAAGGCGCCGGAGCTGTACCGCCCGTCGTTCCCCGGGGATCCCGACGACCTCGACTACGTCTGGCCGGTCGCGAGCGCGTGATGCATTCCCCCACCCGGGGTACCGTTGCCTCGTGAGCGACATGAGCAGCGCGACGCCCTCGGGGCGTGGGGAGGTCGTCGGCGGCACGTCCGTCGGCACCAGGTAGTCACGGATCCGTCGCCGCGCCCGGTCGGGCCGGCCGCTCCCGGCACGCCGTCGATCCTCATGGGATCCGGCCGCCACCCCTGACACCCGATCCCGCGGCACCGCCGCGACCCCGTACGAAGGCAGCCATGCTCCCCCTCACCGAATCCGACATCCGCGCGTCCCTCGTGAACGCCTCCCAGCGCGAGGCGCGCGACGTCCGCCTCCCCGACGGCTTCGCCGACCTCGCCTGGGACCGCCTCGACTTCCTCGGCTGGCGCGACCCGAAGGCCCCGCAGCGCGGGATCGTCGTCGTCCCCGCGGGCGACGAGCTGATCGGCGTGCTCCTGCAGCAGGCCGGCACGGCCCCGCGCTCCCGCGCCCAGTGCTCGTGGTGCCAGGACGTGCGCCTGCCCGCGCCGGTCGTGTTCTACGGCGCGCGCCGGGCCGGATCCGCCGGCCGCAACGGCAACACCATCGGCACGCTCGTCTGCACCGACTTCGAGTGCAGCGCCAACGTGCGGAAGCCCCGGCCGATCCCGTACCTCGGCTTCGACCCCGAGGCGGCGACCGCGCAGCTCATCGAGGACCTGCGCACGCGCGTCGCGTCCTTCGCGGCGGACGTGGCGTCGACGGCCTGATCCGCTGCTACGGCGGGGCCGGCCGCGACCGCGGGGCCGGCCGGCGTGCCCCGGCGTCGGCCATGCTCGGAGCATGCTGCTGCGCACCGTGATCCTGTTCGCCCTCGCCGCGGTCGCCGAGATCGGCGGCGCCTGGCTCGTCTGGCAGGCTGTGCGCGAAGGCCGGCCGTGGTGGTGGGCCGGGCTCGGCGTGATGGCGCTCGGCGCCTACGGGTTCATCGCGTCGCTGCAGGCGGATGCCTCGTTCGGCCGGATCCTCGCGGCGTACGGCGGCGTGTTCGTCGCCGGCTCGCTCCTGTGGGGCGCGATCGTGGACGGCTACCGACCCGACCGGTGGGACGTCGCCGGCGCCGTGATCTGCCTGCTCGGCGTCGCGGTGATCATGGCGGGCCCGCGCGGCGCGGGCGCCTGAACCCGGGTCGACGCGGGAGGCCGATCCCGCTCACGACGGCGCGCCCGCCCCGGAGGACGGACGCGCGCGGTGGGTCGGCCGGATCCGCGCATCGGGGGCAGCGGACCCGACCGGGTCTCGGGGGGAGCTCAGGACTCCGGGGTGCACACCGTCGCGAGCGCGGTGCGGAAGGCCTTGCGGTGCGCGTCGTCGAGGCCCTGGCCGAGCTCGCCGCGCGCGTCCTTCACGAGGTGGCCGCAGGACCGGTCGTCGAGCGCGTCGTGCGCCTGGCCGATGGCCGGGATGAGGCGGGCGTCGACCGCGTTGATGCGCGGGCGGACGCTCGTGGTGAGGTCGGGCGCGGTGGTCGGCGCCTCGTCGGGGTGCGCGTGCCAGCGGGCGATGAGCGCGTACTGCACCTGCTTGCTCGCGGTGATCTGCGCTCGCATGATGCGCTCGGCGGCGACCGGGTCGACCCCGTCGGCCTTCGCGGCCGCGATGGTCGCGTCGATGACGGCCTGCTCGCGCGCGGGATCCGCCACGGCCTTGCCCGACAGGTACTTCGACGCGGCCACGTCGTCGGCGATCTCGAGGCGGTCGAGCGCGGCGGACGCCACGGCGGTGACGGCCTGCTGCTCGGCCGGATCGCGCGGGCACGCCTGCGCGGGCGCGGCGGCGCCGAGCACGGCGGCGAGGGAGACGGCGAAGGCGGACGACACGAGGAGCGCGCGGTGGGGCATGGGGATCCGTTCTGCGGAGGGCGGGTCGATCGAGGGGGGCGAGCGGGTCGGCGCACGTCGGGTCGGGTCGGCGCGGTCGGGTAGCGGCGAGCATAGGCAGACGACGCGCCCGGGCGGACGGCGGCGTCCACAGGCCGGCCCGATCGGGGGCGGGGGCATCGCGCGCGGTCGTCGATAGCGTGGGCGGATGACCGCACCCGACGCCGCGCCCGACGCCGCCCCTGCCTCCGACGCTCCCGGCAGGTCGGGCGCGATCCGCGGCGTCCGCGGCGCGCTCCTCGCCCTGGTCGTCGGCGTCGCCGCGGCCGCGCTCGGCCTGCTGCCCTGGATCCTCGCGGGCCTCCGCCTCCCGCTCCAGGACCTGTGGGCGCAGGACGTCGCGTCCGCGGCGGACATGCCCCTCGCGCTGCTGCCGCTGAACCAGTACACGGTCGCGCTGCTGGCCGCGGTGATCGTGGTCGGCGGCGGGCTCGCCGGCGCGGCCGCGCGGATCCTGCGACCCCGGCTGCCTCGCGGCGGAGCGTGGCTGGTCGTCGCGGGCCTCGTCGTCGCGCAGGCGCTCGCGCTCCTGCAGGCCGCGACGGTCACGGCCGACGGGCTCGGCGTCGACGACCCGCAGCCCGTCGGCGTCGACCGCACGGGCGCCGTGATCAGCGAGGCGCAGGTGGACCTCGTGGCGTTCGTCGGCGGCACGGTCGCGGCGATCGCCGTGGCCGCGGTCGTCGCGCTCGTGCTGGCCCTCGCGCCCGTCGGGCTCGCGGTGGTGGCCGCCGCCGTGCCGGCCGCGCTGCTCGCGGCGTGGGTGACGAGCGCGCCGCCGGTCGTCGACGGCGGATGGATCGGGTCGATCGAGCCCGCCCTGACGGCCGTCGCGCGCTGGGTGCCGTCGGTCGCGCTCGGGCTCGCGATCGCGGCGACGGGGCTGCGCGGCGCGGGCCGGATCGTGGGCGCGGTGCTCGCGACGGTCGTGCTCTGGCTCGGCCAGGCGCTCGTCACGGCGGTCTCGTCCGCGCTCGGATCCCGGGCCCTCCTCCGCTACCCGCTGGAGCTGGTCGACTTCGCGAGCCAGGTGTTCGTCGCGGCCCTCGGCCCGGCCGCGCGCGTGCTGCCGGAGCTCGCGGTGCTCGTCGTCGTCGCGGTCGCCGGCGCGCTCGTGGTGCGGCGCCGGCGCGTGCGGTCCGCGGCGGCCTGATCCGTCCGGCCGCTAGCGGCGGCCGCGCGCGGATCCCGGATCCGGCGCGCTCACGCGTCACGCCCGGGGGTCGGGTCGGCGGCGGCTCGGTCGCCGTCCCCGGGATCCGTCCGAGCCGCCCGAGCCGCCCGTCCGCGGAGCGCTCGACGGAGGCACAGGACCGCGAGCGACGCGCAGACGACGGCCACCGGGATCGCCACGGGCCAGCCGAGGCTCGGCCCGGCCCAGCACCGGAGGGGCGCCTCCCCGAACCGGCTGCAGCCGCCGGACCACACGCCGACGGCGAGGACGGCGGCCGTGAAGAGGATCGCGGCGGCCGCGTCCCAGACGGGACGCGGGAAGGAGGCCATGCGCTCGACGCTACGGCGCCGTGCGACGCGGCGCGCGCCCCAGCTCGGGGCACCCCGCGCTCAGCCGGCGAGCTCCCGCAGCAGCCGCGGCAGGTCGCGCATGTCGTCGAAGGCCGTCGCGCCCGCGTCGCGCAGCCGGTGCGCCGGGGTGAGCCCGCCCGCGTAGCCGAGGGCGCGCATGCCCGCGGCCCGGGCGCCCTGCACGCCGTAGGGGCTGTCCTCCACGACGACGCAGCGCGCCGGATCCACGCCCATGCGCGCGGCCGCGAGGAGGAAGAGGTCGGGCGCGGGCTTGCCGTGCTCCACCTCGGTGGCGCTGGAGATCCGCCCCGCGAAGCGCGGCAGGAGACCCGTGCGCGCGAGGTTCGCGTGGATCTTCGGGAAGCCGCCGCTCGAGGCCACGCAGGTCGGCGTCGTGATGCGGTCGAGCGCGTCCTCGATCCCGTCGACCGGCCGCAGGTGCGCCTCGAACGCGTCCGCGTAGCGGTGCAGGTAGGGCGCGTCCCAGTCGTCGGCGAGCGGGCGGCCGAGGTGCGCGGCGACCTCGGCCGTGAAGGACGCGTGCGACTTCCCGACGAAGCGCTCGACCACCTCCTCGGTCGTGATGTCCCAGCCGAGCTCGGCGAGGACCGCCCGGTCGATCTCCACGGCGAGCACCTCGCTGTCGACGAGCACGCCGTCGCAGTCGAGGATCACGAGGTCGACGGGCGCGCCGGGTCGGGCCGACCCGCTCATGCCGGGGGGAGCTCGGAGGCGCCGGCGGCGCGCATCACGCCCGACGGATCCACGAGCACGCGCGCGAACGCCAGCTCGGCCGCGCCGATCATGAGCCGGTCGGGGCCGAGGGCGGCGCGGCGGATGCGCAGGGCCTCGCGCGCGCCGGGGAGCGCCTGGGCGGTGGCGCGGGCGAGGATCCGGTCGGGATCCGCCGCGTGCAGCGAGCCGAGGAACCCGCCGAGCACGACGAGCGACGGGTTGAAGATGTTGACGACGTTGCGCAGCGCGACCGCGAGGTTGTCGATCTGCCGCTCGACCTCGCGGGTGACGGCCGGTTCACCCGCCGCGAGCGCCGCGGCGAGCACGTCGCCGAGCTCGTCGGCGCGGGCGCGCGGGAGGCCCGTGACCTCGAGCAGCGCGTCCTGGCCGACGGTCGTCTCCAGGCAGCCGACGGCGCCGCAGTGGCACAGCTCGCCGCCGGAGTCGACGAGCGTGTGGCCGAGCTCGCCGCCATAGCCCTCCGCGCCGCCGAACGGTCGGCGGCCGATGAGCACGCCGCCGCCGACGCCCGACGCGCCGCCGTTGAGGTAGACGAGGTCGTCGACGTCGCGGCCGGATCCGAAGCGCCCCTCCGCGACGGCGGCGAGGCTCGCGTCGTTGGCGGCGAGCGCCGGGAGCCCGGTGGCCTCGGCGAGGAGCGCGGCGAACGGCTCGTCGACCCAGCCGAGGTGCGGCGCGAGGCGCACGAGGCCGCCGTCGAAGCGCACGAGGCCGGGGACCGCGACGCCGACGCCGAGCACGCGCGCGTCGGGCCGGGCGGCGAGGAGGTCGGCGCGCAGCTCGGCGACGATCGCGCTCGCGAGGTCGGCGGCCTGCGCGGCGGTCGGGATCCCGTCGGTGTCGCGGCGGACCCGCCGCTGCACGACCCCGTCGAGGCCGACGAGGCCCACGGTGACGGCGTCGATCTCGGGGTTGACCGCGAAGACGACCATGCGCGGATCCGCCGAGACGATGGGGCTCGGCCGGCCGACGCGGTTGGTGCCGGGCGGCTCGGACTCGACCACGAGGCCGAGGTCCTGCAGCTCGCCCACGAGCGCGGCGATGGTGGAGCGGTTGAGGCCCGTCTCGCGCGTCAGCTCGGAGCGCGACGCGGGGCCGGTCTCGTGCACGATCTGGAGCACGGTCGCGAGGTTGGAGCGGCGGACGTGGTCGGGCGTCGTGCCGCGGGAGCGGGCGTCGCCGGCGGGCGGGACCTCGCGGGAGCGCGGATCCGGCGCGAGCGGCACCGCGCGGGCGGGGTCCGCGACCGGGGCGAGGGGCGCGCGCTCGGCGTCGCCCGTCTCCTGCCCGGTCACTGGATCCCCACCCGACGAGGCTACCCGGCGGCGGCCGGGCGGGCGACGGCCGCGGCGCCGGCGGACGCCTGCCCCTGCAGCGCCCGGCGCACCCCCTGGCCGCGCCACGACTCGAGCCGCGCGCGCACGTCGTCGCGCCGCTCGTCGGCGAGCGCGGTCGCGTGGGCGCGCTCGAGCACGTCGTCGATCGCGACGCGCGCGTCGGCGTCCTTGGACTCGATCGCGGCCTCCACCATCGCGAGGCTCATCACGTTGCCGTGCACCTCGCCGTGCGGCCGCTCTCCGGTCCGCAGCGCGCGCACGAACGCCCGCAGCGAGCCGGCGATCTCGACGCCCACCGACTCGGCGGCCGCGGGCTCCGCGGGCGGTCCGTCGGGCGCGTCCGGGACGTCGCTCGTGGGCGCGTGGTCGCCGTCCCAGAGGGCGGTGCCGTGCGCGCCGCTCAGCCGCCAGGATCCGTTCCACGACGTCTCCGCGCCCGGGCTGCACCAGCTGCCCGTGTAGACGTAGCGCACGCCGCCCTCGAACGTGAAGACCGCGGTGGCGCCCGCGTCGCCGCGGTACCAGCTCCACGCCGGGTTGTACGACTCGCACGAGACGCTCACCGGATCCGCGTCGAGCAGGTACCGCACGGCGTCGAACTGGTGCACGGCCATGTCGAGCAGGAGCACGTCGTCCATCTCCTCGCGGAACCCGCCGAAGCGCGGGGCCTTGAAGAACTCGGTGGTGACGATGCCGACGCCGCCGAGGTCGGCCGCCCGCCGCTTGAGCGCGACGAGCTGGTCGTTGTAGCGGCGCGACTGGCTGACCATGAACAGCTCGCCCGTGATCTCGGCGGCCGCCGCGAGCGACAGCCCCTCCGCGACCGTGAGCGCGACGGGCTTCTCGCCGAGCACCGGGATGCCGGCGAAGAGCGCCTGCGTGGTGACGGGGTGGTGCGCGCGCGGGATGGTGACGTCGATCACCGCGTCGGGCCGCACCCGCTCGATCAGCTCGCCGAGGTCGGTGGACGCCTCGGCCGTCGCCCCGTGCGCGGCGGCGCCGTCCCGCGCGGCCTGCTCGTCGAGGTCGACGACGCCCACGAGCTCGACGTCGGGATCCTCCGCGACCGCCTGCAGCCACTGCCGCCCCATGCCGCCCGCGCCGACCTGCACGACCCGCAGGCGCGCGCCGTCGGCCGGCGCGACGACGCGGTGGTCGGCGCCCGTGCGCTCCCCCGCGTCCGTCATCGCTCGAGCGCCCCGGCGTAGTCGGCGCCCTGGAAGAACTCGCCGGACTCGTAGCGGAGCAGCGTCGGCGTCTCGCGCTCGCGGTCGGGTCGGGCCCACTCGCAGGCGTTCGCGATCACGCGGCGGACGTCCCTGTGGTGGTACACGGGGAAGTCCTGGTCGCCGGGCGAGAAGAAGAAGATCCGGCCGAAGCCGCGGCGGTAGGTCATGCCGCTGCGGAACACCTCGCCGCCCGTGAAGCCCGAGATGAAGACGAGCTCGTCGGGCGTGGGCACGTCGAAGTACTCGCCGTACATCTCCTGCTCGTCGATGACGATGGGGTTCGGCACGCCGCGGGTGATGGGGTGCTGCGGGTTCACGGTCCACACCAGCTCGCGGTCGTGCTCGCTGCGCCAGCGGAGCGTGCACGTGGTGCCCATGAGCTTCGTGAAGATCTTCGACCAGTGCCCCGAGTGCAGCACGATGAGGCCCATCCCGGCGAGCACGTGGCGGTGCACGCGCTCGACGATCTCGTCGTCCACCTCGGCGTGGGCGGCGTGGCCCCACCAGGTGAGCACGTCCGTGCGGGCGAGCAGCTCCTCGGTGAGGCCGTGCTCGGGCTGGTCCATGGTGGCGATCTCGACGTGCGCCCCGGGGAGGTTCTCCTGGACGCCCTCGGCGACGGCGCCGTGCATCCCGGTCGGGTAGCGCTCCTGCACGTGCTGTTCGATCTGCTCGTGGCGGTTCTCGCCCCAGACGGTGACGCGGAGCGGGGAGGTGGTGTCGGTCATGGTGTCTCTTCTCTGAGGATCGTGCGGATGTCGGAGGCGGCGGGAGGGCCGTCGGGAGCGCGGGCGCGCGGGAGCCGGATCACTTGACCGCGCCGCCCGTCGCTCCCGCCGCGATGAAGCGCTGCGCCGCGAGGAGCAGCACGATCGCGGGGAGCGACGCGAGCACGGCCGTCGCCATCACCGTGCTCCAGTCCGCGGTGTACGTCCCGATGTACTGGTAGATCCCGAGCGTGATGGGGCGCACGTCGTCGGTGGTGGTGAGCGTCAGCGCGAACAGGAAGTCGCTCCAGGTGAAGAGGAACGTGAAGAGCCCGGCCGTGATCACGGCGTTGAGGCTCACCGGCAGCACGATCGAGCGGAAGGCCCGGAAGTTCCCGGCGCCGTCCACCTTCGCGGCCTCGATGATCGACGGCGGGATGTTCGCCATGAACGCCCGCATGATGAGGATCGCGAACGGGATGCCGGCCGTGGAGTCCGCGAGGATCAGCCCGGGGATCGAGTTGAGCAGCCCCACGTCGTTGTACGCGGCGTAGAGCGCGTTGGCGACGACGATGCCCGGGATCATCTGCGAGATGAGGATGCCGAACAGCACCGCGTTGATCCAGCGGAACCGGAACTGCGCCAGCGCGTACGCCGCCGGGGTGGCGACGGCGAGGCTCAGCACCACGCTGCCGAGCGCGATCACGAGGCTCGTGCCGAGCGCCTGGCCCTGCTCGCGGAGCGCCGTGGCGTACCCGCCGAACTGCGCCTCGAACGGGAACCAGGCGGCCTCGATGGCGGGGCCGGCCGGCTGCAGCGAGATGTTCACCATCCAGTAGACGGGGAACAGCATCAGCGCGAGGATCACGATCCCGACGACCGTGGAGATCCAGCTGCGGTCGGCGCGCGGCCTCCGCGACCCGACCGGGCGCGGCAGGGCGGGACGGGAGGCCCCGCGGGCGGGGGCGACGCGGGCGGCAGTGTCAGTCATCGACGGCCTTCCTGTTCGCGCGGAGGTAGACCACCGCGAACACCGCCGAGATGGCGATGAGGATGTTGCTGAGGGCGGCGCCCGACCCGAAGTCGAACTGCTGGAACGAGAGCGTGTACGACTGCGTCGCGATGGTCTGCGTCGCGTTCGCGGGTCCGCCGTTCGTGAGGCCGAGGATGATGTCGAGCACCTTGATCGTGTAGACGACGCCGAGCACGAGCACCACGCCCACCACGGGTCGCAGCAGCGGCCAGGTGATGTGGCGGAAGCCCTTCCAGCCGGTGGCCCCGTCGAGGGAGCCGGCCTCGTACAGCTCCGGCGGGATGTCCTGCAGGCCGCCGTAGAGGATGGTCGTGTTGAACGGGATCCCGATCCACACGTTCACCGCGATCACCGTGATGAGCGCGAACGCCGGGCTCGTGAGCCACGGCACCGGGTCCTGCACCGCGCCCGTGCCGAGCAGGAACTGGTTGAGCACGCCGGAGTCCTGGTCGAGGATCCACTTCCACACCGCGCTCGAGACGATGAGCGGCAGCAGCCACGGCAGGAGCAGCAGCGCCCGCAGCAGCCCGTTGAGCGGGAACGAGCGGCGGAAGAACAGCGCCAGCACGAGCCCGATCACGAACTGGCCGAGGATCGACCCGGCCGTGAACAGGAACGTGTTCAGCAGCGCCGTGGAGAAGATCGACGACGAGATGACGGACGCGTAGTTCGCGAACCCGACCCACGGCGCCTCGCCCGTGTAGAAGGTGGTCGTCGTGTACTCCTGGAAGCTCATGACGATGTTCTTCACGACGGGGAAGCCGAAGAAGAGCACGAGGTAGACGACCGCCGGCACCAGGAACATCGCCTGGAAGAAGCGCTCCCACCTGAAGCGGGGACGGCGGCGCACGGGCCCCCGCGCGGAGGCCGCGACCCCGGCGCCCCGGGCCCGCCCGGCCGCCTGCGCGGTGGGGCGGGCGGGGACGGCGGTCGTCGCCATCAGCCCTGCTCGGCGTTCTTCAGCGCGTCCTCCGGGGAGGACTGGCCGGTCAGCGCCGACTGCACGGCCGTGTAGATCTTGGTCGCGGCCTTCGGCCACGCCTCGCCGAGCTCACCGGTGCGGGCGCGGGCGTCGGCGACGAGGTCGACGAACACCTGCTCCGCGGGCACCTGCTGGCCGAACTCGGTGGCGACGGCGGTCTTCGACGGGATCGTGAAGCGCTTGGTGGCCATGTCGAGCTGGTTCTCGTCGGAGTTGAGGCACTCGACGACCTTCGCGGCCGTGGCCTGCTTCTCCTTGTTCCCCGTCTGCGGCACGGTCCAGACCTCGCCGCCCAGCGGGGCGACGGCGGTGCCGCCGGCGGTGGGCGCGGGGATCTTCGCGATGCCGTAGTCGACGCCCGACTCGGTGAGCGCGGGGATCTGCCACGGGCCGTTGATCATCATCGCCGTCTTGCCGGCCATGAACTGGTCGTTGACGTCGGACTGGGTCCAGTTGACGACGCTCTGCGAGGCCGAGCCGTCCTTCACGAGGTCGGTCCAGAGCTGGAGCGCCTCCGCGGTCTCGGGGGTGGCGATGTCCTTCTCGTCGCCGCCGTTCGACCACATGAAGGGCAGGAACTGCCAGGTGCCCTCGTAGGTGGCGTTGGCGTCCATCGCGATGCCGTAGCGGTCGCCGTCCTTCAGCGCCGCGGCCGCGGTCTTCATCTCGTCCCACGTGGTGGGCGGCTGGATCCCCGCGTCGGCCAGCATCTTCGTGTTGTAGAACAGCGCGATCGTGTTGACGGTGGGCGCGAGGCCGTACGTCTTGCCCTCGTAGGTGCCGGCGTCCACGACGCCCTTCGCGTAGCCGTCGGTGGAGATGCCGAAGTCCTCGAGCGGGGCGAGCGCGCCGGTCGCGGCGATCTGCTGCAGGTCGGGGTTGTCGAGCATCAGCACGTCGGGGAGGGTGCGCGAGGAGGCCTGCTGCAGCACCTTCTGGATGAGGCTCGAGCCCGGGATCGACGTGCGCTTGATGGTGACGCCGAGCGACTCGCCGCACTTCGTGAGGGTGTCGCCGATGACCGTGTTGTCGTTGCCCTCGTTGTAGTAGTCGGTGACGGTGATCGTCGTCGGATCCCCGCCGGACGAGGATCCGCCTCCCCCGCCGCCGGAGCAGCCGGCGAGCACGAGGGGGACGGTGGCCGCGAAGGCGGCGGCGCCGATGAGTCGGCGGCGGCGGGCGGTGGATCGTGGGGACATCGCGTGGTCTCTTCCTTGAGGTGGCGGTGGGTCCGGGGTGCGACGACCTCCTGATCCGCCAGCTCCGCACGCATCCGGGAGGCGTCGTCGCGCACCCGATGGCGGCGACGCTAACACCCGATCGGGGGTTGTGTAAAGCGGTTAACCACAGGCGGAGCGGGACGGGATGCCGCCGGACGCTGGACGCCGCCCGGCCGGGCGCGGATCATGTGGAGCGCACCCGCAGCTCGAGGAGGAGCCCATGCGCACGTTGACCGCCGGCCTGTTCGCGTCCGTGGACGGGGTGGTCGAGGACCCCCACCTCTTCCAGCACGACTCGTTCGACGCCGAGCTCGGCGCCGGTCTCGGGCGCATGATCGGGTCGGTCACGACCGCCGTCATGGGCCGGCGCGGGTTCGAGGCGTGGTCGGCGCACTGGCCCGCCGCGCCCGCCGACGATCCGTTCGTCGCGTTCGTGAACCCGCTCGAGAAGCTCGTCGCGTCGACGACGCTCACGGGCGACCTCGGCTGGAACGCCACCCGCATCGAGGGCGACGTGCTCGAGGCGGTCGCGGAGCTGAAGCGCGGCGAGGGCGGCGAGATCGCCGTGCTGTCGAGCATCTCGCTCACGCGGGCGCTGCTGTTCGCGGGGCTGCTCGACGAGCTGACCCTGATGGTCCACCCGGTCGTCGCGGGCGCCGGCCGGCACCTGTTCGACCCGGGCGACCCGATGACGCGGCTGGAGCTGCGCCGCTCGGAGGTCACGAGCAAGGGCAACGCGGTGCTGACGTACGCGCGGCGCGACTGAGCGCGCGCGGTCCGGGCCGGCGCCTCCTGCGCGCCGGCCTCCCGCTCAGCGCGGCGCGACCGGCGGCAGCAGCCCCTGCTCGGCGGCGGCCGCGCGGGCGATCAGCAGGGTCGGGTCGACGATCCCGCCCCCGGCGATGAGCGCGTCCAGCTCGACGACCGGCATCCGCACGAGGCGCACCTGCTCGGAGGGGTCGGAGCGGTCGGGCGTGCCCGCGGTGGTCGGCGCCGTGCACGCGAACACGTGCACGAGCCAGGCGGCGCGGCCGGGGTTCACGGCGTAGGTGCGCAGCGGCCGGACCTCCGGTGCGACGAGACCGAGCTCCTCCTCCAGCTCGCGGCGGGCGGCGTCGGCGGGCTCCTCGTCGGCGTCGCCCGCGCCGCCGGGGAGGTCGAGGATCCACCGCCCGAGCGGGAAGCGGTACTGGCGGGTGAGGAGCACGGCGTCGCCGTCGACCACGAGGGTCGCGACCGCGAACGGCACGCTCTCGTCGACCAGGTACCGCGAGGCGGACCCGTCGGGCAGCACGACGCCGTGGTCGACGAGCACGACGCGTCCGCGGTGGGCGTCGCGCCGGTCGGTGGTGGTCCAGCCGGGCTCGGCATCGGCGCCGCTCGCGACCGGATCCGCGTCGCGGGGGACGGGGTCGGCTCCGGGGACGCTCATCCCGCGAGCCTAGGCGCGGGCCGCCGCGGCGCCGAGCGGCCGTGTGCGCGCCGCGAGCAGCGCCATCAGAGCAGCCCGCCCAGCGCGATCCCGAGGCCCGCGGCCGCGACGCAGGCGAGGAGCATGCCGACGCCGTTCGCGAGGGCCGCGCCGAGCCGGCCCGCCTGCGCGAGGCGCACGGTCTCGAGGCTGGCGGTGCTGAAGGTCGTGTAGCCGCCCATGAGTCCGCCACCGAGGATCAGCAGCAGGTCGTGCGGCAGCCCGGCGTGCGCGGCCGCGCCCGTGAGGAGGCCGAGGCCGAAGGACCCGGTGACGTTGATGACGGTCGTGCCCCACGGGTACGAGGCGCCGAGGCGGCCCTTCACGACGCCGTCGACGAGGAGGCGGAGGGCGGATCCGGCGCCGCCGGCCACGCAGATCAGCGCGAACACGAGGGGGCCGGTCACGACGCCGCCCCCGTCCCGCGGCCGGCCGCCGAGCGCCGGTGCAGCGCGCCGCCGACCGCGATCCCGGCGAGCGAGGCGACCGCGCCGGCCACGATCGAGAGCGCCGCGTACGCGAGGGCGACGCCGAGCGCGGATCCGGCGAGCGAAGCCGCGTCCGTCGCCAGCGCGCTGTAGGTGGTGAAGCCGCCGAGCACGCCCGTGCCGACCAGCAGCCGGATGCCGCGGCGACGGCCCTCGTCGGGCCCGCGGAGGGCGAGCGCCTCGAGCAGCGCGCCGAGCACGAAGGCGCCGACGAGGTTGATCAGGAGGATCGTCACCGGCAGGCCGCCCGCGGGCGCGGGCCAGGTGAGCGCGAGGGCCTCGCGGATCCCCGTGCCGACGGCGCCGCCGAGCGCGACGAGGCCGAGCGACGAGGCGCGGAGGTGGACGGGCTGCGGCGGGCGGTCGTGGGGCGAGCGGTGGGTCATGGGGTCTCCCATCTCGGATGGCATGGCGGTGCCGTGAGACAGGGACTGTCGTCGACGAGGATGTCGAGGTTCGGGTACGGCGAGCCCCACCGCCGCGCCTCCCGCGGGAGGCCCTCCCGGAGGAGGAACGCCCATTGAACCACGGGCCGGGTGCGCGCGGGCCGGACGGCCCCGCGCCCGGAGCCCCGCGCCCGGCGCCCCGGCGCCCCGGCGCCCCGGCGGATCAGCGCGGCGCGCGGTCGAGCGTCACCGCCACCGACTCCCACAGTCCGGCGAGGTCGAGGGCCGGGTCGCGGAGCCACTGCAGCTGCAGGCCGTCGAGGATCGCGAGGACCTCCACGGCGAAGTCGTCCGGATCCGGGTGCCACGCGGAGGCGAGCGCGGCGATCCACCGCCGCGCCTCGACCGCGCGCTCGGCGAAGTAGGCGTGCGCCGGGTGGGCGGGATCCAGGGCCTCGGCCCCGAGGATCGCGTAGAGCCGCACGATCTCCCGCCGCTCCGCGTTCCTCCGCACGAGTGCGTCGAGCGCCGCCCACGCCGCGTCGGCGGTGACGGACCCCGCGGGCGCCGGACCCATCACGCCCTCGTCGGTCTCGTCCCGGTGCCGGAGGACGGCGACGAGCACCTCCTCCTTGGAGGCGAAGTGGTGCTCGATGCCGGCGCGCGTGATCCCGCAGTCGGCCGCCAGCTGCGACAGCGTGAAGGAGTTGTACCCGCGCTCGGAGACCTGCCGCGCGGCCGCCTCGATGATCAGCTCGCGCCGCCGCTCGGGGGCGAGTCGGGTGCGCACGCGGTCGGCTGCCATCCGCCGATCCTCCCACGCGGCCGTTGCGCTCCCGCGGGAGCGCGGCTTAGGCTCCATTTACCTGCACTGATGCAGGTAAGACGTCGACGACGATGCGGAGAGCCATCACCATGAGCACCGGGACCGAGTTCGAGCAGGGCGTGGAGCGCGTGCGGCGCGGCGAGGAGGCCGGCGCCGTGGCGCAGTCGATCCTCGACGGCCTGACCCCCGAGGAGCGCCTCTCGCTCCTCGACGGCGACGATGACTTCTGGACCGGCATGGCCGAGATGATGCAGCGCTACAACGCGCGCCCCATCACGATGGGCCGCGTCGACCGGGTCGGCATCCCGGGCCTCCGCTTCAGCGACGGCCCGCGCGGCGTGGTGATGGGCGGATCCACCGCGTTCCCCGTCGCGATGGCCCGCGGCGCGACCTGGGACGTCGACCTCGAGGAGCGCATCGGCCGCGCGATCGGCGCCGAGATGCGCGCGCAGGGCGCCGACTTCTTCGGCGGCGTGTGCATCAACCTCCCGCGCCACCCGGCGTGGGGCCGCGCGCAGGAGACCTACGGCGAGGACAGCCTGCTGCTCGGCGCGTTCGGCGTCGCCCTCACCCGCGGCGTGCAGCGGCACGGCATGGCCGTCGCCAAGCACTACGCCCTCAACTCGATGGAGAACGCGCGCTTCACGGTCGACGTCACGGCCGACGACGCCACGCTGCAGGAGGTCTACCTGCCGCACTTCCGCCGCGTCGTCGAGGAGGGCGTGGACGGGATCATGACGGCCTACAACAGCGTCAACGGCGAGTGGGCGGGGCAGAACGAGGAGCTGATGGAGGGGATCCTCCGCGGCATGTGGGGCTTCGCGGGCGTCACCGTCTCCGACTTCATCTGGGGGCTGCGGGACGCGACCGCCTCGCTCCGGGCGGGCCTCGACGTCGAGGAGCCGTTCCGGCAGCAGCGCGCCGAGCACCTGCCCGCCGACCTCGAGGCCGGCCGCGCGAGCTGGGCGGACGTCGACCGCGCCGGCCGCCGGATCATCGCGACCCAGCTCGCGTACCGCGCCCGCGACCTCGACCCGGAGCCCGGCATGGACGTCGTGTTCTCCGCGGAGCACCGGGCGCTCGCCCGCGAGGCCGCCGCGTCCGCCGCCGTGCTGCTGACGAACGACGACGTCGACGGACGCCCGCTGCTGCCGCTCGCCGCCGCGGAGCTGACCCGCGTGACCGTCGTCGGCCGCCTCGCCGACCTGCCGAACACGGGCGACGAGGGATCCTCCAACGTGCACTCCCCCGAGGTCGTCACGCCCCTCGCCGGCCTCCGCGCCGCGCTCCCCGACGCGCGCGTCGACCACGTCGCGGCCGACGACCCGGAGGCCGCGGCCGAGGCGGCCCGCGCCGCCGACGTCGCCGTCGTGGTGGTCGGCTACACGTCCGCCGACGAGGGCGAGTACATCGGCGAGCTGAGCGACCAGGAGGAGCTCACGGCCCTCTTCCCGCCGGCGCCCGATGGCGTCGACCTCGGCGCGCTGATGAGCCAGTCCGGCAGCGAGCTCTCCATGGGCACGGCCGTCGGCGGCGACCGGCGCTCCCTGCGCGTGCGGCCGGTGGACGCGGAGATCATCCGCGCGACCGCCGCCGCGAACCCGCGCACCGTGGTGGTCGTGGTGACGGCCGGCGCCGTGATCACCGAGGAGTGGCGCGACGCCGTGCCCGCGGTGCTCGTGGGCTGGTACAGCGGATCCGAGGGCGGCGCCGCCCTCGCCGACGTGCTCCTCGGCGTGCACGACGCGACCGGGCGCCTGCCGTACTCGATCCCCACGAGCGAGGACCACCTCCCCGCCTTCGACGCCGACGCGACCCGGATCGCCTACGACCGCTGGCACGGCCAGCGCCTCCTCGACCGCGACGGCGTGGACGCCGCCTTCCCGCTCGGCTTCGGCCTCTCGTACACGTCGTTCGCGATCGACGCCGTCACGGTGGGCGAGGTCGCCGACGAGCGCTTCGCGGCCGAGGTGACCGTCCGCAACACGGGCGACCGGGACGGCCGGCACGTCGTGCAGCTCTACGCGGCGCTCGACGCGGAGGACTTCCCGCGCCGCGTGCTGGTGGGCTTCGCGCCGATCGGGCTCGCGGCCGGGGCGACGGGCACCGTGACGATCACGGGATCCACCCGCCCGACGGACCGCTGGACCGCCGAGGGCTTCGTCCCCGCGGCCGACGACGCCGTCGTCGAGGCGTCCGCGTACTCCGGCGACCCCGCCGCGGCCACCGCCTCGCTCCGCCTCGCCCGCCCCTGATCCGACCCCGACCGACCGCCGACCCACCCGCACCACCGACCGGAGGACGACGATGTCCGCGCACCACCCGCCCCGATCCGCCGGGCACGCGCCCGACACCACGAGCATCACGACCGATCCGCACGACGGACGCACCACGTTCCGCCCGGTGCGGCTCGGCATCGCCCTGTTCGTGGGCGCCGCCCTGTGGATCGGCCCGTTCTTCGCGAACAACGCCGTGCTCCTGCCCGCGCGCCTCGAGCAGATCGCGCCGGACGAGAAGGTGGGGCTCATCGCGCTGCTCGCCATCACCGGCTCGATCGTGGCGATGCTCTCGAACATCGTGTTCGGCGCGCTCAGCGACCTGACCCGCAGCCGCATCGGACGACGCGCGCCGTGGATGGTGCTCGGCTCGATCGGCGCGTCCGCCTCCCTGTTCGCCATGCAGGCGGCGGACACCCCTGGCCTCGTCGTCGCGACGTGGATGGCGTTCCAGCTGTTCCTCAACGCGATCGCGGCGCCGCTGCTCGCGATGCTGGCCGACCGCATCCCCGCCGCGCGCCGCGGCACGTACTCCGCGGTCTACGGCGTCGGCCTGCTGCTCGGCGTGCACGGGTCGCAGATCGTCGCGTCGGGCTTCGTCGCGGATCCGGTCGCCGGCATGCTCGTGTTCGCGGTGCTCGTGCTCGTCGCCGGACCGGTCGTGGCGCTCATCGCGCCGGAGAAGTCGAACCGCGACGTGCCCCGCGAGGCGTTCAGCCCGCGGATGCTGCTGCAGAGCTTCTCGTTCCCGCGGCACGGCGCCCGCGACTACTACCTCGCGCTCTCGGGGAAGCTGCTGTTCGTGCTCGGCACGTACTCGCTGACGGGGTACCAGCTCTACATCCTCACCGACCACATGGGGCAGACCACCGAGCAGGCCGGCGGGATCATCGCGCTCATGGCGACGATCCAGCTCGTCACGTCGCTGTTCTTCGGCGCCGTGTCCGGGCCCCTGTCCGACCGGCTCGGCCGACGGAAGCCGCTCGTGATCGCGTCCGCGTTCCTCGTCGCGACCGCGTCCCTGTTCCCGTTCTTCGTCGCGCAGCCGTGGACGATGCTCGTCTACGCGCTCATCGCCGGCATCGGGACGGGCGTCTACAACTCGGTCGACCAGGCGCTCAACACCGAGGTGCTGCCGGACGCGGACAACGCGGCCAAGGACCTCGGCATCCTCAACATGGCGAACACGGGCGGGCAGATCCTGGGGCCGGGCGTGACCTCGGGCATCGTCGGCGCGACGGGTGGGTACGGGCCGGTGTTCATCGCCGCGACGGGCATCGTCGCGGCCTCGGCCCTCCTCATCAAGCCGATCCGGTCCGTGCGCTGACGCCCGCGCCGCGCCGACTGCTGCTCCCCGAAGTCAAGGGGTCGCCCGCAGGATGGCGCGGCGGGACGCGCCTGCGTAGGTTCGAGGTGCGGTGCATCGCACGAGGCGTGCCGCGGCGCACCGGACCCGGACTCGGACTCCCCCGAGGGCGAGCCACGCGACCGGTGCCGACCGCGATGACGCGCGTGCCCCCGCTCGCGCAGCCCGGGACGGCGCAGGACCCCGCGTCGTCCCGGGTCGCTCCGCGCAGCGCGCGTCGCGGGACGCTAGCCGTAGGTGTACAGGTCGAGGTCGGCGCTCGCGGGCTGCTCCTCGGGATCCTCCGACTCGTCCTCGCGCTCGTGCACCTCGAGGCGCACGGAGGAGCGCGACGTGACGAGCACGGACACCCCCACCTGGCCGGCGCCGACGAAGTCGACGAAGCGGGCGCCCCCGGTGACGGCGTCGACGATGCGCGCCTTGAGCGCCTCGACGTCCTGGCCCTCGGCGAGCTGGATCGGCTCGCCGTCGATGCGGATGCTGGTGGTGGTGTGCATGTGACCCTCGTGTCGCGCAGCGCCGGGGAGGCCGGCGTCCTGGCGAGCCGCCACGGGGTCCGGGCGAGCGAGCTCGATGGGTCGAGACTATTCCCCAGTCGGGGAGCGGTCTCCCCCCTTGACACGGGTGCGCAGCGGGATCGCCCGGCCCGCCGCGACGGAGGCGGTGGCGCACGGGGCTCCGCCGCGGCCGGATCCGCCGTGGTCGCCGCGGCACGGCCCGGGTAGCGTCGGAGCATGAACGCGCACGGCATCGTCGCCCCGCCCCCGCCGGCCGACGGACGCACGACCCACGGCCCCGCCTCCTACTTCCCGAGCATCGAGAGCGCCTACGGCCAGCCGGTGCAGCACTGGATCGACCTCGCCGACGCCCGCCTCGACGTGGAGCCGCACATGCGCGCGGTCACCTGGTTGAAGACCGAGCACGGGCTCGGCCACGGCCACGCCAACGCGGTCGTCGCGTTCGTGAAGGCCGCGCGCACCGCGGGCTGAGCGGGACCGCCCGCGGCGCCGGCACCAGCCCCGGCACCGGCACCATCACCAGCCCCGCACCGCCGCGTAGCCTGAGCCCATGCGGATCCGCCGGCCCCTCCCCGCCGCGCCCGCCGCGGTCGGCGCCCTGGTCGCGGGCGTCGCGGTCGCCGGCGTCGCGGTCGCGGTCGTCCTGGCGGCGAGCGAGCTGATCCACCTCCTCGCGAGCACGCGCGGCCTCGGTCGCGCCCCCGGCCGGCCCGACGGCACGGTGGGCCGCGAGGCCGTCGTCGTGCTCGGCTTCGGCGACGCCGGCCCGCGCGCGAACCGGATCAACCGCTTCCGGGTCGATGCAGCCCTCCGCTCGATGGACCCGGGCGCCGCGTCGACCACGCTCGTGCTCTGCGGCGGATCCGTGATGGGCGACGAGCCCGAGGCGCGGATCCTCGCCCGCTACGCCCGCGAGCGCGGCTACGCGGGCCCCGTCGTCCTCGAGGAGGCGAGCCGGAGCACGCGCGAGAACGTCGCGAACGCGATCCCGCTCATCGAGGACGCCGACACCGTCCGCATCGTCTCCGACCCGGTGCACGCCGAGGAGGCGCGCGGCTACCTGCGCGCGGCCCGCCCCGACCTCGCGGACCGCCTCGCGCGCGCGGAGGACTACCGCTTCGGCGAGGTGACGTGGATGAAGCCGCTCGCCATCGTCGTCGCGGTGCTGCGGCGGGCGCGCGCGGCCTGAGCCGCGACCTCCTCCCGGGCACCGGAGCGCCCGGGCGCCTGGGCATCCGCCGGGCATCGCCGCCCGGACCCGCCCTCCGTGGACAGTCGGACCCGCCGCGCGCGCGGGCGTGCGAACGTATCGCGTGCGCATCCTCCTCTCCGCCGTCCGGCTCGCCACGGCCGCGGCCGCCCTCGTCGGCGTCATCGCCCAGTACCACGTCAACTACGCCTACTGGATCAGCCTCGGCATCCCGGGCATCGCCGGGAAGTCGCTCGACTTCGCGCTGTTCTTCACGACCGAGGCGAACCTGCTCGGCGTGGTGGTGCTCACCATCGGCGGCCTGCGCCTGGCGCGCGGGCGGGTGGACGCGAGCGTCGCCTGGGCCACGCTGCGCCTCTCGTCGACGGTGTACCTGCTCATCACCGGGATCGTCTGGAACCTGCTGCTCCGCGGGCTCCCCGTCCCGCCTCCCCTGCAGCTCGACTGGGCCAACCAGATCGTGCACGTGGCGGTGCCGATCGTCGTCCTCCTCGATTGGCTCATCGCGCCCGACCGCACCCGGCTCGGCGGCGGCGCCATCGGCCGCCTCATCGTCTTCCCCCTCGTCTGGATCGCGGTCACGCTCGGCCGTGGGCCCTTCACCGGCGACCAGGTCACGGGCAGCCCCACCTACTACCCGTACGGCTTCCTCGACCCGACCTCCTCGCCCGGCGGGTACCTCACGGTCGGCGAGTACGTGGTGGGCCTCACCATCGCGGTGTGCGGCATCGCCGGCCTCCTCATCGCCGTGACGCGCCTGCGCCCCCGCACCGGCGGCGAGAGCCCGACGCTCCGGGCACGGGGTGCCTGACCCCCTCGTCGCGCGGTACCTCGCGGCGCTGGAGCAGGCGGACGTCCCGGCGGCGCTCGCGCTGTTCGCCCCGGACGGCGTCGTGCACTCCCCGCTGTACGGGATCCTCCCGGCGGCCCGGTTCTACCCGGCGCTGTTCGCCGACACCGGCGCATCGCGGCTCCGCCTGCGCCGGGTGATGCGCGCGGACGACGAGGGGACGCCCACGGTCGCCTTCTGGTTCGACTTCGACTGGGTCCTCGCGAACGGTGAGCCGGCGCCCTTCTCGGTGGTCGACGTGGCCGAGCTCGACGCGGAGGGGCGCATCGTGCGGCTGCACATCGTCTACGACACGGCGCCCCTCCGCCCGGCGTTCGACCGCCAGCGCGCGCAGGCCGCCGGAGACGCCCGCGGGGCCTGACCCCGGGCTACGCTGAGGCGCATCCCGCCCGCACGCGACCGCGCGCGACCGCCCGACCGCGAGGAGCCGCCATCCCGACCATGCGAGAGGTCGCCGCACGCGCGGGGGTCTCGATCGCCACGGTCTCGTTCGTCGTCAACGGCACCAAGGCCGTGTCCGAGCAGACGCGGCGGGCCGTCACCGAGGCGATGCAGGAGCTCGGCTACCGCAACAACGTCGTGGCCCGCGCGCTCGCCAGCAAGCGCACCCGGATCATCGCGCTGCTGTTCCCGGCCGACGTGCAGCGCCTCAGCCGCATCGCCCTCGAGATCTTCATGAGCGCGGCCACGCGCGCGTCCGAGCTCGGCTACCACCTGGTGCTGTGGCCCACGGGCACGTCGCCGGACGACGTGTCCGACCTCGTCTCGGGGCGTCTGGTCGACGGCGTCATCGTGATGGAGGTGCGCATGGACGACTCGCGCATCGCCGACCTCGCGGCGCTCGACGTGCCGTTCGTCTCGATCGGGCGCACGGCCGACACCCGCGACCTGCCGTTCGTCGACATGGACTTCGAGCGCACCGTCGCCGAGGGGATCGACCACCTCCAGGCGCTCGGCCACCGGCGCTTCGGGCTGATGGTGGAGGACCTCGAGGGCGGGCCCCTGCGCGGGTACGGCCCGACGACGCGCACCGAGCGGGCGTTCCGCGCGGAGACGGCGGAGCGCGGGCTGGCCGCCGCGGTGGTCCGGTGCCCGCCCACGCCCGTCGGCGGGCGGGCCGCGGCGGGCGAGCTGCTGGCGGCGGATCCGGACATCACGGCGGTCCTGATCCTCAACGACCAGGCGGCCCGCGGCCTCATCTCGGGGCTCGATGCTGCGGGCCGGCGCGTGCCGGACGACGTGTCGATCCTGTCGCTCGCGTCGTCGACCGAGGTGGGCGCCCTCGTGGAGCCGGCCCTCAGCACGATGGACGCGCCGGGTCCGGAGCTCGGCCGCCTCTCGGTGGAGACGCTGCTCGCGCGCCTCGACGGCACGACCGCCGAGCTGCCGCACGCGCTGCTGCCGTGCCGGCTGCACGTGGCGGCGTCGACGGGGCCGGCGCCCGCGGCCTGATGCGGCGCCGCGCCGGCGGGCGGGCAGGCGAGCGCCGACGCCGGGCCGGGACGCGCCGCGCGGACCGTCCCGGGCGGACCGGTCGGAGTGGCCCAACCGACCGGATCAGCGGACGGGCCGGCCGCCGCGCTCCCGCGACGGCCGGCCGGATCACCCCGCCGCGGGTGGCGCCGCGCGGTGCACGCGCGCGGCCGTGACCAGCGCGTCGAGCAGCACGAAGCCGACCAGCGGGATCCCGACGAGCGGCAGGAAGAGCCCCACGCCGACGCCGACCGCGACCACCGCCGCGATGCCCCACCACGGCGCCCGCACCAGCGCGCCCGCGGGCGCCGGGCGGCCGGGTCGCGCGACGCCCGGACGGCGCCGCCACCACATCAGGTAGCCGAACACGACCATCGCGGCGATGCCGAGCGCCGTCACGGCCAGCAGGATCTGGTTCGGGAGCCCGAACATCGTCCCCTGGTGCGTGTCGACGCCCCAGCGCGCGAGCTTCGCGGGGAAGGGGTAGTCCGCGAAGTCGGTGCGGCCGACCACCTGGAGCGTGCTCCCGTCGACGGCCACCTGGTCGACCTGCGTGGGGAACGAGCGCTGGATCTCGCTCACGGTCCACGCCGTCCCCGCCGCCGACGGCGGTTTGATCTCCACGAGACCCGTGTCGACGTTCACGCCCTGCGCGACGCGGAGCACGTCGTCGAAGGTCGCCGGATCCACGGGCGCGGTCGTCGCGGGCGCGGCGCCGCCGTGGTGGCCGGCGTGCGGATCCGCCGCCGCTCCCCCGCTCGCGCCCGCGGCCGCGGCCTCGCCGAGCGCGGTCGGCAGGGTCGGTGCCTGCCAGCTGAGCGCGGCGCGGAGGTCGGTCACGTTCTGGCCGGCGAACCGCGACCACGTGATCCCGGTCGCCGACAGGAACAGCGCGCCCACGACCAGCCATACGCCGATCGACGCGTGCCAGGAGAGGATGCGCCGGTAGCCCGTCGCGCGCGGGTCCGGCCGCACGAGGTCGCGGCGGCGGGGCGACCGGCGCCAGCGCGCGATCCACAGGCCGAGTCCCGCGAGCGTCACGATGCCGAGCCAGCTCGCGGCGAGCTCGCTGTAGAGCCGGCCCGCGTCGCCGAGGCCGAGGGTGCGGTGGACGTCGCTGATCGCCGAGCGGAGCGGGAGGGCGCCGCTCGTGCCGTAGACCGGGAGGTCGCCGCGGATGGACGCGTCGGCCGGGTCGACGAAGATCGCCCGGCTCTCGCTCGCGCGGAGGCCGTCGCCCGTGAACATCACGCGCGTGGTGTCGCCGGGACCGGGTGCGGGGCGGACCGCCGTGAGGGTGCCGGATCCGCCGACCACCGCCTCCGCGGCCTCGACCTGCGCGGCGAGCGGGACCGTCGCGCCGGTGACGGGCGCGCGGAGCTCGTGCGCGTAGACGACCCGCTCGATCGACGGCGACAGCGCGTAGGCCGCGCCGCTCAGGGCCGCGACCAGGATGAACGGGCCGACGAGGATCCCGGCCAGGAAGTGCAGGCGGAGCAGCAGCGGGAGGAGCCAGCCGCGCGGCGGGCGGGTGACGACGGGGGCCGGGGCCGGCGCGGGCCCGCCGGCCCCGGGGCGTCCGCGGTCGCGGCGGCGGTGGCCGCGGCATCCGCCCGGTCGTCGACGGCGGTCATCGGCGTGCGCCCTGCTGCGGGCGGCGCATGCCGATGGTGAGGAGCATCACGGCGACGACGCCCACGACGAGCGCGCCGAGGCCGAGGAACCGGGCGACCGGGTCGACCGGGGCCGCGGCGGGGGTCGCGGCGGCGGCGTCCGCGGATGCACCGGCGCCGCTCGCGTCGGCGGCCGTCCCGGCGGCGCTCGTCAGGGTGACCGCCGGCGCCGGGTGGTCGGGCTCGGCGCCCGCGGCCGGGAGCTCGGCCCAGTCGGTGGATCCCTCCACGCACGTCTGCAGCGTCGGGAACGCGACGACGTCCCCGGCCCGGCCGTCGACGGGGAGCAGCGCCTCGACCTGCACGGTCGCGCGCAGGGCGTCGGGCAGCGGCTGGTCGGCCGTGTAGGTGACGGTCGTGCCGTCCGCCGCCTCCTGCTCGGCGACGGACCAGCCGGGCGTGAGGGTCGGCTTCACGGCCTGCACGTCGGCGGGGAAGCGGATCGCGAGGGCGGTGGTGGCGGATCCCTCGCAGCCGTGGCCGACCGCGAAGGTCAGGACGCTGAGGGCGGCGGGGGCGGTGGAGGAGGCGTCGAGCTCGACGTGGGCGGACGCGGCGAGCGGCGCCGACAGCGCGAGGCCGACGCCGAGCGCGGCACCGGTGGCCACGAGCGCGCGCCGGGAGGCGGTGCGCCGGGGTGCGGCGCCGGTCGTCCGGGGGGCGGCGTCGACATGGCGGCGGCGTCCCGGCGGGCGGGCGGATGCGGGCAGGCGGGTGGTGCGGGGCATGGGGGTCCTTCGGTGGGGCACGGGCGTGGCCGTGCGGATCCGGGCGTGCGGGGGCGCGCGGCACCCCGGCGACGATCGGCGGCGCGGGAGGCGCGGGAGGCGCGGCGATCGTCGGCGGGCGGGCGGCGCGGGCCGCGCCCGGGTCCCCGAGGGACGCGGCGGGCGCGGATCAGGCGGCGAGCAGGCGCCGCGGCGGACCGCGGCGGCCCCGGATCCGCGCGGTGAGGAGGGAGACGAGGCGCGCCGGGCGCACGTCGGCGGCCAGGCGGCCGGGCCGCGGGGCGACGGCCGGCTCGGCGAGCGCGGCGGCCACGGCGACGGCGGCCGCCACCAGCGCGCCGACGGCCCCGGAGATCGCGCCGCCCACGCGCACGGCGAGCGCCCGCGCGACGCGGCGGACGGCGTCGGCCCCGGCGCGGAGCGAGCAGACGCTGATCAGGCCGGCGATGACGTGCGCGAGGAGCATGGCGCCGTCGTGGTCCGCGGGCATGGCCATGGCACCCGGATCGGCGAGCGCGCGGGCGGCGTCGGCGGCCGCGTGCGCGTGCGCGTGGCCGTGCCCGCTGGCGGCAGCGGATCCGGAGGCGGCGCCGGCGGCCGACCCGGCGGATCCGCCCGCCGCGCCGCCGGCCGCCGCCATGCCGGATCCGCCGAACGTGAAGGCCGCGTGCAGCACCCCCTGGGTGGCGCCGATGGCGAGCACGAGGTGGGCGAGCGTCACGCGGCGGCCGCCGAGCGCGAAGCAGAGCACGACGCCCGCGACGAGCGCGAGCCCGAGGACGAGCGGATGCGGGAGGCCGCCGCCGGCCGCCGCGTGCGCGGTCGCCGTGACGAGCGTGCAGACCAGCGCGGACAGCGCGGCGCGCCGCATCCGCGCCTGTCGTGCCTGCACCCGTCCGCCTCCCGGTCGTCCGGACCAGGGTACGCGAGCGTCCGCGGGCCCCGGCCCGCGGACGTCAGCCCGCGGACGTCAGCTCGCGGCGGGGTCCACCTGCACCCACGCGCTGCCGTCGGCCGAGCTGCGCTCCACGGCGTCGAGCACGCGCTGCACGCGGAGCCCGTCGGCGAAGGATGGCTGCGGCTCCTGGCCCGCGGCGATGTCGTGCACGAGGTCGCGCACCTGGTGCGTGAACGCGTGCTCGTAGCCGAGGCCGTGGCCGGTGGGCCACCACGCGGCCGTGTAGGGGTGCTCGGGCTCGGTGACGAGGATCCGCCGGAAGCCGAGCCGGTCGGCGGGCGCGGTCGCGTCGTACAGCTCGATCTCGTTGAGGCGCTCGAGGTCGAAGGAGATGGCGCCGTCGGATCCGCTGAACTCCAGCCGGAGCGCGTTCTTGCGGCCGGTGGCCATGCGGGTCGCCTCGAAGCTGGCGAGCGCGCCGCCCGCGAGCTTCCCGGTGAAGTAGGCCGCGTCGTCGACCGTCACCTTCCCGCGCTCGCTCGAGGCGACGCCGCCGAGGCCGCGCGTCTCGGCGAGCAGCGGGCGCTCCTCCACGAAGGTGCGGAGCAGGCCGCTGACCGCGTCCAGCTGCTCGCCGGTGATGAACTGCACCGCGTCGACGATGTGCGCGCCGATGTCGCCGAGCGCGCCGGATCCGGCCGCCCCCTTGTCGAGGCGCCACGTCATCGGGCCCTCGGCGTCGGTCAGCCAGTCCTGCAGGTACAGGGCGCGCACCTGGCGGAGCTCGCCGATCGCGCCCTGCGCCACGAGGTCGCGCGCGAAGGTGATGGCGGGCACGCGGCGGTAGCTGAAGCCGACCATCGCGCGGATGCCCTTCGCGGCGGCCTTCTCCGCAGCGGCCGCCATGATCTCGGCCTCCTCCACCGTGTTGGCGAGCGGCTTCTCGCAGAGCACGTGCTTGCCGGCCTCGAGCGCGGCGACCGCGATCTCGACGTGCGTGCTGCCGGGCGAGCAGATGTCGACCACGTCGATGTCGTCGCGCTCGATGGCGGCGCGCCAGTCGGTCTCGGCGCGATCCCAGCCCCAGCGGTCCGCGGACTCCTGCGTGCGCGCCTGGTCGCGCCCGACGACGGACACCATGCGCGGCGCGAGCGGCAGGTCGAAGAACGCGGGCGCGACGCGCCAGGCCTGCGAGTGGGCGGCGCCCATGAACCCGTGGCCGACCATCGCGACGCCGAGGGCGCCTCCGGTCTCCGTGGGCGTCGCTGCGGGCTGCGTGTCGGACATGGGACTCCTTCGTCTCATTCGTGGGGCGGATCGGCGTGCGGCGGATCCGCGTGCGGGGATTCGTTGCGGCTCGCGTCAAATGTACGGGGCGGCCGCGGCGCGGGACAAGGCGCGCGCCGCGTCCGCACGCGACGACGGCCGGATCCCCGCGGGGATCCGGCCGTCGTCGTGCGTGGTGCGGGTGGTGCGGTGCCGCTACTCCGCGGAGCGCAGGCGGCGGCGGGCGACGAGCGCGCCCGCGCCGACGAGGGCCAGCAGCGCGCCCAGGCCGCCGAGGCCGAGGGCCGCGGTGCCGTCGGTGCCCGTGACGGGCAGGGTGTCGCCGTGCTGCGCGGCCGGCTTCGTGATCGGCGTCGGAGCGGTGCCCGCGGGGTCGATCGACGGCGTGGTCGGCGTCGGGGTCGGGACGCCCGGGATGACCGGTCCGCCCGCGTCCTCGCCGGTCAGCTCGACGGTGCCGCCCTGCGCGAGGCCCGACTCGAGGCCCAGGACGGAGACCTGGTACGTGCCCGGCTGGATGTCGCCGAACAGGATGATCGGCTGCGCGAACGTGCCGTCGACGTCGGCGCGCACGAGGTCCTTGAGCGAGCGGGTGCTGACGCCCACGCCGCTGTTGGCGTCGCTGAGCTGGATCACGCGGCCGTCGGGCGCGGTGACCGTGACCTGGACCGCCTCGTAGCGGAGGTAGCCGGTCGCGGTGACCTTGAGGCCGCCGAGGAGGCTGGTCGCCTCGGCGACGGTGGTCGGCGAGATGGTCGAGAACGACGCCTCGGCGCGCACGAACGGGCCGACGGGCGCCTCGGCGAAGCGCACCAGGCCGCGGATCTCGCCCGTGACCTCGAGGTCGAGGCCGACCTGCGTGACGGTGACGCTCGCGGTCTTCGAGCCCTGGAGCAGCTCGGTGAAGCTCGCGGGGAACGCGTACGTGCCGTCGGCGCCGACGATGCCGATGCCGGCGACGGACTTGACGCCCACGGCGTTGAAGTAGCTGGCGGTGACGATGCTGCCCGCGGTGCCGGTGCCGGCGAACGGCACGGCCTCGTTGATCGGGAGGGCGACGCCGCGGTCGGGCGTGGTCCAGGTGAAGGGCAGCTCGACGACGGGGACGGTCGGCTCGAGCGTCGGCAGGCCGGTCGTGGGCGCGCCGGTGGTCGGGGCGCCGGTGGAGGGCGTCGGGGTCGACTCGACCGGGGCGTCGGCGACGGGCGCGGACTCCTCCGCGGGCGCGGGCGTCGGGGTCGCGTCCTCGGCGGGGGCCTCGACCGCGGGGGTCTCGGCGACGGGCGCCTCGGCGACCGGGGCGTCGACGGCGACGGGCGTCGCGTCCGCGGGGACGGTCTCGGCGTGGGCGGCCGGCGCCATCGCGAGGGGCAGGAGGACGAGCGATGCCGAGAGGCAGGCGCCCGCTGCTGCGCGGCGGAACGACCTGCCGCGACCGGCGGCGGGGGTGGGACGGGTCATGACATCTCCAGTGGTGCCGACCGCCCGTGCGCGCCATTGCTGTGCCGCGACCGTGCGGTAGAGGGGACGCGTTCCGGGGTCTCGGGGACGCGGCGGGGAGGATCTGCTCCCCATCGCCGACTGTAGGGACTTCCTTTCCCCACCTGGGGAGATATTTCGGGCAGTGTGACGCGTGTGACTCGTGATCCCCGGAGTTGCGGGGGTGACACGCGGGATCCACCCCCGCACTGGGGGTCAGCAGCCGCGCGGCCCGGGCGGCGTCCGGTCAGCCCGCGGGCGCCAGCACGAGGTCGTCGCCGGAGACCGCGAGCAGCACGATGCGGTCCTGACCGGCACGTCGTCCCGTCACGACGGGCAGGTCGAGGAGCGCCTGCGGGGCGACGGGCTCGCCGCCCGCGTCGAGCAGCCGGTGGGCGAGCTCGCGCAGCGGGAGCCGGTGCGTCGGCTCCTCGGCGAGCGCCTGCACGACGACGAGCTCGGTCGGATCCAGCTCCAGCGGCACCCCCGCGAGCCACGCCTCGCCCGTGACCGGGTCGAGCACGAGGTCGCCCGCGGTGACGAGCGCGGGCGCGAGGCCGCGGCGGCGGAACAGGTCGCGCACGGTCCCGACGACCTCCTCGAGGCCGAACGGCTTCGTGACGTAGTCGTCGGCGCCCGCCCCGAAGGCGGCGAGCCGGTCCTCGAGCGAGTCGCGGCCGGTGAGGAAGAGGACGGGGGTCGCGACGCCCGCGCGACGCAGCTCGGCGACGACCTCCACGCCTGAGACGTCGGGCAGCATCATGTCGAGGAGCATGGCGTCGGGCGCGTCCTCGACGGCGGCGGCGATGGCCGCGCGGCCGGTCGCGAACACGCGCACGTCCCAGCCCTCCATCCGCAGCGCGAGCGACAGCAGCTGCGTGATGGGCGCCTCCTCGTCGACCACCGCGACGCGGAGCGCGCGCGGCGGGCCGGATGCGGCCGGGTCCGCGGGCGACGGCACCGCCCGCTCGTCGTCGGGGGCGGCGGGGCTCGCGATGCCGGTCATGGGGATCCTCTCGTGGCCGCCCGGATGCCGCCGCCGACCCGAGGGGGACGGGCCGACGGCGGAGGCTCCGGGCGGAGCGCGCGGCCGGGGGAGCCGCTCCCCCATCCTGACGAGCGGCGGGCTCGCGGGCGTCCTCCCCGGGGATGGTCACGGGTGGTCCCCACGGGGTGCACGGGCGGGGCACCGCGGATCACGAGGAGGCGCACGGCGCGTCCGGAGGAGGGGCGGCACCCACCGGCGCCTCGGCCCGGCGGCCGCGCCCTCGTCCCGGGCCCACGGATCCGCGAGACTGATCCGCACGCCGACCTCACGGATCACCCCGCCCCGGCGTCTACCCGGTGTGGAGATGATGCAGCCGTTCGACAGGGTCGTGACCGAGCACGGCGCCGTGGTGCTCCGCGTCTGCCGGGCCGTGCTCGGCGGGCACGCGGACGCCGAGGACGCGTGGTCGGAGACGTTCCTGTCGGCGCTGGTCGCGTACCCGCGGCTCGGCCCGCGGGCCGACGTGCGGGCGTGGCTCGTCACCATCGCGCACCGCAAGGCCCTCGACGCGATCCGCGCCCGCGGCCGCCGCGCGCTCCCCGTCGACGAGGTGCCCGAGCGGATCTCCGACCTCGGCGTGCCCGGATCCGGCGACCCCGACCTCTGGCGCGAAGTCGCCCGCCTGCCCGAGCGGCAGCGGCTCGCGGTCGCCTACCGGCACCTCGGCGGGCTGCCGTACGCGGAGGTCGCGGCCGTGATCGGCGGCACGCCCGAGGCCGCGCGCCGGGCGGCGGCCGACGGGGTGGCGAGCCTGCGGCGGGCGATGGCGGACGAGCCGCGCGGCGGGGCGGCCGCCGTCGGCGCATCCGGTCCCGCCCGGGCACCCGACGCCGCCGACGCCGATCCCGCGCCCGCCCGCGGCGACGCGGCCGACCCTGCATCCGCCGACGCCCCCGACCCCGCATCCGTCAGCGCACCTGCCCGAGGAGGACGACCGTGACCGACCCCGATCCCGACGACGCCGCCCCCTTCCTCGACGCGGACGCCCTCGAGCGCGCGGATCCCACCGCCCCCGCCCTCGACGCCCTCCGTCTCCGCCTCGCCGACGCGGCCGAGGAGGCGGACGCCCTCGACGTCGGGTTCACCACCATCGACTCCCCCGTCGGCCCGCTCCTCCTCGCCGCCACCGAGCGCGGCCTGATCCGCGTCGCGTACTCCCGCGAGGACCACGACACCGTGCTCGGCGACCTCGCGCGGCGGCTCGGCCCGCGGATCCTGCGCGCCCCGAGGCGCCTCGATGCGGCGGCCCGCGAGCTCGACGAGTACTTCGCCGGCCGCCGCCGCTCCTTCGACCTCCCGCTCGACCGCCGCCTCTCCACCGGCTTCCGCGATCGCGTGCAGCGGCTGCTCCCCGAGATCCCGTACGGCTCCACGCGCACCTACCGCGAGGTCGCCGAGACGGCCGGCAGCCCGGCCGCCACGCGCGCGGTGGGCACTGCCTGCTCGACGAACCCGCTGCCCGTCGTGATCCCGTGCCACCGGGTCCTCCGCTCCGACGGCACGCTCGGCGGCTACATCGGCGGGCTCGCGGCGAAGACGACGCTGCTCGAGCTGGAGGGCCGCATCTGATCCGCCGGCCGCATCCCCCCTGCGGAGGACGCGGTCGGGTGCGCGGCCGCCTAGCGTCGAGGGCATGGGCGGATCGGAAGCACCCGGCGCCCCCGCGGCCCCGCCGGACGAGGACGACGACGCGACGAGCCCGAACATCGCGCTCGGCGTCGTGTTCGGCATGCTCGGCCTGGCCCTCATGCTGACCCTCGACGAGGCGCGGTTCGCGGGCCTGCCCTTCCTGATCCTCGGCGTCACCTTCGTCGTGATGGGGATCCGCCCGTGGAAGCGAGGGGCCTCGACCGCGGACGCGCCCGACGCCCCCGCCCCCGCCCCCGAGGGCGACGCCCGCTAGAGCCGCACGGCGTCGTGCGCCTCGACCGTCGACGTGATGCCCGGGTATCGGAGCGTCCGGAAGTACAGGTCGGTGTGCGCGATGATCTGCTCCGCGCCGATCGCGACGCCCTCGTGCCGGGCGTCGGCCGTCGTGTGCGCGTCGCCGACGAGCGTCACGTCGAACCCCCGCGCCGCGGCGCTCTGCAGCGTCGTGCGGACGCAGTAGTCGGTCTGCGCGCCCGCCACGACGATCCGCGTGGTCCCGAGCCGCGCGAGCACCTCGACGAGGTTGGTGCCTGCGAAGGAGTCGCGGTGGGCCTTGCGCACCAGCGCCTCGCCGGGCGTGCGCGCGAGCGGCGGCACGAGCGCCCAGTCAGGGTCGCCCTCCGCGAAGCCGTGGTGGTCCTGGATCCAGACCACCGGCGCCCCGGCGGCGCGGGCGCGCGCAACGAGCGCGGCCGTGCGGGCCACCACGCCGTCGGAGTCGCGGCAGCCGGGCAGTACGCCGGCCTGGAGGTCGATCACGAGCAGGGCGGTGGTGGAAGCCATGCGCCGATCCTGCCGGAGGCCCGCGCGCATCGCGCCCGCGGACGCCGCGCGCCGCCGCCGGTCAGCCGCGCAGCCGCGAGCCGCGACCCGGTCAGCCGCGATCCGGTGCCGGCCCCAGCGACTCCCCCGGCACGAGATCGCAGCCGAGGAGCTGCTGGTGCGCCGTCTCGGCGGCGCCGTCGACGAGGATCTGCACGGCCCGCCGGCCCATGTCGCGCCGCGGCAGCTCGAAGCCGGTCTGCCAGCCGCTCGGATCCGCGGATCCGGACAGCGACACGAGCGACAGGTCGCCGGGCACCTCGAGCCCCGCCTCCCCGGCCGCCGCGCGCAGCGCCGCGAACTGCTCCTCCTGCTCCGCGAGGACGACCGTGACGCCCTCCTCGCGGATGCGGCGGATCCACGCGCCCGCCGACGCGCCGTCCTCCGGCACGAGGTGCAGGAAGCCGTCGCCGAGCGCGGCCCGCGTGCCCGCCATGCGGTCGGTGTACGACTCGACGCCCGTGCCGTGCCCGGCGTACGCGAAACGGGTGTGCCCGCGCGCCCGGGCCCGCTCCACCAGCGCGCCCACGACGGACGCGTAGTCGGCGGCGACGTGCGGCACGGGGCCGCCCGCGTCGTCCCGGCGGCCGATGCTCACGAAGGGGAACCCGCTCGCGTTGAGGAACTCGAGCTCCTCCCGCGGCATCCGCTGGCCGAGCAGGATGCACGAGTCGGCGAGCCGCGGCCGCGTCGCGCCGCCGCTCAGCCCGCCGCGGCGGCCGCCCACCCGTCCGCTCGTGAGGAGGAGCAGGTCGATGTCGCGGTTCTGCGCCTCCTCCTCGATGCCGGCGAGGAACGGGTGGAAGAAGTCCTCGCGGTCGAGGGGGAAGAGGCTCTCGTACGTGTAGACGCCGATCATGCCCATGCCGCCCTGCTTGAGCCGCCGGGCGATGGGGTCGGCGACGTAGCCCGTCTCCTGGATGACCTTCAGCACGCGGGCCCGGGTCGCCTCCGGCACGCGCGCGAGCTGCTCATCCCGGTCGTTGAGGACGAACGACACCGTCGTCTGGCTCACCCCCGCGATGCGCGCGATGTCCCTCTGCGTGATCCGCGCCATCCGAGTCGGTTCCATTCTCCCATGATAATAGGTATTACGCCTTGACGGCCCCTCCCCGGTGAGCGAGGGTCGAACGGAGCACGACGAACACGAGAGGCGGTATGTCGACGATGACAGACCCCGATGCACCCCGCGAGAGGATCCCCCACCGAGCACGCCCCGCGGCCACGCGGCGGAGCCTGCTGACCGGGGGCGTCGTCGCCATGGCCGGCCTGGCCGTCGGCGCCGGTGCGGCCGGCCCGGCGTCCGCGGCCCCTCCGCCGTCGAAGCCCGCACCGCCCGGCGGCGGACCCGGCGGACCCGGGGGACCCGGCGGCGGCCCGGGCGGCAGCCTGACCGTCCGCGAGGCGCCGATCTCGCCCCTCGACCCCGGCCTCGGCTGGGACGACCGCGCGGGCGCCGACAACACGCGCGCCGTGCAGGCGGCGATAGACAAGGCGATGACCGCGCCCGGCGGCGAGGTGGCGCTGCCCGCGGGCGAGATCCGCGTGACCGGGATGTCCGTCGACTACCGCGGCCGACCCGTGCAGCCCGAGAACGGCGCCCCGTACGGGTACCCGGGGCCGAAGATCACGGGCGCCGGGATGCGGCAGACGCGCGTCGTGCAGATCGCGGGCTCGACCCGCGACATCCTCACCGTCTCCGGCCAGACCGGCGACGCCGCGGGCCCGGCCAACAACAACAAGGCGACCGGCGTCGTCATCGGCGACATGGAGCTCACCGGCACGGCGACCGGCGGGCACGGCCTCTACATCCGCTCGGCGGTGAACTGCGAGTTCCGGAACCTCTGGATCCAGCGCACCGGCCGCTCGGGCGTCTTCCGCGAGCGCGCCACCTTCGTCTCCGGCGTCGACGACGAGTACTCCTACGCGAACTCGTGGAACAAGATCAAGATCGTCTCCCCCGGCGGCTGGGGCGTGGAGGACTCGGGGCAGGCGTCCATCGGCGGGTCGATGACGAACGTCGAGGCGATCAACCCCGGCGCCGGCGGCTTCCTCCTGGCGCCGACGAACATGACCCTCCTCGACTGCCAGTCCATCGGCGGCACGGTGGGCCTGCGGTCGATCCGCAACGCCAACCTGAAGTCCGTCAACTCGGGACTCACCACGGTGAACTTCCGGTCGGAGGGGTCACGGGACGGCTGGGAGGTGCTCATCGAGGCGGGCACGAGCCACCTCATGATCAACCCGAACTTCTTCCCCACGTCGGGCGCCGACTGCCTGGGCGTCGGCCTCCGCGGCGGCGGGCCGACCTCGGAGGTGCGGAACCTCACCGTGATAGGCGGCTTCTTCGGGCTGAGCCTCGACCGCTTCCCCCGGCAGCGGGCGATCGTGCTGGGCGCGGACGCCCTCCAGACGCGCCTCGTGAACCCGTTCATCGAGCGCGGCGAGGACCAGGTCGACGAGTCCGCGCTCATCGAGGACGGTGGACGGCTCACGTCCTTCGAGCTCGGCAGCACGCGCGTGGAGCGCGCGGCCGGCTACACGACCGTGGCCCGCGCGCCGCGCAGCATCCCCACGCCGGCGGCCGGCCAGGTCAACGAGGGCTGGGAGCTCGCGGACGACGCCTGGCGGAAGGTCGCGGTCTTCCCCGACGGGCATCGCGTGGTCATGGCGTCCTGACGCCGGATCCGCCGCCCGCCCCGACACCATCTCCCCATCCCACCCGAACGACCAGCGAGGACACATGCACCAGGACAGCGCACGCATCGAGGCCCGGGTCGCCCGCTTCCGGAGCGAGAGCGTGCGGCCGGCCATCCACCGGGCGGCCGCGCCCCTGGCCATCGAGTCGTGGGAGGCGCCCGGCGAGCCCGTGCCGTTCGCCGACGCGCGCGACGCCGCGTACGCGCCCACCGCGATCGGCGACCGGTGGGGCCGGCCGTGGGGCACCGTCTGGTTCCACGTGCGCGGCGAGGTGCCGGAGGGGTGGATCGGCGTGGACGGCCTGGAGCCCGAGCTCGTCGTCGACCTCGGCTACACCGGCGCCCAGTCGGGCTTCGAGGCGGAGGGCCTCGTCTTCACGCCGACGGGCGCGATCGTCAAGGCCGTCGAGCCGTTCAACCAGGCGGTCCCGCTCGACCGCGTGCCCGGGGTCGCGCCGGGCGACCGGGCGGTCGACCTCTACATCGAGGCGGCGGCGAACCCGAACATCACCGGCGACTGGTCGTTCACCCCCACGGCGCTCGGCGGCCGGCCCGCGGAGGGCGCCCCCGCCGCGGATCCGCTCTACCGCCTCCGCCGCCTCGAGCTCGGCCTCCTCGACCGGCAGGTGTGGGAGCTGGAGCAGGACCTCTCCGCGCTGGTCGGCCTCGCCGGGCAGCTCCCCGCCTCCAGCCAGCGGCGCGCCGAGATTGTGCGCGCGCTCGACCGCTGCGTGGACGCGGTGGACCCGGACGACGTGGCGGGCACCGCCGGATCCGGTCGGGCGGCCCTCGCGGACGTGCTCGCGCGGCCCGCCTCGGCGAGCGCCCACCGCCTGCACGCGGTCGGCCACGCCCACATCGACTCCGCCTGGCTGTGGCCCGCGCGCGAGACGGCCCGCAAGGTGGCACGCACGTTCTCGAACGTCTGCGACCTGATCGAGCGCGAGGAGGGCTTCGTCTTCGCGGCCTCCTCGGCGCAGCAGTACGCGTGGCTGAAGCGCGACCACCCGGACCTGTTCGAGCGCGTCCGCGGGCACGTGGCGGCCGGTCGGTTCGTGCCCGTCGGCGGCATGTGGGTGGAGTCGGACACGAACATGCCGGGCGGCGAGGCGCTCGTGCGACAGCTGCTCGAGGGCAAGCGCTTCTTCCTCGACGAGTTCGGGATCGACACCGAGGAGGTGTGGCTCCCCGACTCGTTCGGCTACTCGGCGGCCCTCCCCCAGATCATCGCGGGCGCGGGCGCGCGCTGGTTCCTCACGCAGAAGATCTCGTGGAACGAGACGAACACCATGCCGCACCACACCTTCTGGTGGGAGGGCATCGACGGCACCCGGGTCTTCACGCACTTCCCGCCCGTGGACCTCTATAACTCCGACCTCTCCGGCGAGGATCTCGCGCGCGCCGAGCGCCAGTTCGCGGAGAAGGGCGACGCGACCATGTCGCTCGTGCCGTTCGGCTACGGCGACGGCGGCGGTGGGCCGAACCGGGAGATGATCGCCGCGGCCCGCCGCACGCAGAGCCTCGAGGGATCCCCCACCGTGGAGCTGTCGACGCCGCGACGCTTCTTCGAGGAGGCCGAGGCCGAGTACCCGGACGCGCCCACGTGGTCCGGCGAGCTCTACCTCGAGTTCCACCGCGGCACCTACACGTCACAGGCGCGCACGAAGCAGGGCAACCGGCGGAGCGAGCACCTGCTGCGGGAGCTGGAGCTGTGGGCGACGACCGCGATGGTCCGCGCCGGCGCCGCGTACCCGACGGACGAGCTGCGGGAGATGTGGCGGACGGTGCTCCTGCAGCAGTTCCACGACATCCTGCCGGGCACCTCGATCGCCTGGGTGCACCACGAGGCCGAGGAGCGGTACGCGCGCATCGCCGAGCGGATCGGGACGATGGTCGCCGAGGCCGTCCAGGCCGCGAGCGGCGGCGGGCGGGCGGAGCTGGTGGCCAACCCGTCGCCGTTCCCCGTGCGCGGGATCCCGGCGCTCGGGGCGGTGCCCGCTCCCCCGCCCGCTACCGAGGGGATCCCGCGGCTCGAGGCGCGGGACGGCGGGCACGTGCTCGACAACGGGCACGTCCGCGTGCGCGTCGGCGCGAGCGGCCTGCTCGAGTCGGTGCTGCACCTCGCCTCGGGCCGGGAGGTCGTCCCCGCCGGGGCCGCGGCGGGCCTCCTGCAGCTGCACCGGGACACGCCCACCAAATGGGACGCCTGGGACATCGACGACCACTACCGACGGAACGTCGAGGACCTCGTGGGCGTGGAGGAGATCCGACCGACGACCGTCCGCGACGCCCTCGGCAGCACGCTCCCCGCGCTCCTCGTGGTGCGGCGCGCGGGCGGATCGACGATCGAGCAGACGATCTCGCTCCCCGTCGGCCGCGCCGCTGTCGACCTCGTGCTCGACGTCGACTGGCACGAGCGGCGGAAGCTCCTGAAGCTGGCGTTCCCGCTCGACCTGCTGTCGGACCGGGCGACCTCGGAGATCCAGTTCGGCCACGTGCACCGGCCGACGCACGTCAACACCTCGTGGGACGCGGCGCGCTTCGAGACAGTCGCGCACCGCTGGGTGCACGTGGGCGAGCCGGGCTTCGGCGTGGCCGTCGTCAACGACTCCACCTACGGCCACGACATCACGCGCGACCGCACGGCGGCGGGCGAGCCAGCGACCACCGTGCGACTCTCGCTGCTGCGCGCGCCCGTGTTCCCGGATCCGGACGCCGACCAGGGCCGGCACCGCCTGGCCGTTTCGCTCGTGGTTGGCGCGGAGGTCTCGGACGCCGTCGAGGCAGGGCTCGCGCTGAACACGCCGCTGCGGCGGCTGACAGGCGGATGCGCCGTCGCGCCGCTCGTCGTCGTCGACGACCCGTCGGTCGTGGTCGAGGCGGTGAAGGCGGCCGACGACGGCTCGGGCGACGTCGTCGTGCGGCTCTACGAGTCGCTCGGCCGGCGGGTCGACGCGGCCGTGCACGCGGACTTCCCGGTGACGGGCATCGCCCGGACCGACATGATGGAGCGCGCGGCGGAGCAGGTGCGCATCGACGCGGCCGTGGACGGGACGGGCGGCACCGCGCGGATCGCGTTCCGCCCGTTCGAGATCGTGACCCTGCGGCTGTCGCGCTGATCCGGCGGCCGGCCCGGTGAGCGGGCCGGTCATCCGCCCGTCCCGTCAGCCCCGCGCCGCGAGCACCGGCCGGAGCGCCTCGAGCGCCCGCACCCGGTCCTCCACCCCGCCGCCCTCGTGCCCGTTGTACGGCCAGACGTCGATGCTCGCGTCGCCGCCCGACGCATTGTGCGCCGCGAAGACGGTGGAGGGCGGGCAGATGGCATCCATCAGGCCGACCGTGCGGTGGATCCGCGTGCGCACCCGCCGCGAGAACGCCACCCCGTCGACGTACGACAGCGTCCGCTCCACGTCGGCGACCCGGTGCCGCTGCGTCGCGAGGTACCGCGCGATCTCGACGTACGGCGCCTCGTCCGTGAGGGAGCTGGCGCGGAACGCGTCCGACAGGAACGGCACCAGCGCGACGGCGCCGCGCACGTCGGGGCGCAGGGCGGCCGCGGCCGTCGCGAGCGCGCCGCCCTGGCTGCCGCCGAACACGGCGATCCGCGCGGGATCGAGGCCCGGCAGCTCGGCCACCGCGTCGACCGCGCGCACGGCGTCGGCGATGAGCCGGCGGTAGTAGTAGGTCTCGGGCGCCTCGATGCCGCGCGTGGCGACGCCCGGGTACGCGGGCCCGGCCCCATGGGGGTCCGGCGTCACGCCCACGCGGGAGAGGCGGCCAGCGCCCTGGCCGCGCGCGTCCACCACGAGGTGCGCCCAGCCCGCGGCCGCCACCCAGAGGTGCTCGATCGGGGTGCCGCGCCCGCTGCCGTAGCCCGGGTACTCGACGACGACAGGCAGCGGCGCCGCCGGATCCGCGCTGGCGGGCGTCACGAGCCAGGCCGCGACGGGCTCGCCGCCGAAGCCCGGGAACCGCACGTCGCGCACCCGGACCAGCGGCAGCCCGGCGTCGACCTCGGTGGCGGTCACGGGCGGCGCGCCGTCGGCCGCCGCGTCGAGGGTCCGGCGCCAGAACGCGTCGAAGTCGTCGGGCTCGACGAGCGCGGAGCGGAAGGACCGCAGCGCGTCGAGGGCCAGGTCGGTGCGCACGCGGATCAGCCCTTCAGGCCCGAGTGCGCCAGCCCCTCCACGAACTGCCGCTGCGCGACGAGGAACACCGCCAGCACGGGCACGACGGTCATGGCGGCCGCGGCCAGCTGCACGTTCCACATCTCGCCACCGTAGACGTCGGTGAAGCGCGTGAGGGCCTGCGGCAGCGTGAACAGCCGCGGCGACGTGAGGTAGACGGTCGGCTCGAGGTACATGTTCCACGAGCCGAGGAAGGTGAGGATCGCCACGGCCGAGAGGGCCGGGCGGGCCAGCGGCATGAAGATCCGCCGCCAGATGCCGAAGCGCCCCAGGCCGTCGAGCCGGGCCGCCTCCTCCAGCTCCACCGGCATCGCGATGAAGTACTGCCGCATGATGAAGGTGCCGAGCACCGCGGGCGCCCCGACCGCCGGCACGAGCAGCAGCGGCAGGTGCGTGTCGATGGCGCCCACCGACCGGAAGATCTGGAACAGCGGGATGATCGTGACCTCGGTCGGCACGAGCAGCCCGGTCAGCACGACCAGGAACACGGCGTTGCGGCCCGGGAACGGGATCCGCGCGAACGCGTACCCGGCGAGGCTCGAGACCACCATCGTCACCGCGGTCACCGTGACCGCGATGTAGAGGCTGTTCCAGTACTGCAGGGCGAACGGCTGGAACCGGAACGCCTCCGCGTAGCCGTCGAGGCTCGGCGAGTCCGGCAGCAGGGTCGGCGGGTTCTGGAAGATCTCGTTGATCGGCTTGAACGACGACGCGATCATCCAGAAGGTCGGGATCGCGAACGGGATGACCAGCAGGACGAGGACGACGATGAGGAGCGTGGTCAGCACCGGACTCCGGCCCTTCCGGCGGCGTCGGCGCGCGGGTGCCGGCGGGACGGCCTCGAGTCGCGGGGTGAGCGGGGTCTCCCGCTGCACGACGGCGTCAGTTCTCATAGAAGACCCATTTCCTGCGCAGCTGCCACTGCACGACCGTGAGGATGAGGACGAAGGCGAGCAGCATCAGCGAGAGCGTCGCGCCGTAGCCGATGTCGCTGAACTCGAACGCCTGCTGGAACACGTAGTAGACGAGCACCGTCGTGGACAGCTCGGGGCCGCCCTCGGTGAGCACCGCGATCTGCGCGAACGCCTGCAGCGAGCCGACGATCGTGAGGATCCCGGTGAGCAGCAGCGTCGGCGAGATGAGCGGGAGCGTGATGCGGAAGAAGATCGACCGCGGGCTCGCACCGTCGAGCCGCGCCGCCTCGTAGAGGTCGCCCGGCACGCCCTGCAGCGCGGCGAGGAACAGCACCATGTTGACGCCGACGCTGCGGATCACCTGCGTCACGATGACGCTGGCCATCGCGGTCGGCCCCTCGCGGAGCCAGTTGGGGCCGTCGACGCCCACGAGCGAGAGGAGGCCGTTGATCGCGCCGTTGTCCTGGAGCAGGAAGCCCCAGACGAGCGTCCACGCCACCACCGAGATCACGACGGGCGAGAAGAAGAGCGTGCGGAACACCGCGCCGCCCGGGATCCGCCGGTTGAGCACGACCGCGAGCGCGAGCCCCAGCGACAGGTTGAGCACGACCACGCCGCCGGAGAAGATCGCGGTGGATCCGAGGACGGCGCCGATCTGCGGATCCGTCGCCGCCCGCTCGTAGTTGTCGCCGCCCACGAACGTCATGCGCCCTGTGAAGACGTTCCACTCGTTGAGGCTGAACCAGACCGCGAGCCCGACGGGCACCAGCACGAAGGCGATGACGCCGATCAGCTGGGGCGCGATGAACAGCCAGCCGGCCAGGGCGTCCCGGCGGCTCACCGTCCAGTACGCGCCCGTGCGCCGAGCGCCGCCGGTGCGCGTCGAGCTCGCGGTCATCGGATCACCGGCCCGTCAGGACGGGCTGGATCGCGTCGCACACGCCGCCGAGGACCTCGGCGACGTCCGCGTCGGGCGACCACATGCGGTCGAGCGCGGTCTTGCCGGTCGAGGTGATCTCGGCGGGGCTCGTGACGGGCGGCGTCGCGGAGACGTCGGCGAGCTCGTCGACCACGACGCGGTCGAGCTGCTCCGCGGAGAGCTTCGTGTTGACCTTGGCGAGCTCCTCGCCGGAGAGCAGCGACTGGCGGGGCGGCGGGAAGAACTGCGCGAGCTTCGCGGAGTTCTCGGGATTCGTCATGTACGCGAGGAAGTCGGTCGCCTGCTCGACGTGGTCGCCGCCCTGGAACACCGCCATGCCGGCCTGGCCGATGTTGCCGTACTCGCCGGCCGGGCCCTTCGGCAGCGGGTAGATCTCGGAGCCGAACGACCCGTCGAGGAGGCTCGCGCGGGAGACCTGCGCGGTCGTGAAGGCCGCGTCGCCCGCGAAGAAGTCGGCCGTGGTTCCGGGGCCGGGTGTCGCGCCGCTGACGTAGACGGAGTCGTGGAAGAACTGGAACGCCTCCACCATCTCGGGGCTGTCCATCGTGCACGTCGTGCCCGCGGCGTCCCAGGGCTGCGCGCCCCATCCGGCCCAGAGGTTCGCGAGGCTCAGCCAGCCGGAGAAGTCGAAGTCGCGGATGACGTATCCGGCCTTGCCCGTGGAGTCGTGGACGGCCTTGCCGATCCGGTCGACGTCCTCCCAGGTCAGGTTCGCCGGGTCGACCGTCTGGCCCGCCTGCGCGATGAGGTCCTGGTTCACGTAGAGCGCGAACGGCGAGTTCGAGAACGGGTAGGCGTAGAGCTCGCCGTCCTTCGAGAACGTCTTCGTCACGCTCGGGAGGATGTCGTCGTAGTCGTAGCCCTCCGTGCCCTGGAAGTCCTCCGTCAGCGGCGCGAGCGCGCCCGCATCGATGAGGTCCTTGGCGATGTCGCCGACCCACGCGAGGTCGGGCGCGTTGCCGCCGGCCGCCTGCGTGGTGAGCGTGGAGTTGTAGTCCGCGAACGGCAGCGACTCGAACGTGACCGACTTCACCTCGGGGTGGCTCGCCGTGTAGTCGTCCGCCAGGGTCTTGAACAGGGCGAGCTGGTTCTCGTCGGACGTCCAGACGGACATCCTCAGGTCGACGGGCGCGCCGTCGTCGGATCCGCCACCGCTGGAGCAGCCCGTCAGGGCGATCAGCACTCCTCCGACGGCGAGCGAGGCAATCAGCTTCTTCGCTGGTCTCATCGTCTCTTCTCTTTCTCGTGGTTCCCGGTCAATACCCGACGACGTCGGGCCAGTGGGTCTCGATGCCGCGTGCGACGAGGCGGTCCTGAAGGCGCGTGACGAGCGCCGGATCCGTCGCGATCGCGCGCGGGCTCACGTCCAGCGCGAGGGCGAGGACGGCCAGCTCGCCGACCGCCTCGCCGATGTTCCACTCGACGGGATGCAGCCGGTACGCGCCGTTGGTGATGTGAGTCGTGCCGATGTCCTTGCCGCCGGGCAGGAGGTTGGTCTCCGTGCGGGGAACGAGCGCGCCCAGCGGGATCTCGAAGGGCGCGCACTCGACGTCGAGGTAGTTGTCGCCGGACGTCGTGGGATGGAGGTCGATGCGGTACATCCCGACGCCGACGGAGTCGTCGAAGCGGGCCGGGGCGCCCGTGCCGCGGGCCGCGACGGACACGTCCTGCTCGCGCACGGTGGTGAGCGCGCGGATCCGCCGCGACTCGCGGATGTAGGGCGCCTGCGCGAGGCCGTCCCGGGTGCCCATCACGTCGCCGCGGAGCCGCAGCCCCGGCCAGCCGCGCCCGCCGTCGGGCCGCGGCGCCTCGGTCTGCAGCCAGTGGAAGTAGGAGAGGGAGAGCGAGCGCGCGCCGGCGAGGTGCCGCTCCGGCTCCGGCGAGTCGAGGATCGAGCCGTCGAGGTAGTCGAGCATCGGCCAGTTGGCGAGCACGATGTCGCTCGCGAGCGCGCCCGGCACGAGGCTCTCGGTGGCGAGCATGCGGCGGAACATCCAGAGGTCGGTGTCGCCTCCCTGCGCGCGCTGGTCGGCCGTGCGCGTGTCGCCGATCGCGTTGACGTGCATGGTGCGCGTCTCGGGACGCAGCGTGCGCGGGTTCGGGGCCGTGAACGACAGCAGGCGGTCGCCCCAGAACGGCACCTCGTACTCGCGCCAGTAGTCGTAGTCGGAGGGTCGCTCGATGGTGTGGTCGCCCTCGGCGCTGTCGAACCCGAAGCACCACGTGATCGCCTGGACGTTGCCCGGGTCGGCGACCGCGGGGGCGCTCGGTTCGCCGTGGTCGTCGTGCGCCTCCGCGCCGATGACGTGGTCGATCTCCGCCAGGGGCAGCAGCTCCCCCGTCTCGGTCGCGTCGACGACGTAGCTGCCGGTGACCGCGAGCTCCTCGCCCGACGCGGCGTCGCGCAGCAGCACGCGCTCGATCCGCCCGGGCCCGCCGTCGACCGCGAAGGGCGCGACGCCCGTCACGACGCGGATGCTGCCCGCCGCCCGGAACGGCGCCAGCATCTCCTCGATCACGGCGGCGGCGACGCGCGGCTCGGCGCACAGCCGGCTGACGAGGCCGCGGCCGGGGTTGAGGTGCGGGTCGCGCATCGCCTCCGCCGTGAGCGGGTAGTGGCGCCGGTAGTAGGAGCGGATGCCGCCCCGAAGCCGGCGGTAGTCCGCCGTCACGCCGAACTGCTCTACCCAGGTGTGCTCGTCGGGCGGGACGCCCTGCGAGGTCAGCTGGCCGCCGAGCCAGGCGTACTGCTCCGTGAGCACCGCGGTGAGGCCGTTGCGGGCGACCGCGATGGCCGCGGCGACCCCGCCGAGGCCGCCGCCGATGATGGCCACGTCCGCCTGGATGGTGAGCATGCCGCGGATCCCGTCCGGTCGTCACGAAGCTCGGATGCGTCGTCGCACCCGACTGGTAATACGTATTTTGTCTTGCCGTCACCCTAGCGCGGCTCATCGCCGGAAGGCAACAGGCCGGTGCATCCGATGCGTCGCCCGCGCCCCCACCCTCGTCGTGGGCGGCCCTCCGTCGATAGATTGGCGGGCAAAGAGGGGGAGCACATGGCAGAGCGTCCGAGGGCCCTGATCGTCGGTGCAGGCGTCGCGGGCATGTCCGCCGCGATCCGCCTGGAGGAGGCCGGTTGGGAGCCGGTGATCGTGGAGCGGAAGCCGTCGCGGCGGATGGCCGGCTACATGGTCGGCATGTTCGCCGAGGGGGTCGTCGCAGCCGAGCGCCTGGGGGTGCGGGACGACATCGGATCCCGCGACCGGCCCGACCGCGTCACGCTCCAGCTCGACGCCGACGGATCGCGCCGCCCCGGCCCCGGCCTCGCCGACCAGCCCGGCGCCCCCGAGGCCGTGCTCCGCAGCGACATCGAGGCGGCGCTGTGGACGCGCATGGGCGACCGCATCGGGGTGCGCTTCGGCCTCGAGCCCGTGGCGATCGACCAGGACGCCGACGCCGCGCACGTCACCCTGCGCACGGTCGCGACCGGGGAGACGCACCGCGAGTCGTTCGACCTCGTCGTCGGCGCCGACGGCGTGCGCTCGGCCGTGCGCACGCTGGTGCTGGATCCCGAGCGCCGCTCCGTGAAGCCCATGCCCGCCGTGGTCTGCGCGTTCCAGGCCCGCGGCCAGATGCCCGGGTTCGCCGAGCACGAGAGCGTCATCGTCTCCGAGCCGCGCCGCGCGATGTGGGTCTTCGCCCTCGCCGGCACCACGCCCACCGTGATGATGAGCTACCGCACGCGCAAGGCCGGGAAGGACCTCCGGGGATCCGCCGCCGACGCCATGCGCCGCGCCTTCGCGGGCCTGTCCGCGGGCGGCGTCGTCGAGGACGCGCTCCGCGAGCTCGACGCGGCGGACGCCACCCTGTTCGACTCGGTGGAGCAGATCCGCCTGCCGTCCTGGCACCGCGGACGCGTCGTCGTCATCGGCGACGCCGCCTGGTGCCTCACTCTCTTCTCGGGCATGGGCGCGACCTCCGGCCTCCTCGGCGGGGCGGCGCTCGGCGACGCGCTGGCCGCGCATCCGGACGACATGGAGGCCGCCCTCACCGCGTTCGAGGCGGAGATGCGGCCGTTCGTCGTGAAGCACCAGCGCACGGCGGCGCTCAAGTCGCAGCTGTTCGTGCCGTCGGGGCGCATCACCTGGTGGATCCGCCGCCGCCTGCTCGCGTCGAAGCGCTTCCGCGTGATGGGCGTCGGCGCCCCGCGCGAGCCGAAGGGGACGTCGGCGGTCGTGTCCTCCGCGCCTGAGAAGGAGACCGCGACCGCCGCCTGATCCGGTCAGCCGGCGTCGTACCCCGTCGACCGGCTCTCCGCGGCCCACGCGTCGACGTCGGCGCGCAGGTCGTCGAGCGCGCCCGTCACGATCTCCACCGCGTCCGCGCCGAGCAGCAGGTAGTAGGGAGCGCGGCCGGAGGCGACGGCGTCGACGAGCACGCGCGCACCCGCGGCCGGGTCGCCGGGCTGCGTGCCGTCGGTGGAGTCGTTCTCCTTGCGGCGCTTGCCGGCGGTCTCGGCGTAGTCGTCGATCACCGTGGACGACTGCGTGAGCGAGCGGCCGGAGAAGTCGGTCCGGAAGGATCCGGGCGCGACCACCGTCGCGACGATCCCGAGCGGCGCGAGCTCGGTGCGCAGCGCCATGGTCATCTGCTCGATCGCGGCCTTCACGGCGCCGTAGTAGCCGGATCCGGCGCCCGTGCGGGCGGCGCCGATCGACGACAGGTTCACGATGGTGCCGCTGCGGCGCTCGCGCATGCCGGGCAGCACCGCCTTGATCATGCGGACGCTGCCGTGGAAGTGGGTGTCGAACAGGCGCGCGACGTCCTCGTCGTCGCCCTCCTCGACGGCGGCACGGTAGCCGTAGCCCGCGTTGTTGACGAGCACGTCGACGCCGCCGAAGCGGGCGGTCGCCTCGTCGACCGCGAGCGACACCTGCGCCTGGTCGGTCACGTCGAGGTCGAGCGCGAGGGCGTGCTCGGGGAAGCGGTCGGCGAGGTCCTGCACGTTGGCGGCGTCGCGGGCCGTGACGACGACGTCCTCTCCGCGCGACAGCGCCTCCTCCGCGAAGGCGCGTCCGAGTCCGGTGGAGCATCCCGTGATCAGCCAGGTCGTCATGCGCGTTCCTCTTCCTCGTGGATGCGGTGGGCGCGACGGTGCGGCGCGCCCCGATCCGAGGCTAGGCGCATCGGCGGGCGGTGGTCGTGCGGAGCGGCGCCCCGCCCGGCGGCGCATGACGACGGACGCCGCCCGGTCCTCGGCCCGGTCCGCGGCGAGCTCCGCCGTGCGCGGGACGTCCCGCATCCCGAGGCACGCGAGACGGCGGATGTCCCCGATCGACGCGCGCGGAGTCCGCGAGCAGGACCATGCTCGGACGATGAGCGACTCCCGGGATCAGATCGTGTTCACCGTCGAGGAGGGCGGCGTCTACGCCGGCGTCCTCGACGAGGTCCTGAGCGGCGGGGAGGTGCCGGGCGCCCAGCGCGTCCAGCTCCTCCTTCTCCGCGACCGCCTGAACGGCGAGTTCGACGGCAGGGGATAGGCCCGTCCGCCCGTGCCCACGGTCGGGGTCGGGGTCGGCGGGCCCGCCCCGGGGAGGCGACGAGCCCGCCACCGGCGGGGTCCCGACGCGAGCGGGACCGGCCTCCCGTCCGCCGCCCGCCCTCCCACCGGCAACCGGTCTACTGTCGGGACGGATGAGCGACGACGCCCGGCACCCGGATCCCGACCCCGACCCGCGCACGTCGTGGACCGGACGCCGCGGACCGCTCCTCACCGTCGCCCTCATCGTCGGCATCTCGCCGTTCGCGACCGACCTCTACATCCCCGGACTGCCGGCCATCGCGACCGACCTCGACGCCTCCACGGCCTCGGTGCAGCTGACGCTGACCGCCTTCCTCGTCGCGTTCGCGGTCGGCCAGCTGGTGATCGGGCCGATCAGCGACGGCGCGGGCCGCCGCCGCATCCTCCTCACCGGCACCGCCCTCTTCACCCTCGCCAGCATCGGCTGCGCGATCGCGCCCGACGTGACGACGCTGATCCTCGCCCGCGTCGTACAGGGCCTGGGCGGTGCCGCCGCCGCGGTCTCGGCCCGCGCCATGGTCGGCGACGCCTCGACCGGCACCCTCCGCAGCCGCCTCTTCGCGACGCTCGCGGTCGTCAACTCGGTGGGCCCGGTCGTCGCCCCGCTCGTCGGCGGCCTCGTGCTGTCGTTGTCGTCCTGGCGCGCCGCGTTCCTCGTGCTGGCCGCGCTCGGCCTCGCCCTCACGCTCGCCGCCGCGCGCCTGCTGCCCGAGACGCTCGTCCGCACCGGCGCCGGCGGCACGTCGCCCCGCGCCGTCCTCGGCCGCATGGCGGAGCTGCTGCGGATCCCCCGCTTCCGCTGGTACCTCGTCACCGGCTGCACCGCGACCATCGGGTTCTTCTCCTACATCGCGACCTCGTCCTTCGTGTTCCAGGAGCAGTACGGCTTCGGCGAGGGCCTCTACACGCTGGTGTTCGCGTCGAACGCGTCCTGCATGATCGCGTCGACGCTCGTCTTCCGTCGCCTCATCGGGCGATTCGACGAGGATCGCCTCTTCACCATCGGCCTCGCCACCTGCGCGCTCGGGTCGGTCCTCGTGCTCCTCGGGGCGCTCGCGGGCACGGGCCCCGCGCTGGTCTGGCCGGCCCTCGCCCTCGTCACCGCGGGGTGGGGCTGGGTGATCCCGGGATCGATCACCCTCACCCAAGCGCTCGGCCACCGGCACCCCGGCACGGCCTCGGCGCTCGTCGGCGGCCTCCAGTTCGGCCTCGGCGGGCTGGCGACGCCGCTCGCGGGCGCGCTCGGCGGCACCGCGACGGCGATGGGGGCGCTGATGTCCGGCTTCATCGCGGTCGGGCTCGCCGCGCAGCTGTGGGCCTCGCGAACCCGCGCGGGAGGATGACCGCGGTCCGCGGGGACGCGCTCGGATCGGCCCCGCACCATCCGCCCAGCACCCGCCCCCATGACCGCACCCTGCACGCGCACCCCGCTCCCGCCCGGAGGTGGCACCATGGGGCGACGATGCTGCCGGGCCCGACCGTCGCATCCGCGAGACGGGGCCCCGGCGCCGCCTCAGGAGGATCACCGGTGCGCTGCCCGATCAACGGCTGCCCGACGTCGACACCCCGAACCGCCCCCGCGGGAGCCCGGCCGTGAGCGGCCCGAAGCTCCTCCGCGCGCCCGAGCAGCGGCGGGCCCGGGCCGGGATCACCGCGTGGCTCCTCGACGGCCTGCCCGGAGCATCCGGCGCGCACCCCGGCCCGCACGCCGAGACCGTCGGCAAGACGCACTCGTGGTGGCGCGTCATGTGCCTCACCGGCGTCGACTACTTCTCCACGCTCGGCTACCAGCCCGCCATCGCGGCCGTCGCGGCGGGCCTGTTGTCGCCGCTCGCGACGCTCGTCCTCATCCTGCTGACGCTCCTCGGCGCGCTCCCCGTCTACCGGCGCGTGGCGCGCGAGAGCCCCCGCGGAGAGGGATCCATCGCCATGCTCGAGCGCCTCCTCCCCTGGTGGGGCGGCAAGCTCTTCGTGCTCGTGCTGCTCGGGTTCGCGGCGACGGACTTCCTCATCACCATCACGCTGTCGGCCGCGGACGCGACCGCGCACGCCGTCGAGAACCCGTTCGCGCCCGCGTGGTTCTCCGGCAACGAGGTGCTGCTGACCCTGGTGCTGCTGGCCGCGCTCGCGTTCGTGTTCCTCCGCGGGTTCCGCGAGGCGATCTCCATCGCCGTCGTGCTCGTGGCGGTGTTCCTCCTGCTCAACGCCGTCGTGATCGTCGTGTCCCTCTTCCACGTCGCCGGGAACCTGCAGGTCATCGACGACTGGTGGCTCGCGCTCACGGCGCAGCACGGCAACCCGCTCGTGATGGTGGGCATCGCGCTCATCGTCTTCCCGAAGCTCGCGCTCGGCCTCTCCGGCTTCGAGACGGGAGTCGCCGTGATGCCGCAGGTGCGCGGCGAGGACGACGCCGACGGGGTGCCGCGCACGCGGATCCACGGCACGAAGCGCCTGCTCGCGACGGCGGCGCTCATCATGAGCGCGTTCCTCATCACGTCGAGCTTCGTGACCACGCTCCTGATCCCGCAGGCCGAGTTCCAGCCGGGCGGCAAGGCCAGCGGCCGGGCGCTCGCGTACCTGGCGCACCAGTTCCTCGGCGACGGCTTCGGCACGCTCTACGACATCAGCACGATCTGCATCCTCTGGTTCGCGGGCGCCTCCGCCATGGCCGGGCTCCTCAACATCGTGCCGCGCTACCTGCCGCGCTACGGCATGGCGCCGCACTGGGCCGCCGCCGTGCGCCCGCTCGTGCTCGTCTTCACGGCCATCGCGGTGATCGTGACGCTCGTGTTCCAGGCGGACGTGGACGCGCAGGCGGGCGCCTACGCGACCGGCGTGCTCGTGCTCATCACCTCGGCCTCGGTCGCGGTGACGCTCTCGGCGCGGAAGGCCGGGCAGCGCAAGCGCATGGTCGGCTTCGCGGCCATCGCGACGGTGTTCGCGTACACGACCGTGGTGAACGTGATCGAGCGGCCGGACGGCGTGCGGATCGCCGCGCTGTTCATCCTCGGGATCCTCGTGGTCTCGATCGTGAGCCGCGTGCAGCGCTCCTTCCAGCTGCGCGCGACCTCGCTCACGATGGACGAGCAGGCGCGCGCCTTCGTCATCGAGGACGCGGAGGACTACGGCGCGGTGAGCATCATCGCCCACGAGCCGGACGAGCCCGACGAGGCGCTGACGGAGGCCGAGCAGGTCGCCGAGTACCGCCGGAAGGCGAGCGACGAGCGGCGTGACAGCGGGATCCCGGCGCGAGCGCCCGTGATCTTCCTCGAGGTGACCCCGGGCGACTCGTCGGAGTTCGAGGAGGACCTCGTGGTGCGCGGCATCGTCCGCTGCGGCTTCCGCGTGCTCCAGGTCACGAGCGGCAACGTCCCGAACACGATCGCGGCCGTGCTCCTCGCCGTGCGCGACCTCACGGGCGTGAAGCCCGGCGTCTACTTCGAGTGGACGGAGGGATCGCCCGTCGGCAACCTCCTCCGCTTCCTCGTGACGGGCACGGGCGAGGTCGCCCCGGTCACGCGCGAGGTGCTGCGGCGGGCGGAGCCGGTGCGGTCGCGCCGGCCGGACGTGCACGTCAGCTGAGGCGGCGGCGCGCCGGCCGAATGGCGGTGATGTCGAGCAACAACTCCGACGTCTCGTGCCGTGGGCAGCTGTTGGACGAGCGGTGGCGCGTAGTTAGTCGTACGTCAAGGTCCCCTAGATGCCCATAGCCACCACGAAACGTCTCGGTCGCGTCGTGAAGCCCGTCATCACGGGGATCGGGTGGTGCGCTCCCCTCCGCGATCTGGAGCAACCCCTTGCGTCACTTGACGCGGGCGACCAAGGTCGATTCCCAAGAGCCTGCTGACGACCGCGAAGGAGCGCACATGACCTGGCACCATCGACTCCGTCCAGACGCGATGACCGGAGCGTGCCTCATCGGGCTCCTCGCGCTCACGGGATGCACCAGCGGCCCGACCGGCGAAGAGGGAGACCCGAGCTCGGCGTCGACGCTCGCCCCTGCGGTCCCGGAAGCGACGCCGAGTGATGCGGAGCAGTTCTCCTCGCTCGAAGCATCCGTGAACCGCAAGTTCTCCTCGTGGGAGCACGCCGGGGACTTCACAGGCAGCGCGGCCGAGCTGGCGGAGGTGCCTCGAACTGATACGGCTGCGGCCACCATCGAGCCGGGTAGCGGGAGCGTCGTTGACGTGACGCTGCCTGCTTCGAGCGATCCGGCGGCGAAGAAGGTCGTCATGACCGTCACGTGCACAGGGAGCGAGAACTACTGGATCAACGTCGCGCAGCCCAACCCCAACCGCGTGGGGACCACATGCGGTACGGAAGGCAGAGGCATCTACGGCGTCCCCCTCGACGATCCGACCGCCCCGACGAAGCTCGAGATCACGATCCCCGATGGCAGCCGTTTCTGGCTGTCGACCTACTACACGAAGGAATAGGAAGCATCATGACCATGACACGCACATCCGTCGTTGCACGAAGCGCTTCCACCGTAGGCATCGCCGCTCTTCTCCTCCTCTCCGGAGGTACCGCAGCGCAGGCGGTCGGCGCTGGCACGAACTCCGAGTGCTCAGGAGATGGGCCCGACATCGCCGTCTCCAACGTCTCCGATACGTACGTACCCGGCAACCTGCGGATCTATGGCGACAGCGGCGCGGTCCTCTCTATCGAATCGGGCCAGTCATCCGAGGTGCATGCGGATGTCAGCGTGTCCGGCACGGTGACCGCCGACGCTGTCGTGGCATCGGCGAGCGTGACCGCGGGGGTGACGCTGGGCGTTGCGCAGACCATCACCCAGAGCGCCTCCGCGTCCTACACGGTCCCGGAAGGGCTGAACGGGCAGTACATCGAGCTCGGCTCCGCCGGCAAGGCCTTCTCGTGGACGGCGACCACATACAACCGGGCATGCGTGGTGACCGACACCCAGGGCGGGAACAGCGTCGCGCCGACAGCCAACGCGTACGTGACCAAGAGCTGGTGACGACCGGCAGGCGAGCCGCCGTCTCAGAGAGAGACGCCATCCTCCGCGCTCGGCAGGCGGGCGGGCTGCCGGGCCGAGACCGATGCGATGCCTCAGTCGCCACCGGCCGGCCTCTCGTCATGTTCGCCTGATCGATGACGAAGAGTGCCGCTCCCGATGCACCAGACCATCACTCGAGCCGCGCCTGCGGACGAGGTGACCCCGGGCGACTCGTCGGAGTTCGAGGAGGACCTCGTGGTGCGCGGCATCGTGCGCTGCGGCTTCCGCGTGCTCCAGGTCACGAGCGGCAACGTCCCGAACACGATCGCCGCGGTGCTCCTCGCCGTGCGCGACCTCACGGGCGTGAAGCCCGGCGTCTACTTCGAGTGGACGGAGGGATCGCCCGTCGGCAACCTCCTCCGCTTCCTCGTGACGGGCACGGGCGAGGTCGCCCCGGTGACCCGCGAGGTGCTGCGGCGGGCGGAGCCGGTGCGGGCCCGGCGGCCGGACGTGCACGTGAGCTGACGCGGCGACGGGCCGGTCAGGCGCGCGGCGGCTCCTGCGCGGAGCGGAGGCGCGCGGCCAGGGCGCCGGCCGCCGCGCGCAGCTCCTCCGGCGCGACGACCGTGATCGGGGCGTCGAAGCGGGCCACGGCGGCGAGGACCCCGGTCCACGACCACGAGCCGACGGTGATCCGCGTCGACGTCGCCGACACCTCCTCCATCTCGCCGTCGCCGATCCACAGGGCGACCTCGCGGGCGGGCAGCTCGACGAGCAGCTCACCGGTGCAGGGCCAGCGGTCCTCCGCCGCGGATCCCTTCGCCCGGGCCGCGAGGAACGTGCGCGCCTCCGTCGCGGGCAGCTCCCGCGGCGCGAAGCGCGGGCCGGTGGGCGTGCGCGGCAGCATCCGGTCGAGCCGGAAGGTGCGCCAGTCGTCGCGGTCGAGGTCCCACGCCACGAGGTACCACCGCGGGCGCCGGGCGACGATCGCGTGCGGCTCGACGCGCCGGGGCGGCCCCGCCTCCTCGCCGACGCGGTCGAAGCGCAGGGTCAGCCGGTCGCGGACCGCGGCGCTCGCGGCCTCCAGCACCACCGGATCCACCCGTGGCTCAGCGCCCGGCCCCGGCTCCGGCTCCGCGCCCGTGAAGCGGATGCCGTCGATCCGGTGCCGCAGCCGCGACGGCATCACCTGCCGCACGGTCGCGAGGGCGCGCTCCGCGGCCTCGTCGACGTCGACGCCCATCGCGGGCACCGACTGGAGCGCGACGGCGATCGCCACGGCCTGCTCATCGTCGAACAGCAGCGGCGGCAGCTCCGACCCGGCGGCCAGCCGGTAGCCGCCGTCCGGCCCCTTCATCGAGCGGATCTCGTACCCGAGCTCGCGGAGGCGCTCGACGTCGCGGCGGACGGTGCGCGGCGTGACCTCGAGGCGCTCGGCGAGGATCCGCCCCGGCCAGTCGCGCCGGGTCTGCAGCAGCGACAGGAGGGACAGCATCCGCGACGAGCTCCCGATCATGGATCCAGTCTCGCGGGAGTGGAGGACCGCAGCTGTCCGCCACTGCCGGGAGGGTGCTCCTCAGCGGCCCGGATCCGGAGCCGCACCACCCAGCACGAGGAGACACCGTGAGCATCACGACCACCACCCACCTCAACTTCCGCGGCACCGCGCGCCAGGCGCTCGAGCTCTACCGGAGCGTCCTCGGCGGGGACGTCGTCGTCGCCACCTACGCCGACCTCGGCATGCCGGCCGAGGCGCCCGGCGCGGACAAGGTGGTCTTCGGCCAGCTCGAGACCGCCGACGGCCTCCGGCTCATGGCCTACGACGTGCCCGGCCATGACGACGCCGACGGCAGCGCGATCGCCGGCACGACGACGCGCGAGCAGGGCGCGACGATCACCGACCGCACCTTCTTCCAGTCGCTGCGGGGCGCGTCCCTCGCCGAGGTCGAGCGCTGCTGGGCGGGGCTCGCGGAGGGCGCGACCGTGATCGAGCCGCTCGCCGCATCCGCCTGGGCGGCGGGCTTCGGGATGCTCACCGACCGGTTCGGCGTGACCTGGGTCATCGACGTGCAGGCGCCGTCCGTCGGCTGACCCGACGGCGACGACGACGAGGCGGCCGACACCCGGAGGTGCCGACCGCCTCATCATGCGCGGGCTCCCGCGCCGTGGCGGGTGGAGGCTGCGCCTTCCTACAGGCGGCCCTCGCACTGGTGCGTCGGGCCGCCCGCGTACTTCACGCACCGCGCGACCGTGCCCTCCAGATGCCAGTGCTCACCGAGGTGGGCCCGGAAGTTGCTCGGGAAGATGCCCCAATCCCTGCTGCAGTCCGGGACCGGGTTGATCGTCGCACCCCAGCCCTGGGCGGTGGTGAAGTCGAGCGAGTTCCACCTGTTTCCCGGGGAGATGGGGATGCAGACCTTGTCGCTCGTGGGCGTGGGCCCGACCTGGACGGCCGTGTACTTGCTGGTCGTGACGAAGAGGTCGAACCCGTCGCCCCAGCCGTGATGCGCGAAGGCCTCGGGCTGCGCGCTCGCGGGCGGCGCCGCGACCGGCAGGGCGGTGAACGCGCCCGCCACGGCCAGAGCGCACGCGATCAGCCGCATGCCGCGGAGAGCGGGACGGCGGGACGCCGGGGGTGGCGTGGAGGAGTCAGGGATCATGGTGGACCTTCCGTGGTGAGGCGGGGTGAGCCGTAGCGGACGCGAGGCGGATGGACGGTAGCCGAGGCCCCGGGACCTGCGCGCCCGCCCTCCCCACGTCCGCCAGGCCACGTGCCGGGCCCCGACGTCGCAGGCCCCGGTCACGCGCGAGGTGCTGCGGCGGGCCGAGCCCGTGAGGGCCCGGCGGCCGGACGTGCACGTGAGTAGAGGCTCGGCACGACGACGCCGCGCCGCGCGGGCATGTCGCTCGTCGTCGGGAAGCGCGCCCGCCGCCCTACCGACCGGCGCCGCGCACCCCCGTCGTGCTCCGGATCCACGCCGCGTCCTGCGAGAGGAGGGCGAAGACGGAGACGCCGTGCGGATCGTCCCGCTCGTCGCCGAAGCCCTGGGAGCAGAGGGCGCGGACGCGGCCGTCGACCAGGAGCGGACCGCCGGAGTCGCCGTCGTTCGGCACTCCGCTGATGCCCGTGACCTCCTGCGCCGCGCCGTGGAAGCCGTCGACCTCGGCGCCGGTGAGGCGGACGGTGGCCGCGTAGAGCCTCGTCGCCTGCTTCCCGTGCGCGCGGAAGCCGTAGCCCTCGATGGTCCCGGTGCCGGAGGCGGCCGCCCCGGATCGCAGGTCGAGGGGGGCGTACGCCGACAGTGGCGCGGGCGCGGCGAGGTGCATCAGCGCGATGTCGCCCTTCGGGGCCACGACCACGCGGTCCACGGGCGTCGCGGGGCCCGAGTGCGTCACCGAGTTCGACTGGTAGACGTCGATGTCGTCGGTGTCCCCCGTGCACTGCCGCGCGGTGAGGACCCAGGAGGCGTCGACCTGCACGCCCGTGCAGTCCTCCTCGGAGCCCGAGGGGACGGTCCCGCCGGTCTCGACGATCTGGACGACCCATGGGGTGTGCGGCGCCACGCGGCCCGCGACGATGTGGGACTCCCCCGGATCCGGGGTCACGGTCGTCGGCGTCGGCGCGCCGCCCGAGAGCCCCAGGGTGATGGTCAGTCCGGCCACGAGCAGGTTCGCGAGCATTCGGTGTCTCTTCTCTTCGTCGGATCACGCGCGGAACGATCTCCGGCGGAGGATGCGCGGGAGCGGAGCCCCCGATGGATGCGCGGGACGGGGAGGTGCGCGCCGCCCGAGGGCGGTGGCCCATCCGCCCGCGTGGACAGGATGGAGGACGGCGGCGGACGCCGTCGGGGGCGTCCACATGGGGCGTCTCGCAGGGGGGAGCCGAGCCCGCGCGACGGCGCCGACGATCGCCGCGCATCCGGTCAGCATTCGCCACGGGCCGGCATCTCGCCTATCGTTCACCTGAACGATAACGAGGAGGGCCCGTCCCGATGCCATCGATCGTCACCACCCGCACCGCATCCGCGGACGCGAGCTCGCGCTCCATCCGCATCGTCGACCGCGCCGCGCGCCCCGACCGGCCGGCCGCGCCCAGCCGCCGTGCCGTCCTCGCGGGAACCGCCGGGATCGCCGGCCTCGGCCTGCTCGCCCTCACCGGATGCGCCACCGGCGCGAACAGCACGACCATCCCCGAGGCCGCCGCCACCGGCACCGCCGCCCGCGGGGGCCGCCTCCGCATCGCGCGGCCGGCCGCATCCGCCGCCGAGACCCTCGACTCCGCCAGCTCGCTCTCGGCGTACGAGTACCTCGGCGCCCTCTACAACCGGCTCGTGAAGCTCGACGAGAAGGGCGAGACGATCCCCGACCTCGCCGAGGAGTGGGCGGCGAGCGCCGACGGCGCCACCTGGACCTTCCGGCTCCGCCGCGGGGTGCGCTTCCATGACGGGTCGACCTTCACGGCCGCCGACGCGATCGCCTCCATCCAGCACATCCTCGACCCGGCGACGGCCTCCCCGCAGGGCGGCGTGCTCGCGGACATGATCGGGCCCGACAGCATGTCGGCTCCCGACCCGTACACGCTCCGGTTCCAGCTGCTCACCCCGAACGCGGAGTTCCCCTCGCTGCTCACGGCGTACCAGTGCTACATCGTGCCGGCCGCCGCCATCGGCACGATCGGGCGCACGGGCATCGGCACGGGGCCGTTCCGCCTCTCGTCGTTCCACCCGGCCGGATCCGGCAGCGTCGAGGCGTTCGACGACCACTTCGCCGGGCGGCCCGTGCTCGACGGCATCGACTTCTCCTCCATCCAGGACACGACGGCCCGCGTCAACGCGCTGCTCGCCGGGCAGATCGACCTCATCTCGCAGACGAACCTCGACTTCGCGACCGCCCGCGTCGTCTCGGCCTCGAGCCGGGCGACGGTCGCGCGGGTGGTGGACGCGCAGTGGTACACGATCCCGATGCTCGCCACGAGCGACGAGTTCCGGGACCCGCTCGTGCGGCAGGCGATGAAGCTCGCGTACGACCCCGAGCAGATCGTCGCCACGGCCCTGCAGGGCACCGGCACGCCGGCGCGCGACAACCCGGTGCCGCCGTCGCTCGCCGCGTTCGTGGACGTCGAGCGCCCCTACGACCCCGACCAGGCCAAGGCGCTGCTCGCGAAGGCCGGCATGGCGGGGCTCAAGACGGAGATCCACACCTCCAGCTACGAGTCGGTCTTCACGCCCATGGCCGTCACCTACCGCGACCAGGTGAAGGCCGCGGGCATCGACCTCACGGTGCGGAGCTCCTCCGCCGACTCCTACTACACGGAGATCTGGATGCAGAAGCCGCTCATGGTGAGCTACTGGTTCACCGGCCGGCCCATCGACCAGGTGCTGAACCAGATCTTCCGCACCGGGTCCTCCTACAACGAGAGCGCCTGGTCGAACCCCACGTTCGACGCGCTCCTCGACGACGCCCGCGCCACCATGGACGACGCGAAGCGGCTGATGCTCTACCAGGACGCGCAGCGGCTCGTCGTGGAGGACGGCGCCGACATGACGCCCATGTTCGGCGACCGGCTCGTCGGCATCTCGCGCGACGTCGTCAACTACCGCGAATACGGCTTCGAGTTCGACCACCTGACGATCGGGTTCCGCGCGTGACCGCGTCGCTGGCCGTCGTCCGCCGCATCGGCACGGCGCTCCTCACGATCGTGCTCGCCTCGCTGTTCGTGTTCCTCGCGGTGCAGCTGCTGCCGGGCGACGTGGCGCAGCAGCTCCTCGGGCAGAACGCGACGCCCGAGGCCGTCGCGACCCTCCGCGAGTCGCTCGGGCTCGACCGGAACGTCTGGCTCCGCTACGGCGACTGGCTCCTCGGCGCCGCGCGCGGCGACTTCGGCACCTCGCTCGTGAGCGGGGACCCGGTCGCGCCGACGCTGCTCCTCGCCTTCCGCAACAGCATGCTCATCGCGATACCGGCGATGCTCGTCGGCGTCACCGTCTCGCTCGCGCTCGGCGTGGTCGCGGGCGTCCGCCGTGGGCGCCGCATCGACTCGGTGATCAGCGTCGTGAGCCTCGTGGTGATGAGCGTGCCCGAGTTCATGGTCGCCACCGTGCTGGTGCTCGCGTTCGCCATCGCGATCCCCGTCTTCCCCGCCGTGGTGCTCCGCGGCAGCGACGCCACGGTCGCCGAGCTCCTGCCCTCGGTGGGGCTGCCGGTGATCGTGCTGACCCTCGCGATGGCCGCCTACATCGTGCGCACGATGCGGTCGTCGACCATCGACGTGATGGCGTCGGAGTTCATCACGACGGCCGAGCTCAAGGGCCTCACCACGCGGCAGGTGGTGTGGCGGCACGCCGTGCCGAGCGCCCTCCTGCCGACGCTGAACGTGGTCGCGCTCAACGTGGCGTGGCTGCTCGGCGGCGTCGTCGTGGTCGAGAACGTCTTCAACTACCCCGGCATGGGCAAGCTGATGCTCGAGTCCGTCTCCACGCGCGACCTGCCGACCATCCAGGCGATCGCCCTCCTGAGCGCCGGCGTGTACGTGGTCTGCAACCTCGCGGCCGACCTCGCCGCCCTCGCCCTCGATCCCCGGCTCCGCACGAGGCAGCGTCCCCGGCGCCTGCCGCGCGGCGCCCGACGGAAGGCCCGCGCATGACCGCCCCCGCATCCGCCCGGCCCGCCGGGTCGAGCCGTCCGACCGGCCCGACCCGCCGCATCCGCGCGTGGCTGGCGCCGCTCCGGGGATCCACGGCGCTCGCCATCGGGCTCGGGCTCATCGCGCTGCACGTGGTGCTCGCGGTGCTCGCGCCGTGGATCGCGGGGCACGATCCCGTGGTCACCGACTCCGGCGACGTGCTCTCCGGCACGACCTGGGCGCACTGGCTCGGCACCGACCAGTACGGGCGCGACATCCTCTCCCGCACGCTCAACGGCGGCCGGTACGCGCTCGTCGTGACCTTCCTCGCGACGACCATCGCGGTCGCGATCGGCACGGTCGTCGGCTGCGTCACGGCGTACGCGGACGACTGGTCCGACGAGGTCGTCATGCGCGTCGTCGACGCGCTGCTCAGCATCCCGTCGATCCTCGCGCTGCTCGTGGTGGTGACGGTGTTCGGATCCGGCCTCTGGGTCATCGTGCTCGCCGTGACCGTCGTGTACGCGCCCGCCGTGACCCGCGTGGTGCGGGGCGCCGCGCGGACCGTGATCACGCAGGACTACGTCACGGCCGCCCGCGCCCGCGGCGAGCGCCCGCTGAGCATCGTGTTCCGCGAGATCCTGCCGAACGTGCTCGACGTGGTGCTCGTGGAGTACGCGATGCGCGCGTCGTGGATCGTGCTGCTCATCTCGTCGCTCTCGTTCCTCGGCTTCGGCGCGAACCCGCCGACGCCCGACTGGGGGCTCATGGTGCAGGAGAACCGCACCGCCCTGACCGTCGTGCCCATGGGCACGCTCGCGCCGATCGTCGCGCTCGCGACCCTCGTGATCGGCCTCAACCTCAGCGCCGACGGGCTCAGCAAGTCGCTCGGCGTCGATCGCGCGCAGAAGGGGATGGCATGAGGCCCGGGACCGTCGAGGACACCCTGACCGGGGCCGTGCGCCTCGGCACCGTCGTGCGCGTCGCCGACCTGGCGATCTCGTACTCGACCGGGACCGCGGACGTGCCCGTCGTGCGCGGCGTGAGCTTCGAGATCCGCGCCGGGCGCGCGCTCGGGCTCGTCGGCGAGTCCGGCAGCGGCAAGTCGACCGTGGCCCGCACGCTCCTCGCGCACCTGCGCCGCGGATCCCGCGTCGTCGGCGGCAGCGTGGAGGTCGGCGGGGACGACGTGTTCGCCCTGTCCCCCGCCGCGACGCGCGAGCTCCGCGGCGGCACCGCGGCCGTCGTGGCGCAGAACGCCGGCCAGTCGCTCACTCCGTCCATGCGCGTGGGCCGCCAGCTCCGCGAGGCGCTCGAGAGCCACGGCCTGCCGAGCGACGACGAGAGGGTGCAGGAGCTGATCCGGCTCGTGCGCCTGCCCGACCCCGCGACCATCGTGCGCCGCTACCCGCACCAGCTGTCCGGCGGGCAGCAGCAGCGCATCGCGATCGCCATGGCCGTCGCGGCGCGCCCCCGCGTGCTGGTGCTCGACGAGCCGACCACCGCGCTCGACGTGGTGACGCAGGCGGCCGTCCTCACCCTGATCCGCGAGCTCGCGCTCGAGCTCGGCATGGCGGTGCTGCTCGTCAGCCATGACCTCGGCGTCGTCTCGACGATGGTCGACGAGATCGCCGTGATGCGCGACGGCGTCATCGTGGAGCACCGGCGGACCGCGGAGCTCTTCGCCTCGCCCGCGCATCCGTACACGCGGGAGCTCCTGGCCGCGATCCCGGGCGGCCCGCGCGCCGGATCCGCGGACGCCGCGACGCCCGCGCCCGCCCCCGTGCCGCCGGTCGTCGTCGCCGACGGCCTCGTCGTCCGCTACGGCCGCGGCCTGCCGCCCGCCGTCTCGGACGTGTCGTTCACGATCGCGCCGCGCGAGACGCTCGCCGTCGTGGGCGAGTCCGGCAGCGGCAAGACCACGCTCGCGACCGCGCTCGCCGGCCTCGTGCCCACGGAGTCCGGCACCTTCCGGTTCCAGGGCGACGGCGTCGAGGGCGACCTGACCTCCGCGGTCGCGCACCGGCCGCTCGACCTGCGCCGCGCGGTGCAGCTCGTGTTCCAGAACGCGGACACCTCGCTCAACCCCAGGCGCACCGTCGGCGCGGCCATCGCGCGGCCGCTGGAGCTGTTCACCGGCAGCGCGTCGCCGGAGCGCGTGGGCGAGATCCTCACCGAGGTGGGCCTGTCGCCGGACTTCGCCGGCCGGCTCCCCGGGCAGCTCTCCGGCGGCCAGCGGCAGCGCGTCGGGATCGCCCGGGCGCTGGCCGCGGGGCCGCAGCTGGTGATCGCCGACGAGATCACGACCGCGCTCGACGTGCGCGTGCAGGCGGAGATCCTCCAGCTGCTCGCCGACCTGCGGCGCGACAAGGGCCTCAGCTGCCTCTTCATCAGCCACGACCTCGCCGTCGTGCGCGGGGTCGCCGACCGCGTGGCCGTGATGACGGGCGGGCGCATCGTGGAGGCCGGCCCGACCGAGCGCGTGTTCGCCGGGCCGAACCACCCGTACACGCGGCAGCTGCTGGACGCGACGCTGGAGCCCGGCGCCACCGAGCTGCCGGTCGTCCAGGACGCGCGCGCCACCTGGCGCGACGCCGCGGGTGGAGGGTGGAGGGAGCTCGGCGACGGGCACCGGATCCGGGACTGGGAGGACGCACGATGACCGACGCCGCAGCGGGGACGACCGCGACCGGAGCCGACGACGGCGTGGACGGCGCCGACGTGACCGACCGCGTGACTCGTCGCGACGTCTGGATCCCGATGCCCGACGGCACGCCCCTCCACGCCCGCATCTGGTCGCGCGCGGGCGACGGGCCCGTCCCCGCGCTCCTCGAGTACCTCCCCTACCGGCTCGACGACTGGACCGCCCCGCGCGACAGCGAGCGGCACCCCTGGTACGCCGCGCACGGCTACGCGTCCATCCGCGTGGACATCCGCGGCACCGGATCCTCCGACGGCCTGTTCGTCGACGAGTACTCCGCCCAGGAGCTCGACGACGGCGTCGCGGTCATCGAGTGGATCGCCGCGCAGGACTGGTGCACGGGCGCCGTCGGCATCTTCGGGATCTCGTGGGGCGGCTTCAACGGCCTCCAGCTCGCGGGCCGCGCGCCCGAGGCGCTGAAGGCCGTCGTCACCGTGTGCTCCACCGACGACCGGTACGACAACGACGTGCACTACATGGGCGGCGCCGTGCTCGGCATCGACATGGCCGCGTGGGGCGCGACGATGTTCGCGTTCAACTCGCGGCCGCCGCGGCCCGAGGTCGTGGGCGAGGGCTGGGTGGAGCGCTGGCGCGAGCGCCTGGATCCCGGTCGGCCGATGACGCCGACCTGGCTCGCGCACCAGGAGCGCGACGCCTACTGGCGGCACGGCAGCGTGTGCGAGGACTACGCGGCCATCACCGCGCCCGTGCTCGCGGTCGGCGGGTGGGCGGATCCGTACCGCGACGCCGTGCTGCGCCTGGTGGAGAACGTGTCCGCGCCCGTGAAGGGCATCATCGGCCCGTGGTCGCACCAGTACCCGGACCGCGGCCTGACGCCGGGCCCGTCCATCGGCTTCCTGCAGGAGACGCTGCGCTGGTGGGACCGCTGGCTGAAGGGCGTCGACACCGGCGTGGAGGCGGATCCCGCGCTCCGCGCCTTCCTCAGCGACTCCGAGCCGCCCGCCACGAGCTACCCCGAGCGCACCGGGCGCTGGGTCGCCGCGCCCTCGTGGCCGCCGCCCGCGTCCGTCGCGGCCCAGCCCGTCCTGCCGCTGACCGTGTTCCACGGGCCGGCCGCCGCGGGCGACGCCGTCGTGGTCCGCTCCCCCCAGCGCACCGGCCTCGACGCCGGCCGGTTCTTCCCGTTCGGCAACGCCACCGACCTGCCGCCGGACCAGCGCGCCGAGGACGGCCTCTCGGTCTGCTTCGACCTGCTCCTCGACGAGCCGCTCGACGTGCTCGGGAACGTGCTCGTCGACCTCGCGGTCACGAGCGACCTGCCCGACGCGAACGTCGTGGTGCGGCTCTGCGACGTCGCGCCCGACGGCGCCTCCACGCTCGTGACGCGCGGCGCGCTCAACCTCAACAAGCGGATCGACCGCGCCCGGATCGACCCGATGGTCCCCGGCGAGGAGGCCGTCGTGCGCGTGCCGCTCGTCTCCACCGGCCACTCCTTCCCGGCCGGACACCGGCTGCGCATCGCGGTGTCGTCGGCGTACTGGCCGTGGATCTGGCCGCACGCCCGCGAGGCGACCCTCGCCGTCGCGCCCTCCCGCAGCGCCGTGACCCTGCCCGTCTGGACGCGCGCGGAGGACGACGGCGTGCGCTTCGAGGAGGCCGTGCAGGCGACGCCCATCGCGATCGAGCGGATCCCCGACGACTCCGGCCTGCCCGAGCGCAGCGTCTCCCACGACGTGGCGACCGGCGAGTGGACGCTCGACGTCGACCCCGGCTACGGCGGATCCCGGGTCTACCCGGACGGCCTCGTCTTCACGGAGTCGAGCCGCGAGACGTACCGGATCACCGAGGGCGACCCGACCTCGGCCGTCGCGGAGTCGCGCTGGGCCATCGGCCTCGAGCAGCCGACCTGGCGCGCGCGCCTGGAGACGACCTCGCGCGTGACCGCCGACGCGGACGCCTTCCGCGTCGTCAACACCCTTCGGGCGTGGGCGCGCGACGGCGGCCCGGACGCGCCCGAGGTGCTCGTCGCCGAGCGCGTCTTCGACGACCTCGTCCCGCGGACCTCCGCGTGACGGCGGGCACGGCGCCGGGCGCGAGCGCGCCTGCAGCGACCGCGACGGCCGCTGCCACCGCGAGCGGCGCGCGCCGCGGCGGCAAGCGCGAGAAGCCCGAGGTGCGCCGGGCGATGATCGTCGCGGCCGCCCGCGCCGTGATCCTCCGCCAGGGCCTCACCGCCACCGGCCTCCGCGACATCGCCGCCGAGGGCGACGTGTCCGTGGGCACCGTCACGTACCACTTCGCCAGCGTCGCGGAGATCCTCGACGAGGTCGTCGCGCTCGAGACCGACCGGTTCTACGCCGGGACCGTCGAGGAGGTCGACGCGGATCCGGATCCGGTGCACGGCATCCGCCTGCTGGTCGAGCCGCTGTTCGACGGCACCGACGCGTCCGAGGCGCACTGGCGGCTCTGGTCGGACTACTGGACCGCCGTCTCGCGGAAGCCCGCCCTCACGCCCGAGCGCCTCGAGCGCCTCCGCGTGTGGGAGGCGTGCCTCGTGCGCACGATCCGCCGCGGCGTCGAGGGCGGCGTCTTCCGGCAGGTGGACGCGCCCGAGGTCGCGCTCAAGCTCGCGGCCTACAGCGACGGCATCGCGACGCAGCTGTCCCAGAAGGTGCCGGGCCTCGACACCGCGCGGGCGCTCGAGTGGATCTGGACCCTCCTCGACGCGGAGCTCGCCGATCCCGCCGCCGGGACATCGCTGTTCCGCTGAGGCGCCCTGACCGCCGTGGTCGCCTCACGCACCTGCCGGGTGGAGGGCGATGCCCGCGATCGCGGCGTCCGCGATGCGGTTGCGCCTGACGGGATCGACCCCCGCCTCGGCGAGCGCCTCGAGACCCCGATGCGTGGCCAGGATCACCCCGCCGAGGGCCTCGGCGTCGGCGGACGGATCCACGAGACCTGCGCGCTGCGCCTGCTCGACGAGCCGGCGGCAGCTGTCGAGCAGCCCGTCGAACGCGGCGAGGGAGCGCGCCGCGATGGCGTCGTCCGCCCAGGCGAGCTCAGCGGTCCCCTTCGCCAGGAGGCAGTCGCGCCGCGAGGCGTCGTCCTCCGGCGAGCGCAGCCACGCGCGCAGCCGAGCGAGCGCCTGATCCTCCGGTCCCTCCACGAGCGCGGCCACACCGCCGCCCGCCTCGGTGCAGTACTCGTCGAACACCCTCGCGAAGAGGGCCTCCTTGTCCCCGAACGCCCCGTACAGGCTGCCCTTGCTGAGGCCGGTCACGCGGGACAGCTCGTCCACCGAGGTGCCGTGGTATCCGGTCTCCGTGAACCGCTGGCGCACCGCCACCAGCACGTCCTGCTCGTCGAACTTCCGAGGTCGCGCCATGGGCTGATCCTACGGGATTCCGGACTTTCGGTCCATAACTTCTGAACTTCCAGTCCAGAACCGATAGCGTGACCGGCATGACCTCATACAGGACCCCAGCCGCGACCACCGAGTTCGCCGGGAAGCGCGCCATCGTGACGGGCGGCTCGGGCGGCATCGGCGCGGCGATCGTGCAGCGGCTGCTCGACGGCGGAGCCACCGTCGTAGCCGCCGCACGCAGCGCGACCGCCGAGACGCCCGCGGGCGCCACCTTCATCGCCGGCGACATCAGCACCGTCGACGGCGTGCGGACCCTCGCCGCGGCCACGCTCGACGCGCTCGGCGGCGTCGACATCGTCGTCAACAACGCGGGCGCCGCGCGCTTCCACGTCGGCGGCATCGGCACGATCCCCGACGAGGAGTGGGTCGACGCGCTCGCCCTCAACTACCTCTCCGCGGTGCGGGTCACCCACGCCCTGCTGCCCGCGCTCCACGATGCCGGGGCGGGCAGCGCGATCATCAACATCTCGTCCACGGCAGCCCTCGACGCGGCCCCGCAGCTGGCCCACTATGGCGCCGCCAAAGCCGCCCTCGTCGCGTACGGGAGGGCGCTGGCCTCCGAGCTCGCGCCCTCGGGGATCCGCGTCGCCACCATCACCCCCGGCAACGTCCTCACCCCCGGCGCCGACGCGATCCGCCAGGACCTCGCCGACGCCCTGGGCGTCCCGCTCGAGGCCACCACCGCGGACACCCCGCTGGGGCGCCCGGGAGACCCGCGGGACATCGCGGAGGCGGTGGCATTCCTCGCGTCGGACCGCGCACAGTGGATCACCGGGTCGAACCTCGTCGTCGACGGCGGAGAGCTCTCCCGCCCCTAGGCCCGAGCGGCGTGCAGGGCGGCCGCGCCGCGGCCATGATGGGCGAGGCGGCGTCGCCCGAGCACGGGCGCGGCCGCCGATCCCGCACGCAGCCCCCGGAGGACCCATGCTCATCGAACCCGTCGACGCCGCCCGCGCCCACGTCAGCAGCCACGTCGACCCCGAGGACTTCGACGCCTTCTGGGCCGACACCCTCGCGGAGGCCGGGCAGCACGACCTCGACGTGCGCCTCGCGCCGGTGGAGACCGACCTCGCGCTGGTCGACGTGCAGGACGTGACCTTCGCCGGATCCGGCGGCACCGACGTGCGCGCCTGGCTCCGCACCCCCGCGGGCGCCACCGGCCCGCTGCCCACGGTCGTCTCCTACGTCGGCTACGGCGGCGGGCGGGGACGCGCCGAGGAGACCCTGATCTACGCCGCCGCCGGCTTCGCGCACCTGCAGATGGACACCCGCGGCCAGGGCTCGTACTGGAGCGCCGGCGACACGGCCGACCACGGGGAGGCCGGACCCGCGATCCCTGGCTTCATGACCCGCGGCATCGCCTCCCGCGAGACCTACTACTACCGTCGCCTCTTCACCGACGCGGTGCGCGCGGTCGACGTCGCCCGCTCGCTCGACGTCGTGGATCCGGCGCGCATCGCCGTGCAGGGCGGCAGCCAGGGCGGCGGCATGGCCCTCGCGGTCGCGGGCCTCCGCGACGACCTGGCGGCCGTCTCCGCCTACGTGCCGTTCCTCTGCGACATCGAGCGGGCCACGCACATCACCGACGCGTACCCGTACCACGAGGTCGTCGACTACCTGAAGACGCACCGGGGCCGCGGCGAGGACGTGCACGCCGTGCTGCGGTACTTCGACGGCGTCGCGTTCTCGCGTCGCGCGACCGCGCCCGCGCGCTTCTCGGTCGGGCTGATGGACGCGACCTGCCCGCCCTCCACCGTCTACGGCGCGTTCAACGCCTACGCGGGCGAGAAGGAGATCGTCGAGTGGGAGTACAACGGCCACGACGGCGGCGGCATCGACGACGAGCTCGGAACGCTCGCGTTCCTGCGGCGGCGGATGGGGTGACGCGGGCACGCCCCGATCCGGGGGCCGATCCGGGCGCGGATCCGGTCGCGGATGGGGGCGCCACCCGCCCCGGGGTCGGCGGTTCCGCGTAGCCTGAGAGCACCTCGCCGGTGGAGCGAGCGGACCGGGAGGACGTCATGCCCCGGCCCCGCATCCGCCCCGCGAAGCCCGGCAGGAGCAGCAAGCCCGGGCCCCCGCCGCCGTCCGTCGCGGCGCGCGTGGCCGCGGATCCGGCGCAGAAGGAGGTCCTCGTCGAGGAGGCCCTGCTGCTCGTGGGCGTGGCGCTCCGGCTGCAGATGGAGAACCTGATCATCCTGCGCACGCTGCGGGAGCGGCGCGCGTTCGACGAGGAGTCGCTCATCGAGGCGCTCCGCGGCGAGCTCGCGGAGCTCACGGGCGAGAAGCGCGGCGAGGCCGAGCGGCTGCGCATGGCCACCGAGCGCGCGGCGCTGCGCGACGGCAAGGGCCGGCGGCCCGACGACTACCGCGAGGGCGACGTGCCGGGGCTCCGGCTCCGGGCCGAGATCGCGGAGGAGATCGTGGAGCGGCTCGGCGCGCTGTCGCGGGACCCGGATGCGCTGCGCGAGGTGCTGGTCATCGCGCGCGACTCGGCGCTCGAGCAGATCGTGCGCGCGCGGCTGAGCCCGCAGCTCCTGCCCGGCGCGTTCCCCGAGGAGGGCCGCGACGACCGGGTCGGCGAGCTACGCGACGAGCTCGCGCGGCTGGCGGCGGAGCGGGAGCGGGCCGAGGAGCGCGCGGGGGCGCGGGATCCGGCGCGGAGCCGTGCGCGGACCCCGGCGCGGGGGCGACCGCAGAAGGTGTGACGCGACGGCGTCCGGATGCGGGTGCCGCCCACGGACGCCGGTGCCGCGCGCGCCTCCGCCGCTCAGGGCGCGAACGCGAACCGCGGCTCCACGCGCTCGCCGGTCGCCGCATCCGCCGCGAGGCTGCCGATGAGCGGCGCGAACTTGGCGCCGTGGCCGGAGCAGGGCGAGACGATCGTGATGCCCTCCATCCGGTCGATCACGAAGTCCTCGCTCGGCGTGCTCGTGAAGAGGCACGTCGTCTCGGCGTAGGGCACCGGGTCCACGCCCGGGAGGTTGCGGCGCGCCCAGTCGACGACGCGGGCGCGGTTGGCGGGATCGACGCGGCCGTCCTGGTGGGCGGCCGACGGGATCACGCGGCCGCCGTCGAACTCGGCGACCTTGTGGCCGCGGCCCTCCACGTCGCGTCCGCCGGGCAGCGCGTAGACCTGCATGCGCTCGTCCATGTGGATGGAGGTGGGCACGGGCGGTGCGGGCGGGCCGTCGACATGCGGACTCCGCCGATACGGACTCCGCCGATACGGGAAGTGGAACACCTGCTCCTGCCGCACGCGCAGCGGCGGGATGCGGTCGAGGGCGGCGCGCGGGAGCGGCAGCGCGGCCAGGAGCTCGGGGAGCCAGCCGCCGGCGCCCACCACCACGCTGTCGCCGTCGACGTGCCGGCCGTCGTCGGAGGTCACCCGGAAGCCCGCGCCGACGCGCTCGACGGACGCGGCCGTCCAGCCCTCGCGCACGACGGCGCCGTGCGCGACGGCCAGGTCGAGCATCGTGCGCACCGCGACCTCGGCGTCGACCACGCCCGCGGCCGGATGCCAGAGCACGTCGGAGTCGAAGGAGAGCGCGGGCCAGCGGTCCTCGGCCTCGCGCGCGGACATCAGCTCGTGGTCGATCCCGACGCGCTCGAGCACGCGCGCGAGCTCGGCCGGGCGGCGCACGAGGCCGGAGTCGACGGATCCGGTCGGCGTCACGATGCGCGCGCCCGTGGTGCGCTCGAGGCGGTCCCAGAGCACGCGGGCGTCGCGCATCAGGCGCACGTAGAAGGGGTCGGCGTAGGCGTAGCGGAGGATGCGGGCGGATCCGTGCGAGCTGCCGCGCATGCTCGCCGGCCGGTCGCGCTCGAGCACCGTGACCTCGTGCCCGCGGCTCGCGAGCTGCCACGCGGTGGCCGCCCCGGCGAGCCCGGCGCCGATGACCACGTGGTGCGCTGCGCGCGCCCTCACCGTGATCCCCGCATCGGTCCAGGGTACGGGCGCGCGTCTCCCGCGACCGGGGTCGGCGGGAGCCGTAAGCGGTGGCGCGGACCTCGGTGCGGGAGCCGGGCGGGCTCCGCTCGGAAGGGGTGGTGCGTGAGCCGGGCGGGAGCGCCTAGAGCAGGAACACGCGGATCAGGCCGGTCACGACGTAGCCGGCCGCGAAGACGCCGGTGATCACGAGGGTGCGGCGCGAGGGCCGCTCCTCCGTGCGCATGCGCCGAGCGGCGAGGCGCACGACCATCACCAGGGCGCCGAGCGCGAAGACGAGGTACGCCACGAGCACGGCCTTCTCGACCGCGTCACCCACGGGCCCGCCTCCGCTGCCGCATCGCGCGCACGGCGGCCCAGCCGAGACCGGCGAGGCCGAACAGCACGAAGATCCCGGCGTAGAGCCAGGCCGGGGCATCCCAGCGGAAGCCGCCCTCCGTCGACAGGTCGGGCACGAGCCCCACGATCAGCAGCCCGAGCATCAGCGTGAAGGCCGAGATGCCCGTGAGCGTGCGGACCTTGCCGGCCTCGGCCTCGTCCGTGTCACCCGCGCCCATGCCGCCTCCGCCCGCGCCGCGTCGGATCGCGGCCTCCCCTCCATCGTGGCCGACCGGGGAGCGCCCGGCTGCCACCCGTCCGGGAGGATGGACGCATGTCCTCCCCCGTCACGCTCACCGCCCGCGCGCTCCTCCTCGACATGGACGGGACGCTCGTCGACTCCACCGCGCTCGTGGAGGAGATCTGGACGATGCTCGCCCGCCGCTTCGGCCACGACCCCGCCGACCTGATGCGGCGGATCCACGGCGTGCGCGCCGCCGACAGCATCGCCCGGTTCGCGCCCGCCGGCAGCGACGTGCCCGCGCTCCTCGCCGAGCTCGACCGGCTCGAGCTCGACGGCAGCCCCGCGACGGTGGAGATCCCCGGCGCCCGCGACCTCGTGGCCGCGCTGCCCGCCGGATCCCACGCCCTCGTCACGAGCGCCGGCCCGGCCCTCGCGCGGGCCCGGCTCGCCGGCGCCGGGATCCGCGTGCCCGACGTCGTGGTCTCGGCCGACGACGTGACCGCCGGCAAGCCCGACCCCTCCGGCTACCTGCTCGCGGCCGAGCGCCTGGGCGTGGATCCCGCGGACGCGATCGTCTACGAGGACGCCGAGGCCGGCATCCGCGCGGGCCTCGCCGCGGGCATGCGCGTGGTCGTCGTCGGCGACCACGCGAGCGACGCCACCGTCGGCCTCCCCCGCGTCCGCGACCACCGCGGCACGACGGTCGAGGCGCGCGACGGGGTCCTCACGCTCACGCTCCCCGGCGCCTGATCCGGCCCGACCTGCGTGCGCGCCGCGAGCTCCATGGCAGTCGCGCCCGAGATTCGGCCATCTGGCCCAATCCCTCCTACGGTGATCCCATGAACCCCTTCCCCCGGACCGCCTCGTGAGGTGGCTCCTGCTCGGCGGCGCCATCGCCTCCGAGGTGACCGCCTCCCTCGCCCTCCAGGCCGCCGTCGACGTGCCGGGCTGGTACGCGCTCGTCGTCGTCGGCTACCTCGTCGCCTTCGGCTTCCTCACGCGCGTGCTGAAGGCGGGCATGGCCGTCGGCGTCGCGTACGGGATCTGGGGCGCGGCCGGCGTCGCCCTCACGGCCGTCGGCGCGACCGCGCTCTTCGGCCAGCCGCTCACCGGCCCGATGATCGCCGGGCTCGTGCTGATCGTCGCCGGCGTGCTCCTCGTGGAGCTCGGCTCGCAGCGCGCGCACGCGGCGAGGGCGGCCGGCGACGCCCGGGCGGCTGGCGACGGCGACGCGAGCGCATCCGCACCCACCCCCGGCACGGCCCGCTGATGGCCTGGCTGCTGCTCGCGATCGCCATCGTCACCGAGGTCGCCGCGACGATCTCCCTCAAGCTCGCGACCGACGGCCGCCGCCGCTGGTACGCGGTCGTCGCGGTCGGCTACGTCACGGCCTTCTCGATGCTCGCCGGCGCCCTCTCGCTCGGCCTGCCGATCGGCGTCGCCTACGGGATCTGGGCGGCCACGGGTGTGGCCCTCACCGCGATCCTCGGCCGGATCCTCTTCCGCGACCCGCTCACCCGCACCATGGTCGCGGGCGTCGCGCTCATCATCGGCGGGGTGCTGCTCATCGAGCTCGGCCACTGACGGCGGCGCGGCGGAGAGCCGCCCGGGCGTCAGCCCTTGACCGCTCCCCCGCCGAGCCCCGCCACGAGGTACTTCCGCGCGAACACCGCGATGAGGACCACCGGGATCACGAGCGCGATGCTCGCCGCGGCGAGCGTCTGGTACGTCGAGATGTCGTCGGCGCCCTTCTGCGCGGCGATGAACACCGGGATCGTGACGGCCTGGTTCTGCGTGAGCGTCAGCGCCACGAGGTACTCCTGGAACGCGACCAGCAGCGTGAAGACGCCCGCGGTCACCAGCCCCGGCCCCATGAGCGGCACGATCACGCGGCGGAACGCGCCGAAGCGACTGCAGCCGTCGATCATCGCGGCCTCGTCGAGCTCGGTCGGGATGTCGCGGAAGAACCCGACGAGCAGCAGCAGCGTGAACGGCATGTTCACCGCCACGAGCGCGGCGACCAGCGCGATCTTGGTGTCGTAGATCCCGAGCGCCTGGCTCATCTCGTAGAACGGCAGCACCACGGCGAACCGCGGGATGGTCCGCAGCACGACGGCGAGCACCAGCAGGATCGGCCCGACGACGCCGGCGTACCGCGCGAACGCGTACGCGGCGGGCGCGCCCACGACCAGCGCCACCACGACCGTGAGCCCGGCGACGATGAACGTGTTGACGAGCACCTCGGCGAACAGCGTGCCGCGCCACAGCTCGACGAAGGAGTCGAGGCGCGGCTCGAAGATCCACGTCGGCGGGTTCGTGAAGGCGTCGCGGAACGGCTTGATCGCGGTGAGCAGCGCCCACAGGAACGGGCTGAGCGAGACGAGCACGACCACGAGGAGCGCGGCGCCGGCCCACAGCGAGCCGATGCGCTCGCGGCGACGGCGCTCCCGCGCGGTGAGCGTGCGCCCGGATCCGGTGGGGCGGCCGTCGCGCGGGAGCCGCGTGCGGCCGGTGGGCACGAGCGGGGTGGATGCGGTCATGCGGCCCGCGCCCCCTTCCAGGTCTGTCGGAGGAACGGGATCAGCAGCACGAGCGTGATGACGATGGTGACCACGTTCACCGCGCTCGCCACCCCCAGCCGGTACGACTCCCCGAGGGCCACCTGGTACACGAACACCATGAGCGACTCGGTGCCGACGCTGCCGGCGGCCGGGGTGATGATCCGGATCGAGTCGAACACCTTGAGGCTGTCCATCAGGCTGATCAGCGTCACGAACGAGAACAGCGGCGCGAGCAGCGGCACGATCATGTACCGCTGGCGCTGCCACCAGCCGGCGCCGTCGAGCTGCGCGGCCTCGAGCGGCTCCTCCGGGAGCGTCTGGAGCCCGGCGAGCAGCACGAGGATCACGAACGGCGTCTCGTGCCAGAGCGCGTGCAGGCCGATGAGCACGCGGGCGGGCCCGGTCTCCGTCAGCCAGTCCACGTGGATCCCGAACACGGCGAGCCCCTGGTTCACGACGCCGCCGAAGATGTCGTTGAAGAGCCAGGAGAAGTTGAGCGCGCCGATCACGGTCGGCACCACGTAGCTCGCCATGAGGAGACCGAGGATCACCATCCGCCCGCGCTCGATGCGGTTCAGCAGCAGCGCGATGCCGTAGCCCACGATGAGCTTCGCGATCGTCATGACGATCGCGTAGGTGATCGTGAACGCGGCGTCGCGCCCGAAGCGGCGGTCGGTGAAGATCTCGACGTAGTTCGCGAGGCCGGTGAAGACGCCCGGTTGGCCCACCGGCACGTTCTGGAAGCTCCAGACGAGCGTGGTGATCAGCGGCACGATCAGCAGCCCCGCCATCAGGATGATGGCGGGGGCCGTGAACGCGGCGAAGGTCTTGAGCCTCATGCCCGGGGGCCGGGGCCGGATGCGCGGGCGTCGCCGCGCGTGCCGGGTCCGCGCATCAGGGCGCGAAGCCCGCCGTGGCGATGGCCTGGACGGCCGCCGCCTGCAGCTGTGCGGCGCCGTCGGCCGAGGACAGCGTGCCGTCGACGACCTGCGCCAGGATCGGCGCCATCGCGGCGAACACGTCGGACATGTACGGCACGAGCGGCAGGCCGTTCGGCTTCTCGCTCTCGAGCACGTCGCGCGCGGCCTCCTCGAACGGGAGGTCGGCGGCCTGCGCCTGCGTGGTGCGGGCCGGGATCGTGGCCTTGGCGGCCTCGGTCGCGGCGTCGGCGCCGGTCGCGACGCCGAGCAGGTCGAAGAGGAGGTCCTTGTCGACCTTCGAGTTCGCGGCGATGGAGAGGCCGTCGACCGAGAGGCTCGTGGCGGGGGTGCCGCCCTCCTGCACGGCGGGCGGCACGGCGAACGCGAACTTGTCGAAGTTCTCGGTCTGCCCCTCGTCGAGGAGCGCGGAGACGCGGCCGGCGAACAGCATCGACATGGCGGCCTGACCGGTCTGCAGCTGCGTGATGACCTCGGGCGACGACCACGACGTCGACTGCGAGCTCATCTGCTGGTACGTGGCGCGGAGGGTGTCGAGCGCCTGGACGGACTCGGGGCTGTCGAGCGTCGGGGTCGCGGATCCGTCCTCGAACCACGTGCCGCCGAGCGAGCCGAGGTACTGGTTGTAGGCGCTCGAGTTGTCGCCGGCCGCGTTGAACGGGAGGGCCAGCGGGTTCGCCATGCCGGTCTCGGTGCGGATCCTGTCGGCCGCCGCGTACATCTCCTCGAAAGTGGTCGGCACCGCGATGTCGAGGTCGGAGAGGATGTCCTCGCGGTAGATGAAGATGATCGTGCCCCAGAAGGTGGGGATGCCGACCTGCTTCCCGTCGTACTGCAGCGACTCCAGCAGCGTCGGGTCGATGTCGTCGATGCCGAGCTCGTCGCCCGCGTCGGCGATGCGGTCGTCGAGCGGGTCGATCCAGCCGCGCTCCGCGTAGAGCGGGTAGACGGTGCCGTAGACCTCGACGAGGTCGTAGCTCGGATTGGCGCCCGACATGGACTGCACGGCGCGCTGGTTCTGGCCGCCGAAGTCGGTGGTGGGGGCGTTCACCGTGAGGTTGCCGCCCGTGCAGCCGGTGGCGATCGCGTCGGTGAAGGGGTTCGTCGACGGGCTGTTGTACGAGAGCACGTTGACCGTGGTCTTCGCGTCGGGCTGCGGGATGTCGCAGGCGACGCCCGCTCCTCCCACGTCGGCGCCGGCGCCGCAGCCGGTGAGGGCGACGGTGGCGGCGGCCACGGCGGCGCCAAGGGCCAGGCGGATCGGGCGGCGTCGCCGGCGGGTGGTCGGGGTGGCGGTGTCGCGCATCGGAGTCCTTCGGGGTGCGGGTCGCGGGTGGCGACGGGTCGAGGAGGATGCACGCGGGCGTGCGGTCCGGTCGTGCGGGCCCGGCGGATCGCCGCGCCGAGGACGCCGACGGCGCCCACCGGGCCGCGAGGGAGGCCGTTAGTCCACAAACTACGGGTGCGCTCGTGGTCCGTGTCACGGCGGGTGACGACGTCCAGCAAGACGAAAGGCACGCGGCCGACATGCTCGGCGAGGGCCGGATCCTGCGCGCGGGTGGCACCACGACCGGCTCGCGCGGAGGTGCAGCGCGCGCCTACCGCGGGTGCGGCGCCTCCCCGCGCTCGAGCATCGCGACGAGCTTCGCGAGGCGGTTCGCGCGGACGGTGGCGTTCGGCGCGGTCGCGACCCGGTGGATCACCGCGTAGCGGTTGACCTTGCTGAGCGTCGCGAAGGTCGCCGCGGCGGCGGGCGACGCGGCGAGCGCGGCCAGCAGGTCCTCGGGCTCGGCGGCGGACGCCTGGCCCGCGTACGCGCGCTCCCAGCGGCCGTCGGCCTGCGCGCGCTCCACCTCGCGGATCCCGGCCGGCCGCATCCGCCCCTCGGCCGTGAGCGTCGCGACGAGTCCGATGTTGCGCTCCGACCACAGCGACGCCCTCCGCCGGGGCGTGAACCGGCGGCGGAACACGCGCTCGTCGATGCTCGCGGTCTGCCCGTCGATCCACCCGCTGCACAGCGCCTCGTCGAGGGCCTCCGCGTAGGTGAGGGAGGTCGGATCCGTCGTGCCCTTCTTCGCGAGCACCAGCCACACGCCGTCGGACGACTCCTCGTGCGCGTCGAGCCAGGCGCGCCAGGCGGCGCGGTCGGGGACGGTGAGGAGGTCGTGCACGGCGGCGGGCATGGATCCGATGCTACGGACGGCCGCCGTCGCCCGACGCGTGGGCATCGGCATCAGGCCGTCCGCGAGCGCCCCCTACTCGCCGGGCCGCACGAGCCGCGGGACCAGCGCGCACGGGGACGGCGCGAGGTCCACGACGGACGGCGCGGTCACCGCTCGCGGGCGCCTGCCGACCCCTCGTCGTGGGTGAGGTCGACGATCCCGTTGCGGACCGCGTGGATCAGCACCTGCACCCTGTCCCGCACGTCCCACTTGGTCATGACGCGGCTGAGGTTCGCCTTGATCGTGGGCTCGGAGAGATGCAGCTCGCCCGCGATCTCCGCGTTGGACATCCCTCGGCCGATGAGGCGGACGATCGAGTCCTCGCGCGGCGTGAGCGGTTCGTGCCCCGCGGTGGAAGGCAGCGCCGCGGCAGGCTCGTCGCGGAGGGAGAGGATCAGGTCGCGGGTGATGCGCGGCGACAGCACCGACCGGCCGGCCTGCACCTCGCGGATGGCGTGCAGGATGTCCTCCGGCTCGCTGTCCTTCACGAGATAGCCGGATGCGCCCGCGCGCAGAGCCGGGACCACGTGCCGTTCCGACGAGAACGTCGTGACGGCGAGCACGCGCGTGTCCGGCAGCGCCGAGGTGATCCGCTGCGTCGCCTCCATGCCGCCCATGCGCGGCATCTGCAGGTCCATCAGGACGACGTCCGGTCGCAGCTCCTCGGCGGCGCGCACGGCGAGCACGCCGTCGTTCGCCTCGCCGACCACCGTCATCCCCGGATCGGTCTGGACGAATATGCGCAGCGCGTGTCGGACCAGCGCCTCGTCATCGGCGATGAGGACGCGGATGGGATCCATCTGCCGAGCCTATGCCGCAGCCCGACGTCGACCTCCATACGAAAGTCTCGGCATCCGCGACCTCCGTATGCATCGCCGCGCGCGGAGCCGGCAGCAACCTTGCCGGGATGCACGGGAAGGGCACGACGATGCTGGCACTGAGCACGCTCATGGAGTTCATCCGACCGACGGGGTTCTGGGACGAGGCCTGCAAGCTCCTCGGCATCTGCAAGTGAGGCGGGTCGACGACCCGTCATGATGGGCGGGTGACGAGAGCAGAGGACCTCCGACACCGGGTGGCCGGCCTCCCGGCCGCGCTGAGCGGCAGGGAGGCGGGGTTCTCGCCACTGCCCGTGAGCGGGCGCATCGCGCTCGTGGTGGTGATGGCGCTGGTGCTGCTCATCGACGTCGTGGGCGCCGTCGGCGACCCGGCCGTCTCCTGGCGCGAGCTGGTCACCCAGAGCGCGCCGACCGTCGCCGTCGCCCTCTTCGCGTGGTCGCCCCCGACCGCCGCCGTCGGCCTGCTGGTGACGGCGACCCTGGAGACCGCCGCCGGCCAGGGTGGCGGCCTCGCCGTCTACCTCGCCGCCGCCGCGGGACTGGTCGTCTACACCAGCCCCCGGTGGTTCAGCGCGGCGTACGCCGTCGCCGCCATGTCCGCGATCGTCCTGCACTGGTCGACCACCGAGGGCCTCACGACATCGGCCCTGCCCGTCGTGCTCCTGATCGGGGTGCTCGCGTCCCTGGTCGGGTGGACCCTGCGCTCATCGCTCCGGAGGGAGCGGGGTCTCGCGGTCGACCTCGAGGACCTCGAGCGCGTCCGCGCCACGGAGCTGGAGTCCGAGCGCCAGCGGATCGCCGACGAGCTGCACGACATCATCGCCCACGACGTGACCCTGGTCGCCATGCACGTGCGCGTGCTCGAGCGGGTCGACGATCCCGGGACGCGGGCCCAGTCCATCGTCGCGATCCGCGACAGCGCGGATCAGGCGCTCGCGGACATCCGGCGCGTGCTCCGCGTGGTGCGCGACGGGCGCCCCGGGGTGGACGGGGAGGACCCCGAGTCCGCCGGGGACACCCTCGCGGGGACGGTCGAGGCCGTCCGACGCGACCTCGAGGCGCTGGGCGCGCGCGTGTCCATGGGCTCGCTCGAGGGGATCGAGGTCTCGAGCGCCATCGAGAGGACCCTCGTCCGGTTCCTCCGGGAGGCGGCCACCAACGTGGCGAAGCACTCGGCATCCCTGCCGGACGTGCAGGTGGAGTTCGTGCGCGGGACCACCGACGTGACGGTCTCCGTCACGAGCAGCCTGCCGTTCCGGTCCTCCGCGAGCCCGATCCCCTCCTCCGGCTACGGGATCCACCGGATGCGGGAGCGCGTCACCCTCCTCGGCGGCGATCTCGACGCCCGCGCCGTCGACGGATCCTGGGTGCTGAGCGCCCGGCTCCCCCGGCAGTGAGCGGAGCGGGGACCCCGCACCCCGCTAGAGCGTGACCACGAGCTTCCGCGCCGAGACGCCTGCGCGCAGCCGGTCCATCGCGGGCTGGATGCTCGCGAGCCCGGTGCCGACGACCTCCGCCTCGGGCATCGGGACGTAGCGGCCCTCGGCGAGCGCGGCCGGCAGGAAGCGCTCCCAGAGCATCGGGCCGACCTCGTCGTGCATGAGCGCGCTGCCCCAGATGAAGGTCGCGCGGATCCCGCGGGCGCGTGCCCGCAGCATCAGGGCCGGGGTGGCGGTGCCCATGCGGAGGCCGAGGCGCACGAGCGGCAGGCCGATGCGGCCACCGCGCGGGAGGGTCTCGAACGACACGGGCGGGCTCGCCATGCTGACGCGCGTCGCGCCCGTGGCGGCGGCGATCCGCACGGCCGGGTCGCCGGATCCGGTGCCGATCGCGAGCACGCCCGCCACGCGTCGCCCGGCCAGGTGCTGCACGATGTCCTGCACGGCCGTCGGGCTCCGGTAGTCGAAGGCGCGGCTCGCGCCGAGCGAGCGCACGAGCTCGTGGTTGCGCGGCGACGCGGTGGTCACGACGTCGTAGCCGGCGGCGACGGCGAGCTGGATCGCGTTCATGCCGACGCTCGTGGATCCGCCCCACACGACCACGGTCTCCCCCGTGGCCGGCGTGGTCGCGCCCGGCATGCGCAGGCCCAGCTGACCGGCGCCGAAGAGTCCCGATGCGGCGGTGGAGACGCCGAGCGGGAGGACGGCGGCTTCCTCGAAGCGGAGGGCGTCGGGGATCGGCGCGGCGAGGTCGGTGCGCACGATCGCGCGGGTCTGGAATCCGCCCTCGGGCGCGTGCCGCCGCCCCTTCTCCATGCCGACCGCGTAGGCGACGACCCGGTCGCCGACGGCGAAGCGCGTGACGCCCGGGCCGACCTCCTCGACGACGCCCGCGACGTCCTCGCCGAGCACCGCCGGGTGCGGGAGCCAGCGGTACATGAGGTCGCCCATGTGCTGCTTCATGGTGTCGAGCGGGTTGATCGCGACGGCGCGCACGCGGATCGCGACCTCGCCGGCCCCGGGTGCGGTGCGGGGCGCCGGGCCGACGGTGAGGTCGGCGGCGGACGAGGCGAGCCAGGCGGCGGACTCGACGGATTCGGTGGGCACGGCGGATCTCCGATCTCGGGGTCGCGCTGCCTGATGACATCGCGTGTCATCACCATACACACCCATGACACGGAATGTCATCACTAGGATCGACGCATGAGCAGATGGCAGCCGGACACGCGCGAGCGCCTGGCCGCCGCCGCCCTCGAGCTGTTCCGCGAGCAGGGGTTCGCGGAGACGACCGTGCCCGAGATCACCGCCCGCGCCGGCCTCACGACCCGCACCTTCTTCCGCCACTTCGCCGACAAGCGCGAGGTGCTGTTCGCCGAGGAGGACGAGCTGCCGGCGCTCGTCACGCGCATCATCCGCGAGGCGGCGCCCGACCGCTCGCCGCTCCAGGTCGTCGAGGACGGCTTCCCGGAGGTCGTCGCGTCGCAGTTCGCGGAGGGGCGCGCGACGCTGCTCGCCCGGAAGCGCATCATCGTCGCCGACGCCGGCCTGCAGGAGCGCGAGATGCGCAAGGTCGCGGCGATGCAGGAGGCGGTGCGCGCGGGGTTCGTCGAGCGCGGGGTGGATCCGCTCACGGCCGTGCTCGTCGCCCACGCCACGGCGACGGTCTTCGGGGTGTCCATCGGGCGGTGGCTGTCGGATGACGGCGGGCGGGCCGGCGCCGGCGCCGGCGGAGCCGAACTCGCCGACGTGCTGCGCGACACCCTCGGCGCGTTCCGTCGGGTGATGGCGGCGGGCGCCTGATGCGGGTCACGTACGACGCGGTCGCGGATGCCGCGTACATCGCGCTCGCGGGGCCGGTCGGCGACGGCGAGGCGGCCACGACCATCCCCGCGATCACGACGCCGGGCGACCGCGGCGAGGTCGCCCTCGACTTCGACGCCCACGGCCGCCTCCTCGGCATCGAGGTGCTGCACGCGAGCGCGGTGCTGCCGGCGGCGGTGCTCGCGGAGGCGGAGCGGATCGGCTAGCTGCCGCGGAGCACCTTCTGCATCGGCCGCCCGCGAGCGATCTCGTCCACGAGCTTGTCGAGGATCCGGATCTCCTTCATCAGCGGGTCCTCGATCTCCTCGATGCGGACGCCGCAGATGACACCGCGCACCTCGTCGGCGAGCGGGTTGAGGCGGGCGGCGGCGAAGAAGTCCTGGAACGTCGTCTCCGCGTCGAGGTGGCGCTGGAGCTCGGCCTGGTCGAAGCCGGTGAGCCAGGTGATCACCTCGTCGACCTCGGCCTGCGTGCGGCCCTTGCGCTCGACCTTCTTCACGTAGAGCACGTGGACGGACGCGAAGGACGTCGTGTAGATGCGGTGCATGTCCGGAGCGTAGGCCGGCGGGCGCGGGAGGTACAGGTACCGTCGCCTCATCCCGATGAGAGGCCCTCCCATGTCCGCCGAAGACGAGAGCTCCTACCTGCTCCGCAACCCGGCCGGCGCACGACGACTCCTCGCCGCACTCGAACGTGCCCGGCGTGGGGAGTTCGAGGAGCACGAGCTGAGCGAGCCGCAGATCAGGCCCGAGGTGAAGCGGACGCGGGAATAGACGGGCGCCTGGCCGCCGTTCACTTCCATGCAGACGCATCCACCCGGATCCGCCGCCGTCGAGCACCGAGGAGCGCCCCATGGCCACGAAGATCGGCTTCCTGTCGTTCAATCACTGGCAGGACGTGCGCGGATCCCGCGTGCGCACCGCCCAGGACTCGCTGCTCCAGTCGATCGACCTCGCGGTCGCGGCCGAGGAGATCGGCATCGACGGCGCGTACTTCCGCGTGCACCACTTCGCGCCGCAGCAGGCGGCGCCGTTCCCGCTGCTGGCCGCCATCGCGAGCCGCACCAGCCGGATCGAGATCGGCACCGGCGTCGTCGACATGCGCTACGAGAACCCCCTCTACATGGCGGAGGAGGCGGCCATGACCGACCTCATCTCCAACCGCCGGGTGCAGCTCGGCATCAGCCGCGGATCGCCCGAGCAGGTCGAGGCCGGCTACGAGTCCTTCGGCTACGTGCCGCAGGACGGCGAGACCGACGCCGACATGGCCCGCCGCCACACCGGCCTCTTCCTCCGCGCGCTCGAGGGCGAGGAGCTCGCGACCGCGGCCCCGCAGCGCGGCATGATCGCGGGCGGCGTCGCGCTCACCCCGCAGTCGCCCGGCCTCCGCGAGCGGATCTGGTGGGGCGCCGGCACGCGCGCCACCGGCCGGTGGGCGGCCGAGCAGGGCATGAACCTCATGTCGTCGACGCTCCTCTCCGAGGACACCGGCGTGCCGCTCGACGTGCTCCAGGCCGAGCAGATCCAGCTGTTCCGCGACGGCTGGGCCGCTGCCGGGCACGCGTGGGAGCCGCGCGTGAGCGTCAGCCGCAGCATCATCCCGATCGTCGACGACGAGTCGGAGGCGTACTTCGGGGTCCGCGCGCAGATCGAGGGCCGCGACCAGGTCGGCGAGGTCGGCGGCGAGAAGTGGCGCTTCGGCCGCTCCTACATCGGCGCCCCCGAGCGCCTCATCGAGGAGCTCGGCGCCGACCAGGCGATCGCCGCGGCCGACACCCTCCTCGTCACCATCCCCAACCAGCTCGGCGTGGACTTCAACCTGCGCTCGCTCGCGGCGATCAAGGGGATCGGGGAGGCGTTGGGGTGGGACCGGTCCGACGTGGCAGTAGGGGCGTCGGCCTGATCCGCTGACGTCTCTGCGCTCGCGCGCTCAGTCGCCGGTCGGCCGCTTGCGCTGCTGCTTCGTCGCGGATCGCTGCGTCTTGGCCGCGAGGCGTCTCTTCTGGGAGCCCCTCGTGGGACGCGTCGGCCGTCGCGGTGCGGCGTCAGGCGCGAGCGCATCCGCCACGATCTCGCGCAGCGCGTCGATCGCGGCGACCCGGTTCCGCAGCTGCGACCGCTGCTCGGAGACCGTCACCGTGATCGCGCCGCCGACCAGGCGCCGACCGAGCCGCTCGAGGATCCGCGCCCGCTGCTGATCGGTCAGCACCAGTGACTCGACCGGGCTCCACGTGAGCTGCACCCGACTGTCCGACGTGTTGACGTGCTGTCCGCCGGGCCCGGACGACCGCGAGAACCGCCACTGCAGCTCGGCGGCGGGGATGGTCAGCGCGGGGCCGACCTCGAGATCCATGCCGCAAGGGTCGCACGGGTCGACCCGAGCGCGTGCGGGCTAGCGGTTCCGACGGAGGTTGCTGCGGCGGATGACGACCCGGCCGATCGGCGCGAGCACCAGCATCACGACCACCATGACGACGATCCGCATGACGAAGTCGAGCTCGACGAATGCGAGCGCGGACGCGGACATGAAGGCGGTCACCGCGACCAGCCCGAGCGACTGACGAGCGGAGAGCTCCCCCGTCAGCCGCCTCTTCGCCGCTGAGTCGTGCTCGAAGCTGCGCCTGTCGTCCATGCATCCACCGTCCCACACGCGATATGGCTCAGCCGTCCGCCGCCTCCCCCACTTCGGGCCGCCGCGCCGTCAGATACAACCGATGCGCCGTGATCACCAGCGCCAGCCAGGCGCCGCCGAGGAAGAAGGCCGCGAGCACGTCCGTGAACCAGTGGTGGCCGAGGTACACGCGGGTGGCGCCGATCGTCACGGCGAAGACCACGGCCACGGCGATCGAGAGCACGCGGGTGGCGCGGCGGTGCTGGCGGAGGAGCAGCAGGTAGGCGAGGATCCCGGCGATCGCGACCGCGTTCAGCGTGTGGCCGCTCGGGAACGACGGCGACGTCTCGTACGGCGGCACCGCGTCGGCGAGGTCGGGGCGGGCGCGGTCGATGATGTCCTTGCCCGCGATGGTGAGCAGCAGGGATCCGCCGCCGGCCGCGAGCACGAGGATGATCGGGGTCCACGAGCGGCGCCGCACCGCGAGGAACAGCATCGTCACCACCGCGATGATCGGCATGACCACGACGCCCGCGACGTCCGTGTACGCAGTCGCCACGTCGTTCAGCCAAGGCGTCCGGATGCCGATCATGAAGGCCAGGAGCGGCCGGTCGAGGCCGGCGACCCCGTCGGCGTCGGTCACGTTGTCGTAGACCTGCGCGGCGATCGCGGCGAGGCCGAACGCGAGCACGAGGCCCACCAGCAGCGTGATCACGAGGGCGGCGTACGGGCCGAGCGCCCGCACGATCCGCTGCACGAGCCGCACCAGGGCGCGGCCGACCGGGGTCGCCCAGCGGGTCAGGTCGCGGGCGCCGAGGTAGCGGTCGCGGCGGAGCTCGCCGGCGACGCCCTGGTCGGCGGGGTCGAGGGGATCGAGGGGCCTGCGCCTCGGGGTCTCGCTCATGGGGTCCTCCTGCTCGGCGGAGGGATCCGCTCCCCGACGCTACCGAGTGCCGGCCGGGGATGCCCCGGGCGCGCGGGCGAGTGATGTCCGCTCGCCGCACGGACCCGACCGCCCGACTCCACCGGTGGTTCGCTGGCGAGGACGCCCGGCGCGGGACCCGCCCGCCGCCTCGCCGCGTCCGCCGACGAAGGAGTCCGCATGCCCGACATCACGAAGGTCACCGTCCTCGGAGCGGGGGTGCTCGGCGCCCAGATCGCGTTCCAGGCCGCGAACCACGGCAAGACCGTGACGAGCTACGACGTCGACGGTGCCGCGCTCGAGGCCGCGCGCGGGCGGCTCGACGCGATCGTCGCGCAGTTCGTGTCCGAGTCCGGCGAGGAGACCCGGGAGTCCGCGGCCGCGGCCGCCGCGGGGATCACGCTGACGAGCGACCTCGCCGCCTCCGTCGCCGACGCAGACCTCGTGATCGAGGCGGTCCCCGAGCGCCTCGACCTCAAGCAGGACGTCTACCGCCGCATCGCCGAGGCCGCGCCCGAGCGCACGGTCTTCGCCACCAACTCGTCGACGCTGCTGCCGAGCGCGATCGCCGACTCCACCGGCCGCCCTGACCGCTTCCTCGCCCTGCACTTCGCGAACCACGTGTGGCGGCAGAACACGGCCGAGGTCATGGGCACCGAGCGCACGTCGCCCGAGGTGTTCGACCGGGTGGTCGCGTTCGCGGAGGAGATCGGCATGGTCCCGATCCCGCTGAAGAAGGAGCAGCCCGGCTACGTGCTCAACTCGCTGCTCGTGCCGCTGCTCGACGCGGCCGCGGGCCTCCTGCTGAAGGGCGTCGCGGATCCGCAGACCATCGACACCACCTGGCGCATCGCGACCGGCGCGCCGCTCGGCCCGTTCCAGATCTTCGACCTCATCGGCCTCCGCACCGCCTACGCGGTCTCCGCCGCGAGCGACGACCCGGGCGCGCAGGCGTGGGCGGCGCACCTCCAGAGCGAGTACCTCGACCAGGGCAAGCTCGGCGTGGAGTCGGGCGAGGGGTTCTACGCGTACGGATGATCGCCGGAGCACCCTTCCACGGGATCCTCCTGATCCCGCATCCGCGGGAAGGCGCGATGACACGAGATCGGCTCGCCATCGATGCTGCTTCGCCCGAGTGTCGCCCCGAGGAGCGCCGTCTCAGCGAAGAAGACCTACAGGCCCATCGCGCTCGTCAGTCCGCCCGCCCTGTCACCGAGATGTCTGACGCTTCCGCAATGACCAGGGGCAGTGTCACGGTCGCACCGAGGACGGTCGTATAGCTCTGCTCGCCCGCGGATGCGGCGGTGAACGAGATGATGTCGTCTTCGATCAAACGAGTACCGGGTGTGCCAGAGACGGAGACGAGGATCGTGTCTTCCCAGAAGACGCGCGTGTAACCAGGATCCTTCGTCATGTTCACCCGATAGGTGCCGCCACCCGCGTCCTGGATGATGCGGCCCTCGAACCGGTAGTACGTGCCGATCGCGCTGTTGCCCGCTCGAGCAAGGTCTTCGAAGGCGATCGTGCCTGCACTGGCCTTCGCTGCGGCGGTCTTGGCAGCTTGTTCTTCTTCCGCGATTCGCGCATCGTGCGCCGACGCACTGTCGACGACGGCCACTCGCGCCTCGTTCAGGCTCTTCGTCGCGATCTCCGCCTGGTACCGCGCCAGCCCGAGTCCCGCTGCGGCCGCATCCACCTCATCGCTTCCGAAGCCCGCTGGATCGATGTACTTCCGCTGCGACTCGGCCAGTCCCGCCTTCGCGGTACCGACCTCGGCGGTGAGCTCGCGGAGAAGACTGCCGTCCTCCACGTCACCCTCCGCCTTCGTCTCCGTCACCGCTTCAGCGCTGTCGATGCTGTTGCGCAGATTCGAGATCGCACTCAGATGTGAGGTGCGGATGGACGAATAGGCGGCCACGGCCTCGGCCTTCGTCTCCGCCTGCTCGCGAAGGAGGTTGGCCACCAGGACGACGACCACCACGACGATGACGGCGACCAGGAGGCTCACGCCGGCGATGACCCATGATCTCCGTGTGATTCTGCGCCGGGACGACGTCACCTCCTCCGATGCAGGCTGGCGCTGCGGCTCGGTGGCGATGTCGGACTCGTTGTTCTCGTTGAGCATCAATGCTTCTCTTCCGGTGCGATTCGGGTCGCAAAAACGGCGCGGCGCATAGGCGCGGGCGTGGCACAACACCGCAGGATCGGGTAATCGCCAAGATCCTATGAGTCTGCATAGAAGCGTGAAGCCGCCCTGAGACCCCCAATTCGGGCGGATGCGACCGCACCGACGGTGAGGTGATCTGCTCGGTCGCCTAGTTCCTGCGGGGCCGACCCCGGTGGATGCGCTGGCAGCGCTGGGCCACCGGCGGGCTCCTCGGCGCGGTCGGCGTGAAGCTCGCCGTCGAGGCGCCGGCGCCCGCCTAGGAGCCGAGCGGGAGGATCCGGCTACCGCGGATCCGCCGCCCCGCTCGCCGCGAACGACCGCGCCGCGCGCGTGACCGCCTCCGACAGGGCGCGCATCGCCGGCGTCTCCACGCGGCGGGCGAGCGACGCGAGGTAGATGGTGCGCGCGGGGATCCGGTCGGCCGGGCGGAACGACACCGCCCGCACGTCCTCGCGGTGCGACGCGAGCGCGAGCCTGGGCGCCATCGCGATGCCGACGCCGGCCGCCACCATCGCCTGCACCTCCTGGTAGTCGTACGCCTCGTACGCGACGTCCGGCCGGATGCCCGCGGCCGCGCAGCTGCGGTAGAGCACGTCGGCCGCCGGGTGCCCGCCGTTGCGCGTGATCCACGACTCCCGCCGCAGCGACTTGAGCGACACCCCGTCGCGGATGGGGCTGTCCGCCGCGACGAGCAGCATCGTCTCGTCCTCCACCAGCTTCCGCAGCGCGAGGTGCTTCTCGGCCTCCTCGGTCCACGCGTAGCTCCACAGCAGCGCGAGCTCGACCTCGCCGGAGCTGAGCTTGTCGATGAGCTCCGGCCGCAGCGCCGACTGCACGCGGATCTCGATGCCCGGCCACGCCGCGTGCGCGTCCTTGAGCGCATCCGCCAGCAGCGACGCGCTCACGGTGGGGAAGGACCCGAGCCGCACGGTGCCGTGCTCGAGCCCGCGGATCGCCTCGAGCTCCCCCTCGGCGGCCCGCAGCTCGCGACGCACCGCGCGCGCCTTCGCCGCGAGGACCTGCCCGGCCTCGGTCAGCCGCATGCCGCGCGGGAGGCGGTCGAGCACGGGCTGGCCGATGAGCTGCTCGAGCTTCGCGATGCGCTGCGACGCCGCCGAGGTCGTCATCCGCGACCGGGCCGCGCCGCCCGTCAGCGTGCCGGTGTCGACCACGTCGAGCAGCAGGTCGAGCGTGACGAGGTCGAAGGAGGCCATGCGCCGACTTTAGCGGAGCTGAACGGGGGCGTAGCAGATCGAGCTTCTCCTTGACCCACCGCGTTCGTAGCGTGAGCACATCGACGACGACCAGGAGGCCTCGTGAGCATCCCCGCCACCCTCATGCGCGGAGGGACCAGCAAGTGCTGGCTCTTCGACCGCGACGCCGTCCCGGCCGACCGGGACGCGCTCGCCGAGCTCCTCATCGAGCTGTTCGGCGCCGACGACCCGCGCCAGCTCGACGGCGTCGGCGGCGGCACGTCGGTCACGTCCAAGGCCGTGATCGTGGGCCGGACCGACGAGCCGGGCATCGACGTCGACTACCTCTTCGCGCAGGTCGCGATCGGCGCGCACGTCGTGGAGTGGGGCAGCAACTGCGGCAACTGCGCCACGGCCGTCGCGCAGTGGTCGGTCGAGCGGTTCGGCCTGGCGGGCGCCGGCGACGCGGCCACGACCGTCCGGATGCGGAACCTCAACACCTCCGCGGTCGTCGTCGCCCAGGTCGCGGGCGCACGGGACGCGGAGGTCTCGGTGCCGGGCGTCCGCGGATCCGGCACCGCCGTCGACCTCGCGTTCGTCGACCCGGCCGGATCCACGACCGGCGCCCTCTTCCCCACCGGCTCCGTGCGCGAGGAGCTCGTCGTCGACGGCACCGCCTACGAGGTCACGATGGCCGACGCGGGCGCGCCCGTCGTGCTGCTCGCCGCGGCCGACCTCGGGCTGCCGGCCGCCGCGACGGAGGTCGAGATCCTCGCGGCCGTGCCGCTGCTGCGTCGGATCCGCGCGCACGCCGCCGTCGCCATGGGCATCGCGCCGAGCGTCGCCGAGGCGGGCGACGCGGTGCCCAAGGTCGGCGTCGTCGGCCCGGCGGTCGACCACGTGACCACGCTCGGCGAGGAGGTGCGCGCGGCCGACCACGACGTCTCCGTGCGCATGCTCTCGATGAACGCCGCGCACCCCACCATCGGCCTCACGAGCGCCGTCGCCCTGGCCCTCGCCGCGCGCGAACCGGGCACCGTGCTCGAGCGCGTGGGCGTGGATCCAGCCACCGCGCCGCTCCGCCTCGGGACCCTCGGCGGCCCGCTCCGCGCCGGCGTCGAGGTCGACGCATCCGGCACGCGGGTCCTGCTCCAGCGGGCGGCCCGCCGCCTCGCCGACTCGGAGCTGCTCACGCACCACGAACCCATCCCGCTCGCCCCCACCCGCTGACGCGTCCCGCGTCCGCGATCACCAGGAGAAGACAGTGTCGTCTATCGAGATCATCCCCCTCATCGGCCTCGTCGTGATGTTCGTCATCGCGACCGTGTTCCCGATCAACATCGGCTTCCTCGGCTTCATCGGGGCCTTCCTCGTCGGCGCCATCGCGTTCGGCTACGACGACAAGGAGATCCTCGAGGTCTTCCCGTCGTCGATCGTGCTCACGATCATCGGCGTCACCTACTTCTTCGGCATGGCGAAGCAGAACGGCACCATCGACCTGATGGTGAGCGCCTGCATCCGGGCCGTGCGCGGGAAGCTCTACCTGATCCCGTGGGTCTTCTTCCTGGTGGCCGCGTTCCTCACGTCGCTCGGCACGTTCAGCCCGGCCGCGGTCGCGCTCATCGCCCCCGCCGCCATGAGCTTCGCCGGCCGCACGCGCATGAGCCCGCTCGTGATGGGGATCATGACCATCAACGGGGCCCACGCCGGCGCCTTCTCCCCCATCTCCGTCTCGGGCGTGCTCGTGCGCGACATCGTCGAGGGCAACGGCCTGACGCTCGACCCGTGGCAGCTCTTCTTCTCCAGCTTCGGGATCAACACGCTGCTGTCGGTGCTGACGGTCGCGGCCTACGCCGTCACGAGCCGCGTGAAGACGCTCGAGTACACGGCGACCGGCAGCGTCATGACCATCGAGGACGACGCGGTCGACGCCGACCACGTGCCGCTCACCCGGGTGCGAATGCTGACGCTCGCGCTCATCGCCGCCATCCTCGTGATCGTGCTCGTCGGGCACCAGCCGATCAGCTTCGTGGCCATCGCGGCGGGCGTGCTCCTCTCCTTCACCGACCTGAAGAACACGAGCCGCACGATCGCCGGCATCAGCTGGCCGACCGTGCTGCTGGTGGGCGGCATGGTCACCTACATCGCGATGCTGGAGGAGCTCGGCACCATCGACGACCTCGCCGACATGGCGCTGCTCATCGGCGCCCCCGTGGTCGTGGCGCTGGTGCTCTGCTACGTGATCGGCGTCTCCTCGGCCTTCGCCTCCTCGACCGCGCTGCTCGCGGCGATCATCCCGCTGTCGCTGCCGCTGCTGCAGCTCGGCGAGCTGCCCGTGGTGGGGGTCGTCGCGGCGCTCTCGATCGCGGCCACCGTGGTCGACGTCTCGCCCTTCTCCACGAACGGCGCGCTCGTGCTGGCGAACGCGCAGGGCATCGACCGGAACGTCTTCTACCGGCAGCTGCTGCTCAACGCGGGAGCCGTGGTCGCCGTCGCGCCGCTCATCTGCTGGGTGCTGCTGGTCGTCATCCCGAACGCCTTCGCCTGATCCGACCGCACGCATCCCCCGCCGCGTGGCGGGAGGAGGAAGAGTGGAGCATGACCGCACCGATCCGCATCGCCGTCCTCGACGACCACCAGGGCGTCTCCGCTCGTCTCGCCGACTGGGGATCGATCCCCGGGGTTGCGGCCACCGCGTTCCGCGACCACCTCGGATCCACTGGTGAGGTGGTCGCGGCGCTCCGGCCCTTCGACGTCGTGGTGGCGATGCGCGAGCGCACCCGCTTCGACGAGGCCGTGCTCTCGGCCCTGCCGGCGCTCCGCCTCCTCGTGACCACGGGACGCGCGAACGCCGCCATCGACCTGCCGGCGGCGGCCCGCGCCGGGATCCTCGTGTCGGGCGGCGCGACCGGCGGCACCTCGGGCGCCGCCGAGCTGACGTGGGCGCTGATCCTCGCCGCCCTCCGGCACATGCCCGAGGAGGACCGCCGCGTGCGCGACGGCCTCTGGCAGGGCACCATCGGCGGCGACCTCGCCGGGCGTCGGCTCGGCATCGTCGGCCTCGGCGCGATCGGCGCGCGCGTCGCCCGGGTGGCGCTCGCCTTCGACATGGAGGTGGCGGCGTGGAGCCGGCACCTGGATCCGGAGCGGGCGCGCGGCCTCGGCGTGATCCCCGTCGACAAGGATGAGCTGGTCGCCACCTCCGACGTCCTCAGCGTGCACGCCAAGCTCGACGCGTCGTCCGTCGGCCTCATCGGCGCGCGCGACATCGCCGCGATGAAGCCCACGGCGATCCTCGTGAACACCGCCCGCGGCCCGCTCGTCGACGAGGCCGCGCTGCTCGCCGCCCTGCACGCGGGCCGGATCGGCGGCGCCGCGCTCGACGTGTTCGACCGCGAGCCGCTGCCCGCCGACTCGCCGTGGCGGTCGGCGCCGCGCACGGTGCTCACGCCGCACCTGGGCTACGTCACGGACGACACCTACCGCCGCTTCTTCGCCGAGGCGCACGAGTGCGTGGCCGCGTGGGTCGCGGGCGCGCCGATCCGGCTGCTCGGCTGATCAGCCCCGGCGGGCCTTCCCGGTCGCCCCGCCGGATCCGAGCACGAACCGCACCAGCCGCGTCACGCTCTCGGAGTGGTCGGCCTTCCGGCCGAGCACGCGCAGCACGATGACGCCGAGGATCGCCTGGCCGAGCTCCTCGACGGGCGCGTCGGCCGGGAGCTGGCCCGCGCGGATCCCCGAGGCCAGCCGCTCGGACAGGTCGCGGTCGACGCCGAGGCTCGAGCCGAGGTGGTCGCCGACGGCCTCGTCCTCGGCGGCCGCCGCCACGAGCGAACGGACGAGCGGGCCGCCGGTGGGCGCGTCCAGCACGGCGAGCACGCCGGTGAGCCAGCGCTCGATGTCGGCGAGCAGGTCGCCCGTGTCGGGCACGGCGAACTCCACCGGGATCAGCCGGCCCTCGGTCATGCACTCGGCGATGAGCGCGCCGCGCGTCGGCCACCACCGGTAGATCGTCTGCTTGCCGACGCCGGCCTCCTTGGCGACGCCCTCGATCGTGAGGTGGTCGTAGCCGACGGCGTGGATGAGGCGCACGGTCGCGCCGAGGATCGCCTCGCGGGCCGCCTCGCTGCGGACCCGTCCGGTTCGGTGCTCGTTCACCTGCACAGGGTAGCTCCAGAAACTAGACGAGACGTAGCGTATCGTCGAAGCGTCTGAAGGAGATGACATGGCGTCAGTGCTGTACCGGCTCGGTTCGATGGCCGCGCGTCGCGCGTGGCTCGTGATCGTCTCGTGGGTGGTGATCCTCGGGATCGGCGTGGGCTCGTTCCTCGCGTTCGCCGGCACCCTCGGCAACAGCTTCGACATCCCGGGCACCGCATCCGGCGCCGTCACCGACGAGCTCGCGCAGACGCTGCCCGACACCGCGGGCGGCACCGGCACGGTCGTCTACCGCACGACCGACGGCTCCGCCTTCACGGACGAGCAGAAGGCCGCCATCTCCGCCCTCGCCACCAGCGCGGGCGACCTCCCGGGCGTCGCGCGCGTGGTGGATCCGTTCGCCGTCACCCAGCAGCGCGCCGACCAGGCCGCGCAGCTGACGAGCGGCGAGGAGCAGATCACCGCGGGCCGCACGCAGCTCGACCAGGCGCAGCAGCAGCTCGACGCCGGGAAGGCGCAGCTCGACGCGGGCCAGCAGCAGCTCACCGCCGCGCGCCAGCAGGCCGAGGCCGCGGGCGCGCCCGCCGCGCAGATCGCCGCGCTCGACGCCCAGCAGGCCCAGCTCGATGCGCAGACCCAGGCCCTGGCGCAGCAGCAGTCGACCGTCGACTCCTCGCGCACGCAGCTCGAGTCGGGCGCCGAGCAGGCCGAGCTCGGCCGCACGCTCCTCGGCCTCACGGACGGCATCGGCGTCGTCTCGGACGACGGCTCGACCGCCATCGTCAACGTCTCCTTCACGGATCCGCGCCTCGAGCTCTCCGAGGAGACCAAGCAGGACGCCATCGCGCACTTCCAGGACTCCCCCGTCGCCGGCACGAGCGTCGACTTCGCGACCGACCTCGCGCAGGGCGTGCCCGAGATCTTCGGCATCGGCGAGGTCGTCGGCCTCGTGTTCGCCGCCATCGTGCTCATCGTGATGCTCGGCACCCTCATCGCCGCCGCGCTCCCCATCGTCACCGCGGTGGTCGGCGTGGGCGTCGGCGTCACGGCGTCGCTCGCGTTCTCCGGCGTGGTCGACATGGCGTCGGTGACCCCGGTGCTGGGCGTGATGCTGGGCCTCGCGGTCGGCATCGACTACTCCCTCTTCATCGTCAACCGGCACCGCAAGCAGCTCCTCGGCGGCACGGGCGTGCGCGAGTCGATCGGGCTCGCCACCGGCACGTCGGGCACGGCGGTCGTGTTCGCGGGATCCACCGTGATCGTCGCGCTCCTCGCCCTCAACATCACGGGCGTGCCGTTCCTCGCGCTGATGGGCACGGTCGGCGCGGTCTGCGTGCTCGTCGCCGTGCTGGTCGCGATCACGTTGACGCCCGCGGTCCTCGGCCTCGCCGGCATGCGCGTGCTCCGGAAGCGCGACCGCGCGCGCGTCGCCGCCGGCCACGAGCGCCACCCGCACGGGGCGCCGACGGCCCTCAAGCCGATGTCGAACGCACGCGCCGTGCTCACGGTGGTCGGCACGGTCGTGGCCCTGCTCGTGGTCGCGATCCCGAGCCTCTCGATGCGCCTCGGCCTGCCGGACGGATCCAGCGAGCCGGCCGGATCCACCAGCCAGCAGGCCTTCTCCACGGTCGCCGCCGAGTTCGGCGAGGGCGCCAACGGCCCGCTGCTCGTGGTCGCCGACGTGCCTTCCGGCGTCTCGCAGGGCGACCTGCTCGCCACGCAGGTGGAGGTCGCGCAGGCGCTGCACGACCTCGACGACGTGGTGGCCGTCGCCCCCGTCGCCAACACGGACGACGGCACCGTGCTCGCGTTCCAGGTGCTCCCGACCGAGGGTCCGAACAGCGCGTCGACCGAGCAGCTGGTGCAGGACATCCGCGCCATGCCCGAGCTCGAGGGCGGCATCTCGCTCGGCGTCGCCGGGCAGGCCGCCACGAACATCGACATCTCCGAGGCGCTGGCCGCGGTGCTGCCGCTCTACCTGCTCGTGGTCGTGGGGCTCTCGCTGCTGATACTCATCGTGGTGTTCCGCTCGATCCTCCTGCCGCTCATCGCGACGGGCGGGTTCGTGCTGTCGCTGTTCGCGACCTACGGCCTCATCGTCGCCGTGTTCCAGTTCGGCTGGGGCGCGAGCCTCATCGGGCTGGAGAGCTCCGGGCCGATCCTGAGCTTCCTGCCCGTGATCCTCGTCGGGATCCTGTTCGGCCTCGCCATGGACTACCAGCTGTTCCTCGCCAGCGGCATGCGGGAGGCGTACGTGCACGGCGCTCCCGCGCGGCTCGCGGTGGTGCAGGGCTTCCGGGCCGGGCGCGCGGTCGTCACGGCGGCGGCGCTGATCATGGTGTCGGTGTTCGGCGGGTTCGTCTTCTCGGAGTCGACCATCATCCGGTCCATCGGCTTCGGCCTCGCGTTCGGCGTGCTCCTCGACGCGTTCGTGGTGCGGATGCTGCTCATGCCCGCGCTCATGCACCTGCTCGGCCGCTCGGCCTGGTGGCTGCCGCGCTGGCTCGACCGGATCCTGCCGGACGTCGACATCGAGGGCGCGGCGCTCGAACGGACGCACCCGCACGAGACGGTGACGACCGGGGTCCCCGCGACCGAGCTCCCCGGCGGGCTGCCGGCCGACGGCGGGCACGGCGCGCACGCGGCGCCACCCACGGCGTCGACCGTCCAGGCCGAGACGGAGGCCGCGCCGCACGAGCGGTAGGCGGCGCGGCGTCCACGGCGAGCGCGGACGGCCGCGGCGGGCGGGGCGGACGCGGGCGGTCGCGGCGGGCGGACCGTCCCGGCGGCCGTGCCTGCCGCGACGAGCGGGGCCGCCGCGGCAGGCGCGGCCGCCCGGCGATCCTCGCGGGACGGTCCCACCCGGCTGCGGGAGAGTGGAGGCGAGCACGTCCGCCCGGCCCGCCGCGACAGAAGGACCCGCCCATGACCGACGCCCCCGCCCCCGCGATCGCCGCCCCGCGGATCCCGAAGCCCGAGCACCCGCGCCCGCAGTCCACGCGGCCCGACTGGCTCATCCTCAACGGCACGTGGGACTTCGAGCGCGACCGCGGCGACTCCGGCCTCGAGCGCGGCCTGCTCGAGCGGGAGCTGGCCGAGGAGATCCTGGTGCCGTTCGCGCCGGAGTCGATCGCCTCGGGCATCGGCGACGTCGACTTCCTCACGGCCGTCTGGTACCGCCGCCGCGTGCGGATCCCCGCCGGCTGGAGCGGCCGCCGGGTCCTCCTCCACTTCGGCGCGGTCGACCACGACGCCACCGTGTGGGTCGGCGGCGAGGAGGTCGCGCGGCACCGCGGCGGCTTCACGTCGTTCACGGCCGACCTCGGCGTGCGGGCCCACGAGGAGGAGCTCGTGATCACGGTCCGCGCCCGCGACACCCGCGACGAGCCCCAGGCCCGCGGCAAGCAGGCCACCTGGTACGCGAACACCGAGTGCTTCTACACGCGCACGACCGGGATCTGGCAGACGGTCTGGCTGGAGCCGGTGCCCGAGGCCCACATCCGCCAGGCGCACATCGAGCCGCAGCTCGGCGACGCGTCCTTCACCGTCACGCCCGAGCTGTCGCACCGCACGGCGGGCCTCCGGTTCGAGGCCGTGCTCCGGGATGCGGCGGGCGAGATCACGCGCGCGGCCGTGCCCGCGGGCCTCGGCGCCCGCGTCGTGCTGCGGATCCCCGCCGACCGCGTGCGACCGTGGTCGCCGGAGGATCCGCACCTCTACGACATCGCGCTCCGCCTGGTCGACGGCACGGGCGACGACGCGCGGGTCGTCGACGAGGTCGCGTCCTACGGCGGCCTCCGCTCGATCGCGATCGACGGGCAGGACCTCCTCCTCAACGGCCGCCGCGTCTTCCAGCGCCTCGTGCTCGACCAGGGCTACTGGCCCGACACGCTCATGACCTCACCGGATGACGCCGCGCTCGTCCGCGACATCGAGCTGTCGATGGCCGCGGGCTTCACCGGCGCGCGCCTGCACCAGAAGGTCTTCGAGGAGCGCTTCCTCTTCCACGCCGACCGGCTCGGCTACCTCGTCTGGGGCGAGTTCGGCGACTGGGGCGCGGGCGGCGGCCTCGGCAAGGACGCGCAGCAGCCGACAGCGTCGTTCATCACGCAGTGGATCGAGGCGGTCGAGCGCGACCGCTCCCACCCGTCGATCGTCGGCTGGTGCCCGCTGAACGAGACGTACCAGCCGCTGCACGACCGCATCACGCAGCTCGACGACGTGACGGCCGGCATGTACCGGGCGACCAAGGCGGCGGATCCGTCGCGCCCCGTCCTCGACGCCTCCGGCTACTCCCACCGCGTGCCCGGCGCCGACGTCTACGACTCCCACTCCTACGAGCAGGACCCGGACGCCTTCCGCCGCGAGCAGGCCGGCCTCGCCGACGGCCGCCCCTTCGTCAACGACCTCGACGGCCGCGCGATGTCGGTGCCGTACGCGGGCCAGCCGTTCTTCGTCTCCGAGTACGGCGGCATCTGGTGGAACCCGGCCGAGGCGGAGGCCGCAGCCGACGACGCCGACCCCGAGCGCGCCGTCTCCTGGGGCTACGGCGAGCGCGTCCGCACGGTCGAGGAGTGGCACGCCCGGTTCCGCGGCCTGACCGAGGTGCTGCTCGAGGATCCGCGCATGTTCGGCTACTGCTACACGCAGCTCACCGACACGTTCCAGGAGCAGAACGGCATCTACGACGCGCAGCGCCGGCCCAAGTTCGACATCGCGCGGATCCGCGCGGTGCAGGAGAAGCGGGCGGCGTACGAGGAGCGGGACGACGCCTGACCCGCGACGTGGACTTCCGAACACGTTCCGAATATGATGAAGGTATGTCCCTCCTCCACGACGCCCGCACGACGATCCGTCGCTCGTCCGACCTGAGCAAGCACTCGGCGGACGTGTTCGCCGAAGCAGAGGAGCACCCGGTCCAGGTGACGCGGCGGGACGGCCAGACCCTGGTGCTGATGTCCCAGAGCGCCGCGGACGCGCAGGGGCAGCTCCTTCAGCTCGCGGCCGACCTCATCACCGTCACGCTGGACGACGAGGGCTCGCTGGCCTCGCGCATGGCCCAGCGGTTCCCGTGGATGCTCGCCCTGTCCGCCGCCGACCGGGAGAGCTGCGCGCGCGAGCTCGTGGATGCCGCTCGAGCGTCCTTCTCCACCGGCCAGCCCCACCTCGCGATCGCCGAGCTCACCTCCTGGCGCGAGACCGCGACCGCCATCGCCGCCGGCCTGTCGCACTCGCCGGTCGAGTGGCTCGATCGTCCGCTGCCGGTCGAGCGCCCCTGACCGTGGCGAAGGATCCCCAGGTCCCACGTCCCACGAAGAAGTCCGAGCACACGATCGTCTTCGCCTCCGAGAGCGCGCGGAAGGGGTGGCAGGACCTGACGGCGACCATCCGCGGCCCGCTGGCGGACGCGTGGGACTTCCTCACCCGGACCCCGACGGAGCGCACGCCGACGAACTACCCGCTCAAGGGCGAGGAGCTCGGCATCGTCACGCGCGCAGGCACGCGCCACGTGCGCTGGCAGCACAAGCCGACCGCGCGCGGAGACGCCCGCATCTGGTTCTACGTCGAGGGGCAGACGGTCTTCCTCGAGCAGGTCCACACGCGGCATCCGAACCAGACCAAGTAGCGCCGCTCACGAAGAGAGCCCGCCCCCGCGATCCACATGGACCACGGGGGCGGGCTCTCGTCCGGGGCGAGGCCGCCTCACCTCCCGGCGAGCGACCCGCCGATCCCGCCGACGCTGAAGTACTTGTTCAGCAGGGCGAAGATCAGCACGGGCGGCAGCATCATGATGACCGCGACCGCCATCACCGAGCCCCAGTCGGCCGCGTTCTGCTGGAAGAACGTGTTGAGGCCGATGGGGAGGGTGTACTTCGTGAAGTCCTGCAGGAACAGGAGCGCGATCAGGTAGTCGTTCCAGGCCAGCAGGAACGAGAAGATCGCGGTCGAGAGGATGCCCGGCAGCGAGTTGCGGAGCACGACGCGCACGAAGCCGCCGAACACGCTCGCGCCGTCCATCCACGCCGCCTCCTCCAGGGTGATGGGGATGGAGTCGATGTACGCCGCCATCATCCAGATCGCGACCGACATGGTCGAGCCGATGTAGATGATCGCCACGCCCTGCAGCGTGTTGATGAGGCCCATCGCCGAGAAGGTGATGAACAGCGGGATCGCCGCCGTCACCACCGGCAGGGCCTGCACCACGAACAGCACGAGCGAGTACCCGGAGACGAGCCGCGACCGCGAGCGGCTGAGCACGTAGCCGGCCGGCGCCGCGATGACGACCGAGACGACCACGGTCACGAGCGCGACGAGCAGGCTGTTGCCGAGCCAGATCATCACGTCGGTGCCGCCGAGCACGCGCTCGAAGTTCTCGAGCGTGAAACCGGTCGCCGTCGAGTTCTGCCCCGGCTGGGTGGAGAGGAACAGCACCGCGAGGATCGGCGTGATCACCACGAGCGTGATCACCGCGATGAGCAGGAAGCGCCACCACTGGCCCTTCTGCTCGCGCTGCTTCGCGGAGGTCCGCTTGACGTCGCCGACGGTCGCCGAGGTGGCGCCGCCGACCGCGAGTGCCTGGCTCATTCGATGTCCGCCTTCTTGATCTGCCGGTACAGCAGCGTCGACACGAGGACGAGCACGGCCGTCATCATGAACGCGACCGCCGTGGCCGGTCCGGTCTGCAGGTTCTGGAACGCCTGCTGGTACGCCAGCACGATCAGCGACGTCGTCGCGTTCACGGGACCGCCCTGCGTGAGCAGGAAGATCGTCGGGAAGTCGTTGACGCAGAAGATCGTCATCAGCACCCAGCTGATGTACGTGGTACGGGAGATGATCGGGAGGGTCACGCCGCGGAACGCCTGCCAGGCGCTCGCGCCGTCCATCTTCGCCGCCTCGTAGACGTTGGTGTCCACCGACGCGAGCGCCGAGGACATCATCATCAGCATGAACGGGAAGCTGATCCAGACCTTGAACACGCAGACCACGACCTGCGCGAGGAGCGGATCGCCGAGGAAGTTCGCGTCGGGGAACCCGAGCGTCTCCAGGATGATCGGCACCGGGCTCTGCGGCGTCGCCACCAGCCAGTTCCACGAGGTCGACGAGACGACCACCGGGACGATCCACGGCAGCAGCAGGAGCACCTTGAAGAACCCGTTGGCCGGGATCCGGGTGCGCAGCAGCAGCGCGAGGGCCAGGCCCACGAGCCACGAGCCGAAGACGCCCGTGACCGTGAAGACGATCGTGAACACCGTCGCGTTGCGAAACGACTCCGACGCCAGCACGCTCGCGTAGTTCTCGAACCCGACGAACGGCGTCTCCCACGGCAGCGTCGACGGCGTCCCCTGCTGCAGAGACTGCAGGAAGGAGTAGACGACGGGGTAGACGTTGAGCAGGATCAGCAGGATCAGCGACGGCAGCGCGAACAGCGCCAGCGTCGCGCCGGCCCGGCCGAGCGGCGTCTTGCCGGAGCCCTTCCGCGGCGCGCTCGGCCGTCGGCCGGGGCCGGCGACGCCGACCCCGCGGCGCGCCAGCCCGACCTTGTCGACGACGCGGGTGTCGCGCGTGTCCCGCGTGTCCCGGGTGTCCAGCGCCATCAGGTCACCTCGTCCATGTCATGCCCTCCGGATGCGCGCGTGATCACGCGCCCGCGTCCAGTTCCTTCTGCAGCTTCTCGAGCGACTCGCGCGCCGTGACGGTGCCGCCGAGGACCGACTGCGCGAACGAGATCGTCGGCTGCGTGCCGTCGACCTTGGTCACGTTCTGGAAGACGGTGTTGGAGCCGGGCGCGCCCCACGTCTTCGAGATGGGCTGCCAGTCGGTGAGGATCTTCGTGGTGTTCGCGTCGTCCGCGTACGCCTCCTCCGCGATGGACTTCAGCGGCGGCAGGCCGATGCCGGTCTGCTTCGTCCAGAGCGACTTCATGTTCTGGTAGTAGTACGTGAGGAACGCCTCGCTGTTCTCCTGGCTCGGCGTCGACTTGTACATCATGATGTTGTTCGGGAAGTAGAGCGCGCCCTTCTCGCCGCCGGGGCCCACGAGCGGGTCGCCGACCACCATGTTGGCGGCGGTCTCCGCGCTCACGTTCGCCGGGGCTCCCGCGCCGTCCCAGAGCATGCCGAAGGTGCCGGCGTCCATCTGCTGGTACGCGTTGTCGGAGGTGTAGGTGGCGCTGCGGGGGTCCACGTAGCCGTTCTTCACCATGCCGAGCACCCACTCGACGGCCTCGATGTTCTTGTCGGTGACGACGTCCGGGTTCTGGTCGCCGTCGAACAGGCCGCCGCCGTTGTTGATCATGTGGGCCACGATCTGGTGGAAGCCGGTGAAGGCGCCGGCGCCCGAGCGGGTGCCGTAGCCGTAGACGCCGATCTTCTTGAGCCCGGCGCACGCGGCCTCGTAGGAGTCCCAGTCGGTGGGCGCCTCGACGCCGGCCTTCTCGAGGAGGTCCTTGCGGTACCAGTACATGCGCATGTCGAGGTTGTACGGGACGGCCGCGTAGCCGTTGGCCGTCTTGAGGGTGTCGACGAGGCCCGGGAGGAAGTCGTCGTAGATGCCGTTGCCCTTCCACGTCTCGATGAGGTCGTCGGCGTACGCGATCTTGCCCTGCGACTCGAAGAGGAACGCCGTCGTCCCGCCGCCCGAGCTCACCGCGGGGCCGTTGTTGGCGGCGACCGCGGTGGAGAAGGTCTGCGTGAAGTTGGCCCACTGGACCTGCTGGTAGCTCACGGCGCCCATGCCGCTCGCGGGCTTGTAGGCCGCCGAGATCACCTTGTCCTCGGCGAGGAACGCGGGCGCTCCCCAGGGCATGTTCCAGAACTTGAGGGGTGCGGCGGCGCCGCTCGCGCCTCCGCCGCCGCCGCTGCAGGCGGCGAGGAGGCCGACCGCTGCGGCGCCGACCCCCGCGCTGAGGAGGGATCGTCGGGTGAGGCCGTTGCCGAAGGCGCTCGAGGACTGCTGTGGCATTTCTGACTCCGTTGTCTCGTGGTGCTGTGTGTGGTGGGAGGGAAGGGGCTGGGTCTAGGGGCGCGCGTCGGCCGCGAGCGCGGGGGCGGCGGCGAGGAGGGCGCGGAGGTCGGCGACGTCGCCGGGCGCGCATCGGCCGTGGGCGGCGTCGCGGGCGATCCGCAGGGCCGTGCGGTGGCCCGACTCGAAGACGACGGGCAGGTCCTCGCGGCCGGCCGGATCCGTGACGCTCGCGCGGCCGGGCGACGCCGAGCCGGGCGCGGGCAGGACCACGTGCGCGGCGCGGTCGCCGACGAGGATCCGGAACGTCGACCGTCCGTGGTCGTGGCCGGCGACGACGACGCTCACGACCACGTGGACGCCGGACGCGCTCGGCCCGGCGAGCATCAGGTGCTGCGGGGTCGCGACGACGGGGGCGAGCTCCGCGACGGGCGAGCCGAGCAGCGTCCCCGCGGTGAGCGCGAGCGCGCGGGCGGCCCCCCGCAGGTCGGCCGTGCCCGCGACCGCGGCGCGCGCCTCGAGGAGCGCGCCGGGAGCGGCGAAGCGGTGGATCCGCGGTGCCACCCGGCGGACGGCCTCGGCGTGGCGCCACGGCACGTCGAGCACCACGGGGACGCCGGTCGCGATCAGCGCGGCGAGGGCGTCGTCGTCGGCCGCGCCGGGGTCGAGCACGAGGAGCGCGCGGGCGCCGTCCCGCGCGGCCTCGACCGCGCGGGCCGCCCAGCCGGGTCCGCCGTCGAGCACGACGACCTCGCCGGCGTCGTCGGCGCGGCGGAAGGACTCGGGCAGCGAGGCGAGGGTCGCGGCGGCCGCGGCCCGGCGGACCGGCGTCGCGGCGGCGTCGACGCGCACGGCGAGCGAGCTCATGCGGCCACCCCCGCCCGGGATCCGGCGCCCGCGAGCGCGTCGCCGTCGGCGGCGCGGATCAGGTCGGCGCACTGCTCCGCGATGGAGGTCGCGAGGGCGAGGTCGGCGAGGAGGTCGTCGAGCGGCACCGGATCGGCTGCGCCGACGAGCACGTCGTGCACGTGCTCCCACTCGCCCACGTAGCCGTTGTCGGCGTACGGGCCCCACGTCGTCGCGCTGCGGGCGTCGACGAGGGTGGCGGTGCTGGATCCGGCGTGCACGTAGGAGAGGGAGAAGTCGACGTGCAGCGAGCGGTCCACGGCGACCGCGTCGAGCGTCCACTCGGGGTCCCACGTCGCGCCGCCGACCCCGTGCACCTCGAGCACGCTCCCGCCGACCATCGCGACGATCTCGTAGCCCCACGGGTCGAGGGTGCGCGCCGCGATCACGCGCGGCGGCTCCGCGGGCAGCAGCTGGCGGGCGAGCGGCAGGTCGTGGATCGCGAGGCCCAGCACGCCGCCGGTGATGGCGGCCACGCGCGCCTCCAGGTCCGGGGCGCCGGGCGAGCGGGGCGCGGGCCGGCCGACGATCTCGGTGGCCGAGTCCTCGGAGTCGGGGTTCGGCGGGATCACGGCGGAGATGCGCACGGTGTGCGGGGCGTCGCCCGCGGCGCGCCAGCCGCCGAGCGCGGCGGTCCAGGCGGCGTCGAAGGCGTGCATCGTGCCGACGACGACGGGCACGCCGTGCTCGACCGACGCCCGGGCGATGGCCTCGCCCTCCTCGACGGAGACCGCGAGCGGCTTCTCGCACAGCACCGCGCGCTTGCCGGCCCGGCAGGCCGCGATGACCTGCTCGGCGTGGAAGCGGTTCGGGCTGCCGATCACGACGACGTCGACGGCCGGGTCGTCGATGAGCGCGTCCGCGTCGGTGGAGTGGCGCGCGTCGACGCGGGCGGCGACGCGGCGGGCCACGTCCGGGTCCACGTCCATCACGTGCACCACGCGGAACCTGTCGGCCATGCGCGCCAACGTCGGCAGGTGGATGGCCTGCCCGACGGGTCCCGCCCCGATGAGGCCGACCCCGAACACCACTTCGCTCACGACGCCCTCGTCCCTAGCTGATGACCCAGGACGAATACTGACGACCTGTTTACGGTTGAGTCACTGTACGTCCGGGTTCGCGGACCGCACAAGGGGGAGGATCGACATCGTGACCGACACCCGCAGGCCGGCCCCGCCCTCGGGCACCCCCGAGAGCGATTCCCGCGCTGGTGGCGATGAGAGCGCGATCACGGATCCGGCCCCCCGCGCGGGCCAGACGAGGCGCGGTCGGTACTCGACCGGCGTCCGCCGCCGCGCCGAGATCGTCGAGGCGGCCGTGCGCGTGTTCGGGATCCGCGGGTACGGCGCCGCGACCATCAAGGGCATCGCCGACGAGGTGGGCGTCTCCCCCGCGGCCGTGCTGCGCTACTTCACGAAGGAGGAGCTGCTCACCGAGGTGCTCCGCCAGTGGGACCGGCAGCAGCCGTTCGTCTCCGAGGCCGCGCCGGGCCTGCCCGCGATCCGCGCCTTCGTCGACCTGATGCGGTACCACGTGGAGCACCGCGGCTTCCTCGAGCTGTACCTGACCTTCGCGACCGAGACCAGCGACGCGACGCACCCCGCCCACGAGTACATGCGCGGGCGGTACGCGCGCACGGTCGCGCAGATCCGCCGCAGCATCGGCGAGGCCGTCACGCTCGAGCAGGTGCCGCCGATGGACGACGCGACGCTCGACTACGAGGCCGCGTGCTTCCTCGCGATCCTCGACGGGCTCGAGATCCAGTGGATCCACAACCCGCGGATCGACCTGCCCGGCCTCGTCGGCGAGTACGTGGAGCAGTCGATCGCCCGATGGCGGGCGGGTGCACGGGTCGCGGTCCCGCCCGGTTCCGCCGCGTGGGACTGACGCCGGAGCGGAGGCCGGAGCCCGCGCGGGCCTAGTGCCCCGCCACGCCCTCCGGGACCGGGTTCGCCGGGCGCCGCACGAAGAACGACGCGGCGACGGCGGCGAGGGAGATGAAGCCGCCGATCATGAAGGCCGCCTGGACGCCGGCCGCGGTCGCGGTGACCTCGGACTGGCCGTCGGCCACGCCCGCGACGGTCGTCGTGGTGAGCACCGTGACGAACAGCGCCGTGCCCGCCGCGCCCGCGAGCTGCTGCATCGTCGAGACGGTCGCGCTGCCGTGCGAGTAGAGGCGCGGCGGCAGGGATCCGAGAGCCGAGGTGAGCAGCGGCGTGAACATGAACGCGAGGCCCGCGTTGAGCACGAGGTGCACCGCGATGACCCAGCCGATGGACGTGCCCTCGTGCAGCATCGTGGTCATGCCCCAGAGGGCGATGCTCACGACGACGGCGCCGGGGATCACGAGCGGGCGCGGCCCGACGCGGTCGAAGAGGCGGCCGACGATGGGCGACAGGATCGCCATGAGCGCGCCGCCGGGGAGGAGGAGCAGGCCGGTCTCGAGCGTGCCGAGCTCCAGCACGTTCTGCAGGTAGAGCGGCAGGACGATGAGGCTGCCGAACAGCGCCATCATGCTGACGCTCACCATGATCACGGCCACCACGAACGCGCGGCTGCGGAACGTGCGGAGGTCCATGAGGGCGCGGTCCTCGCGCTGCAGGCCGATCTGGCGGGCGATGAACGCGGCGAGCGCGATGGCGCCGACGGCGATGGGGATCCAGAGCGGCAGGGGCGCGTTGCCCTCAGCGGACTCGCCCAGGCTCGAGAGGCCGAAGATCAGGCCGCCGAACGCGAGCGTGGAGAGCACGACGGAGAGGATGTCGAACGGGAGCTTCCGCGGGGTGGTGAGATTCGTGATCTTCCAGAGGCCGAGCGAGAGCGCGATGACGGCGATGGGCAGCACGATCCAGAACATCCAGCGCCACGACAGCGAGCTGAGGATGAGGCCGGACACCGTCGGCCCGATGGCCGGGGCGACCGCGATGACGATGGAGATGACGCCCATGAGGCGGCCGCGGCGCGCGGCGGGCACCAGGTTGAGGACGGTCGTGAACAGCAGCGGCATCATGATGGCCGTGCCGCTGGCCTGCACGATGCGGCCGACGAGCAGGACGCCGAAGCCGGGCGCGATGGCCGCGACGAGCGTGCCGAGCGAGAACAGCGTCATGGCGGCGCCGAAGACCTGGCGCGTGGAGAAGCGCTGCAGGATGAAGCCGGTCGCGGGGATCACGACGGCCATCGTGAGCATGAAGCCCGTCGTGAGCCACTGCGCGGTGGCGGTGGTGATGGACAGGTCGACCATGAGGCTCGGCAGGGCGACGCTCATGATCGTCTCGTTGAGGATCACGACGAACGCCGCGACCACGAGCAGGCCGATGACGAGCGGGGCGCCGTGCGGCAGGCGCTCGTCCTCGGGGGCGACGGCCCGGTCGGCGGCGGCGCGGTCCGCGCGGGGCAGGGTCGCGTCGGCGGGCGTGGCGTCGCGCCGGGTGTCGGCGGAAGGCGGCGTGGTCATGTGCGGTTCTCCGGGGAGTGGAAGGCGGGGCGCGCGCGACGGTGCGGGGCCGGGGAGGTCCGGATGTCAGACTCGGACCATGTGGCAGTATATGACAGATTCGTCGGATCCGACCGGCGGGATGCGCGAGAGGCAGGCGACCGGATGGGCACGCTGAGCGACACGGCCGAGGCGGCGGGCACGACGGGCGCAGCCGTGGCAGCCACCGCGGCCAGCGGCGCGGCCGCCGGCGCGACGGGCCTCCGGGAGCGCCGCCGCATGGCGACGACCACCGAGATCAGCGAGGCCGCCCTCGCGCTCTTCGAGGAGCGCGGCATGGCGGGCACCACCATCCACGACATCGCGCAGGCCGCGGGCGTCTCCGACCGCACGTGCTTCCGCTACTTCCCGAGCAAGGAGGAGTCGGTCCTCACGCTGCACCCGGTGTTCGACGCCCCGCTCGACGCGTGGCTCGCCGACGTCGACCGCGGATCCGCGCCGCTCCCCCAGCTCGAGGCCGTCTACGAGCGCGTGCTCGCGAGCCTCGACGGCGAGCTCGCGCACATCGCGCACCAGCAGCTGCGCGTGCGGCGGCTCATGGCCGACGAGCCGCAGCTGCGCTCGGCCGCGGTGTCGATCGACGCGACGCGCTCGTGGGAGCTGGCGGAGCGGATCACGACGGCGTTCGGCGGCCGCATCACCGCGCAGGAGGCGCGCCTCGTCACCGAGCTCGCGGGCGTCGCGGTGCGCGCGGCCTTCGACGAGTGGGCGGATGCGCGCACGGCCGGCCTCGACGCGACCCTGGTCGCCTCCCACGCGGCGGTGCGCCGCCGCCTCCGCGACATCGCGGGCAGCGGCGCGGCCTGACCAGGCGACCGCCTCCAGGCGGTCCCTTCAGCTCCAGCAGCGCTGGAGCTGACGGCGCCCCTCAGCCGAACGCGCGCCGCGACGCGATCTCCGCGCCCGCGACCAGCGCGCGGAGCTTCGCCCACGCCACGTCGGTCGCGACGAACTCGTAGCTCGCGAAGGTCGAGAGGCCGCAGTCGGTGCCGGCGATCACGCGGGTCGGGTCGCCCACGGCGTCGACGACCTCGAGGATCCGGTTCGCGATCACCTGCGGGTGCTCCAGGTAGTTGGTGGTCACGTCCACGACGCCCGGGATGAGCACGGCGCCCTCGGGCAGCGGGTGGTCGCGGAACGCCGGCGCCTCGTGCTGGTGCGCCGGGTTCCCGAGCGGGATGCTGAACGCGCCGACGTTCGCCCGGTACAGGTGCGGGAGCAGCACGTCGACGGGCACGTCGTCCTGGTGCGGGCCCTGCCAGTTGCCCCAGCAGACGTGCAGGCGCACCCTCTCGCGCGGGATGTCGCGGATCGCGTGGTTGAGCGCGTCCACGTGCAGGTCGACCGCCGCGAGGAACTCCTCGAGCGTGGCATCGCCGAACTGGATGACGCGCTCCATCGCGAGGTCGGGCGCGTCGAGCTGGAGGACGTGGCCGCGCGCGACGATCGCGTCGTACTCGAGCTTGAGCTGGTCGGCGAGCGCGAAGACGTAGGCGCGGTCGTCGCCGTAGTGCGGGTTCGCGGCGTCGAGCAGCAGGGTCGTGGAGACGATGCCCGGGGTCGCGGCGGAGAAGAACGTGCCGGCGGGTCGGAGGCCCTGGCCCGCCTGCGCGGCGAGCTCGCGGTCGAAGCCGTCGAGGTCCTCGGTGATGCCCGCGAGCGTCGGGTCGTACGCGAGCAGGCCCTGCGCCACAGGCGGATCCCAGACCCGCGCGACGTCCGCGCCCTCCACGATCTGCTTCGCCTGGAACGCGGCGTAGTCGGGGAACTTCAGCGAGTCGAGCGTGGGCTTGCGGTGCCCGGCGCCGCCGAACCCGTCGATGCGCTCGAGCACGTAGGTCGAGAAGCCGACGCGCGGCACCTCGCCGTCGTTGACGACGTCGAGGCCGGTCTCGAGCTGGCGGCGCACGGTGTCGGCGACGGACGTCGCGGTCACCTCCGCCAGCTCGGCCGCGTCGAAGGGGCGCCCCTGGTCGCGGGCGACGAGCAGGCGGGTCAGCTCCGGCGAGCGCGGCAGGCTGCCGGCGTGCGTGGTCAGGATGCGGTCGGTCATGCGGGCTCCTCGGGGGCGGGCGGCGGGCGGATGCGGGGGTGGGGACGGCGCGTCCGGCGGCCCTGCGGGACATCCGGCCGTCGCGCCGTGCCCAGCCTGGCGGACGGCGCCTGCGGGTGGGCGCGGAACACCGAGGCGGCCCGTCACACGGCGACATGCGGCCGGATCCTCCACCCGCGCCTCCCGCGGCGACGGGTGTGGACGGTCGGGCGCCGATCCCAGCCTCGATCCCTACCCTCCTCGGGACCGCAGCGCTCCCCGCCGCGACGAGGGAGATCGAGCATGCGCCCTGCCGCCCGCCCGACGGGCCTGCCCCTCGCCCTCGGCGTCGTCGCCCTCGGGTCCGCGTGCGTCGCCGCCGGGGTGCTCGGGGTCCTCACCGTCGGCGCCATCCGCCTCCAGCGGCTGCTCCTCGCGGATCCGGTCGCGCCGCGGCCCGACGCCGCGCTCCCCTGAGGAGCCCTCCGCGCGATCGTCGGCGCACCCGTCCACCCGTCCACCCAGCCACCCGTCCACCCAGCGTCCACGCCCGGGACGCGCACCCGTCCGCCCGCCCTCCCGCCGCGCGCCGCGCGTACCCGACCGGAAGCCGCATCGTGTCCTCCTACCTGCTCTGCGCCCCGCCCATCTACGGGCACCTCGCGCCGCTCGTCACCGTCGGCCGCGGCCTGGCCGCGCGCGGTCACGCGATCACCGTGCTGACGGGCGCGAAGTACCGGGACCTCGTCACGGGGGCCGGCCTCCGCTTCGCGCCCCTGCCCGCCGAGGTCGACTACGACGACGCCGACCTCGAGGAGCTGCTCGCCCCCGCCTCCGCGGCGCGCGGCGTGGGAGCGATCCGCGAGGGCATGATCGCCCTGTTCGTGCGCGTGATCCCGGCGCAGCACCGCGCGGTGCTCGCGCTCCTCGACGCCGAGCCGTTCGACGCCGTGCTCGCGGAGGGGGCCTTCACCGGCCTCGTCCCCTACCTCGCCCTCCCGCCGGCGGAGCGCCTGCCCGTGCTGGGCATCGGCGCCACGCCCGTCGTGCTCGCGAGCGTCGACGCGGCGCCGTTCGGGGCGGGCCTCGCGCCCGGCCGCGGGCCGCTCGGGCGCCTCCGGAACCGGGCGCTCGCGCTCGCCATCCGCCCCGGGCTCACCCGACCGCTGCGGGAGGCGGTGGATGCCGTGCTCGCGGAGATCGACTCCCCCGCCTCCCGCGCGGACCCCTTCGACTACGCCTACCGCTGCTTCGACGCGCTCTTCCAGCTGAGCGTCGCCGAGCTCGAGTACCCGCGCCGGGAGCTGCCCGGCACCGTCCGCTTCGTCGGGCCGCTGCGGGACGCGGCGGGTCGCGCGGACGCGGCGGCGCTGCCGGACTGGTGGTCGGACCTCGTCGACGGCCGCCCGGTCGTGCACGTCACCCAGGGCACGATCGACAACGCGGACCTCGGTCGCCTCGTCGCACCGACCCTGCGCGCCCTCGCCGACGAGGACGCCCTGGTCGTCGCGACCACCGGCGGCCGCCCCGTCGCGGACGTGCAGCGCGCGCTCGGCGGCCCGCTGCCGGACAACGCGCGCGTGGCGGAGTTCCTCCCCTACGACCTGCTGCTGCCGCTGGTCGACGCCGTCGTCACGAACGGCGGGTTCGGCGGCGTGCAACGGGTCATCGCGCACGGCCTGCCGCTCGTGGTCGCGGGATCCACCGAGGACAAGCCCGAGGTGGCGGCCCGCGTCGCCTGGGCCGGATGCGGCAGGAACCTGCTAACGGGCACCCCGCGTCCGGACGCCGTGCGCCGCGCCGTGCGCGAGGTCCTCACGACGCCGTCGTACCGGCTGCGGAGCCGCGAGGTCGCCACGGCGATCGCGGCCCTGCCGGATCCGCTGGAGGTCATCGCGGCCGGGCTGGACGCCGCGGTGGCGGCGCGCCGGGGTCCGTCGGCGACGTCGGGCGCCTGAGCCGACGCCCCCGGCCGGCCCGGACGGGGACGGGGACGTCTAGTACGGGCGGTATTGCGAGAGCGCGAAGAGGATCCCGCCGATCACGAGCACCACGGCGGCGGACGCGAGCAGCCCGACCGAGGACACCGCGATGCCGCCCCCGACGAGGCGCGGGCGCTCCGCGGGGTGCCGCCTCGCATCGCGGATCCCGCGCCGGACGCCCACGATCCCGATCACGAACGTGACGATGGATGCGGCGGCGAACAGCACCGCCCCGATCAGGAGCTGCGGCTCGGGGATCAGCCGCGCGGCCGCGATCGACGCGACGACGCCCACCGGCCCGACGAGGCTGAGCCAGCCGAGCCGCCAGGCCCGGGAGCGCGGGCGGAGGGCGGCGTCATGCGGATCCGTCATGCGTGAAGGGTATTCGCGGCCCGCGCCTCGCGGACGGGTGCGCGCCCCCGTCGCGCCGCGGCCGCCCGCACAGCAGCCCGGCCCCGCGCCTCACGCGATGCGGATCAGCTTCCGGTTCGCGAACTCGTCCACCGCGTGCCGGCCGAGCTCGCGGCCGGAGCCCGAGCGCTTCACGCCGCCGAAGGGCAGCTCGGCCGCGTCGCCGAGCACGAGGTTGACCCAGACCATGCCCGCGTCGATGCCGTCGGCGACCCGCAGCGCCTGCTCCGGATCCGTCGTGTACACGTACGAGCCGAGGCCGAACGGGGTGTCGTTGGCGAGCGAGACGGCCTCCTCCTCGGACGCGACCCGGTAGAGCGCGGCGACGGGGCCGAAGAACTCCTCGCGGTAGGCGTCCATCTCCGGCGTCACGTCGGCGAGCACGGCGGGCGGGAACATGTTGCCGACGGGCTCGCCGCTCGCGAGCACGGTGGCGCCCTGCTCCACCGCGCGGGCCAGCTGCTCCGTGAGGCGCTCCGTCGCGGCGCGCGAGGAGAGCGGGCCGAGCAGGGTGCCGTCGGCCATCGGATCCGCGGGCTGGGCCGCCGTGAGCGCCGCCGTGAAGCGCGCGGCGAAGTCGTCGTAGAGGTGGTCGATCACGAGGAAGCGCTTGGCGCCGTTGCAGGACTGGCCGTTGTTGTCGAGGCGCGCGGCCACGGCGTCGGCGACGACCGCGTCGAGGTCGTCGGTCGACAGCAGGAGGAAGGGATCGGATCCGCCGAGCTCCAGCACGACCTTCTTGAGGTGCCGGCCGGCGATCTCCGCGACCGCGGCGCCCGCCCGCTCGGAGCCCGTGACGGAGACGCCCTGCACGCGCGGATCCGCGATGACGCCCTCGATCTGCGCGTTCGTCGCGAGCACGCTCACGTAGACGCCCGGGTCGGCGCCCTGCTCCGCCGCCGCGTCCGCGTACATGCGCTGGATCGCCTCCGCCGACTCGGGGCACTGCGGCGCGTGCTTCAGCAGGATCGCGTTCCCCGTGACGATGGCGGGACCGACGAACCGGGCCACCTGGTAGTACGGGAAGTTCCACGGCATGATCCCGAGCAGCACGCCGAGGCCCGAGCGGCGCACGAACGCGGATCCGGTGCCGTCGACGAGCGCGATCGGCTCGTCGGCGAGGAACTCCTCGGCGTTCCGGGCGTAGTAGCCGAGGATGTCGGCGGCGAAGTCGACCTCGCCGAGCGCCTGGTCGAGGGGCTTGCCCATCTCGCGCACGATGATCCGCGCCAGCTCGTCGCGGCGCTCCGTGTGCAGCTCGGCGACGCGGGCCACGAGCGCGGCGCGCTGGGCGATGGAGGTGCGGCGCGACCAGCCGCGGTACGCGCCCTCGGCGGCGGCGAGCGCGTCCTGCAGCTCCGCGTCGGTGATCTCGGGATGCTCGGCGACGGTCTCGCCGGTGGTCGGATCGGTGACGGCGTAGCTGCTCATGGGTGCTCCTCCTCGTGCTGCCGCGCGGGTGGCGCGGGTGGGGCCCACGATATCGAGCGGGTGGCGCCGTGGCCGAGGCGGCGACGCCGTCCCGCCCGCCGATCCCTCGCACGGACCGCCGTCGCCGTCAACGCCTTGAGGAACGGGGCCCGCCGTGGGAGCGTCGTGGTGGGGCCGGGCATCCGCGCCCCACGGGGCAGCTCCGAGGAGCTGGGCGGTGCGGGTCGGCCGCCGGTACCCCGGCGGGACACGGCGCGTCCACCGGCCGTCCACCCGCCGGGCACAGCATGGGGGTGCGGTGCGGACGTCCGGGGGGACGACGTGCACCGCGGATCCGGGGGGATTCCGATGGTCGATGCGCAGCACACGCATGAGGGGCCGCCCGCGGCGCAGGCGGAGCCCGTCGAACGGGCGCGGCTGCTGCGGCCGGGCCAGCCGCTGGGGCTCCGGCTCGACGCGCGCGTCGACGAGTTCCGAGAGCTGCTGCTGCGCTGCCCGCTGGAGGAGGTGCGGCCCGCGGGCCGCGACTGGCTCCGGCTGCGCTACGAGGAGATCGTGCCGCTGGTGCTGCCCGCCGCCCTCGCGGCCGTCGAGCACGGGCGGACCCTGCCTCCCGCGTGCCTCGACGAGCTCCGCGCGGTCGCCCGCCGGAGCGCGGCGCAGCCCGACGTCGACCTGTCCGTCGCCCTCCGCGGCGCCCTGCCCGCGCTGCGCGTCTTCGCGCTCGTGATGCACGCGGCGGCCGCCGAGCGCGACGCCACGCTCGTCGTCGCCATGGCCCGCGCGTCCCACGTCGCGCACGAGCTCGGCACGTGCTGGGTGGAGGCGTGGGCGGGGCATCGTGCGCAGGACGCGGCGACGCCCGCCGTGATCGTCGCGGGACCGGCCCCCGCCGACGCCGACGTGGAGCTCGACCTCGTGGCCCGCGCGCCCGACCTCGACGACGTGGAGGAGCGCATGCTCGCCCTCACCGCCCATGGGATGTCCAACGACGAGATCGCGCGCGCCACCTCGTACAGCCGGCAGGCCGTGGCGTGGCACCTCGGTCGGCTGATGCGCACGTGGAACGCGCCCAACCGCACGGCGCTCGTGTCGGTCGCGTTCGTCCGCGGCGTGATCCGCACCCGGCGCGACCGGCGCGCGCGCCGTGCCGAGCCGCCGCGCATGATCGAGGGCGGGACGCGCGGACGCCCCGCCATCCCGGAGGATGACGGGGCGCCGACGGAGCCGTGACGGGGATCAGCCGCCGTTGATGCTGATGACGTTGTCCGTCTTGACGTTGTTGCCCAGCACGCCCCAGTTCAGGAACCCGCCGTCGCCGTTGTTGGTGACCTTGCCGGGTCCGTCGAACCAGTAGATGACGTAGCTGCCGCCCTTGATGTCGATGGGCTTGGCGTCCACGATGGCGCCCTCGACGACGATGTCCTGGTTCTTGTTGACGACCGCGACCGTGAGGCGGTCCGGGTTGTCCGCGCTGTAGTAGCCGATGTCGAGCGCGGCCAGGACGGCGCCGTTGCGGTCGCTCTGGTCGTTCACCGCGGCGGTGATGGCGCCGACGATGGCGACCGGGTCGAGCGTGACGCTGCCCGTGACGGGGCTGTTGACCTCGCTGCTCTCGGCGGCGGGTGCCGCGGGCTCGGCGGCCTGGGCGGGTGCCGCCGCGAAGCCGCTGAGCGCGGCGATCATCCCGCCGCTGAGGGCCGCGGTGGCGACGATGCGGGTGGTCTTCGACGTGAGCTTGCTCATGATCTCTTCCTCTTCCTGTGGGGTCTTGGATGGATCGTGCTGTCAGTCGTTCTTTCCGACACCCATGACGATGCCGGGCGGCCGGCCGGAGCGCACGCGATCGGGCCGGTCGTTGGACGGTCGTCCAACACCTCGTCGGACGGGGGCGGGATGTGCTTCCGGGCGGCAGCGGGCGCGGCGGTCAGCGGCCGGTGCCGCGTCCGGTCCGCCGGTCGGTCTCCCAGTAGACGAGCTCGACGGTGTCCTCCGGCCCGAGCACGCGCTCGAGGATCGCGAGCAGACGCTCGCCCTGGGCCGCGTGCTCGCGCGCGACGGCGCGATCCCGCCAGCCGCGGTCCCACTCGAACCCCTCCTGGAACACGGCCGCCCAGGCCCGGACGGCCTCCTCGACGTGCGGCGGCAGCTCGGGCGTGCCGTCGGGGCAGAGGCCGTCGTCGCCCCAGAGCGGTCGGTCCACGCCGTACTCGTCCATCAGGCGGTAGTGCACGGGTGCCTCCGACCGGGTCCGGTCCGCGCTCTGCGGGCCGTCACCGAGCATGCCAGTCGATCGGCCGGCCGCGCCGGCGCATGGGCGATGGGCCGTACCCGTCCACCCGCCCGCATACGCTCGCGGCATGCCCACCCGGATCCGCCCCGTCGCCGCCCGCGACCTCGCCGCGCTTCAGGGGATCGAGGACCGGGCCGACCGGATCCTCGTCGAGCTGCTGCGCCCCGCCACGTGGTGGCCCGCGCCGACCGGGGCGGAGCGCGCGGCGGAGCCCGGGTTCCTGCTGGTCGCGGAGGACGCGGACGGGGACGCCGACGCCGACGGCCAGCTCGTCGGCTTCGCGCACGTCCTCGAGGTCGACGGCCTCGCGCACCTGGAGCAGGTGGCGGTGCCGCCCGAGCACGGGCGCCGCGGGCACGGCGGCGCGCTCGTCGAGGCGGCGGCCGCGGAGGCCCGGCGGCGCGGGCATCGGCGGATCACGCTGCGCACCTTCGCCGACGTCCCCTGGAACGCGCCCGCCTACGCCCGCGCCGGCTTCGTGGAGGAGCCGTCGGCGACGCCCTTCCACCTGCGCCTCGTGGAGACGGAGGCGCGGCTCGGGCTCGACCGGCTCGGGCGACGGGTGCAGATGGGGCGCGCGCTGGGCTGAGGCGGCGCGCGCACGGCGGCCTTGTGCCGATCCGCGCCGTCGGCCAGTGTGGACCCATGTCGTCGAGATGAGCACCGGCTCCCGCTCCGCACCCCTCCACCCGCGCCCGGCGGATCCCGCCCGGCGCGCCTCGACGACAAGGCACCCATGACCGCGCACGCCCCGCTCCCCCGCATCCGCCCGTACCTGCCCGCCGACGAGACCGGCTGGCTCCGCTGCCGGGCGCTCTCGTTCCTCGACACGCAGTACTTCGACTACGCGCTGGCCCGGCGGCCGGATCCCGCCGAGCCGTCCGTCGCGCTCGTCGCGGAGGACCCGGACGGCACCATCGTCGGGATCCTCGACATCGGCGTCGAGGGCGCCCTCGCGACCATCGACGCGATCGCCGTCCACCCCGACCACTAGGGCCGGCGCATCGCCACGACCCTCCTCGAGACCGCGCTCCCGCTCCTCGGCGGCACCGGCGCCACCGAGCTCGACGCGTGGACCCGCGAGGATCCGGCCGCGAACGCCTGGTACCGCCGCGTCGGCTTCGTCGAGGAGACCCGCTACCTGCACGTGTACGTGAGCGAGGGCGACGACACGAGCGGCTTCACGACCCCCGACGGCCTCGGCCGGCCGGTGCAGGCATTGCTGCACGCGCCGATCGAGCGCGAGGCGGAGCTGCGGGCGCGGTTCCGGCGCGTGCACGTGTGCCGGCGGTACGTGATGGGGGTCGGCTAGCGCATCCGCCGGAGGGCGACCACGAACAGCGCTGACATCGTCCCGAAGATCGCCGCGCCCAGGAGGAGCGCGACGCCCATGGCCCCGATCGAGGCGCGGCCGTCGGCGACGGACACCGCTAGGGCGCCCACGACGATCCCCGCCAGGGCGAGGATGGCGTTCACGACCGCGAGGGCGCAGGTCATCGCGCGGGATCCGCCCGGGGACAGGCTCACGACACGCATCCGGCCGCGAGGATCCGCCCGACACCAGCGAACGCATCCACCTGGTGCGCCCTCCGCTGCTCCCGCTCGACCGGGTCGGGGTGGAAGAGCGCCTGGCGACCGGGGTGGATGGTCGCCACCACGGGGAAGCGGATCCCGTCGGCGAGCGTGTCGTCGAGCTCGACGGCGTAGCGCCAGATCCGCTCGGCGTCACGGCCCTGTGGCAGCACGACCTCGAGGCCGGGCAGGAGCGCGACGAGCTCCACGAGCGCCCGAGCTCCCACCCGGCCCTGCGCCGCATCCGGCGCCGCGTTGATGTACCAGGGGTACGCGTTCCAGGGCAGCACGTCGCGGTCGCGGATCCCGTGCTCGGCGAACAGCACGGCCTGGCGCTCCGCGGTCGGATCGTCGTTCTCGATGCTGAGGAAGCCGGAGCCGACACCCACCTGCGTCGCCGGCCCGGGATCTCGCAGCACGCTGAGCACGCGCGCGTCCGTGCCGCCGTGGTGCGGGGCGATGCGCGGGACGAACCCCTCCGGGTCCGGCTCCGAGATCGCGGCGACGAACGCGTTGATCGGCGCCATGTGCGGCGCGGTCTCGGCCGTGTCCTCCTGCGAGATGCGGAAGTCGTGGCCGGCCATGCGTCGGGTCATTCCCCGAACCTACGCGGCGCCGTCGCCGCTACCGCCCCCTGGCCGCCCGCCCGCGCCACAGCAGCCACACGAAGTACGGCGTGCCGACGAGCGCGGTTACGAGGCCGGCGCCGAGCTGGGCGGGGGCGATCGCCGTGCGGCCGAGCAGGTCGGCGAGGGTCACGAGGGCGGCGCCCAGCAGGATCGCGACGGGCACCACGCGCGCGTGCCGCGAGCCGACGAGCGCGCGGGCCGCGTGCGGGGCGACCAGGCCGACGAAGCCGATGACGCCCACCGCCGCGACGGCCGTCGCCGTCAGCACGACCGCGATCGCGAGGGCGAGCAGGCGGGCGCGGCCGAGCGAGACGCCGAGGAGGCGCGGGGTGTCGTCGTCGAGGGCGACCAGGTCGAGCATCCGGTGCCGCGGGGCCGCGAGCGCCACGCCGAGCACGAGCGCGACGAGCACCGGCAGGGCGTCGTCGAAGCCGCGACCGTACGTGGATCCGGAGAGCCAGGTGAGCGCCTTCGCCGCGTTGAAGGGGTCGGTGAGCACGATGATCAGGCTGATGGCCGCGGCCGTGCCCGCCGAGACGCCGACGCCGATGAGCACCAGGCGGTTCTGCGGGAAGCCGCCGCGCGCCGCCAGGCCGAACACCACGCCGGCGGCCGCGAGCGCGCCGAGGCCCGCAGCGCCGGCGATGCCCCAGCCGGCCGCGAGCGGCGCGCTGGTCACGAACAGCACGGCGCCGAGGCCCGCGCCGCCGGAGACGCCGAGGATCGCGGGATCCGCGAGCGGGTTCCGCGTCACGGCCTGCACGAGCACGCCGGCGAGCGCGAGGGCCGCGCCCGCGAGCACGGCGGCGAGCACGCGGGGCACGCGGGTGTCGAGCACGTAGCTCACGACGGGGCCGGCGGTGCCGCGGATCCCGTTCACGACGTCACCGAGGAGCAGCTTCGCGTCGCCGAGGAGCACGGCCGCGACCAGCAGCGCCGCGAGGACGGCCACGAGCGCGCCGACCACGAGCGCGACGCGGCGACGGGTGACGACGCCGTGCCGCTCGGTGGGCGCGGGCGCCGCGCTGTCGCGGGTGCGCACGGCCAGCACCACGAGCACGACCGCGCCGATGAGGGACGTGACGAGGCCGGTCGGGACGGCGACCGACGCCTCGGCCCCGACGACCGCGCGGAGCAGCACGTCTGCGAGCAGCACGACGGCCGCCCCCATCAGGCCGGCGACGGGGATGAAGACCCACGAGCGGCGGACGCCCGGCACGAGCGCGCGGAGCGGCCGCGCGAACGCGGGCGCGTACAGGCCGACGAAGCCGATGGGCCCGGCGACCGTCACGGCCGCGGCGGCGAGCAGCACGGACGCGAGCACGGCGATCACGCGGGTCGCCCGCACGTCGACGCCGAGGCTGCGGGCGGCGTCGTCGCCGAGGCCGAGCGCGTCGAGCCGACGCGAGAGGAGGAGCAGCAGCACGAGCGCGACCACCACGACGGGCGCCATCTGCGCGACCGCGTCGAAGCCGTTCTGGCCGATGCCGCCCTGGCCCCAGCGGTAGAGGCCGCTGGTCTGCTGCGGGAAGAGGAGGAGGAGCGCGCTGGTCACGGATCCGAGGCCCAGCGCGAGCGCGCTGCCCGCGAGCACGAGGCGCACGGTGCCGGATCCGAGTCCCGAGACCGCGAGCACGACCGCCGCGGCGACCAGCCCGCCGACGAACGCGACGCCCGCGCCCGCGATCACCGGCAGCGTGAGGCCGGTGACGCCCGCGACCGCGAGGGCCGCGTAGGCGCCCGCGTTCACCGCGAGCGTGTCGGGCGAGGCGAGCACGTTGCGGCTCACGGTCTGGAGCGCGGCGCCGGCCGCGCCGAGGGCGAGGCCCACGAGGATCCCGGCCGCCATGCGCGGCAGCCGCGACGCGACCACGACGGACGCGTCACCCGGCGTCGCGCGGCCCGTGAGCGCCTCCCACACCTCGCGGGGTCCGACCGCGGCGGTGCCCTGGGTGACGTCGACCACCGCGAGCACCGCCACCACGAGCACCAGCAGTCCGACGACCGCGACCGCCCGCACCGGGATCCGGCCGGCCCCGTCGGCGCGCACGACGGCGGCGAGCGACGGGACGGGGGCCGGCATCGCCGCCTCCGTCGGGCGCTCGGGAGGCGCGTCGGCCGGCGGGGGCGCGGTGCGGGCGGGGGCGGTCATCGGATCGGGAGGGGGGTCGGGCGCGCCGGATCAGCCCGCGAGGGTGGCGACGACGGCCTTCGCGTACGCCGTCATCGAGGCGGGGCCGCCGAACACCCAGATGCCCTCGGGCATGCGGTGCACGTCGCCGGCCGTCACGAACGGGAGCGACTGCCAGACGGCGTTGCCCGCGAGCGTGGACGCGAACGGGTCGTCGCCCTGCGAGGAGTTCGAGTTGTAGAGGAACTGCACGTCGCCGACGGTGGTGAGGCCCTCGACGTCGGTGGATCCGAGGCCGTAGGCGGGGTCGACCTCGCCGGTCCAGGCGTTCTCGAGGCCGAGCTCGGCGGTCACGTCGCCGACGAGCGAGCCCTTCCCGAACGGGCGGACGGTGACCTGCCCGGCGTCCACGTACGCGTCCGCGAACAGGAACTTGGAGCCCGCGAGGCCGGCCGCGTCGAGCGCGGCCTTGGCGTCGGAGACGGCCTGGTCGTAGGCGCCGATGACCTCGGTCGCCTTGTCCTCGGTGCCGGTCGCCTTCGCGATGAGCTCGAGGTTGTCCTCGCTCTGCTGGATCTGCTTCGTGCCGTCGGCAGACTTCACCTGCAGCACCGGCGCGATCGCCTTGAGCTGCTCGACGGCGTCCGCGGGCAGGTCGGTGGTCGCGACGATGAGGTCGGGCGCGAGCGACGCGATGGTCTCCACGCTGGGCTCGCCGCGCGTGCCGATGTCGGCGGGCTCGTTCACGAGCGGGACGGCCGACGACCACGCGCCGTAGCCCTCGACGTCCGCGACGCCGACCGGATCCACGCCCAGCGACACGAGGTTCTCCACGACGTTCCACTCGGTGCCGACGACCTTGGTCGCGGGTCCGTCGAGCGTGACCTCCGCGCCCGTGCCGTCGGTGAGGGTGATGGACGCGGCGCCCGGCGTGGATCCGGCGCCCGTGGATGCCTCCTCGGTGGTGCCGCATGCGGTCAGCGTGAGCGCTGTCGCGGCGGCGAGGGCGGTCATCGCCAGGGTGCGTCGTCTCGTGATCACGGGTGGAGCCTCTCGTTCCTGTGGTGGTGGCGGGCGACCGCGCGGGTGCGCAGGCTGCCCGTCGTCGGGTCCGCGTGGACCTCGACGGGGATGCCGTAGACCTCGGTGAGGAGGTCGGGGGTCAGCACCTCGGATGGGGTGCCGGTCTTCACGATTCGGCCGTCGGAGAGCAGCGCGACGGTGTCGGCGAGCGCGGCGGCCTGATCGAGGTCGTGGAGGACGACGCCGACGGCGATGCGGCCGTCGTCGGCGAGGTCGCGCACCAGGTCGAGGAGCTCGACCTGGTAGCGGAGGTCGAGGTAGGTGGTGGGCTCGTCGAGGAGCAGCACGCCGGTCTCCTGCGCGAGGCAGCTCGCGAGCCAGACCCGCTGGAGCTGGCCGCCCGAGAGCTGGTCGACGCCGCGGTCGGCGAGCGCGACGAGGCCCGTGAGGTCGAGGGCGCGGTCGACGGCGGCGCGGCCCTCGGGATCCGCCCCGCCGAAGCGGCCGCGGTGCGGGTACCGGCCGAACTCGACGACGTCGCGGACGCTGAGGCCGCCGGGCGTCGGCCGTCCCTGCGTGAGGAGCGCGACGCGGCGGGCGAAGCGGCGCAGGGAGAGGTCGAGGGCGTCGGTCTCGGCGCCCTCCTCCTCGACGAGCGCGAGGGATCCGGAGCGCGCCGCCTGCAGCCGGGCCATGGTGCGCAGGAGGGTCGACTTGCCGCTGCCGTTGGGGCCGACGAGCACGGTGACGCAGCCCGGCCGGATCTCGAGGCCGGCGCCGTGCACGACGGCCGTGTCGCCGTACGCGACGGTGATGTCGCGGGCCGCGAGGGCGGATGCGGCGGGGCGGGCGGTGCCTGTGGCCGCGGGGCCCGCGCCCGCGGGGCCTGCGGCCGGCGCCGCGGCCTCGGCCGGGGCGTCTGCGGCCGACCCCGGGTCGACGGCGCGCGGGATCGGCGAGGTCGGAGCGGGGGAGGTCACGATAGGTGAGGTTAGCCTAACCTCATGTCCGCGGACAACCCGGGCCTCAGCCGCGCAGGTCCTCCTCCCCGAGCCGGTGGGCGCCGCGGAGCCAGGCGACCAGTTCGTCCGCGGTCGCGTCCGCCGCGTCGGGCAGCGGGTCCGCGCTGGCCAGCGCGTGCGCGATGCCGCCGGGCGCGCTCCCCAGCACCGCGTCGAGCAGGGCGTCGCCGCGGAGCCCGACCTCGCCGAGCAGCTGGATCTCGCGCGCGTTGAGCCCCACGGGCAGGTCGCCGTTGCCGAGGTCGGTGCCATGCGCCACGCGGCCGCCGACCGCGCGGTACCGGCGCGCGTTGTCGAGGGCGGCGTCGAGGTCGGCGCCCTCGTGGATCGCGAGGGTCGAGATCCAGAGCACGTCGCGCGCTGCCGACTCCCGCAGCGTCGCGTCGTCGAGCCGCTCGGTCCACGGCACGTGCACGAGCACGTCGGCGCCCGCGCGGATCGCCCGCCCGGCCTGGCCCGCGCCCTCCGCGTGCACCGCGGCCGGGAGCCCGGCGTCGTGCGCGGCGTCGACGAGCGCCGCCAGCACGTCGTCCGGGAGGAGCGGCCCGCCGTCGTGCAGCACGATCTTCACGGCGGAGGATCCGCCCGCCCGCGCCGCCGCGACGGCCCCCGCCGCGTCCTCCGCGCGCGCCACCTCGCGCACCGCGGCAGCCGGTGCCCAGGGCCGGTCGGACGGGTAACCCCCCACGGCGGTGTGGAACGGACCCGCGTACCGGACGGCAACCCCGGCAGGCGGGCGGGCCGCGATGCGCGCGATCGCTACGGGATCCCACCCCAGGTCAACGACCGCCGTGACGGCCGATCCGGCGAGCGCCGCGTGGTCGACGAGCCCGAGGTGCACGTGCCGGTCGACGACGCCGTCGGACACGCTGAGGTCGAGCCGATCGCGCACCGGCGCGGCGGGATCCGCGAGCGTGACGCTCCCGCCCGCGATGCGCACCGCGACCTCCCGGTGCCGCCGGTCGAGCCGCAGCTCGCGCACGCGCCACACGCCGTCGTCGGCGGCGCCGGGAGCGTCGGCAGCGACGCCGTCCGCGGCAGCGCCGGCAGCGTCGGCAGCAGCAGCGCCGTCGGCGGGCGGGACGGGCCGGTCGGCCGGGCGCGAGGGGGTCATGGGGCGAGCGTAGGCCGCGGCCGGAGCCCATCCGGCGCCCGGCGGCGATGTGCCGGACGGATCCGCGCTGCCGCCCATGTGCAGGAGCCGACCGGCCGGATCCGCCCACCCCGTACCCTCGTGCGATCCCGTCCCCGATCCGCGCCCGAGGTCCCATGACGCCCGTCCCACCCCCGCACGCCGTCGCCCGCCGCGCGCGCCGCGCGGCCACCCGGCGGCCCGATCCGGCCCGTGCCGACGGAGCGCGCCGATGCTGAGCAGCCCCGACCGCGACGACGACCTCCTCCGGGAGCGCCTCCGCGCCCTGCACGACACCTGGCCGGGCGACCCCGCCGACGACGACCCGCTGCACGACGCACGCCGGCGCGCGGAGGCCGGATCCCCGCCGCGGCTCGTCGACCTCGTCGCCCCGGTGTGCCGCGCCATCGGCCGCCGCCTCGGCGCGAGCGCCACGGGCCTGCCCCTGCCGCCGGCCCCGACGCCACCTGGCGCCGCCGCCCCGGGCGCCGACCTCGCCGCGACCTCGCCTCCCGCGTCACCCGACCCGGCCCCCGCTCCGGACGCGGACGCGGACGCGGACGCCGACGGGGACGCCGACGGGGACACCGACGTCGACGCCGACGCCCGCCGCACCCGCCGCACCGACCGCCCCCGCTGACCCCGCCGCCCCATCCGCGCGACGCGCGACCCGCGACGCCTCCACCCGCCCCCGCACGTCGCTACCGTGGACCCGTGCCCTCCGACCCCGCCCTCCGGACCGCTTCCGAGATCGCGCTCCCATCCGCGCCAGCACCAGCCCGCGCGGCAGCCCCCGCGGCGACGCGCACGACCGCCGGGCCCCGCGCATGAGGCGCATCGACGACTCCCCCACCATCCACGACGTCGCCGCGCGCGCGGGCGTCTCCAAGTCGGTCGTGTCCCGCGCGCTCTCGGGCGCCCCGGGCGTCGCCGCGGCCACGCAGCTGGCCGTCCGCGCCGCCGCCGACGAGATCGGCTACGTGCCGAACGCGCACGCCCGCAGCATGTCCGCCCATCGCACCCACACGCTCGGGGTGCTGGTGCGCGACGCGTCCACCCCCTTCTACGGGCACCTGCTCACGGCGCTGCAGCAGCGCGCGTCGGAGCGCGGCTACCGGGTCGTCACGGCCACGGGCTTCGGCGCCTTCGACGTGCAGGAGGAGCGCAAGGCCCTCGAGACGCTGGTGTCGCTGCGAGTGGAGGGCCTCGTCGTCTGCAGCGGCGCGCTCCCGGTGGAGGACATCCTGCCGTCGGCCCGGCGGATCCCCACGGTCGTCGCCGGCCGCCCCGAGGTCGACCCGGCGCTCAGCAGCGTCTACTGCGACGAGACCACGGGCGGGCACGGCCTCGCCGACCACGTGGCGTCGCTCGGCCATCGCCGCGTCGCCGTCGTGACCCTCAGCCCGCGCCACTCGCTCACCATCTCGGCCCGCACGCACGCCATGCTCGACCGGCTGCGCGAGCTCGGCCTCGACGTGGTGCACGTCCGCGCGGACGACCACGCCGACGGCCACATCGACGGCGCGGACGGACTCGCCCAGGCGCTCGTGGACGCGGGCGGGATCACGGCCCTCATGGCGCCGAGCGACCTCTGGGCCCTCGCGATCCTCGACGGGCTCGCGCGCCGCGGGATCACGGCCCCCGACGACATCTCCGTCACCGGCTACGACGGCCTGCCGCCGTTCACGAGCGAGCTGATCGGCTTCACCTCGTGGCGCCAGCCGATCCCGGTGATCGGCGCGCTCGCGGTCGACGCCGTGGTCGACCGCATCGACGGAAGCGTCTCGGGCACGTGCCACACCGCGGTCGACGGCGAGCTGATCCCCGGCAGGACCGCCGTCCGCCTCCGCGGCTGACGCGGCGCGCGTGCGGCCGGCGCGTGCCGCCGGCGCCTGCCGTGAGCGTGCGGCGGATGCACACGACGCCGGGCGCGGATCGCCCCGCCGCCGCGCTCCGGCATCCGCCTCGCGGGCGCCCGTAACCCCTGCTCCCCCTCCTCGGCAAGGGGGTGGGCGATCCGCGCCGACGCGCGTGGGATGGAGGCGGGAGGCAGCATGCAGCAGCGCACGACGATGCACATCAGCGGCCGCGATTACGTGCTCGCGGACGACCAGGACCCCGGGGACGTGCAGCGCCGCGCGCTGGCGGCCGTGCGCGAGGGCGGCGCCATGGTCCGCGTCGGGCTCGCGGGCGCGCGCGTGGTCGACGTGCTGGTGAGCCCGGGCATCCCCCTCGTCTTCCTGACCGTGGACCTGCCCGAGGACGACGAGCTCGGCGCCACGCTCACCTCCCCCATCGACATCCCCGACTACGACCACTGGCTGTCGCAGTAGCCCGGACGGCGATGCCCCCGCGTCGTCGCGCACGAGCGTCGCGCCCGGCCGCCGCGCCGTCCGCCGGCACCCGCCGTCCATCCCCCGTTCACCCCGCGGCCGTCCCCGGGGGGGCGTCGATGTGGCACCGTGTCGGTCGCGGTGGGAACGTTCCCTCCGCCCGGACGACGCCGCAGGAGGATCCCGCATGGACCACGACGACCCCACCGCCTACGACATCGCGGCACCCGACATCGAGCCCGCGGCGGCCGGCCGCGTCGACCTGCGCCCGTCGCTGCTCCCCCGCGACGACAGCGACCCCTACCGCTACGGGATCTTCCTCCGTCCCGACCCGCGCACCTGCCGCGCCGTGACCGTCGTCACCGACCAGATCCGCGCGCAGTACGGCCTCGTCTCCGCGGGCGCCTTCCCCCCGCACGCGACCCTCATCGGCAGCCAGCCGTTCGGGCACGACGAGGCCCGGGTGATCGAGGCGGTCACCGCGCTCCTCGCCGACCGCCCCGCGTTCCCCGTGCACAACGCGGGCGTCCGCGATCAGGGCTTCGGCTTCGTCTACGACGTCGACGAGCGGGCCGACGGCAGCAAGAACGCCGAGCTGCTCGCGCTCGCGGCGGACATCGACCGCGTCGCCGCCCCGTTCCGCCGACCCATGGACTCCCCGGAGCACCACTCGTTCGACCCCGCGCGCTTCCGCGCGCACCTCTCCCTGGCCTCGCACGACCTCCTCGTGCGCCCCGACCTGCACGACGAGGTCGGCGACTTCATCCGCGGGCTCGACCAGCCCGTGCCCGACGGGTTCCTCGGCGACACGGTGGTCATGTACCGCACGGCGAGCCCGGACTGGTCCGGCCGCTGGTGGACGACGCTCACCTGGGAGCACGTCCGCACCTGGACCCTGGGCGGCCGGGACGCCTGACCGGGCGGTCGCGCCGGGCCGTCGCACCGAGCCATCGCACCGTCCGGCGCGACACCCGGCCCGCTCCGCCCGCCCGGCGCGGTCGCTCCTCCCCGGGCCCGGCCCCTGTCCCCGCGGCGCACCGAGGAGACGCCGGTGCCCCCGATGAGCCCTCGGACGCGCGAGGATGGAGGGAAGCACGAGGGGGATCCATGCGCACGACCGTCTACACCAGCACCGCAACGCGGGACCTGACCGACGACGACCTGGCGGAGCTCCTGCACCAGTGCGTCCGCAACAACGAGGAATCCGGGCTCACCGGCATGCTCCTGCATCGGGACGGGCGCTTCATGCAGGTGCTCGAGGGGCCCGACGACGCGGTGCGGGACGTGTTCGCCGTCATCGCCGCCGACACCCGGCACACCGAGGTGCGCCTGCTCCTCGACGAGTCCATCACCGAGCGGGCGTTCCCGGCCTGGAAGATGGCGTTCCGCACGGTGGACGACGCGACCGTCGCCCGCCTCGACGGCTACGACGACTTCCTGGACCGGCCCGCCGAGGCCGCCGCGCGCCCGGACGCGCCGTCGCGGGCCCGCTGGCTCCTGGAGTGGTTCCGCTCGCACCCGGTCTGATCCGCGCGCGCTGCGGGGTGGACACCGCCCCGCGCCCGTGGGACCCTATCGACATTCGTTGCAACGACGATCGATAGGACGCCACCATGAGCAGCACCTCCACCGCCGGACCCGCCGTCGCCGCGCAGAGCACGCGCCTCGTGCTCCGGCTGGCGTTCGTCGTCGCGCTGCTCGTGATGCTCGCGGTCGCGGTGAGCGCCGCCCTCGTCGCCGTCGAGACGATCCGCACGGGCGTCGTCCGCACCTCGCTCGAGATGCGCGGCGACCTCCCCGCGCGCGCCGACGCCGGATCCGCCGACCTGCGCTCCGGCGCCTACCGCACGGCGGACGTCGCGGTCGGCGAGCTGTCGGACGGCATCGTCGCGATGCACGTGGTCCGCATCGCGCTCGACGCGTCGGTCGGCCTCGCGCTCGCGGGCACGGTCGCGATCCTGGCCCGGCGGCTGCTCCGGCCGGATCCGCTCGCCCGCCGCGTCAGCCTCGTGGTCACGCTCGCGGGCGGCACGGTGATGATCGCGGCGCTCCTCTCACTGGCGGTGGGCACGGGCGTCGCGTGGCTCGTCGGCGGCGAGCTCAACGACCCGCTGGACGGCCTCGAGGGCTTCTGGCCGGTGGTCGCCGAGGTCGACCTCTCGACGATCGCCCTCGGCTTCGCCCTGATGATCGTGGGCCTCGTGGTCGAGCACGGCGAGCGGCTGCAGCGCGACACCCGCGGCCTCGTCTGATGGCGGCCGACGACGACGGCCCCACCGGCGTGCACTGCCGGCTCGACGAGCTGCTCGCCGCGCGCGGCATGACGCTGACGCGGCTCAGCGCGATCGTGGGGGTCAGCCAGGTGAACCTGTCGGTGCTGAAGAACGACCGGGCGCGGGCGGTGCGCTACTCCACGCTCGTGGCGGTGTGCCGCGCGCTCGACTGCGAGATCGGCGACCTGCTGGTGCTGGATCCGCCGACGTCCGGAGGCGCGGCGTCCTGACCACGGGTCCCTGACCCGCGGCGGCGACCTCCTCGGGGAGCACGGCGTCGCGCGGCACGGCGTCGAGCTCGATCGTGACCTCGACCTCGTCGTCGGCGGCGATCCCGGACGCGGTGCGATGCGCGGCGCTCAGCGGCAGCAGGTGCTGCCCGCCCATGGTGCCGACGGTCGTGCGGTAGGAGTGGCCCGCGACGGTCACGACCACGGCCGGCCGCTTCCCGGCGCCCAGCTCGTCGAGCGCCTCGGGCGGCACGGGCAGCCCCGTCGCGTTCACGCGAGCCTGCAGGACGCGGGTGCGGAAGGTGGGCATGGCGGCTCCTCGGTGAGCGGGCGGCGCGGCGCCGGGCGGCCGCCGGCGGTGGCCCGAGGCTAGGCCCGCGGATCCGCCCGCGTCGAGACGGCGACCGTGAACTTCGCGTTCCGTCCCGCCTCGCGGGTCGGCCCGACGAGGCGCGTGAGCTGCGGCCGGTAGCCGAGCGGGCTGTTGTACACGGTCCAGAGCTCGCCGCCGGGGCGCACCATGCGGGCGGCGGAGCGGAAGAGGCGCTCGGCGAGGCCCGCGTGCACGGTCGCGCCCGTGTGGAACGGCGGGTTGAGGAGCACGAGGTCGACGGACCCGTCGGGCACGGTCGAGCCCGCGTCGTCGCGCACCACGGTCACCCGCTCCCCCAGCCCGTTCGCCGCGACGGTGGCGCGGGCCGACGCGACGGCCGCCCACGACTGGTCGGTCGCGATCACGCGCATGCCGGGCCGGGCGAGCGCGACGGCCGAGGCGATGACGCCCGTGCCGCAGCCGAGGTCGACGGCGCTGCGCGCATCCGCCGGCAGGTCCGGCAGGAACGAGAGCAGGAAGCGCGTGCCGATGTCGATGCGCGCGCCCGCGAACGCGGCGCCGTGCGCCCGCACCTCGAGGCCGAGGTCCGGGTGCGACTCGCGGCGGGGGAAGGCGTCGGCCGCGGCGTCGCGCACGGGCCCGCGCGCCACGAGCACGCGCGACTTCTGCCGGGCGAGCGTGGCGTGCACGTCGCCGAAGGACCGGCGGAGCACGTCGGTCATCGCGGGCGCCATGTGCTTGATCCGCCCGCCCGCGAGCACGGTGACGTCGTCGGCCGCCGCGCGCGCCACCACGCCGGCCCACTCGTCGAGCGCGTCGAGGCTGCGCGGGAGGCGCGCGAGGACCACCCGGGCGCCGACGGCGAGGGCCTCGTCGAGCCCGTGGTGCGCGAACGCGACGGTCGTGCCGAGGTCCCGGGCGTTGAGGTCGAGCGCCGTCTCGGAGACGAGCGCGTCCTGGTGCACGCGGATCCGCATCGGCTCCGTCGCCCCCGCACGCCGGAGCGCCGCGGCGGCCCCGAGCGCGAGCGCGCCGTACTGGTCGCCGACCACGACGACCTCGTCGGGCGTCACGGGCCGACCGGCGGCGGCCGCATCCGCGAGGAGCGCGAGCAGCTCGTCGAGGAGCAGGCGATCCGCGGCGTCGGCCGCGAAGAGGTTCTCGGCCTCGACGTCGGGCCGGCGCCGGAGCGCGCCCAGGTCGAGGAGGTCGTCGGCGGTCGCCGCGGATCCGGTGGCGTTGGTCACCGCGCGTCGCGCCCGCCGGCGTCCCGGTCGTCGCCGGGGCCGGCCAGGGCCGCGCGGTAGAGCACGACCTCGGTCTGTCGCGAGGGCCGCACGCCCGCGCGCAGCGACACCACGTCGCCGTCGCCGCGGGCCGCGAACACGCGGCGGCCGGGCCGGGAGAGCAGCTCGTCCGCGAGCGCGGACTCGAGCTGGCGGACGCGGCCGCGGAGCTCGGACACCTGGTTCTCGAGCTCGAGGATCCGCGCGATGCCCTCCAGGCTCACGCCCTCCGCGCCCAGCCGGGCGACCTCCCGCAGCTGCACGATGTCGCGCATCGAGTAGCGGCGGGAGCGCCCGGCCGTGCGGGTGGGCGACACGAGCCCGAGGCGGTCGTACTGCCGGAGCGTCTGCGGGTGCATGCCCGAGAGCTCCGCCGCCACGGAGATCACGAAGACGGGGGCGTCCTCGTCCATCGCGTCGCGGGGATCCACGTCAGCTCCTGGCCCGCTCGAGGAGGTCGGCGCGCGGGTCCTCGACGGGTCCCGAGCTGGCGAACGCGTCGAGCGCCACGCGCTGGGCGTCGGTGAGGCGCGACGGCACCGCGACCTCGATGCGCGCGAGCAGGTCGCCCGTGCCCTTCGCGGTCGTGACGCCGCGGCCCTTGACGCGCAGGACCTTGCCGCTGGACGTGCCCGGCGTGACCTTCAGCCGCACCGGGTCGCCGCCGAGCGTCGGCACCTCGATGGTCGCGCCGAGCGCGGCCTCCGGGAACGTGACGGGCACGTTGACGCGGAGGTTCAGCCCGTCCCGCTCGAACACGGGGTGCGGGCGCACGTGCACGGTGAGGATGATGTCGCCCGACGCGCCGCCGTCGCCGGAGGGCTCGCCCTTGCCGGCGAGGCGGATCTTCTGCCCGTCGGTGACCCCGGCCGGCACGCGCACCGTGATGGGGCGCCCGTCGGAGTCCTGCAGGCGCACGACGTCGCCCTGCACCGCGGTGAGGAAGTCGATAGTGGTCGACGCCGTCACGTCGCGGCCCTTGGTGGGCGCGCCGTACCCGCGGTAGCCGCCGGTCGACTGGCCGAAGCCGCCGTTGCCGAACATGCCGCCGAGGATGTCCTCGAACCCGCCCTGGCCGTACTGCGGCTGGCCGGATCCGAACCCGGCACGTCGTCCGCGGCCGCCGGCCTGCTGGCCGAACATGCCGCCGAACACGTCCTCGAAGCCGCCGCCCTGGGCGCCGGCGCCGGGCGCGCTGAAGCGGGCGCCGGATCCCATCGCGCGCACCTGGTCGTACTCGCGGCGCTGCTCCTTGTCGGACAGCACGGCGTTCGCCTCGCTGATCTCCTTGAAGCGCGCCTCGGCCGACGGATCCGGGTTGCTGTCCGGGTGGTACTGCCGGGCGAGCTTGCGGTAGGCCTTCTTGAGGTCGGCCTCCGAGACGTCCTTGGACACTCCGAGGACCTTGTAGAAGTCCTTGTCGAACCAGTCCTGGCTGGCCATCAGACGCCTCCCTTCTTCTTCTCGTGGTGGGTGCCGCACGACCCGGTCCGGGCGCCCGCGCGTGCGGGCGCCCGGACCGGGGTGGGTGCAGCCGGATCGATGCTGCGGTCGATGGCGCTACTCCGGCTTGTCGACGACGACCTTCGCGGCCCGCAGCAGCGTCTCGCCGATGTAGTAGCCACTCTCGACGACGTCCGCCACGGTGTCCACCTGGACCTCGGGGTTCGGCTTCTGGAAGATCGCCTCGTGCACCTGCGGGTCGAAGGCGTCGCCCACGGCGCCCACCTTCACCAGCCCGATGCGCTCCACGTTCGTCCGCAGCTTGGCGACGATCGCGGTGAGCGGTCCGCCCTCCGCGAGGTCGCCGTGCTTCTCGGCGCGGTCGAGGTCGTCGAGCACCGGGAGGATGCCCTTCACGACGTCGCCGACCGCGCGCTGGCGCTCGATCTCGCGATTGGCCTCGGTGCGCTTGCGGTAGTTCGCGTACTCGGCGGTCACGCGCTTCAGGTCCGCGAGGTGCTCGGAGTCGCCCTCGACGGGCTCGTTCCGGGTCTGCTCGATGAGGTCCTGGAGCTCCTCGTCCATGGCGTCGGTCGTCTCGACGTCGGGGCCCTCGGCCTCGACGAACGCGCCGTCCACGCCGGGGACGGAGGCCTGGTCGGCCGCCGCGTCCGCCGTGGCGTCGGGCCCGGCCGGGGCCGAGGAGGCCGACCGCTCGGCCCCCTCGTCCTCGGGCGTGGCGTCGTCGGGCACGCGGCCCTCGCCGTTCGCGGTGTCCTCGGTCATCGGTCGGTCTTCTTGTCCTCGTCCTCGTCCACGACCTCGGCGTCGACGATGTCCTCGTCGTCCTTCTTCGCCTCGGGCGCGCCCTCGGGCGTCTCCGCCTGGGCCTGCTCCTGCTGGCCCTGCGCGTAGATGGCCTCGCCGAGCTTGGTCTGGCTCGCGGACAGCTTGTCGAACGCGGTCTTGACCGCGGCCTCGTCGTCGCCGGCGAGGGCGCTCTTCAGGCCGTCGACGTCGCCCTGGACCTCGGACTTGACGTCCTCGGGGAGCTTGTCGTCGTTCTCCTTGATGAGCTTGTCGATCGAGTAGGCGAGCTGCTCCGCGTTGTTGCGGACCTCGGCCTGCTCGCGGCGCGTCTTGTCCTCCGCCGCGTGCTCCTCGGCCTCGCGCACCATGCGCTCGATGTCCTCCTTGCCGAGCGAGGATCCGCCCGTGATGGTCATCGACTGCTCCTTGCCGGTGCCCTTGTCCTTGGCGGACACGTGCACGATGCCGTTGGCGTCGATGTCGAAGGTGACCTCGACCTGCGGGATCCCGCGGGGCGCCGGCGCGATGCCGGTGAGCTCGAAGGTGCCGAGGTTCTTGTTGTCGCGGGTGAACTCGCGCTCGCCCTGGAAGACCTGGATCGCGACGGACGGCTGGTTGTCGTCGGCCGTGGTGAAGGTCTCGCTGCGCTTGGTCGGGATGGCCGTGTTGCGCTCGATGAGCTTGGTCATGATGCCGCCCTTGGTCTCGATGCCGAGGCTCAGGGGGGTGACGTCGATGAGCAGGACGTCCTTGCGCTCGCCCTTCAGCACGCCGGCCTGGAGCGCGGCGCCGACGGCGACGACCTCGTCCGGGTTGACGCCCTTGTTGGGCTCCTTGCCGCCCGTGAGCTTCTTCACGAGGTCGACGACGGCGGGCATGCGGGTGGATCCGCCGACGAGGACCACGTGGGCCACGTCGCCGACCGAGACGCCGGCCTCGCGGATGACGTCCTCGAAGGGCTTGCGGGTGCGCTCGAGCAGGTCGTTCGTCAGCTCCTCGAACTTGGCGCGGGTCAGCGTCTCGTCGAGGTTGGCCGGGCCGTTCTCCGTGAGGGAGAGGTAGGGCAGCTGGATGCTCGTGCTGGTGGAGGAGCTGAGCTCCTTCTTCGCCTGCTCCGCGGCCTCCTTGAGGCGCTGCTTGGCGATCTTGTCGTTCGAGACGTCGACGCCCGTCGACTCCTTGAAGCGCTTGACGAGGTGGTCGACGATGCGCTGGTCCCAGTCGTCGCCGCCGAGGCGGTTGTCGCCCGCGGTGGAGCGGACCTGGATGGTGCTGAAGTCGTCGTCCTTGCCCACCTCGAGGAGGGACACGTCGAACGTGCCGCCGCCGAGGTCGAAGACGAGGATGAGCTCGTCCTCCTTGCCCCGGTCGAGGCCGTAGGCGAGGGCCGCCGCGGTCGGCTCGTTGATGATGCGCAGCACGTTGAGGCCCGCGATCTCGCCGGCCTCCTTCGTGGCCTGGCGCTCGGCGTCGTTGAAGTACGCGGGGACGGTGATGACCGCGTCGGTCACCGAGTCGCCCAGGTACTGCTCGGCGTCGCGCTTGAGCTTGCCGAGGATGCGGGCGGACAGCTCCTGCGACGTGTACTTCTTGTCGTCGATGCCGACGGTCCAGTCGGTGCCCATGTGGCGCTTGACCGACGAGATGGTGCGGTCGACGTTGGTGACGTTCTGGCGCTTGGCGGTCTCGCCGACCAGCACCTCGCCGTCCTTGGTGAACGCGACGACGGACGGCGTGGTGCGCGCGCCCTCGGCGTTGGCGATGACGGTGGGCTCTCCGCCCTCCAGGACCGAGACCACCGAGTTGGTGGTACCCAGGTCGATTCCTACTGCACGAGCCATGGGGTGTTCTCCTTCTGTTGCCGCGGCGCCCGGATCACGGGGTCGCTTCGTGGGTGACGCGGGGTGAGCCGCGGAGTCTCGCTCGCGGTGCCGCTTCGTCAGCGGCGTTGCTACTTGAGCCGCGATGACTCAACTCTACCGGAGCCCCGTCCGGCGTCAAGTCGGATCCGCCGAACCTGAGCGCAAGCGGCTCAACTCCCAGGAGAGGGCCGATCAGGTCACGTTCGCATCACGGACCCATCGACTTCGGGAGGGGTGCCGAATGCCCTGTCGACTCCAACCGGCGGCCGCTCGGCCGCCCCGACCGAAGGATCCACCATGCGCAACATCTCGAAGTCCCTCCTGGGCCTCACCACCGCCGGCTTCCTCGTCGTCGGGCTCGCCGCGTGCTCCACGCCGCCGCAGACCGCCGACTCCGGATCGTCGTCCTCGAAGCCCGCCGCGACCGCGACGACCGAGGCGAACCCCACGCCGCTCGCGTCGATCCCGACCCTGACCGGCGTCGACACGAAGGTCACGCTCGACTCCGGCTTCACCGGCGCCCTCACGACCCTGGGCCTGACGCCCGGCGTCATCGGCACCGCGACCCTCGACGGCGCCACCGGCACCCTCGCGTTCCCCATCACCGGCGGCAACGTGAAGTACTTCGACCCGCAGCAGTCCTACCGCCCCTACGTCCAGGGCGAGATCGACCACTCCGGCTCCGGCATCAGCCTCACCGCCGGCTCCACCGTCGTGAAGCTCACCGACTTCGTCATCGACCCCGGCACCAGCCGCCTCACCGGCTCGGTCCAGGTCGGCGACGGCGAGGTCATGAAGGACGTCTACATCTTCAACCTCGACGGCACGACCCTGAAGCCCCTCGCGATGGAGGGCGACAACGCCGTCCTCGAGGGCACCACGGTCAAGGTCAGCCCCGACGCCGCGTCGCTGCTGAACAGCACCTTCGGCACCACGGCCGTCACCGACCAGCTCGTCGTCGGCATCGCCAAGATCACCGTCAACACCAAGTAGCACCCACCCGGGGCTCGACCCCCGCAGCAGCACCAGGAACGGCCCGGCCCACGACGCCGGGCCGTTCCTCGTGCGCCCGGCGGATCGCGACGCCGCACGCAGGGAAGCCCCCTCGCATGCGCAGCGAGGGGGCCCCTGCCGGGCGACTCGGGACCCGGTCCACTCAATTCGGAACGGACGCGGGATCCGGCGGGGCGGCTGTCCGCCGGGGGCCAGGCCCCCGCCCGTCCACCTCGACCGCGGGCGTCGCGCATAACAGGATCTCCCGATCAGCGGGCCGTCCATGCACATCGGAGCTTCCCAGCCACCACCCCCATCGTGGATGCATGAGCATTCAACGAACTCCCGTGTCCCTGCTCGCGCGCGGCACCGCCGCGCTCGCTGGCGTCGTCGTCCTCGCCGGCTGCCAGGCCGCCGGATCCTCCGCGGCCTCCGCCGACCCCGCCACCGACGCCTCCCCCATCGTCGCCACCGCTCCCGCGGGCGACGGCGGCACCACGGCCGACCGCACCGACTCCGCCACGGAGTCGGCCAACGCGGACGCCGTCTCGAAGCTGATCGCCGCCGCGTTCCCGGATCCGACCAGCGAGGCCGCGCAGTCCGCGGTCATCGCGGCCGTCGCCCCGGACGCCACCTCGCACGGGTCGAAGGCCGGCCCCGGCGGCCTGCTCGACGAGTTCGTGCAGGCGCACGCGCGCATCCCCGGCGCGCAGGCCGTCGTCAAGCACATCGGCGCCGACGGCGACCTCGTGGCCGTGCACTGGCAGATCACCGCGAACCCGGACGACGAGCGCACCGGCGAGGCGGCGCTCGACGTGTTCCGCGTCGCTCCGAACGGCCAGATCGACGAGCACTGGTCGTTCGACCAGCCGGTGCCGCAGGGCACGCCCGCGAGCGGCAACACGAACACCATGTTCAGCGACCTCTACCAGGGATCGGCCGGGAAGCCGGCGCCCACCGAGGAGCAGGAGGAGGCGAACCGGCAGCTGGCCGTGAGCGCCTACGACACCCTCTTCAAGGACCACGACCCGAGCGTGCTCGACCGCTCGTTCGACCCGGCGTACCTCCAGCACAACACCGTCGCCGCGAACGGCACGGCCGCGCTGAAGGCGTTCTTCTCGGGCGGCGCGCAGTTCCCGGCGCAGCAGGCGGTGGTCTCGATCTCGGACGGCGACCTGGTCTGGATCCTCTCGCAGCCGGTCGGCGCGAAGGCGGACGACCCGTACCTCGCGGCCGACGTCTTCCGCGTCGACGGCGGCCTCATCCGCGAGCACTGGGACGTGGTGCCCGCGAGCTGATCCGACGCACGCACGCACGCACACACGAGGAGGGACGGCCCGACGGCCGTCCCTCCTCTCGCGTCCGAAGCCGGTCAGCGGCCGGCGTCGTAGTGGGCCTTGACCTGCGTCGCCGTGAGCGCCGTCTTGTAGAGCGCGGCGAAGCGCATGCTGCCCGTGAAGTAGTTGTTGCCCGGGTTCGGCCAACCCGACGTGTTGTCGTAGCCGATCCGCCAGTAGCCGGTGTTGCTCTCCGGCGCGGTGAACGCCGTGTTGCCGGCGACGCGCGCGCCGTCGACGTAGAGGATCATTCCCGTGCTCGGCGACATGGTCGAGACCACGTGGTGCCAGGCGCCGTCGGCGACGTTCGCCGGGCTCGTGAGCGTCTGGTAGCCGTTGTTGTAGGTGCCGAAGACGAGCTGCCCGGTCGTGGAGACGTAGGTGTGGCGGTCGTAGGCCGACGAGGATCCGGTGGCCGAGTTGCCGAAGCCGATGAGCTTGCCGCCCTTCACCGTGGTCTTGAACCAGAGCTCGGTGCTGAAGGTCGAGGGCCCCTGCGCCATGAGCGAGTTGGTGAGCTGGCTCGTGGACCCGTTCAGCGTGTAGGCGCCGCCGGCGTCGCGGGGGCAGGCCTGCGGGCTGACGCTCGTGCTGGTCATGGATCCGCGGTAGGTGCCGGGGTAGGCGCCGGTCGCGGCGTCGGTGGCCGTCGTGGATCCGCTCGCCTCGTTCAGCGCGTAGGCGAAGACGGCGTTGGCCTTGTCGGCCGCGAACGCGCTCGAGCAGGTGAAGAACGCGGCCGACGAGGCGGCGCTGTTGTTCGTGTTGGTGATCGCGGCGGTGTACGCGCCGTTCGTGCCCGGCGCGAGGAGAAGCACGGCGCCGAGGGCGGCCGCGGAGACGGCGGCCGCGATCCCGGCGAGGCGCGGGGCGCGGCGGGGGCGAGCGTCCGCGGCGGATGCGCGGCCGAGGAGGCGGGCGACGACGCTCATGCGCGGCGCTCCTCCTCGGCGGGGAGGCCGACGACCAGCGTGTAGAGGAGGGGGACGGCGCAGAGGCCGAAGAAGACGACCCAGCCCCAGAGCGGCAGGTCGAGCGTGGACGAGATGTCGTGGAACTTCCCGGCCTCGCCGGCGGGGGCGGTGATCGTGCCGACCGCGCCGGAGACGACGGAGGTGGCGGTGCCGCCCTCGGCCGCGACCCGGATGGGCAGCAGGCCGGTGTTGACGACGGTGGCGCGGACGTCGCTGCCGGCCGTCACGGCGTCGAGGACGACGAGGCCGACGAACGGCTTCAGGAGGAAGACGGTGAAGGCGGCGACGAGGGATCCGCCGAGCATGCGCATCGAGGCGCGGTGCGTGGGCGAGCCGATGAGGCGGGTGAGGATCATCACGATCACGAGGCCCGCGAGCATCAGCGGCAGGCCCTTCGCGAGCCAGCCGAAGCCGGGGAGGATCGTCGTGGCCTCGCCGACGAGGTGCTCCTGGTCGGTCTTCCACGGGTCCACGGCGCCGTTGATGTCGCCCCGGGTGGTGAGGCCGTCGGCGTCGACCCCGATGACGCGGTGCGTGTAGGTCTCGGCGGGGGTGGTGGAGGGGTGGAAGCTGACGACGTCGCCCACCTGCACGTCCTCGAGGAGGACGGGGGTGGTGAGCAGCAGCGTGCCGACGGGGGCCGTGGTGCCCATCGACGGCGTCTGCACGACGAACCAGCGGCCGCCGGAGGCCTGGAAGAGGAGCGTCGCCGCGACGAGGAGCGTGAGGAGGACGGTGGCCGTCCACATCACGACGGTGCGGCGGCGGACGGAGCGGGAGGTGCGCGCGGCCCGGCGGGCGGCGCCGCGCGCGGGGAGGACGGAGGAGGCGGGGTCGAGGTCCGCCTCCTCCGTGACGAGGACGTCCAGGTCGACGGCATCCCGCTCGACGGGCTCGAGGTCGACGGCGTCGAGCTCGAGGAGGTCCAGCTCGAGGAGGTCGAGCTCGAGGGCGTCGATCTCGAGGGCGTCGATCGCGGAGGCGGTCGGGGGAAGGGGAGCGGTCGCGGGGGCGGTCGCGCGGTCCTGGATGTCGGTCATGGGGCACCTCCCGGGTCAGGGGCTCATGGGGATGGGCGCGCGTGGGGATGGTCGCGCGGAGGGCGGGGCCGCCGTGGCGGCCCCGCCGGGTCGTGCGGGGACTAGGCCGCGAAGGTCCAGGTGAGGGGCAGCGACGCACCGAGGCCCTGGTACGTGTTGCCGGCGGAGGAGTCGAGCGTGACGGCGAACGTGAAGTCGGTGCTGCCGTTCGCGGCGAGGGCGGTCAGCGTCTTGGCGGAGGAGCCGGCGAGGGTCGCGGCGGTGCCGGAGAAGACGGGCGCGGTGGAGCCGGCGGCCGTGATGACGACGTTGAGCTTGGAGCAGAAGTCGGTGGCGGAGCCGTTGACCGTGCCGTTCTTGGTCTGGGTGCAGGTCGCGCCCGGGGTCAGCGTGAAGGTCGCGGCCTTCGACGTGCCGACGTTCTTGATGTTGACGACGCTCGTGACCGTCTGGCCGGGGACCATCGTGGTCGAGCCGCCGAACTTGTTGATGGTGGAGCAGGTGGCGGCGTTGGAGTCGACGCCGGTCGCCGCGCTCGTGCTGAGGCAGGTGACGGTCGGGGCGCCGTTGGCGCCGGCCTGCGACTCCTGCATGACGAGCGAGCCGGAGGCCGCCGTGTTGGTGTCGTTGGTGATCGAGGCGACGAAGCCCGACAGCGTGCCGGACATCGAGACGGAGAGGAGGACGGCCGCGGCGACGCCGGTCGCGATGGCGAGGGGGGCGAAGCGGACGCGCTTGGTCTTGGCGGCGGGGGCGATGTGGTTCGACATGTTCTGGCTCCTGGCGGATCGGGGTGGGACGGGCGGGGTGGGCCCGGGGAGGAAGTTTGACTCGCTTTGCAAGTAACTCGAATATACAGCTACTCAGATTCCGCGCAATCCCCCCACTGCGGGGGGCATGCCGTTCGCGGAGCGGATGAGCCCCCTCGCGCCGCGTTACAGTCGCTGGACCGCACCCGGATCCGCCCGGATCCCCGACGCAGGGACACCGCCCATGACCCCGGAGAAGACCGCTCCGCGACGCCGCGACGCCGCGGCCGTGGACGCGCTCGCGAACGCGCTGCACATGGTGGAGACGGCGCAGCGGCAGCTGCGGACGCGCATCGCCCACGACGTCGGGATGAACACGACCGACCTGACCGTCATCAGCGTCGTCGGCGACCTCGGCCGCATGACCCCGAAGCTGCTCGCCTCCGAGATCTCCATGGGCACGGGCGCCGTGACCGCGGTGATCGACCGGCTGGTGGGCGCCGGGCTCCTCGACCGCGTACCCAACCCGCGGGATCGGCGCAGCGTCTTCCTCGAGCTCACCGACACCGGCCGCGCCAAGCTCGCGCACGTGGCGGCCGACTACCGCGCGGCTGCCGAGGTGGCGCTGCGGGCGTCGCCGGGGCTCGGATCCGAGGAGACCGCGGAGGACATCGCGCGCGCGGCGATCGCGATGACGGCGCACACGATGGACGGACCGGACGCGGCGACGGCCCCGTGACCGACGGCTCCGCGCTCCCCGAGGGCTGCCAGGTGGTGCTCGTCGACGGGAGCGGCCGGATCCTCCTGCAGCTGCGCGACGACATCCCGACCATCCCGTTCCCCGGGATGTGGGCGCTGCCCGGCGGCATGCTCGAGCCGCCGGAGACGCCGCTCGCGTGCATCGTGCGGGAGGTGGAGGAGGAGCTCGGCGCCCGGATCCCGCCCGCGGAGGTCACGCACCTGATGACGCGGACGCGCTCCTACGGGATGGAGCACACGTTCACGGCGCGGCTCGATGTGCCGGCGGAGGACATCGCGCTCACCGAGGGGCAGCGCGTGGCATGGTTCCCGGTACCGGAGGCGATCGGCCTGGGGCTCGCCTACGAGGACGCGGACGTGCTGCGGGAGGTCGCGGGGCTGCTGCCGCGCGGGTGAGGGCGGCGGTCGGCCGGCCCCGGCCGCGGCCCCGGCGCTGACCCGAGGGGTCGGCGGGTCGCCGGGTCGGCGTTCAGCCTCCGGGTGCGCGGTCCGCGGCGAGGATCTGGCGGAGATGCGCGGCGTCGGCCCGGTAGAGCACGGCCTCGTCGCGGAGGTGCGGCCTGCCGAGCTCGTCGGCCTTGGCGTCGGACATCTCGGCGAGGTCGTGGAGGCGCAGCATGGCGACGCGGATCACGTCGGTCCAGGTCGCGTCGGATCCGTACGCGTCGAGGAGCAGGGCCACCCGGCGGCGGGCGTCGTCCATGCCGGGCGCGCCCTCCGGCGTCGATCCCGTGAGCGGCACCGCGCGCGTGGCGAGGTACGCGATGTCCCAGATGCGCGGGCCGGGCGAGCACATGTCCACGTCGATCACGCCGGTGAGGCGGCCGTCGGCGAAGACGAGGTTGTGCGGCGCGAAGTCGTTGTGGCAGATCACCTCGGCGGGCACCTTGACCTCCGACTGCCACACGGCGCCACCGAGCATGAAGCCGACGCTGGCGTCGTGCAGCTCGCGGAGGCGCCGGCCGGCCTGGACGAGCACGTCGTCGGCCCAGATCCAGTCGGGCAGCGGGTAGACGGGCACGGTGCCGTCGAGGAACGTGAGCCGCTCGCGGCCGCCCTCGACGCCGAGCGGCTCGGGGATCCCGTCGACGCCCGCGAGCGCCAGGTGCCGCAGGTAGCGGTGCACGGTCGGGGTCCAGGGGCCGGCGTCGCGGAGGACGGTGTCGCCCTCGCGCTCGACGCGGTTCATGTTCCCGCCGTCGAGGGGTCCGTCCATCGGGCCAGCGTAGGGGCGGGTCCGTTCGCCCGGCGACCCTGCCGCGACACGTCCACCGACTAGGTTGCGAGCATGAGCACCACCGCGCCCGGACGCATCGACGAGCCCGCCGCCCCGCCCCGCCGACGCGTCGCCGCGTGGGCGCTGTGGGACTGGGGGTCCGCGGCCTTCAACGCGGTGGTCACCACCTTCGTCTTCAGCACGTACCTCGCCAGCAGCCTGTTCGTGGATCCGGCCATCGTCGCCGCCGCCGGGGACGACGCCCGGAACCCGGCGCTCGTGGCCGCGAAGGCCGACACGTCCGGCGTCATCTCGCTCGCGCTCACCCTCGCGGGCCTCCTCATCGCGGTGCTCGCGCCCGTGCTCGGGCAGCGCTCCGACGGATCCGGGCGGCGACGGCTCTGGCTCGGGATCAACACCGGGATCGTGGTGCTCGCGATGCTCGGCATGGTCTTCGTGGAGCCCGTGCCGTCGTACCTGTGGCTCGGCGCCGTGCTGCTCGCGACCGGCAACGTGTTCTTCGAGTTCGCGAGCGTGAACTACAACGCGATGCTCGTGCAGGTGAGCACGCCGCGCACGGTCGGGCGCGTGTCCGGCCTCGGTTGGGGCATGGGCTACGTGGGCGGCATCGTGCTGCTCGCGCTGCTGCTCGGCCTCTTCCTCTTCGACTTCGGGACGCCCGGCGCATCCGGGCTCCTCGGCCTGCCGTCGGGCGAGGCGGGCGGCGCGCTCGACGTGCGCATCGCGATCCTCGTCGCCGCGATCTGGTGCGCCGTGTTCTCGATCCCCGTGCTGGTGGGCGTGCCCGAGATCGCCGCAGCGCCGGGTCGCGCGCGGCAAGGGATCCTCGCGTCGTACGGCACGCTGTTCCGCCGGATCGCCGAGCTGTACCGGGAGTCGCCGCGCGTGCTCGTGTTCCTGCTCGCGAGCGCCGTGTTCCGCGACGGGCTCGCGGCGGTGTTCACGTTCGGGGCGATCATCGCCGCCCAGGTCTTCGGGTTCACGACCACCGAGGTGCTGCTGTTCGGCGTCGCGGCCAACATCGTGGCCGGCATCGGCACGTTCGCGGCCGGCTGGTTCGACGACCGGTTCGGCGCGAAGCCCGTCATCCTCGTGTCGCTCGCGTGCCTCATCGTCGGCGGGTCCGCGGTGCTCGCGGTCGGCGACGCCAAGGCCGGCTTCTGGGCGACGGGCCTGTTCCTCTGCCTCTTCGTGGGGCCGGTGCAGTCGTCGAGCCGCACGTTCCTCGCGCGGATCTCCCCCGCCGGCCGCGAGGGCGAGATGTTCGGCCTCTACACGACCACCGGCCGCGCGGTCTCGTTCCTCGCGCCCGGCCTGTTCGGCATCGCGGTGGCGATCACGGGCGACACCCGCTTCGGCATCATCGGCATCGTGATCGTGCTGCTCGCGGGGCTGCTGCTGATGCTGCGGGTGCGCGGGGCGGATGCGCGGGTGGGGGCGGCGTCCGCGTCCTGAGCCCGTGCGCCGGAGGCGACTCCCGTCCGTGTCGTAGCGTGGACGGACGACGACCGGCGAGGAAGGGGATCACCGTGGATCGCCGCGCTCTCGCCCCCGCGGTCGTCGCGGTCGCGGCGTTCTCCGCGTTCGCGTTGACGGCGTGCGGCTCCCCCGAGGACGGGACGCGGGATGCGTCGACCCCCACCGGGCCCCTCATGGACGACCTCCGGACCGCGATGCAGCAGGACGGCCGGGACGTGTACGGCGGACTCGCCGGCTCGGGCGACGAGCCGCAGCGCTCCTCGATCCAGATCACGGGCGAGCGCGACGGGCTCGCCGTCTACGCCCTCTGCTCCGCCGATGCGGAGGAGGGCGAGGCGACCGTCCGGATCGCCGACGAACCGCCCGCGACGCTGTCCTGCGCCGATGGCGGCGAGCTGCAGGTGCTGGATGCCGACGTCGCCCTGACCGGCGCACGGCTCACGGTCGGCGTCGAGAGCGCCCCGGCCGGATCCACGTGGGCGATCGCCGCCGGTCCGGCCGACCGGGGCTGAGGACCGACCGATCAGTCGAGCGACCCGCCGCCCACCTTCACATCGGTCGCGTTCGCGAGGGTCGCCTTCACGACGGCGGTGAGGGCCGTCGCGAGCTGGTCCATGCGCATGTAGGGGCGGTCGGTGCCGATCGCCTCCTCCGTCGAGTACGGGATGTGGACGAAGCCGCCGCGGGTGCCGGGGCGGTCGCGCAGCTCGTGCATCAGCAGGTAGAAGACGTGGTTGCAGGTGTAGGTGCCCGCGGTCTGCGAGACGACCGCGGGGATGCCCTTCGTGCGCACGGCCGCGACCGCCGCCTTGATCGGCAGGGTGCTGAAGTACGCCGCCGGGCCGCCGTCGACGACCGGCTCGTCGATGGGCTGGAAGCCCGTGTTGTCGGGGATGCGGGCGTCGTCGACGTTGATCGCGACGCGCTCCACCTCGAGCGTCTCGATGCCGCCCGCGAGGCCCACGGAGATGACGACGTCCGGATCCACCTCGGCGAGCGCCGCCCGCAGCGCGTCGTCGACCTTCGCGAAGTCGACGGGCAGCTGGCGCACCTGGATCTCCGCGTCGCCGTCCCAGCGGTCGCGCACCTCCTGCACGGCCGTCCACGACGGGTTGCTGGTGTCGCCGTCGAAGGGCTCGAATCCGGTGAGGAGGACGGTGGGCATGCGGGGGCTCCTGACGGATCGGGGAGGAGGGGCGGGATCCACGGTACGCCCCGCGCCCACCGGAGGCCGATCCGCCGCGGGAGCGATCCCGACCGCTAGCTTCGGGGCATGATCTCCTCCCCGGGCGCCGGCATCGGCATCGTCCTGTACGTCCTCGTCGTCCTCGCGCTCGTGGTGCTGTCGATCGTCGCGACCGTCGTGCTCATCCGGCTCGCGCTCGTCGCGCGGCGGACGCTCCTCGTCACGACCTCGCTGCAGGAGGCGCGGCTCGAGCTGATCCGCGAGCAGACAGCGCGGCTGCAGGCGGACGACGGGGACGCGGGCGGCCCGTACGCTCCCGGATCCGGTCCCTCCGGCCCGGCCGCCTGATCGTGGACGGCAGGTACGACAGCATCCTGCTGCCGAGCGGCTACGACGTCGTCTGGTCGCTGTCGCTGCTCGTGGTCGTCGCGCTGCTGGCGCTCGGCGCGGTGGCGCTCGTCGTGCTCATCCGGGTCGCGCTGGCCGGCCGCCGCACCCTCGCCGCGACGGCCGCGCTCGGCGAGGCCCGCCTCGAGCTGGCGCGTGAGCGGGCGGCGCGGCTGCGCGCGGGATGGCCGGATGCCGGCGAGGCGGATCCGGACTCCTGACGCCGGCGCGCGGCGCACGTCACGGTTGCGGATCAGCTCACGGGCTCCGCGAACACGACGAGGTTGTCCTCGTAGTGGCCGACGCTGCGGTCGAAGACGCCGCCGCAGGTGATGAGGCGGAGCTGGTCGGTGGGCTGCGCGCCGAACACGCGCGCGGTCGGGAAGTCGGCCTTGGCGAAGTCGGCGACCTCGGTCACGGAGTAGCGCGTGGTGCCGCCGTCGACGTCCTGCACGGACACCTCGTCGCCCACGCCGAGCTCGGCGAGCCGGGCGAACGCGGCGGGGCCGACGCGGGAGTCGACGTGCGCGGCGATCACGGTGGGGCCGCGTCCGCCGGGGCGGCCGCCTCCGGTGAACCAGCCGACGTCGTCGAAGTCGACGGGCACCTCCATCCGGCCGTCGGGCGCGATCCCGAGGTCGATGAGCGGCTGGTCCAGCTCGATGGCGGGGATCGCGACGCGGGTCGGGACCGCGCCGAGGCCCTGCACGACCTGGGGGTCGGTCGTGGGCGGGACGCTCGACGCGGCGTTCGGGGGCGCGTCCGCCGGGGCGGTCGCGAGGGCTTCCGGCGGAGCGGCGGCGGGAGCGGGCGCGCATCCGGCCAGCACGGCCAGCGGGATCAGCGCGCCCGCGAGCACCGCGGCCCGACGGGTGCGCCGCGTGGGGGCGCCGACCGGGTCGCGGTGCACGGGGATCAGGACTCCTGGGCGCGGTGGCGGCGCATCAGCACGACGCCCGCCGCGGCGAGCGCGACGGCACCGCCGCCCGCGACGAGCGGGAGGGCGGCCGAGGGGGAGGCGGCGGATCCGCCGGCACCCGTGTCGACGCCGCCGACCGGCACCTGGGTCAGCTGGCCGCGCACGGCGCCCGCGGCGAACGACGCGGTGTGGCTGTCGGCCGCGAACGCGGACGGGTCGGCCTCGATCTGCGCGACCGTGAAGCCCTCGCCGGTGTCGGCGTTCTGCGCGCTCATGATCCCGGTGGTGAACGGCCCCTGCATGCAGCCGGAGCTGGTGCGCGTGCCGTTCCCGGCGTCGGCAGGGTTCGGGAAGGCGATGCGCGGCGGGCCGGCCTTGCCGACGGCGGCCTGGTGGATGTGCGTGGCCGTCTTCGCGGGGCTCTTGTACTCGCCGGTGACGCCCGTGAGGGTGATGTCGTAGCAGATCGTGTTCGACGTCGAGTCGAGGCGCAGGTCGAAGCGGCCGGTGGCGCCGGGCTCGCCGGGGGTCGCGACGCCGTCGGCGTTCAGCACCTGGTCGGGCGTCGCCATCACGGTGAAGGCGCTCGTGAAGCGCTCCGGCTCGGGGACGGTGGTCTCGGCGGACGCGGGCATCGCGGCGAGGAGGGTGAGGGCGGCCGCGGCGGCGCCCCCGATGGTCGTGTTCCGGACGAGTCTCGTGTGCGTCATCGCGTGCAGCCTCTCGTGGTGGGGCGCCCGAGCGGGCACCGCTTCTGACAGGGCATACGCACGGCGGGCGGCGGGCGTTCATCGGGTGCCGGAATCCATCCGGGCGATCTCGTGCGGTCGGCGTCCCCTCCCGGCCCCGCGATGAACGCCGGCGCCTCCGCCGACGTATCCCCCGGTGAGGGCGCGCACCCGCCGCCTAGGCTGGAGATCACGATGGCGCTCGTCCTGACGCGTCCGGCACCTTCCTCCGAGCGGAGCACGATGAGCGCGTCCACGCCCGGCTTCGACGTGCGCTGGGCGTTCGCGGAGCACGGCGGCGCGCTGCTCGGCTTCGCGGTCAACGCCTTGCAGGACCGCCAGCTCGCGGAGGACTGCGTGCAGGAGACCTTCCTCCGCGCCTGGCGCGCCCGCGACTCCTTCGACGGCGAGCGCGGCAGCGCGCGCACCTGGCTGTTCGCGATCGAGCGGCGGGTGATCCTCGACGTGCACCGCGCGCGGGCCCGCACCCCGCGGGTCGTGGCCGAGGAGGAGGCGCCCGAGCAAGCGACGACGGAGGCGGATCCGCTCGACCGGCTCGGGATCGTCGAGGGCCTCGCGCGCCTCAGCGACGCGCATCGCGAGGCCGTCGTCGCCGTGCACCTCACCGGGCTCAGCTACCAGGAGCTCTCCACCGCCACGGGCGTGCCCGTCCCCACCCTGCGCACGCGCGTCTTCCACGCGCTCCGCGCCCTCCGCACGCACCTCGACGAAGGGGATCCCGCATGACCGATGACCGCACACCCCGGCCGGACGCCGCGGAGCCCGACGACCGCCGCGCCGAGCTGATCGCCGCCGTCCTCGCCGACGACCTCTCGCCCGCCGAGACCGCGGAGCTGGAGGCGATGCGCGCGGCCGACCCGACGATCGACGCGGAGATCGCGCTCCTCGGCGGCCTGCCGTCGGCGATCCGCGGCGTCGGAGCGTGGGAGGACGCGGAGCCGAGCGCGGAGCTGGCGCGGCGGATCGGGCTGATCTCGGACGGCGACGCGGAGCGCAGGATGACGGACGGACCCGCCGACCTCGACGCGCGACGCGCACGCCGCGGATCGCGCACCCGGCGCACCGCCCTCGCGATCGCCGGCGCCGCCGCCTGCCTCGCGATCGGCGCGGCCGGCGGCGCGCTCCTCGCGACCCCGCGCGCCGACGTCGCGGCCGGCCCGGCCGGCACCCTCGGCGCGCTCGAGGACGTGACCTTCGCCGGCGCGCCCGCGGGCGTCGACGTGCAGGGCGAGGTCGTGGCGCACACGTGGGGCACCGAGACGCTCCTCGCGGTTGACGGCCTCACGGTGGGCGACAGCTACTCCGTCGTGATCGTCGACGCGGCGGGCGGGGAGCACGCGTCCGGCACGATGCTCGGATCCGCGGTCCGCATCGACTGTCGCCTCAACGCCGACGTGCTGCGCGAGGACGCGGCGGCCGTGGAGATCCGCGACGCCGCGGGGGATCGCGTCGCCGTGGCGGAGCTGCCGCCGGTCAGCGCCTGATCGACCCCGCCGCGCCGCACGAGCGCGCCCTCACGCCTGCGAGGGCTGCCCGTTGCTCGCCGTGGTGCCGCCGTCGACCGGCAGGATCGCGCCCGTGATGAACGAGGCGTCGTCGCTCGCGAGGAACGCGATCGCGGCCGCCACCTCGTCGGCCTCGCCGCCGCGGCCGAGCGAGATGCGCTTGGCGAACTCCGCCTTCAGCTCCTCGTCGTCCTCCTTGCCGGCGACCAGCTCGGTCCAGATGAGGCCGGGCGCGACCGCGTTCACGCGCACGCCGTCGACGCCGTGGTCGAGCGCGGTGGCGCGCGTGAAGTTGCTCACGCCGCCCTTCGCCGCGTTGTACGCGCTCATGTGGTGGTCCGCCGCCATGCCCGACACCGACGAGACGTTGACGATGGATCCGCGCGTCTCGACCAGGTGGGGGAGCGCCGCGCGCGTGCCGTAGAAGACGCCCGAGAGGTCGGTGTCGATGACGCGGCGCCACTCGTCGTCGGTGATGTCCGCGATGGGGCCGGCCTGGAAGGTGCCGGCGTTGTTGACGAGCACGTCGAGGCGACCGTGCGCCTCGAGCGCGGTGGCGACGGCGCGGTCGGCGTCGGCCGAGACGGCGGCGTCCGCGACGAGCGCGGTGGCGCTGCCCGCGGGGAGCGAGTCGGCGACCGCGCGGATCTTGTCCTCCACGCTGTCGGTGATGACGACCTTCGCGCCCTCCGCGACGAAGCGGCGGGCCGTGGCCTCGCCGATGCCCGATCCTGCGCCGGTGATGATGACGACCTTGCCGTCGAAGCGTCCAGCCATGCTGATCCTCCTGGGTTCGCGGGGACGGCGGGCGCCGTCGCCGCGAGGCGCGCGGACCGCCGTCGGGAGCATCCAGCCGACTCCCCGCGGCCGCGATCGTCAAGGGCCGGGGAGGCGATTCGGAGGGGGCGAGGGGCGGGGATCCACGGCCCGAGCGCCGCCCTGCGCCCGACCGACGGCGCAGTGTAGCGCGCCGACAGGGACCCGGGAACCTCGGAGGAACCGCCGGTTTAGTTGTGTCAGTGCAACTAATGTCGCGGACCCCCTGGGAGGCCCTCCTCCCCGGATCCGTGGTCGTGGCGACGGCGGAGCACGACGTGGAGGGGATCCTCGCGGACGACGAGCTCGACGCCGTCGCGACCGCCCTGCCGGGCCGTCGCGCGGAGTTCGTGACCGGTCGCGTGCTCGCCCGGCAGGCGCTCGGCGCCCTGGGCATCCGCTCCGCGTCGATCCCCGTCGCCCGCAGCGGGGCGCCCGTGTGGCCGACCGGGGCGGTCGGCAGCATCACGCACTGCGTCGGGCTCCGCGCCTGCGCCGTGGGACGACGCGACGCGCACGCCGGGATCGGCATCGACGCGACGCCCGCCCGCCCCCTGCCCGGAGGCGTGCTGGCGCGCGTGGCGGACCTCGGCAGCGCACGCGTCGCCGCGGGCCTCGACGCGCTCCGGGCATCCGGGGTCGGGAGTCCGGACAGCGTGCTCTTCGCCGCCGCCGAGGCCGTCGCGAAGGCCCGGACGTCGGCGCACGGCGGGTGGCACGGCATCGACGGCGCGGACGTCGCGCTCCATCCGGACGGCTCCTTCGCCGCCCGGGCACGACGGGGACCGGCGTTCGCCGGGACCGGTCGGTGGGCGGTGGCCGGGGGGCTGGCGCTGGCGGGGATCGCGCTCGACGCGCACTGAAGCCGGTGCGCACGCGCGCGCCGGGACGAACGAGGAGAGGACCAGCACATGGGGAACGAACACGAGAACGAGCACCAGAACGAGCACGACGACACGTCGATCGAGGCGCTCTTCGCGCAGCACGCGGACCGTCCGGCGCTGCGGCAGCGGGCCGGGGCGGACATCTCGGACATCGGCTTCGGGGAGCTGTGGGACCGGGCGAGCGCGCTGGCCGCGGCGCTCGGGGAGACGGTGTCCGCCGGCGACCGGATCGCGGTGCTCGGCACCGCGACCGCGGACGCCGTCACCCTCGACCTCGCCACCTGGATCCTCGGCGCGGTGAGCGTCCCGCTGCAGGCGAGCGCGCCCCTCCCGGCCCTGCAGGGCATCGTCGAGGAGACCACGCCGGTCTGGATCGCGGTCACGGCCGAGCAGGCCGCGGTGGCCCGGGCGGTCGCCGAGGCCTCGGGCGACGGCATCCGGACGATGCTGATCGACGTCGCCGCCGGCACCGACGCCGACGCCGACGCCGACCTGACGCTCGACGGGCTCGTCGCCCGCGGGTCCGGCCTGCCGCGCATCAGCCCGTGGTATCCCGCACCCGGCGAGGACCCGCTCGCGCTCCTGCTCTACACGTCGGGCAGCACCGGCACGCCGAAGGGCGCGATGTACACGCGCTCCATGGTCGAGCGGATGTGGCACGCCATGCGGCCCGACCCCGCTGCGGAGGCCGGCGCAGCGGACGCCGCCGCCGCCATCGTCGGGTACGCCTACCTCCCGATGAGCCACCTCACCGGCCGCTCCGCCCTGTTCGCCACGCTCGGCCGCGGCGGCACGGTCGCGCTCGCGACCTCGAACGACCTGTCGGCGCTCTTCGACGACCTCCGGGCCTTCACCCCGACCGAGTTCGTGTTCGTGCCGCGCGTCGCGGAGATGCTGCGGCAGGAGGGCGACCGCGAGGAGCAGCGTCGGCTCGCCGCCGGCGGCGCCGCCGTGGACGCGGTCCGCGCCGAGGTCCAGGCCGACCTGCGCGTCCGGGCGTTCGGCGGGCGCATCGCCCAGGCGATCTGCACCAGCGCCCCGCTCACGCCCGAGCTCCGCGCGTACGTCGAGGAGTGCCTCGGGATCTCGCTGCACGACAAGTACGGGTCGACCGAGGCGGGCGGCATCCTCCACGACGGGGTCGTCCAGCAGCCTCCCGTCACCGAGCACAAGCTCGTCGACGTCCCCGAGCTCGGATACCGCACCACCGACCTCCCGCACCCGCGGGGCGAGCTGCTCATCAAGAGCGATGCCGTGATCGCGGGGTACTTCCGCCGGCCGGACGCCACCGCCGCCGTGTTCGACGAGGACGGCTTCTACCGGACCGGCGACGTCATGGCGCAGACCGGACCCGACACGTACGAGTACCTCGACCGCCGGAACAACGTGCTCAAGCTGTCGCAGGGCGAGTTCGTGGCGGTCGCATCGCTCGAGGCCACTTACGGCGGGACGCCCGAGGTGCACCAGGTCGCGCTGCACGGCGACAGCCGGCACGCGTTCCTCGTCGCGGTCGTCGTGCCGACGGAGGCCGGGGCGTCGGAGCGCGACGTCCTCGCCGCGCTCCAGCGCACCGCCCGGGAGCACGGCCTCGCCCCCTACGAGGTGCCCCGCGGCGTGATCGTCGAGCCGCAGCCGTTCACGGTCGAGGGCGGCATGCTCTCCGACGCCGGCAAGCTCCTGCGCCTGCGCCTCACGCAGCGGTACGGCGAGCGCTTCGCCGCCCTGTACGACGCGCTCGAGTCGCAGCAGAGCGGCACCCTCGTGGCCGCGCTCCGCGAACGCGCCGACGACGAGCCGACGGTCGACACGGTGGTGCGCGCCGCCCTCCTGCTCCTCGGGGCCGAGGTGTCCCCCGCGACCGCCGCCGCGGCCCGGTTCTCGGACCTCGGCGGGGACTCGCTGTCGGCGCTGACGTTCTCCGGGATCCTCGAGGACGTGTTCGACGCCGAGGTGCCCGTCGGCGTCATCACCGACCCGACCAACGACCTCGCCGCCGTCGCCGCGTTCGTGGAGCGCTCCGCCTCCGACGACCGGCCGACCGTGACGCGCGTGCACGGCGCCGGGGCATCCACCCTCCGCGTGGGCGACCTCCGCCTCGACCGGATGCTCGGCGGCATCCCGACGCCGGTCCCCCGTGCGTCCGCCCGCCCCGGATCCCGGACCGTGCTGCTCACCGGCGCCAACGGCTACCTCGGCCGGTTCCTCGCCATCGACTGGCTCGAGCGCCTCGCCCCGGAGGGCGGCACGCTGGTGTGCGTCGTGCGCGGCGCCGACGACGCGGACGCCCGGCGCCGCCTCGACGCCGCCTTCGCCGCCGACCCCGCGTTCGCCCGGCGCTTCGCCGAGCTGGCGGGCGCGCTCGAGGTGATGGCCGGCGACGTCAGCGAGCACCGCCTCGGCCTCGACGACGCGCGGTGGGAGGCCCTGGCCGGCCGGGTCGACCTCGTCGCGCACGCCGCGGCCCTCGTGAACCACGTGCTCCCGTACCCGGCGCTGTTCGGCCCGAACGTCGTCGGCACCGCCGAGGCGATCCGCCTGGCGATCGCCGCCGGCAGCGTGCCCGTCACCTTCGTGTCGAGCGTCGCCGTCGCGGGCGGCGCGCAGCCGGGCGCGACCGCGGACGCGGAGCCGTCCGCGCCCGCCGCGCTCGACGAGCACGCCGACATCCGCGTGATGATCCCCGAGTGGGCCGTCGGCGACGAGTACGCCAACGGGTACGGGGCGAGCAAGTGGGCGAGCGAGGTGCTGCTCCGCGAGGCGCACGAGCACCACGGCGTCCCCGTGGCCGTGTTCCGCTCCGACATGATCCTGGCGCACCCCCGCTGGCGCGGGCAGGTGAACCTCCCCGACGTCTTCACCCGGCTGATGTGGAGCGTGCTCACCACCGGGCTCGCCCCGGCCTCGTTCGTGCGGCGCGGCCCCGACGGCGAGCGGCAGCGCTCCCACTACGACGGGCTGCCGGCCGACTTCACGGCCGCGGCGATCGACGCGATCGGCGCGGCGCTCACCGAGGGGCACCGCACGTTCAACGTCGTGAACCCCCACGACGACGGCGTCTCGCTCGACACCTTCGTCGACTGGCTCCGCGAGGACGGCCACGACATCGAGCGCGTCGCGGACCACGCGGAGTGGGTCGAGCGGTTCCGCGACGCGCTGGCATCGCTCCCGGACGCGGACCGCGCCCGGTCCGTCCTCCCGCTGATGCACGCGTTCGCCGCGCCGGAGGAGCCGCACGCCGGCTCGGCGATCCCCGCCGACGCGTTCGCCGAGGCGGTCCGCGAGGTGCGCCCGCTCGGGTCACCGGAGATCCCGTCGCTCGACCGCGCGCTCATCACCAAGGTGGCGGACGACCTCGCCTTCCTCGGACTGCTCGCGCCGGCGCGGGCGGCGGCTGCGTGACGCCCCCGCGCGAGGACTGAGATCGAGGGGCCGGCAGCCATCAGCTGCCGGCCCCTCCGCACGTGTGGGCGGCGCGCGACGGTGACCGGATCCGTCGCGCCGGAGAAGATACACGCCGGTAACACGAGGAAGACGGCCGCGATACGGGGCAGAACCACACTGGACGGAAATACCTATCGCTCGATAGATACTCCGACCGGGCAACCGGATCCCCGGCGCATCCGCAGCACCGCGCCCTCGTGAGAGGCCAGAAGATTGAGCACCCCGCACACCCCCTCGCCGGCCGCGGCCCGCACCTCGGCCCCCGCCCCCGTCGTCCCGCCCGGCTCCGCGCAGGACACCGCGGGACCCGTCGGTCGCCTCCCGTCCGGCACCGCCGCCCCCGCCGCCCACCTCCCGTCCGGCTACGCGCAGGAGCTCCACCGGGGCGTCGGCCAGTTCTCCTCGTTCGCGGCCGGGTTCTCGTTCGTGTCGATCCTCACGACCGTGTTCCAGCTCTTCGGGCTCGGCTTCGGGCTCGGCGGCGCCGCGTTCTTCTGGGCGTGGCCGGTCGTCTTCGTCGGGCAGCTGCTGGTGGCCCTCAACTTCGCGCAGCTCGCGGCCTCGTGGCCCATCTCCGGCGCGATCTTCCAGTGGTCGAGCCGCCTCGCCGGCACCACGATCGGGTGGTTCACCGGCTGGACCATGATCGTCGGCCAGATCCTCACGGTCGCGGTCGCCGCCATCGCGGTGCAGGCCGTGCTGCCCGCCATCTGGGCCGGGTTCCAGATCGTCGGGGGCCCCGACGCGGATCCGTCGGTCGCCTCCCCCACGGGCGCGGCGAACGCGGTGCTGCTCGGGATCCTCCTGCTCGTCGTCACCACGGTCGTCAACATCCTCAGCGTGCGGCTCATGGCGCGCGTGACCACGGCGGGCGTCCTGATCGAGATCGTCGGCGTGGTCGTGCTCGTCGCGGTGCTCTTCCTCCTCCCGCAGCGCGGACCCGAGGTGGTGCTGACGACCGCCGGCCGCACGGGCGACGAGCCGTACGTCTTCGCCTGGCTCGCGTCGTCCCTCATGGCGGCGTACGTGATGGTCGGCTTCGACTCCGCGGGCGAGCTCGCCGAGGAGACGCACAGCCCGCGCAAGACCACCCCGAAGACGATCATCCGCGCGCTCGTCGTCTCCGGCCTCGGCGGGGCGCTGCTCATCGTGGGCACGCTGGTCGCGGCGCCGAGCGTCACCGACGGCCAGCTCGCCACGAAGGGCATCGCCTGGGTCATCACGTCGGTCGTCGGCGACGTGGGCGGCCGCTTCCTCCTCTGCGCGGTCGCGGTCGCGGTGTTCGCCTGCACGCTCGCGGTACAGACCTCGGGCACGCGGATGATGTACTCCATGGCGCGCGAGCGGGCCCTCCCGTTCCACCGCCAGCTCGCCCGGGTGTCGCCCCGCACCGGGACGCCCGTGCTCACCTCGGTGGTCGTCGGCGTCGGCGCGGCCCTCGCCCTGGCGGTCAACATCGGCCAGTCGGCGATCTTCACGGCGCTCTCGAGCCTCTGCATCGCGATGTTCTACCTCGCGTACCTCGGCGTAACCGGCCCGCTGCTGGTCGCCCGGATCCGCGGGCGCTTCCCGCAGGGCGGCGTGGACGAGGACGGCGCGCCGCTCTTCACGCTCGGCCGCTGGGGCATCCCGCTCAACGTCGTGGCCGTGCTCTTCCAGGCGGGCATGGCCGTGAACCTGATCTGGCCGCGCGCCGAGATCTACGACCTCACGGGCGGGTCGTGGTGGCTGCAGTACAGCGCGCTCCTCTTCATCGGTGCCACGCTGCTGGTCGGCGGGGGCTACCACGCGTGGCGGCACCGCTCGCACGGGCCCCTCGAGCTGCGGGACGTGCCGACCACGGCCGCCATCCCGGTCGTCGAGGCGGCGGGGGCGACGATCCGATGAGGGACCTGCACACGACCGACAGCGTCACCGCCTCCCGCGACGACGCCCGCGCGCAGGCCGCCCTCCGGAGCGATTGGATGCCGTACGTCCCCGCCTCCTCGTCGCCGTTCGCGCCCGCGGGCGTGGATCCGGCCGACCTCACCTGGGCCGAGACCGTCGCGCCCGGCGGGTACGCGCATCGGGTGCTCGCGCGCGGATCCCGCCTCCGCCTCGACGACCCCACGGGCGACGCCTGCGCGCACCTGCTGCTCTACGACGCGGAGGCGCCGGGCGAACGGCTGAACGTGGCCGACACCGTGAAGATCCCGTGGCAGGCGTACCTCGGCGAGGGCTCGCCGCTGCTGAGCGGCGACGGGCGGATCCTCGCGAGCATCGTGGAGGACACCTCCGGCCACCACGACGCCCTCTGCGGCACCTCGACCGACGCGCTCAACGAGCGGCGCTACGGATCCGGCGCGCCCGAGGGCCCGACGCCCAGCGGCCGGTCGCTCCTCGTGAAGGCCGCCGCGAAGCACGGGCTCACGCGCCGCGACCTGCCGCCGAGCGTCTCCCTCTTCCAGGGCGTGCGCGTGGAGGAGGACGGCGGGCTGCGGCCCACCGGATCCGCCGGGCCCGGCACGCACGTGACCCTCGTGGCCGAGATGCCGCTGCTCGTGCTCGTCGCGGACGTGCCGCATCCGCTCGACCCGCGGCCCGACCACGTCGTGGGGCCGCTGCGGATCCACGCCTGGCGCGGCTCCCCCACCGGACCCGCCGACGCGCGCTTCCACGCCAGCCCGGAGCTGACGCGCGCCTACCTGAACTCGATCGACCGCTGCGAAGCGAGAGGGAACCGATGACCCCCACCGTCACCTCCACCGTCCCCACCGGCGCCGTGCACGCGCCCGACGCCGTGCTCGACTGGGGTGCGTCGCTCGTCGCGGGCCGGGTCGTGCGCGACGACCGCGTGGCGCCGCTCGCGCCCTGGTCGGCCGTCGTGCGCGCGCGCCAGGTGCTCACGATCGTCGACGTGGGCGGCAACCAGTCCGCCGACTTCCTCGTCTACGACGCCGACGACCCGGAGGAGCGGTACAGCGTGCCCGACACGATCGTGGCGCAGGGCAACGCGTACCTCGGCACCGGATCCGTGCTCATGTCGAGCGAGGGCCGGCCCCTGATGACGGTGGTCGGCAACGAGATCGACCGCCAGGACACCCTCGGCGGCGCCTGCTCCAAGGAGTCGAACACGCTCCGCTACGGGCACCACACCGCGCACCAGCACGCCTGCCGGGAGAACTTCCTCACGGAGGGCGCGCGGCACGGGCTCGGGGCGCGCGACATCGTCTCGAACGTCAACTGGTTCATGAACGTGCCGGTCGAGGCCGACGGCGCCCTCGGGATCGTCGACGGGATGAGCGCGCCCGGGAAGCGGGTGGCCGTGCGGGCCGAGCGGGACGTGCTGGTGATCGTCTCCAACTGCCCGCAGATGAACAACCCGTGCAACGACTTCAGCTGCACGCCGCTGCGGATGATCGTGGTGGAGCCGTGAGCGCCGCCGAGCGCAGCGCCGCCGAGCGCCGGGCGCTCGACCTCGACACCGTGCTCGTCGCGAACCGCGGCGAGATCGCGTGCCGCGTGATCCGCACCGCGAAGGCCATGGGGATGCGCACGGTCGCGGTCTTCTCCGACGCCGACCGGGCGGCTCCCCACGTGCGCGAGGCCGACGAGGCCGTGCGGCTGGGGCCGGCCGCACCGCGCGAGTCGTACCTGCGCATCGACGCGATCATCGAGGCGGCGCGCGCGACGGGCGCGGGCCTCATCCACCCCGGCTACGGGTTCCTCAGCGAGAACCTGGAGTTCGCGTCGGCCTGCGAGGAGGCGGGCATCCGCTTCGTCGGGCCGACCGCCGACCAGATCCTCGCGTTCGGCGCCAAGCACACCGCGCGCGAGCTGGCCGAGGCCGCCGGCGTGCCCATGCTCGCGGGCACCGGCCTCCTCGCCGACGCCGACGAGGCCGTGCGCGAGGCGGCGCGCGTCGGCCTGCCCGTGATGCTCAAGGCCACGGGCGGCGGAGGCGGCATCGGCATGCAGGCCTGCGCGACGCCCGAGGAGGTGCGCGAGGCGTACGGCCGGGTGACGCGGCTCGCGGAGTCGGCGTTCGGATCCACCGGCATCTTCCTCGAGCGCCTCGTGCGCCCGGCCCGGCACGTGGAGGTGCAGCTCGTGGGCGACGGCACCGGCCGCGTGGCCGTGATCGGCGACCGCGACTGCTCGCTCCAGCGCCGCAACCAGAAGGTGATCGAGGAGGCGCCCGCGCCCGCGCTGCCCGACCGCGTGCGCGCGCAGCTGCACGCCTCCGCCCGCGCGCTCGCGGAGTCCGTCTCCTACCGCAGCGCCGGCACGGTCGAGTTCGTCTACGACCCGGTGCGCGAGGAGGCCGCGTTCCTCGAGGTGAACACGCGCCTGCAGGTCGAGCACCCCGTCACCGAGGAGGTGCACGGCGTCGACCTCGTGGAGCTGATGCTGCGGCTCGCCCGCGACGGCGCCGCGGGCCTCCCCGACGACCTCTTCACGCGCGAGTGGATCCCGGAGGGCCACGCCGTCGAGGCCCGCCTCTACGCCGAGGACCCGGCCAAGGGATCGCTGCCGTCGAGCGGCCTCGTGACGCAGGCCGTGCTGCCGGTCGGGCCCGGGATCCGCGTCGACGGCTGGATCGAGACGGGCCTCGAGGTCTCCGCCTCCTACGACCCGCTGCTCGCCAAGGTCATCGCGACGGGCGAGACCCGCGACGACGCGCTCGACCTCCTCGGCGAGGCGCTCGACGGCACGCGGATCGACGGCATCGTCACGAACGCCGGCCTCCTGCGCGCGCTCGTCGACGACCTCGAGCTCCGCACGGCCACGCACTCCACGTCGACCCTCGACGTGACGGACGACCCCGCGCCGCGCATCGACGTCGTCTCCCCCGGCACCATGACGACCGTGCAGGACCTGCCCGGCCGGCTCGGCCACTGGCAGGTGGGCGTTCCGCCGAGCGGCCCGTTCGATCCCGTCTCGCTCGCGGAGGCGAACATCGCGGTCGGCAACCCGGAGGGCGCGCCGGGGCTCGAGATCACGGCCGACGGACCCGTGCTGCGCTTCTCGACCGCCTCGGTGGTCGCCGTCACGGGCGCGCCGGCGCCGGTCACGCTCGACGGCGAGCCCGCCCGGATGTGGGAGCCGATCGAGGTCGCCGCCGGGCAGACCCTCGCGATCGGCCGCGCCGACGGGCCCGGGCTCCGCCTGTTCCTCGCCGTGCGCGGCGGCATCGACGTGCCCTCCTACCTCGGATCCGCGTCCACCTTCACGCTCGGCCGCTTCGGCGGGCACGCGGGCCGGGCGCTGCTCGCGGGCGACGTGCTGCGGCCCGGATCCCCCGACTCCGACGCCGAGCACCCCGCGTTCCCCGCGGGCGCGCGCCTCGGTCTGATCGGCGGCCCGACCCCCGCGCACCGGCGCCCGGCGCTCACCTCGACGTGGGAGATCGCCGTCACGGAGGGCCCGCACGCGGCGCCCGACTTCTTCACCCGTGACGACATCGACGTGCTCTACGCCACCGACTACGGCGTGCACCACAACTCGGCGCGCACCGGGATCCGCCTCATCGGCCCGCGGCCCGGCTGGGCGCGCGAGGACGGCGGCGAGGCGGGGCTGCACCCGTCGAACATCCACGACACCCCCTACGCGGTGGGCGCGATCGACTTCACGGGCGACACCCCGATCATCCTCGGCCCCGACGGCCCGTCCCTCGGCGGCTTCGTGTGCCCGGCGGTCGTCGCGAGCGGCGAGCTGTGGAAGCTCGGCCAGCTGCGGCCCGGCGACACCGTGCGCTTCGTGCCCGTGAAGGAGGCGGCCGCCGCGGCGCTCGTCGACGCGCGCGCCTCGCTCACGGTGATGCGCACGGGCGGCGACGGCGACGACGGCGTGATCGGCCGGCTCGAGGCCACCGACGCGCGGCCGTCGGTCGCGTACCGGCGCGACGGCGACGACGACGTGCTCGTCGAGTACGGCGACATGACCCTCGACATCGCGCTCCGGATGCGCGTGCACGCGCTCATGACCCGGCTGCAGGAGGAGCGGCCGGCGGGTCTGCTGGAGCTGACGCCCGGGATCCGCTCGCTGCAGGTGCGCACGGATCCGCGCGTTCTGAAGGCCACGGCCGTCGCGGGCCTGCTCCGGGAGCTGGAGGACGAGATCCCGCCCACGGACCAGCTCGTCGTGCCGTCGCGCACGGTGCGGCTGCCGCTCTCCTGGGACGACCCGGCGACGCGCCTCGCCATCGAGCGCTACATGGCGGGCGTCCGCGACGACGCGCCCTGGACGCCGTGGAACATCGAGTTCATCCGCCGGATCAACGGGCTCGAGTCGGTCGACGACGTCTACCGCACGGTCTTCGACGCGAGCTACCTGGTGCTCGGCCTCGGCGACGTGTACCTGGGCGCGCCCGTGGCCACGCCGCTGGATCCGCGCCACCGCCTGGTGACCACGAAGTACAACCCCGCGCGCACCTGGACGGCGGAGAACTCCGTGGGCATCGGCGGCGCCTACCTCTGCGTCTACGGGATGGAGGGGCCGGGCGGGTACCAGTTCGTCGGCCGCACCGTGCAGATCTGGAACCGCTTCCGCCGCGGCGGGCTCTTCCAGGAGCACCCGTGGGCGCTCCGGTTCTTCGACCGGATCGAGTGGTACCCCGTGGGCGCCGAGGAGCTGCTCGAGCTCCGGGCCGAGACGGACGCGGGCCGCGGCGACTTCGCCACGGAGGACGGGGAGTTCTCCATCGCCGACCACCACGCGTTCCTCGCCGCGAACGACGCCTCGATCCGCTCCTTCCGCGAGACGCAGACGCGCGCGTTCGAGGAGGAGAAGGCCCGCTGGCGCCTCTCGGGCGAGTTCGACGTGCGCGACGAGCCGGCCGTCGTGGTCCCCGACGAGGTGCCCGTGCCGCCGGGCGCGACCGCCGTGACGGCGCCGTTCACCTCGACCGTGTGGCGGGTGGACGTGCGCCCCGGCGACGACGTGACGGCCGGCGACGCCGTGCTCGCGGTCGAGGCGATGAAGATGGAGTCCGTGGTGGGCGCGCCGGTGGCGGGCCGCGTGCTGGAGATCCGCATCGCGCCCGGCGAGCAGGTCGCGCCCGGGCAGGTGCTCGCGGTGATCGGCGCGGCGTCCTGATCCCCGTCGCCGCGGGGGGCGGCCGGGTGCGCGCCGCGCGTGATCCCGGCCGCCGCGTGATCCCCACCTGCGAGGATGGCGGGATGGCCAAGGACGACAAGCCGGCCCGCGTCGGCCGCCCCCGCGCGATGCCCGACGCCGGCTCGACGCTGAGCCCGCGCGAGCAGATCCTCGACGCGGCGGCGGCGCTCTTCGCGGAGCACGGGCTGAGCGGCACGTCCACGCGCCTCATCGCCGAGCGGGTGGGCATCCGCCAGGCCTCCCTCTACTACCACTTCGCCGGCAAGGACGACCTGCTCGTCGAGCTGCTCACGCGCTCCGTGCGGCCCAGCCTCGACGTCGTCCGCGGCATCGAGGAGGCCGTCCCCGACCGCGCGTCGGCGGCCGGCGCACTGCACGCGCTCGTGATGGCGGACTTCCGCACGCTCGCCGACACCCCGCACAACATCGGCACGCTCTACCTGCTGCCCGAGGTGCAGGGCGAGCGGTACGACGGCTTCCGCACGCAGCGGCGCGAGCTGCAGGAGGCGTACGGGCGGATCGGCACGGCCGCGGCGAGCGCCGACGTGCGCCGCACCATCGGGCCGGAGGCGCTGGGGGCCGTGCTGATCCAGCTGGCCGAGCTCGTGATCCAGCTCCGCCGCCGCGGCGAGCCCGACGACGCCGACCGCGACGCCATCGCCGCCACGTGCCTGCGCGCGTGCGGGCTGGGGACGGCGGAGATCGCGGAGGCGCGACGCGACGCCGAGCGGCTGCTCGCGACGGTGCCCGCGCTCTAGCCGCGCTCGCTCGCGCCGCCGGCGCGAACGCTCCCGCCGCTGGACCTCACCTCGCCGGCGGCAGCCCGGCCTGCTGCCGCAGCCCCGCGAGCAGCAGGTCGAGGCCGGAGCGGAAGACGTCGAGGTCGTCGTGCGTGGCCAGCTCGTCGGCCGCGTCGTGGGCGAAGGGGAACTCCTCGGGGTCGAGGGCGCGCCAGCGGTCGGCGAACGCGGCGAGGAAGCCCGCCCGGTCCAGCCCGCTCTCGAAGAACTCCTTCGGCGGCGGCTCCGCGAGGTCGGCCGCGACCCCGACGACGTAGCTGACGATGGACGACACCGCGTGGAAGCGCTGGCGCGGCGTGAGGTCGAGCTGCAGGAGCTGCTGGCCGAGGCGCTCGTACATCGCCATCGTGTTGGGCCGCAGCCCGTTGTTGCGGAGCATGTACTGCCCGAACCAGGGCCGGCGCACGAACTCGTCGAAGAGCGCCAGGGCGACGGCGCGCACGTTCTCCAGGGGATCGGGACCGTGGATGAGCGGCTCAGAATCGACGAGGACCCGGCCCATCACCTCCTCGGTCGCGCGCGCGACGAGCTCGTCGCGGCTCGCGACGTACCAGTAGATGCTCGCCACTCCCCCGCCGAGCCGCGCCGCGAGCGCCCGGAAGGTGAGCGCCGGCTCCCCCGACTCGTCGAGGATCGCGATCGCCTCCGCGAGCACCGTGTCGAGCGAGTGCGACGCCCGCTGGCGTCCCCGTGCGCGGGCAGGCGCCGTGCCCGTGCCGCGCTTCTCCGTGGATCCGTCTGCCGCCATGCCTTGCATCCTACCGAACGACGTTCCATACTATCGAACGTCGTCCGATACTCGTACGGCGTTCGATGAGAAGAGGCCCGCCCATGAGCACGACGACGATCGACACCGCCCCATCCCGCGCGCACGCCTCGCTGCGCTCCGCGGCCCTCCCGCTGGCCGCCCTCTGCCTGGCCTTCTTCGTCGAGATGGTCGACAACACGCTGCTCTCCGTCGCCCTACCGACCATCGGTCGCTCGCTCGAGAGCGGGACGACGGGCCTGCAGTGGGTGACGGGCGCCTACTCGCTCACCTTCGGCGGCCTGCTGCTGACCGCCGGATCCGCCGCCGACCGGTTCGGACGACGCCGCGTGCTGCTCACGGGCCTCGCGGCCTTCGGCGTGATCAGCCTCGCCGTCGTGCTCGTCACCGACATCGGCCAGCTCATCGCCCTGCGCGCCGCCCTCGGCGCCGCCGCCGCGGCCATGGCGCCCGTGACGATGTCGCTGGTCTTCCGCCTCTTCGACGACGAGCGGCTGCGGATGCGGTCGATCACGATCGTGATGATCGTGGGCATGTCCGGCATGGTCCTCGGGCCGCTCCTCGGCGGATCCGTCCTCGCCGCCGTCAGCTGGCAGTGGCTGCTCGTCGTCAACGCCCCCATCGCCCTGCTGGTCTGGATCGGCGTCCGCGTGGGCGTCCCGGCCGACCGCCGCGCCGACCTCACCTCCGAGCGCCTCGACCTGCCCGGCACGGTGCTCACCATCGCCGCGATCGGGCTCGGCTGCTACACGCTCACGAGCGGCGTGCAGCACGGGTGGCTCGCGCCCGTCACGCTCGCCTGCGCGGCCGGCGCCGTCGCCGCGGTCGCGGGCTTCGTCCTCCGCGAGCGCCGGGCGGCCTCGCCCATGATCGACCTCGCGATCTTCCGCGCGGGGCCCGTCCGCGGCGCCGCCCTCACGCAGCTCGGCGCCGCGGTCGGGTTCGCCAGCATCCTGTTCGGGCTGATCCTGCACTTCCAGTACGCCTACGGCTGGAGCCCGGTGCGCGCCGGCCTCGCGAACCTGCCCGTCATCGTGACGATGATCGCCGCCACCCCGATCACCGAGCGCCTCGCCGCCCGCCTCGGCCACCGCCTGGCCTGCCTCGTGGGCACCGGCCTCCTGGTGGCGGGGCTCGGCGGCATGGCCTGGGCCGTCGAGCACGGCTACCTCGCCATCGCCGCGATGATGGTGCTGCTCACCATCGGGCTGCGGACGATCATGACCATCTGCGCGGTCGCCCTCGTCGAGGCGATGCCCGCCAACCGCACCTCGATGGGCGCCGCGCTGAACGACACGGCCCAGGAGCTCGGCACCAGCCTCGGCACGGCGGTCGTCGGCACGCTCATCGCCGCGCTGGTCACGAACGCCCTGCCGGTCGGCGCGTGGAGCGCGGAGCTCGTGCAGACGTTCTTCACGGGCGAGCGGATCGCCTACGCGGCCGTCGCCGTGCTGGTGGGCGTGATCGCGACGGTCGGCGCGCTGTCGCTCACGGACTCCCGCACGACGGAGGAGCCGGGGGCGGACGAGGATGCTGCCGCGGACGAGGCGGCTGCTCCGAGCGCGGCCCGCACCGCGAGCGGCGAGCCCGCGGCGACCGGCGCCGAGCGCACCGCGGCGTGAGCGGGGGCGGGGGCGCGGGCGCGGGCGCGCGAGGTGGGCGCGTCCCCTCGCGGACGCGTCGCCGCGGCCGCCTCAGCCGATGCGTGCCAGCAGCTCGAGCGACCGCTCCACCACGAGGGCGGTGGCGACCGGATCCGCGGACGGCAGCGACGCGTCCGTGAACAGGTGCGCGTCGCCGTCGTAGACGAAGACCTCGGCGAGCTCGGGGCCGACGAGCGCGACCAGCTCGCGCGCGGCCTCGAGGTCGCCCTCGCCCGCGAAGTACGGATCCCGCGCCATGCCGTGCACCTGCACCGGAACGCCCGCGGGCCACGGCCCGAACGCCCACTCCGCCGAGAGCGACACGAACGACTCGTAGAGGAGCGCGCCCCGGGCGCCCGGGCGGGTCTGCGCGAGGCGCTGGGCGATGGATCCGCCCCACGAGACGCCCGCGTACACCAGCCCGGCCGGCAGCCCCTCGAGCGCGCGCTCGGTGCGGGCGGCGACCACGCCGTCGTCGAGGCCGGCCATGAGCGCGAGGCCCGCCTCGACCGTCTCGGGCAGCGCGCCGTCGAGCAGGTCGGGCACGTGCACGACGTGGCCGCCGTCGCGCAGGGCGTCGGCGAGCGCGTGGACGCCGGGCGTCGCGCCCTGCACGTGGTGGAACAGCACGATCTCGGCCAAGGGAGCCTCCCGCCCGCCGCGCGGACGCGGATCCGTCGGCGCGCGGACGTCGCGGGCCGTCGCTGCCCACGATAGGGACCGGGATCAGCGCGGGGAAGGGCGCCGGCCGTCCGTCTCCGCCGCGAGGTGGCCGCCGAAGGACAGGCGGCGCGCGTCGTCCACCGCGTCCTCGAAGCGGAGGGCCGGGTCGCGGAGCATCGCGAGGGTGGCGAGCGCGTGGATCCGCACCCGCCCGTCGGCCGCCTGCCGCGACCGCTCGACCACGGGCTGCGCCAGCCGGCCGACCGCGACGAAGGCGCGCGTGAGGCTGTGCTGCATCTCGGCGGGCCCGCGGCCGAGCTGCGACGCCAGCTCGCGGAGGAGGAGCCCGGCGCCGGTCGGATCGCGGTCGGCGTCGATCAGGCCCGACGCCGTCCGCCACGCGGTGCGGGCGACGTGCTCGTCCGGATCCCGCAGCAGCTCGCGCCCGATCGCCGGCAGCGCGCGCCGGTCGCCGATCTTGGAGAGCGTGTGCAGCGCCTGGCTGCGCGCCTGCGGCACGGGCGACGCGAGCTCGGCGACCAGCGGCGGGATCGTGAGCTCGCGGTCGTGCCGGATGAGCGCCCACGTGAGCATCTCGCGCACGTTGAGGTCGGGCTCGACGCGGCAGCGGTGGATCAGCCCCTCGACGAGCGCCGGATGCGGCCGCGTGCCCGCGGTGAGCGCGGCCTGGAGGCGGGCGGAGGCGTCGGGCGCGCGGAGGGCGGCGGCGAGGCGGGCGGCGATGGCGTCGTCGTCGAGGCGGTCGGAGCGGTCCCGATCCGGGCCGGCCGGCTCGTCCCGGGCGGCGTCGCTCACAGCACGTCCCCGATCGCGGCGAGCACCCGGTCCGGATCCTCGAGCTGCATGTCGTGGTGGATGCCCGGCAGCCGCCGGACGTCCCAGCCCGCGCGCTCCAGCTCGGCCGCGTACGCGTCGGGCAGCACGGACGGCGACTCGTCGGAGAGCACGATCGTCGACGGCACGGCCGGCGCGCTCACCGCGAGCGGATGGAAGGCCACGTCGCGGAAGACGCCGATCGCCATGCCGCGGTCGAAGCGGGCCTGGGCGGCGTCGAGCGACGCCCGCACCGCGGGGGCGTAGGCGGCGCGGATCCGGGCGGCGGCCCGGGCGCGCGGCAGCTGCGCGACGGCGAGGCCCACGAGCGGGGCGGTCCAGAACAGGCGGCCGCGGATCCCCGTGGTCGGCAGCGCGAGCCGGAACCCGGGGTCGAGGTACACCGCGTGCGCGGGCTCGAGGCGGGCGACGGCGCGCACCAGCACGGATCCGCCGAGCGAGTGCCCGACGACCGCGTCGAGGCCGCGCGGCAGCGCCTCCGCGACGTCGTCGGCCATCTCCTCGATGCCGTACGAGCCGGCCCGGTCGCTCTCCCCGTGCCCGCGGAGGTCGACGGTCGTGACGGTGCAGCGGCCGGAGGCGACGAGCCGCTCGACGACGGGCGCCCAGGTCGCGCCGTCCGCGCCGAGCCCGTGCACCAGGCCGACGTGGCGGGGTCCGGTCCCGGTGGTGACGCGGTGCAGCTGCATGGGTCCAGTCTCCTCCGGGCGGGCGGCCCCCGCGCCCCCGCGGCCGGTCGCCGGACGCCCGACGGCCCCGCGTCCGTCTCCGGATGCGGGGCCGTCGGTCGAGCCGCAGTGCGGGTCGCCCTCTACAGCGTCGCCGCCGCCGGGTCCCAGTCCTCCGCGAGCGGGGTCGGCTTCTCGACCGTCGACGCGACCGTGACGACCTCGCGGCTGTCGGCTGCGTCGCGGATCGCGAGCAGCACGTCGAGCACGTGCGCCGCGACCTCGCCGGACGCGCGCACCGGGGCCCCGCCGCGGATGCTGCGCGCGAGGTCGAGCACGCCGGAGCCCCGGCCGTACGTGGATCCGGCCGCCGTCAGCGTCTCCGGCTCCTGCTGCCCGAAGCGCCACAGCTGGCTGTCGCCCTCGAACGTGTTCGGGTCGGGGAGCACGATGGTGCCCTCGCTGCCCGAGATCTCGACGAAGCCCATGCGCGGCAGCGCGTTCTGGAAGCTGAAGGTCGACTGCGCCGACTGCCCGCCCGCGAACGAGATGAGCGCCGCGTGGTGCGTCGGCACCTCCACCGGGAAGTCGGTGCCCGCGCGAGGTCCGCTGCCGATGGTGCGCGTGGTGCGCGAGGTCGAGGAGACCGCGCTCACCGTCTCGGCCGCGCCGAACGCGTGCACGAGCGTGGTGACGTAGTACGGGCCCATGTCGAAGAGGGGTCCGGCGCCCTTCGCGAACAGGAACTCGGGGTTCGGGTGCCAGGCGTCGGGACCGGGCACGTGGAAGAGCGTCGTCGCGGTGAGCGGCTCGCCGATGTCGCCGCGGGCGATGGCGCGCATGGCCGACTGGATCCCGGCGCCGAGCACGGTGTCGGGCGCGCACGCGACCTGCACGCCGGCGGCGCGGGCCGCCTCGAGCAGGTCCTGGCCGGATGCGTGGTCCAGCGCCAGCGGCTTCTCGCTCCACACGTGCTTGCCGGCGGCGACGATCCGCCGGCCGACCTCCGCGTGCGTGGCCGGCAGCGTGAGGTTCACGACGATCTCGATCTCGTCCATGGCCAGGAGCTCGTCGACGGTGCCGTGATGCGGCACGCCGTGCTCCTCGGCGCGCGCGCGGGCGCGGTCGAGGTCGATGTCGGCGACGAACAGGACCTCGAGGTCCGGCATCGCCGTCATGTTCTCCAGGTAGGTGCCCGAGATGACGCCCGCGCCGATGACGCCGACGCCGACGCGGCCGGTGCCGCCGGTCACTTGTCGTTCTCCTGCAGCCAGGCGAGCGACGCCGTGATGCCATCGAACACGTCACCCGCGTAGTCGTCGAACTCGACGACGCGCAGCGCGTGCGGGGCGGCCGCGAGCACGGCGGCGACGTCGACGTCGCCCTGGCCCGCGGGCTCCTGCATCTTGAAGGCCTGCGCGAGCTCCGGCGGCACGACGAGCGCGGACTCGGCGCTCGGCAGAACCTTGGCGATCGCGTCGGAGATCTTGCCGTCCTTCACGTGCAGGAACTGCACGCGGTCGCCGAGCTTCTCCAGCAGGGCGGGCGTGTCCATGCCGCCGACGGTCGACCAGAACGCGTCGAGCTCGAGCACGACATCCGCGTTGAGGCGCTCCACGAAGAGCTCGTAGATCGGGCGACCGTCGACCGTGTTCGCGAACTCCCACTGGTGGTTGTGGTACCCGAAGGCGAGCCCGCGCGCGGCGGCCTGGACCTGCAGCTCGTTGACGCGGTCGGCGATCCGGTGCGCGTCGTCGGCGGTCTGCCAGCGCTCGGAGGGGATGAACGGATCGATGACCGTCTGGATCCCGAGCTTCGCGGCGGCGTCGAAGGTGCGGGCGGCCTGGTCGTCGTCGCCGTCGATGACGGGCGCGTGGCCCGAGGGCGCGGTGACGCCGGATGCGGCGAAGGCGGCGGCGAACTCGTCGGCGCGCTCGACGAACGCGTACGGCTCGACCTGCGTGTAGCCGATCTCGGCGACGCGGGCGACGGCGCCCTGCAGGTCGGCGGAGACGGCGTCGCGGACCGTGTAGAGCTGGACGGAGGGGGCGGACATGGTCGCTCCTTTCAGGAGGGTGACTGGTGGCCCGACGGCCGTCGCACGCTCCTGCCGTCGTCTGGACGGCTGAGCCACGATGCCCGCTGGGATGTCCGGCGCGGGAGACGCGCCGTGTCGTCAAACCTACCGTCGGTCGGGGTCCGGATCCCAGGGGCGCGGGCGGCGGATCCTGGCCGCGGCCGCGGCCCGGTGCCAGGCTGGCAGCACCCGCTCGACGACGAGGCAAGGACGCGCCCATGAGGATCCACCGCACGATCACGGTGTTCGACGCCCCCGACCTGGCCGCGGAGAGCGCCTTCTGGGCGGGCCTCCTCGGCGGCGAGGTGGCCGCGGAGGACGACTGGCACAGCGTGCGCGTCGACGGCGAGTGGCGCCTCGGCTTCCAGCTCGCGCCCGACTTCGTCGCGCCGGAGTGGCCGGGCGAGGGTCCGCGCCAGCAGATGCAGATGCACCTCGATCTGTACGTCGACGACCTCGAGGCGGGCCGCGAGCGCGTGCTCGCCCTCGGCGGTCGCCTCCTCCAGCCGGCCCCGGACCCGGCGGCGCCCGACCGCTTCGACGTGTACGCGGATCCGGCGGGGCACCCGTTCTGCCTGTGCGTGTCGAGCGGGGACGCCGGAGCCTGACCCGGGCGCGGCGGGCGTCGGGCGTCGGGCGTCGGGCGTCGGGCGTCGGGCGTCCGTGCGTCGATGCGCCGCGACGCCGCTCGTCGGATCCCCGGTGACGGTGCCCTAGCGTGGACGCCGCGCGGACCGCACCCGACGACCCGCCCGTCGGCCGAGGAGGCACCGCATGACCGAGCACGGCCGCCCCGCCACCACGGTCCGCGTGACGCGCATCGTGCACCGCGGGCTCACCGTGCGGATCAGCACCCTCGGCAGCCCCGACGGCCGCGCCTTCGTGCTCGTCCCCGGCATCGGCGTCTCCTCCGACTACTTCGAGCGCCTCGCGCCGCGACTCGACGCGCGCGGCACCGTGCACGCGCTCGACCTGCCGGGATTCGCGGGCGTGCGCCACCCCGGGCGGTCGCTCGAGATCCGCGAGTACGCCGACCTCGTGGGCGCCGCGATCGACGCGCTCGGCCTCGACGACCCCGTACTCGTCGGCCACTCGATGGGCACGCAGGTGGTGGCCGACCTCGCCGCCCGGCGCCCGGGGATCAGCACGGTGGTGCTCATCAGCCCGGTGGTCGACCCCGCCGCGCGCTCGGTGCCGCGCGCCGCCCTCCGCTTCCTGCGCTCCTCCGTCCGCGAGCCGAGCCGGATCCAGGTGCTCGCCGTCCGCGCGTACCTCGTCTGCGGCGTGCGCTGGTTCCTCCGCGTGCTGCCGGGGATGATGTCGTACCCGATCGAGGCGCGCCTGCCGGAGATCCGCGCGAGCACGCTCGTGATCCGCGGCGAGCACGACGCCGTCGCCCCGCGCGCCTGGGTCGAGGAGATGGGCCGGCGGCTGCCGCGCGCGCGGCTGTGGGAGATCCCCGGCGCCGCGCACTCGGTGATGCACGACCACGCCGACGAGGTCGCCCGCCTCTGCCTCGCCCACCTCGAGCGGCGTCCGGGCGACGGCTCCTCCACCGAGGACGCGTCCGCCGAGCTGCGCCGCTACCCGGAGGCCGAGGAGCAGCCGGACGAGGAGCACGCCGACTTCGCGCCGACGCTCGGCGACTCGATCCACGGCATCCGTGCGCAGGTGGCCGAGGGCGTCGCGATCCTCCGGGGCGACGACGCCGCGATCGGCCGCGCCAAGACCGCGCACGCGGAGGCGATGGCGGATGCGGCGGAGCGGGCGCGGCGGCGGAGTCGGAGTCGCGCCAGCTAGGCCGATCCGACGTCGCGGCACGTCCGGATCCGCGTCACTCCCCCGCCCCGCCGAACGCGTGCAGCCCCAGCTGGCCCGCGAGCTGCCGCGCCAGCACCGCGCCGCGCACGCTCGTGCCCTGGTCGTCGAGCGGCGGGCTGAAGACGGCGGCGCCGAGGCGACCGGGCGCGGACAGGACGATGGCGCCGGAGACGCTCGACTTCGCGGGCACGCCGACCCGCCGCATCCACCGGCCGGAGCCGTCGTAGACGCCGCACGTCGCCATGACCGAGACGACGTCGCGCGCGACCTGCGGGGACACGACGCGTGACCCCGTCATGGGGTTACGTCCCCCGCAGGCGAGCGTCGCGCCCATCGCGGCGAGCGTCTCCGCGCTCACCAGCACCGCGCACGCCCGCGCGTAGGCGGCCACCGCGTCGTCGGCGGAGACGTGCAGCGTGCCCTCCGAGCGCATGAGGTGGGCGAGCGCGTGGTTCCGGTCACCGAGGAGCTGCTCGCACTCGGCGACGTCCTCGTCGACCTCGAGGTCGCGTCCGGCGAAGGCGCTGAGGCCCCGGAGGATCCGCTCGGTGCGCTCCTCGAGGGAGGATCCGCGCACCAGGCTCGCCGTGAGGATCGCCCCCGCGTTGACCATCGGGTTCGGCGGCCGGCCGGTGCCGCTCTCGAGCTTGATCGCGTCGAAGGCCTCGCCCGTCGGCTCGATGCCGACCGCGTCGAGCGCGGCGCCGTCGGTGTCGGCGAGCGCCAGCGCGAACAGGAACGGCTTGACCGCCGACTGGATGGAGAAGGGGTGCGCGCTGTCCCCCGCCGCGTGCGTGCGGCCGTCGGGCGTGACGAGCGCGATGCCGGCGAGCGACGGATCCGTCTCCGCGAGCTGCGGGATGCTGTCGTCGACCTGGCCGCCGTCCTCGTCGGCGACCGACGCGAGCAGCCGGTCGAGGTCGAGCGCCTGGGCGTCGTCGTGCGCGGGATCGTGCGGGGCGGATCCGGGAGGCGTCATGCTCTGAGCCTGCCAGCGCGGGCGGCGGGCGACCCGAGCGGGCCCCGGCGGCCGCCGCGTTGCAGCGATCCCGCGACGACGCGGAAGAGGGTGTGGCCCGGCCTCCGTGCACGGAGGACCGGGCGGTCGGAACGTCTCCCCCGAGACGCCGACCCGATGCGAGGACCGCCCACCCGAAGGGCATGTCCCGCTGATTGACAACGTAGGCCAATCCGGAGATCCATGCATCTGCATCGACGCATTGCGGCTAGTCCGACCGGTCAGCCGACGGTGTCCCGCGGATCCGTGCCGGCGTCCTGCACCCGCCGGGCGTCCCGGGAGACGAGCCACTGGAACAGGACGGCGAGCATGGCGATCCCGATCGGGATCCACCCCCGCGGGTTCCCGACCACCAACCCGGCAACGCCCGCGAGCCCGATGGCGATCGCGGCGCCGTACGTGATCCAGCGGCTGCGGTGCAGGAAGGAGAGGTGCATGGGGCCACCCTCGCAGACGCTCGGGGGCGCGGCGGCACCCAAGGGACATCTCATCGTCGGCGACCACGACCACGACCACGACCACGACCACTGAGCTATCGCAGTCGCCACCAACGCTGGAAGAGCGGCGCCGATGGGTGCCGATTCCGCCACAGATTACGCCCGAGCAGGCGCTCGCCTCATGGGGACTCGACGTCGAGCCCCTCCCCGAGAGCCAGCGGCCGCCGGAGCCCCCGCAGACCGCACCATCCCGCACCACCTACACGAACAGGAGAAGCATCATGAGCACACGCGTCATCGTCGGGAACCTCGCAGCCGACCCCGAGGCCGTCGCCGCCGACCAGGTCACGATCACCAAGTTCCGCGTGATGGAGAACACGGGCGAGTACCGGAAGGGCGAGTGGGTCAAGCACGAGACCCCGACCGCGCACTTCGTCGAGGCAAAGTTCCAACTCGGCGTCCGGCCCCGCTCTGCGATCACGCTAGGGGTACCGGCCGACGTTGAGGCGTCAGTTTGATGCCGAAGCCTCATCTGTAAAGAGACGACTACAACGCAATCGGCCCTAGCATTCTCATGCTGGAGCCGATTTAGCGTTTAACTCATCGCTTGTTCTACTTGCGTGTCTTGCCTACCTGAACTGAGCCACGGACGACCACGATTGCTGTCATCACTATAGCCACGACGAGGAGGCCGAGAATGATGATTTTCAGGGCACCATCTTCCATGTAGTTAAGGCCCAAGACGGCAAGGATCACTTCTACCGCGAGCATGACAAGGTAAAGAATTAGCGTGGGGCGTTTCATGAGAGCTCTTCTCTTAATAGCATTGTGCCTTGATGTCGGCAATTGCGTATCCCAGGCTGCCGGCAGCGGCAATGAAACCGATTGCTGCGGCTGCTCCTGCGAACACGGTCGGAGCGCCGACAACCACTCCGACCCCGGAAGTAAGAACACCGATAGCCGCAAGGATACCGAATGCGATGGCCCCGCCACAGCTGAGGCCGGTGGGATCGGAGTTGTTGATCGGGTTGCACGCGGCGTAGGCGTAGGGCTGCTTCTCCTGGCCACTAGGGTCCATCTGCGTGAAGCGTCCCAGGGAGGCGTCGTAGTAGCGTGCGCCCATCTTGTAAAGGTTGGTCGACTCCTGGTAGCCGCCGATGTAGCGCAGCGAGTTCAAGGCGACCGGGCTGTTGGTCGATGTCGCCCGCTCCTCGCCGTAGGGGCTGTAGGAGTAGCCGCCTTCCCAGATGCCCGCTCCCGAGAACATGCCGATGATGGAGCCGAGGAGATCGGTCACGTAGTAGTGGCTGGACGAGATCCGGAATCCGACCGCCTCACCTGAAGGCGTGCGGCTGTAGTTCTGCACCAGGCTGGCAGACGTGTTCGTCTGGCGCGAGAGACCAAGGATCGAGTTGGAGAAGGATCGTCCACCCGTGGCGCTCTGCGTGTCCGTGTTGCCCTCACCGAAGGCGGCGAAGTTCGTCGCACCGATGCTCTGCACCTGTCCGCGGTCACCGTAGGTCGCGACGACACCGGTGATGCCGTTCTTGACCTGGTTGCCGGCAGCGTCGTAGACCCACTGGGTCGTGTCCGCACTGGTGCTGGTGAGCTGGTTCGCCGCGTTGTAGCCGTAGTCGATCGAGGTGTCCTGCGTGCCGCCGGTGTTCCCGGACCGGGTCTGCGAGGTGCGGTTGCCCGCGGCGTCGTAGGCGTACGCCCACATCGCGTTGGTGCTGCCGCCAGCCTTCTCCTCGGCGACCGTGAGGCGCTTCATCGAGTCGTACTGGTACGCGGTGACCGCACCGGCCGGGATGCCCTCTTCCATGACGTCCAGATCAGCGAATGTGACGCTGCAGGTCATCACGGTCATCATCAACGTTCCGCTACTGATGCCTGTACGGCAAAGCAGGCCTGGTTTCGCCACACATGGGCAACCTAGGCCTGCTTTGCTGTTAATTATTTACGCCCCGAGCGAGGCTTTACCTTAGGGCCCTCCGGCGGCTTTAACTTGCTTGCCCGCCAAATGCCTGAAGCTATTCCGCAGCTGATCAGCGCCGTGGTGCCCAATGGCCAGCCTGGGTAGATGACCTACGAGCTCGCGCACCGGCCCCGCACGGAGAGCAGCGCCGAGCTCGTCACCGTCGACGCCCCCTCGAGCTGGGCGGCCGTCGAGCAGCTCCGCCAGGGGATCCCGGACGGGCACGTCATCCTCTACGTCCAACCCCTCGACTAGACGTGCAACCCGACGCGCCTCGTTAGCGTTACGGCCGCTAGCGCTAACGACCGTCCACCTCTGGTGTTGGCCGGCCGTCGACGTCCCGCTCTCGCGCGAAGGCGACCAGCTCGCCCGCGCGCTGCATCATCCAGGCCACGGCCGCGTTCAAGGACGCCTCCCGGTGGACCCAGATCCGCTGCCCCCGATCGTTCCGGGCGTCGACGTAGACCTCGTACGTGAACGGGTCCCCGAGCTCCGCACGGACCCGCAACACGTACCCGAGCACGGGGGAGTCCTCGACCTGGACGCGCCAGTAGCCGGCCTCCTGGTGCGCCCAGGGGTGCGTCTCGACGTCGTGCACCAGGCGCGTCACGTTGCCCTTCACCTTGTTCACCGGGTGGTCCCCTTCGTCGATCAGGTCGATGTCGGAGCGCCCGGCCGCGCTCGTCGACGAGCGTACGAGAGGGCACTGGCACCGGGATTGGGGCCTCCACTCGGCGGTACCAACGGGGGTTTGTTGCGGCATACTGGAGCAATGAATATAAGTAAGAAAACCAAGGCCTCGTTAATTATGCTACTAATATGTGCTGTTATTAGCTTTTTGCTGATGATTGGGGGAGTGGGCTTGGGGGTTAATATCTTGGCACACCAAGACAGCTACGCGGATGCAGGATCCTTGGTAGCCATCTTTATTATTGGGGGAATAGTATTTGGATTGGCGGGCGCAGGGGTGTTGCTCACGATGCGCAAGCTGGCTCGTGGCCAAAAGCAGAAAGACTAACACCCGAACTCAGTATGGACACGGCCGGTTTGTGGTTGGGTGGACTGAGATACATGAACACGACGTATATACGACACAACGCGCTATGCGAGATTGTATTCATCTCGCATAGCGCGCCGTGATTAGTCTGTAAACGCTAGCACTCGTTCAAGACATTACCTGCCGCAAGAACGGTGGACACTCCACCGATAATAAATCCGACTGTTCCTAGGATTGCGATTGCAAGACCGACAGGGCCGGTTTCCACGGATAGCCCTGCACCAAGGATTGCCACACCTAGAGAGCTGAGTCCGCCACCAACGGCAAGGGCTAATCCAAACTTTGCATTATCACAATCTGTAGGCGCGAGTCCGGACGGATCCTTGGAATTGATTGGGTTGCAACCTGCGTATGCGTAAGGCTGCGATTCTTGACCGCTGGGATCCATCTGCGTAAAGCGTCCAAGTGTGGCGTCGTAGTAGCGCGCGCCCAGCTTGTACAGGTTGGTCGACTCCTGGTATCCACCGATGTAGCGCAGCGAGTTCAAGGCGACCGCGTTATTAGTCGACGTGACTCGCTCCTCGCCGTACGGGCTGTAGGAATATCCGCCCTCCCAAATTCCCGCGCCGGAGAACATGCCGATGACAGAGCCGAGAAGGTCGGTCACGTAGTAGTGGCTGGACGAGATCCGGAATCCGACCGCTTCACCCGAAGGCGTGCGGCTGTAGTTCTGCACCAGGCTGGTGGACGTGTTGGTCTGTCGTGAGAGCCCGAGGATCGAGTTGGAGAAGGACCGGCCCCCCGTGGCGCTCTGGGTGTCCGTGTTGCCCTCACCGAACGCGGCGAAGTTCGTCGCTCCGATGCTCTGCACCTGGCCGCGGTCGCCGTAGGTCGCGACGACTCCGGTCATGCCGTTCTTGACCTGGTTGCCGGCGGCGTCGTACACCCACTGGGTCGTGTCGGCGCTGGTGCTGGTGAGCTGGTTCGCGGCGTTATAGCCGTAGCTGATCGAGGTGTTCTGCGTGCCGCCGGTGTTGCCTGAGCGGGTCTGCGAGGTGCGGTTACCCGCGGCGTCGTAGTCGTAGGCCCACATCGCGTTGGTGTTGCCGCCCACCTTCTCCTCGGCGACCGTGAGGCGCTTCAGCGAGTCGTACTGGTAGGCCGTAACTGCGCCGGCTGGGATGCCCTCTTCCTTGCCGCTGGTGCGGGCCTGGATGGTGGTGGTGTCTTTGCCGTCCTTCGCATACGAGTAGGCGACGTCGGCGGTCACGTTGCCGGCGGCGTTCTTGGCCTGCACCTGGGTGGTGCGGCCGGACTTGTCGATGGTGGTCACCATCTGCGCGCCGGCAGGGAACACGCGTCGGGTCTCGGCGCCGTTGGCGTCGTACTCGAACAGCGTGCATCCGCTATTGGCGGCGGGGGTGCCACTGGTGGGGCACACGCCTCCGGGCTCGCGCTGGCTGGTCAGCTCATTTGCTGCGTTGTAGGTGTTGGTCGTGATGCCGCTGGTGTCCTCGAAGGTGAGGATGTTGCCGGCTGCGTCGTAGGTGTACTTCTGGTTGAGGCCGGCGAGTGCACCGATCTGGCTGGTGGTGCGGCCGAGGGTGTCGTATTCGAACTGCTTGGTCCCGGCGAAGCTGTCGGAGTCGTACTGGACGAGCCCGTTCGGGTAGTACGTCTTGGCGAGCGTGCTGCCGTTGGCGAACGTGATGACCGTCTGGCGGTCGCGGACGTCGTACGCGTACTTGGTCACCTTGCCGCGCGGGTCGGTGACGCTGGTCACGCGGGAGAGCGCGTCGTACGTGTACGTCGTCACGCCCTGGGGCGCGGGCGGGGTCACCTTGATCACGTTGAACATGCCGTCGTAGGCGTAGCGGGTGACGTTCCCGTTGCCGTCCTTCGCAGAGCAGACCTGACCGGGAGCGCCACCGCAGATGCTGTGGTCCCAGTTGTCGTAGACGCGCTCGAACTCGACCGCGCCGGTCCCGCCGGCGGTGGTGTCCTTCTTCTTCGTCGGGTTGCCGTTGGTGTCGTATTCGTAGCTGGCGGTGTTCCCGCTGGCATCGGTGGAGCACTTCACCTGGAAGGAGTCGCCACCGCTCGAAGCGCAACCGGCACCCGCCGCGTACACGGCCGAGGCTGCGGCGCCGGTCGGCAGCTCGGTCTTCGTCGCGTTGTTGAGGCCGTCGTACTGGAACTTGGTCTCGTTGCCGGGCGTGCTGCCGGAGCCGAGAGCGTCGGTCGAGGTCTGGACGTCGCTGTTCGCGGTCCAGGTCTGCGAGCGGGTGCGGTTCAGCGGGTCCTTGGTCGAGGTGACGCGGCCTTGGTTGTCGTACGCGTAGGTCGACGCCTTGCCGTTCGGGTTGGTGACGACGGTGTTGCCGCTGTTGTAGGCGAAGGCCGTCACGACGTCGGCCTTGTTCCCGTAGGTGGGGGACGTGGACTTCTGCGTGATCTTGGTGACCTTGTGCGCGGTGTTGTAGGCGAACGTGATCGTCGTCGTGCCGGGTGCGGACGGGACGGTCATCGTCGAGAGACGGCCCGTGGTGTCGTACGTCATGGTGGTGACAGCGCCGCCGGGCTTGTCGATCTTCGTCAGCTGGCCGGAGCCGTTCCGCGTGTACGTGGTGGTGCGGTTGGCCGAGTCGACGATCGAGGTGATCTTCGGGTCGGAGCCGGTGGTGTGGTTCACGCGCGTGAAGCGGCCGGAGGTGTCCTTGACCGTGTAGGTCGTGGCGGACGTGGTCCAGTCGTTGGTGAGGCCGATGCCGTTGCGGTCGGTGTGGTAGGTCAGCTGCTTCGTGGTGACGTCGAAATCGAAGGCCTCGCCGGTCTTGTTGTACTTGAGCTTCCAGGTGAACTGGCCCTTGCTCAGGGACGCGTTGAAGCCGGCCGGAGCGACCCACGCGCCGGCGCTGTTCTTGGTGAACTTCGCGGAGAAGCCGGTCGGGCCGACGAACGTGGCCTCGGTCTCGCCGCTGTTCACGGAGAGGCCGAAGTCGACGTTGCTCATGACGGAGGACCAGCCGCCGCCGAGGGCGCCGGCGGAGCTCGAGAGGCCGTTGTAGTAGCGGTCGGCGCGGACGCCGATGCCGGCGGCGGAGCTCGTGCCGTCGTTCGCGGTGAGCAGCAGGTTGCCGTTCGCGAGGTTCACGCGGGCGACGGTGTCGTCCGAGAGCGAGATGTCCTCGAAGGACATGTAGGGAAGCGCGCCGAGGCCGGGTGCGCCGACCGGCGTGCCGGCGGGGACGCGCTGGGTGGACACGGGCTGGCCGAGCTTGCGGTCCGCGTCCGGGATCTCCCACACGGGCAGCTCCGGAGCGGGCGTGGAGACGTCGGCGGGCTCGGCCGGGATCGTCCCCGGCGTCCACACGGCGGCCTTCGCGGCCTTCTGGGCCTCGTCCTGCATCTGCTTGTTGACCTGCGCAGGGTCCTGCGTCTGGTCCTCGAACTGCACCGGCCCCGCGGCCGTCTCGGCGGACGCCGGCATGGTGCCGAGTCCGGTGATCATCACGGCGCTCGTCGCGATGACCGCGATCGTGCACCTCACCTTGCCGGCGGAACGCCAGCTGAAAACGCGTCGACCGCGCATGTTGCTCCCTTATTCCTGGAAAAGCGGGCAGCATCGCCCGGTCTCAAGTTAGGGGTGCGGGCGAATGCCGTCGCGGCCTCCCCCGGATCGCCCCGAATTGGGGGTCCGGTCGTTTCCGCATGCATTCCGGGCCCTCCGCACCACGCAAGTCCTCATAAGCGAGGACACACGCGGGCGTGCATTGCCTGTACTCGGGAGAGCGCCTCCGAGCGCGTCACCGACCGGCTCTCCGGAGGTGCACGATGAACGAGGGGCGCATTTCGCGCGACCATTTCCACACGAATGAAGGAGTTCGCGAATGCGTCACAAGAGGATAACGATCACGGCGGCCACGGCCGTGATATTGGGAGTGACGTCCCTGAGCCCGGCATTCGGCGCCCTGCGCCCGCAGGTCGATGTCGAGCAGCCTGTCGCGGCTCCCCTCTCCGACGCCGCCGCCGAGGCGATCGATGCGGCGCACATCGCCGAGCAGACCGGGCGGCCCGTCGAGGAGGTGCGCGCCGAGCAGCACCGCGACGTGCTCTTCGGCCAGGCCCTCGCCACCCTGCAGGGCGTGGACGGCTTCGCGAACGCCGGCAAGGACGCCACGGGTCCCGGGTACTGGGTCGCCTTCACCGAGCCGGTCGCCGCCGCCGCGCTCGCGCCGCTCGGCGAGCTCGCCCCCGACGTCCGCACCACGACCGACGCGCCCCTCACCGCCGAGGAGCGCAGCACGGCCGTGGCCGCCGCCGCGCAGGCCGTGCAGGCCGAGCTCGGCGCCGAGAGCGTCGAGGCGAGCATGAGCGAGGACGGCACGACCGTCACCGCGGCCGCCGTGCTGCCCGACGCATCCGCGTCCGCCTCCGCTTCCGTGGATGTCACCGCCGCGGCGCAGGCCGGGACCGACCGGGCCGAGGCCGCCGTCGCCCAGGCCGCGACGGTCCCCGTCGAGGTCGCCCTCACCGACGAGGACCCGAGCCAGGAGGTCCTCTCCGGCGGCACCGCGCTCGGCATCGGGAACACGCAGCAGCTCGCCTGCACGGCCGGCTTCACGGTCCGCAACGCGCGCACCGGCGCCACCGGCCTGATCACCGCATCGCACTGCCCGGACGACCTGAACTACGAGTCCCGCCAGATCCTCACCTTCGAGGGCCACGGCGACAGCGGCCAGCTCGACGAGCAGTGGTTCAGCTCCTCGGAGTCCGTGCACAACGAGTTCATCAGCCAGAAGGCCGGATCCACGCTGATCCGCCGCAAGGCCACCGCCGTCGCCGCGCCCTTCGTCGGCATGAACGTCTGCAAGTACGGCACCGTCACGGCCTACGGCTGCTCGCAGGTCATCAACGGCCCGACCACCACGGTCAACGCGAACGGCGTCACCTACGCGAACCTCTGGCAGGTCGACGGCTACATCACCCAGGAGGGCGACAGCGGCGGCCCCTGGTTCTACGGCAACACCGCGTACGGGATCCACTACGGCAACATCCCCCGCGGCGGCGCGGACCGCAGCGCCTTCACCTCGATCACGGCGATCGAGGCCGCGACCGACCTGCGCGTCCTGCGCTAGCGCCCGTCGGGGGAGGGCGGCGCCCCGCCCTCCCCCGTCGGCAGTGTCCCCCGGGGCTGCTCGACGTGCGCGGAGCCCGCCGCGCTACGACCGGGCCCTCGCCCCCTCCCGCGCCGCCGCGACCGCCGCCGCCACGATCCCCCCGTCGGCCACGTCGTGCGCCGCCTCGCCGCCGCTCGGGCCCACGCGCGTGGCGCTCACGCGCCGCCGGGCCGAGAGGTGGATCGCGTCGACGCCCGCCCGCACGAGCCCCGGGATCGCGTCGACCGTCACTCCCCCGCCGGCCTGGATCTCGATCCGCCCGTCGGCGCGCGCCACCAGCTCCGCGAGCGCCGGCACCGCGTCGCCCGCCCGCGCGGCGCCGCCCGACGTGAGCACGCGGCCGACCCCGGCGGCGAGGAGGGCGTCGAGCGCGGCCTCCCGGTCGTCGACGGCGTCGATCGCCCGGTGGAACGTGAAGACGGCGTCGCCCGTCGCGTCGACGAGCCGGGCGAGGAGGTCCCGGTCCACCCGCCCGTCCGCGGTGAGCCCGCCGGAGACGATGCCCGCGGCCCCCGCGGCGAGCGCCGCCCGCACGTCGCGCAGCATGACGGCGCGCTCGTCGGCGTCGTGCACGAACCCGCCCGGCCGCGGCCGGATCAGCACGTGCACCGGCAGCCCCACGGCGACCACGGCCTCCACTAGCCCGATGCTCGGGGTCACGCCGCCCGTCGCGGCGAGCGCGGAGCACAGCTCGACCCGGTCGGCGCCGGCGCCGCGGGCGGTGCGCGCGGAGGCCGCGTCCTGCACGGCGATCTCGACCGCCACGCGTCGATCTCGGGACGGGTCGGCCGGTCGCGTCATGGGCCCATGGAAGCACGGGCATGCGGATCCGCCCGCGCCGCAGATGAAGAACATGTTTATGCAGGCGCGATTTAACACGGCGCGTGCCTGCGCGGGGCCCGGCGCTCGCACCATGGGGTCCACCCGAGCCCGCATCGCGACCCCCAGGAGACACGTCATGGCCGACATCACCCGCCGTACCGCCATCGGGCTGGGAGGCGCCTTCGGGCTCACCGCCCTCCTCGCCGCCTGCGCCTCCGGATCCGGCGGCGGGGGCGGCCCCGCCACGGCCGACCTCCGTGTCTGGATGATGACCGACTCGGTCTCCCAGGAGGCGCGCGACTGGCTGAAGAAGGCGTTCGAGGAGCAGCACCCCGGATCCACGCTCACGATCGAGCTGCAGGTGTGGGACGGCATCGTCTCCAAGCTCCAGACCTCGCTCGCGAGCGCCGACTCGACCCCCGACATCATCGAGCTCGGCAACACGCAGGCCCCCACGTTCTGCGCGGTCGGGGCCCTCACCAGCCTCGAGGACATGAAGGAGGAGCTGGGCGGCGCGAGCCTCACGCAGTCGCTCGTGGAGCTCGGCTCGCACGACGGCCAGATGTACGCGGCGCCGTTCTACGCGGGCAGCCGCCTGTTCTTCTACCGCAAGGACATGTTCGAGGAGGCGGGCGTCGCCGTCCCCACGAGCATCGAGGAGCTCACCGCCGCCGCCGCGGAGCTCCAGGCCGCGCACGCGGGCGACCCGTCGTTCTCGGGCCTGTACCTGCCCGGCATCTCGTGGCAGTCGGCGCTCGCGTGGCAGTTCACCGAGGGCGGTCGCCTCGCCGAGCAGGACGGCGACACCTGGAAGGGCTCGCTCTCCAGCCCCGAGAGCCAGAAGGCGTTCCAGGCGCTGCAGGAGATCTGGAAGACGGGATCCACCGCGGGCGGCGTGACCGACAGCGAGGTCTCCGAGAAGCCGTGGGTGCCGTTCAACGCGGGCGAGACCGCGATGTTCTTCGGCTTCAACTGGCACCTGGCCAACATCGACCAGGCGCTCGTGGACGCCGGGAACGTGGGCTACTTCGGCTTCCCGGCCGCGGCGGGCGGCGATGCCGGCCACCCGTTCGCGGGCGGGTCCAACGTCGCCATCTCGGGCCGCTCGAAGAACCAGGACCTCGCCAAGGAGGTCATGAGGCTGATCTTCTCCCAGCCCTTCCAGGAGTACTTCGCCAGCGTCGGCGGCTGGGTCCCCGGCAACCTCGACTACGCCGGCGCGCTCGGCAGCGACGAGCTCGCCACCCTCACCACCGAGGCCGTGCGCAACTCGGTCGGCACGCCCGCGGCGCAGAACTGGGCGCTCGTGGAGGGCGCGCGCGTCATCGACGACTTCTACGTCGCGATCGCGGCCGGCGGCGACCCCGTCGCGCTCGCGTCCGCCGCCGACGCCAAGCTCACGAGCCTGCTCGGATCGGCGTGATCCGCCCGTGAGCGCCGTCCTCAGCACGTCCACGTCCACGCCGTCGCCCGCGCCGGCCCTCGAGGCGCCGCGCAGCCCGCGGGCCGAGCGCCGGCTCGCGTGGGCGCTCGTCCTGCCGGCCATGGCGATCGTCGCGGTCGGCCTGGGCTATCCCCTCGCGCGCCAGGTCATCATGTCGTTCCAGCGCTTCGGCCTGGCCCAGCAGTTCGGCCAGGCGCCGGAGATGGTGGGCTTCGCGAACTACGCGCAGGTGCTCGGCGACCCGGCCTTCTGGGCGTCGCTCGGCCGCTCGGTGGGCTTCTGCCTGGCGTGCGCCGCGGCGACCGTGGTCATCGGCACGGCCGGCGCGATGCTGCTCACGCAGGTGCGCCGGTCCATCGCCGTGGGCGTGCAGATCGTGATGCTCGTGGCGTGGGCGATGCCCGTGCTCAGCTCGCTGCAGGTGTTCCAGCTGCTGTTCGACCCGCGCAGCGGCGTCGTCGGCTGGACCCTCGGGAAGCTCGGCGCCGAGGGCATGGTCGGCTACAACTGGCTCTCGGACCCGGTGACCTTCTTCGTGGTCGCGGGCCTCCTCATCACGTGGATGAGCGTGCCGCTCGTGGTCTTCATGGTCTACGCCTCGGCGACCCAGCTCGACGAGTCGATGATGGAGGCCGCCCAGCTCGACGGCGCCGACGGCCGCCAGCGCTTCGTGCACATCGTGGCGCCGTCCGTGGCGCCGGTGCTCCTGCTCGTGAGCCTGCTGCAGGTGATCTGGGACCTGCGGGTGTTCACGCAGATCCACATCCTGCAGCAGAGCAGCGGCATCACCGACCAGACCAACGTGCTGGGCACGTTCGTCTACCAGATCGGGCTCTCCGGCGGGAACTACGGCGTCGCCTCGGCGGCCGCCATGGTCATGCTCGCCGTGAGCCTGCTGCTCACCTGGCGCTACATCCGCGCGCTGCTGACCGAGGGGGACGCCCGATGACCGCCACCATCGCCCGCACGTCGACCGGGGCCGCCACCGCGCCCGCGGGGTCGTCGAGCGCCGCGCCGCCCGCCGCTCCCGCCGCCCGCGCGCCCCGCGCCCGCCGCCGCCGCTCGCCCGCCCGCATCGCGCTCGACGTCGTCGCCGTCGCGTTCGGCCTGGTCTGGCTCTTCCCCGTCTACTGGATGGTCGACGCGGCCTTCCTCACCCCCGAGCAGCTGTCGTCCCGCACGCCCACCTGGCTGCCGATCGGCGGCACGGGCGAGCACTTCGCGCGCGTGCTGGGCGACGCCCGGTTCTGGTCGGCGCTGCGGATGAGCACGCTCATCGCGCTCGTCGTGGTCGCCGGGTCGCTCGCGTTCGGCGTGGTCGCGGCCTTCGCGCTCAGCCGGTTCCGCTTCCGCGGGCGCACGTCGATGATCGTGGCGGTGCTCGTGATCCAGATGATCCCCGCCGAGGCGCTCTTCATCTCGCAGTACCGCATGCTCGACGGCTGGGGCCTGCTCAACTCCGTGCTCGGCCTGAGCATCCTGTACCTCGCCGCCAACGTCCCGTTCACCATCTGGGTGCTCAAGGGCTTCGTCGACGGCATCCCCGTGGAGCTCGAGGAGGCCGCCATGCTCGACGGCTGCAGCCGCGTCGGCGCGTTCCGCCGGGTGACGCTGCCGCTGCTCGGATCCGGCCTCGTCGCCTCCAGCATCTTCGGCTTCCTGGCCGCGTGGAACGAGTACACGCTCGCGCTCGTGACGCTCTCCGCCGACGACAGCCGCACGCTCCCGCTCTGGCTGCAGGGCTTCCGCGGCCAGATGCAGGAGACCGACTGGGGCGGCATCATGGCAGGATCGACGCTCATGGCGCTCCCCGTCGTGATCCTCTTCCTCATCGTGCAGAAGCGCATGGCGACGGGCCTCACCGCGGGCGCGGTCAAGTGACGGCCCACCCGCGGCTGGAGCTGCGGGTGCCGCGGCCCGTCATCGCGTTCGACATCGGCGGCACCGACGTCAAGATCGCGGTGGTGGACGCCCGGGGCGAGGTCGTCGAGGCCCGTTCCGTGCCCACGCCCCGGCACGACGCGGCGGCGCTCGTCGCCGCCCTCGCCGCCGTCGTCGCGGAGGCCGCGCGCGACCACCCGCACGCCGCCCCCGCGGCGGTGGGCGTGCACGTGGCCGGCGTGGTCGACGACGACCGCGGCGTGGTCGTGCTCGCCGAGCACGTGGGGCTCCGCGACGTGCCCATGCGCGACCTGCTCGCCGCGGCCACCGGGCTCCCGGTCGCGTTCGGCAACGACGCGCGCGGCGCCGGCGTGGCCGAGTTCGAGATGGGCGCCGCGCGCGGGGCCCGCGACGCGGTCGTGGTGAGCATCGGCACGGGGATCGGCGCGGCCGTCTTCGTCGACGGCCGCCTCTACACCGCGGGCGGCCGGGGCGCGGAGATCGGGCACATGCGCACGACGCCCGTCGGGTCCACCGCGGGGATCCGCTGCGCGTGCGGCGGATCCGGGTGCCTCGAGACCGTGGCCTCCGCGAAGGGCGTCGCCGACGCCTACGCGCGCGCCACCGGCGGCACGACGACCGAGGGCGGCGCGGCGCGCGTGTTCGCGGCGGCGGCCGACGGGGACCCGGTCGCGCGGCAGGTGGTGGACGCGTGCATCGACGCGCTCGCGCTCGCCTTCGCGCAGCTGACGGCGATCCTCTCCCCCGAGGTCGTGGTCGTGGCCGGCGGCCTGTCGCGGGCGGGCGAGCAGCTGCTCGGGCCGCTGCGCGAGCGGCTCGACGGGCTCCTCACCTTCCAGCGCCGGCCGCTCGTGGTCGCCGCGCGCTTCGGCGGGCAGGCCGGCGTCATCGCATCGGCCCTCATCGCAGGGCGGCTGCCGGCCGACGCCCGCGTCGGGGACCTCACGGGCGCCGCGGCCGGCCGGGACGCGCCCGCGTGACCGCCCCGCCGAAGGGCCCGCCCGGCGCGCTCGGCCCGCTCGGCGCGCTCGGCACGCCCGGCGGACGCGTCCCCGAGCGCCTCCTCGGCGGATCCCGGCTGCCGCCGCCCCCGCGGATCCGGCGCGCGACCCCCGACAGCGAGATCGCGGGGGAGACGGCGTCGGCGCTGCTGTACATGATCGCCACCGGCTCGGCCACGAACCGCGCCGACCTCGCCCGCACGCTCGGCCTGCCGCCCTCGACCATCACCGGCAAGATCACGCAGCTGCTGCGCGCCGGCCTCGTCGAGGAGCGCGGATCCGGCGACCCCACGGGCGGCCGCCGCCCCCGCGTGCTGCACCTCCGCGACGACGCCGGCGTGATGCTCGCCGCCGACCTCGGCCGCAGCCACGCCCGCCTGGCGCTGCTCAGCATGTCCGGCACGATCGTCGACGCGCGCACCATCCCGATCGACATCGGCGCGGGCCCCGACGGCGTGCTCGCGCTGGTCGCGGAGGCGCTGCGCGCGCTCGTCGCCGCCCACGGGGACCCGGTGGTCCGCGGCGTCGGCATGTGCCTGCCCGGGCCGGTCGACACCGCGCGCGGCATGGTCGAGTCGCCCGCGTCGATGCCGGGCTGGCACCGGTTCGACGTGGTCGGCTGGCTGGAGGAGGAGTTCGACGCCGTCGCGGTGGTCGACAACGACGCCAACATGATGGGCCTCGGCGAGCACGCCACCCTCGACCGGCGGGCGGCGGGATCCCGCGTGCGGGTCGGCAGCCTGCTGTTCCTCAAGGCGGGCGCGTCGGTCGGCTGCGGGATCGTCATCAACGGGCACGTGTACCGCGGCGCGACCGCGCTGGCCGGCGACATCGCGCACGTGCGGGTCGCGGCGGCCGCCCAGATGCCGTGCAACTGCGGCAACACCGGCTGCCTCGAGACGATCGTGGGCGCCAACGGCATCGTCGCGGGGCTCCGGTCCTCGGGCGCTCCCGTGCGCGACCTCCCGGAGGTGGTGCGGCTCGCGCACGACGGCGATCCGCGCGCCACCACGCGGCTGCGCCAGGCCGGCCGCACGGTGGGCGACACCCTCGCGGCCGTCGTCAACTTCTTCAACCCCGAGGTGGTCGTGATCGGCGGGATGCTCTCCACGGTCGAGCCGTTCGTCGCGGCGGTCCGCTCGCAGCTCTACGAGAGCTGCCATCCGCTCGCGACGACGGCCATCCGCATCCAGCAGAGCGAGGCCGGGGTGGACGCGGGCGTGCTCGGCATCGGCCAGCTCTGCCTCCGGAAGGCGCTGGCGCGGCTGTACTGAGCGGGCGGGCGGGCGCCCCGCCTCAGCGCACGCGCGTCAGCATCCGCGCCGAGAGGTCGGGCGTCTCCGTCACCTCGTCGAACGGCACCATCGGCCGGATGATCCGTCGGTGCGGCAGCCGCGCGATGTCCTGGTCGACCCCGCCCGGCGTGAGCGCCATCATCCAGTCGGCCGCCATCGCGTGCAGCTCGGGCTCGAGGTAGCCGATCTTCACCACCACCACGTCGGCCGCGCGCGCGTCGATGCCGTTCCGCGTGAAGTCGCCCTCCAGGTGGTACGGCTTCCGGCGGGCCGTGAGGATCACGCGCAGGCCGCCCACGCGCACCACGACCTCGACGTCGGCGGCCGGATCCCCGTGCGCGATGTGCTCGACCGTGCCGCGGAGCTCTGCCGGCGGCGCGACCGTGTCGTCGACGAGCGCGCCCGCGCGGAGGTCGACGGCGCCGCCGACGCCGGCCGCGACGCACGCCGCGACGGCCCCGGGATCCGGGATCGACGCGTAGACCGCCTCCACCTCGCCGGACGCGATCTCGGGCCGCGCGACGAGCGCCCGGAGCGTGCCCGTGGCGTCGCCCGCGCCGCCCGCGGTGGGGTTGTCGCCCGAGTCGCTGATGAGGAACGGCCGGGCGTCGCTCGCGACGGCCGCGTCGAGGCACGCGTCGAGCGTGCCGACGGGCGCGACGAACGCGAAGTCGTCCCGCACGCGCCAGAGCTCCGCGGCGAGCTCCTCCGCGGACGCCGCCACGACCGCGGCGTCGTCGCCGGTCACGACCACGGCCGCGTGGTTGCGCGGCTCGTCCGCCCAGGCGTAGCCGATCCAGATCCCCGCGTCGATGACGCCCTCGCGTGCCGTGATGCCGGGGATCCGCCCGTACAGCCCCTTGGCGGGCTCGTCGCGCGTGCTCGTCCTCTCCCCCGGCAGCAGGATCGGCACGGGCACCCACGCGGTCGCGACCGGCTCGTCGCGCCGCGGCCCCGTGAGCCGGTCGACGAGGTTCCGCACGGCCCGCTCGACCGTCTCGAGGGCGTCCTCGTGCGGCGCCAGGCGGTAGCAGGTGATGAGGTCGACGGCGCCCGCGAGCAGCGGCGTCACGTTGCCGTGCAGGTCCATGGTCGCCGAGATGAGCGCGTCGGGGCCCACCATCTCGCGGATGCGGGCGGCGAGCGCGCCCTCGGGGTCGTCGGTCCCGATCACGCTCATGGCGCCGTGCACGTCGTAGAGGACGCCGTCGACGGGGCCGTCGTCCGCGAGCGAGCGCTCGAGCGCGCCCAGCATGTCGTCGAGGATCGCGCGGTGGTCCTCCGCCGGCACCGGCCCGCCCGGGATGGCCCGGAAGTGCGGCAGCGCCGTCCAGTCCGCGCGCTCGCGCAGCGGCGTGCCGGGCGCGAGGAACGGGCGTCCCGCGAGGTAGGAGTCGCCCTCGGTGCGCACGAACTGGTCGACGCGCGTCACGGCCGGCGAGTACACGCTGGCCTCCAGCGACATGCCGAGCGAGACGATCCGGGGACGGTGCGGCATGGGTCCTCCTCCTCCGGCGCGGGCCGCGGGCGCCGCCCTCCCGCCGGGTCCCCCTCACCATATGGACCCGCGCGCGGCCGCCGGCGGGCCCGCGGTTACGGCTCCGTTAAACCGGTCGTGCAGGAACGCCGCGACCCCCGGGCCTCCCTACCGTGGGGGCACGGTCGACCGCCCGGCGGCCGCGGAAGGAAGGCCGCCCATGCGCTTCGGCGTCAGCTCCTACACGTTCGCCCCGGCCCTCGAGGCCGGCACCCTGACCGTGCCCGACGTCGTCGACCTCGTGGCCGACTCCGACGCCGCCCACCTGGAGATCTCGATCGCCGGGCTCGGCAGCGAGCTCGTCGACGACCCGGAGCTGGTCGCCGCGATCCGCGCCCGGGCCGACGCGCGCGGCGTCGTGCTCGCGAACTACGCGGTCGGCGCCGACCTCCGGGGCCCCGACCTCGACGGCGAGGTCGCCCGCCTGCACGAGCACCTCCGCGTGGCACACGAGCTCGGGATCCCGCTGCTCCGCCACGACGTCTTCGCGTGGGGCTGGCGCGAGGCCGACGACGCGGAGTTCGAGCGCGCGCTGGCGACGATCGTGCCCGTGTGCCGCGCCCTCGCCGACCACGCCGCGACCCTCGGCATCGCCACCACCGTCGAGAACCACGGCATGAGCATGAACGCGAGCGACCGGATCCTGCGCCTCGTCGAGGCCGTCGACCGCCCAGCCTTCCGCGTCACGCTCGACGTCGGCAACTCGCTCTGCGTCGACGAGGACCCGCTCGACGCCGTGCCCCGCCTCCTCCCGCACGCCGCGGTCGTGCACCTCAAGGACTTCGACGTGCGCGACGTGCCGCCGGACGACACGTGGATGACGACGCTCGGCGGGCGCGGGATCCGCGGCGCCGTCGTCGGCTCGGGCGACCTGCCGCTCCGCGAGCTGCTCGGGCTCGTCGCCGCGTCCGGCTTCGACGGGCCGGTGTCGATCGAGTTCGAGGGGCTCGAGGATCCGATGACGGGCTTCACCCAGGGCCTCGCCGCCGCGCAGCGCCTCGCGGCGGAGGCCGTCCGATGAGCGCGACCGACGCATCCGGCCTCGCTCCCGCGACCGCGCCCGTGCGCGTCGGCGTCGTGGGCGCCGGCACGATCGCGGGCCTGCACCTCGCGGCCTACGCCCGGAACCCGGACGTGGTGGTCGCGGGGATCTGCGACATCGACGGCGAGCGCGCGGCGGCCCGCGCATCCGAGCACGGGGCCGCGCTCGTCTCCACCGACTTCCGCGCGTTCGTCGCCGATCCCTCGATCGACGCCGTCAGCGTCTGCACGCGCAACGACACCCACGCCGAGGTCGCGATCGCCGCGCTCGAGGCCGGCAAGAGCGTCCTGCTGGAGAAGCCGATGGCCGTCACGGTCGCACAGGCCGAGGCCATCGTGGCGGCGGAGGCGGCGAGCGCCGGATCCGTGCAGGTCGGCTACGTGCGCCGCCACTCCTCCAACGCGGTCACCCTCAAGCGCTTCGTGGACGCGGGCGACCTCGGTCCCCTCTACTACGCGAAGGCCGTGTTCCTCCGGCAGGCCGGCGATCCGGGCGGCTGGTTCTCGAACCGCTCCGTCTCCGGCGGCGGCCCGCTCATCGACCTCGGCGTGCACTTCCTCGACATGGCGCTCTGGCTCATGGGCTTCCCCGAGCCCGTCGCCGTGACCGGGTACGCGTTCCACCGGCTCGGCAGCCGCGGCAACATCCGCGGGCTCACGCGCTACCTCAGCGCCGACCAGACGCCCTCCGACGACCCCGTGGAGGACCTCGCGGGCGCGCTCGTGCGCTTCGCGGACGGCGCCGTGCTCTCCATCGAGACCTCGTACTCGCTGCACGGCCGCGACAGCCAGTCGTTCGAGGTGTTCGGCGAGCGCGGCGGGGCGACGCTCGAGCCGGAGCTGCGGATCACGACGGAGCTGCACGACACCGTGGTGGAGATCGCGCCGAACATCGACGCGCTGTCCTTCGACCTCGACGAGGGCTTCCAGGTGGAGATCGACACGTTCGTGCGCACGGTGCGCGGCGAGATCCCGTCCGTCGCGCCGGCCGCGCACGGGCTGCACCTCGCCCGGATCCTCGAGGCCGTCTACGCGTCGGCCGCGAGCGGGCGCGAGGTGCGGCTGGACGGCCACCCGGCTGGGCTCGGCGCCCCGGACCCGGACGCGACGGTCGCCGACGCCGCCGCCTGACCTCCGCGGATCACGCCGGCTGCAGCAGCTCCCCCTCCGCCACGAGCTTCCGCGACAGCACGCGGTACCCCTCCTTCTCGAAGAACACGGTGATGCGGTCGTCCTCAGCGCTCATCACGGTGCCCGGCCCCCACTCCGCGTGGGTGACGGCGGACTGCGGCGAGAACGGGTCGGCGGCGGAGGATGCCGCGGGAGCGTCGACGTCCGCGGCCCCCGTCCCCATCGCCTCCTCGTGCGCGTCGTCCGCCTCGAGCCGGTCGCACGCGTCGCAGTTCCCGCAGCGCTCCGGCGACTCCTCGCCGAAGTAGCCGAGCAGGAACTGGCGGCGGCACTGCTGCGTCTCGGCGTAGCCGCGCATCATCTCCAGGCGCGAGACCTCGATGCGCTCGCGCTCCTGCGCCACCTCCTTGGCGCGGGACGCGGCCTCGCGCGGATCCAGCTCCTCGCGCACGAAGGCGCCGTCGCGGTCGGACCCGAGCACGCCCGCGTCCACGAGCAGGTTGAGGACACCGCCGACCGTGCGCGGCGACATCCCGGCCCGCTCGGCGACGGCCGCCGGGCGCACGGGCCCGTCGACGCCCGCCACCGCGACCGCCGCGTACACGTCGCGGAGGCTCGCGGGCCGGGGCGTGCGCGCCGCGAAGAACCGGCGGAGGCCGAGGTCCTCGGCCCGGTAGTGCAGGATCCCGACCGCCGGCTCCCCGTCGCGCCCCGCGCGCCCGACCTCCTGGTAGTACGCGTCGACCGACTCGGGCGGCGCCGCGTGGATCACGTACCGCACGGTCGGCTTGTCGATCCCCATGCCGAACGCGCTCGTGGCGACCACCACGTCCACGTCGTCCTCGTGGAACGCCGTCTGCACGCGCTCGCGCTCGGCCGCCGGGAGGCCCGCGTGGTACGCGTCGACGCGGAGGCCGGCCGCGCGGATCTCGTCGGCGTAGTCCTCGGCGTCCTTGCGCGTCGCGACGTAGACGAGGCCCGGCTGGGTCTGCTCCATCACGTGCGCGACGATCGCGCGCCGCTTCTCCGCCTCCTCGGTGTGCCGCCGCACCTCGAGCCGGATGTTCGGCCGGTCGAAGCCGCTCGAGAGCACGAACGGGTCGCGGAGGCCGAGGCGCTCCTCGATCTCGACGCGGATGGGCGTGGACCCGGTCGCCGTCATCGCGACGGTCGGCGGGTGCCCGAGCGCGTCGACCACGCCGCCGAGCCCCAGGTAGTCGGGCCGGAAGTCGTGGCCCCACGACGCGACGCAGTGCGCCTCGTCGATCACCACGAGCGACACCCCCCGCGCCACGAGCCGCGCGACGACCTCGTCGCGCGCGAGCTGCTCGGGCGTGAGGAACACGATCCGCGCGCCCGGCTCCTCCACGGTCGCCCATGCCTCGTCGAGCGCCTTCCCGCGGATGGTGCTGTTGATCACGCGCGCGGGCGGCGCGGCCGGCGCGTCCTCGAGGTTCTGCACCTGGTCGGCCTGCAGCGCGATGAGCGGCGAGACGACGACGGTCAGGCCCTCCATGAGCACGGTGGCGACCTGGTAGATCGCGGACTTGCCGTAGCCCGTGGGCATCACGACGAGCGCGTCGCGGCCGCGCACGAGCGGGCCGATGGTGCGCACCTGGCCGTCGTGCAGCTCGTCCCAGCCGAAGGACTCGCGGGCGACGCGCAGGGCGTCCTCCGGCTCGGGGCCCGGCGCGGGCTCCGGGACGAGGGCCGGATCCGCGGCGGGGTCCTGCGCGTCGGCGGGCCGGCCCTCGGCGGCCTCGGTGCGGTCGTCGGTGCGGTCGTCGGTCGTGCGGGTGGCGCCCTCTGCGGCGCGGTTCTGCTTCACCTCCCCACTGAACGCCGGAGGTCGAGCAGTGCCCAGGTGCGCGCATCCGCTCTCGGCGGACCGTCACCCTCCCCGGCGTCCGGGCGCGCCGCGACGCATCCCGAGCGCGCCGCGAGCCGTCGGGATCGCCCGGCCCGTCCCTCAGCCGGCGTCGACCCGCGGGAACGGATCCGCGTACCCCGCCCACGCGTCGGGCCCGGCCGCGAGCTCCGCCGGCGTCAGCACGGCCCGCCCGATCGCGCGCCGCAGGACGGCCGGCCGCAGCCCGATCCCGAAGAACGCGATCTCCGTCCCGTGCGGCGCCTCCTCCGTCCACGGGTCGATCCCGGTCGGCTGCAGCGTGAGCATCGGCCCGACGCTCGACCACCCGCCCACCTCGCCCGGCCGCGACGCGAGCGACACGAAGCCCTTCGAGCGCAGCACCAGCCCGGCGCGGTCGGGCCGCAGCTCCTCCTCCACGGCGTCGGCGAGGCGCTGCGGGTGCAGGGGCCGCGGGTCGCCCACCACGACGGATCCCACGGGTCCCGTCAGCCGGTCGAGGTCCGCCGGACGCGCGGCCACGCCCGCGGCGGTGAGCTCGCGCATCCAGCCGGCGGAGGCGGCGAGGCCGGCCACGTCGCCCCAGCGCGGCAGCCGGTCGAGCGCCAGCGGGCGCCGCGCGTCGAGCACGGTCGCCCGCGGCGCGAGCCGGCGCACGAGCGCGACGACCAGGCCGCGCGCCTCCTGCGGCACGCGCGCCATGCCGGTGAGGACCACGACGGTCGCGTACTCCACGAGGTCGACGAGCGTCTCCGCCTCCGTGAACGCGTCCTCGACGCGGCCGAAGGAGACGGCGTGCAGGCGGTCGGCGGGCACGACCGAGACGACGTGGCGGAGCCCGAAGCCGGATCCGACCCCGCCGAGCGCGCGCTGCAGCCGGCGCTCCTGCCGCAGCAGCAGGTCGAGGCCCATGCCGGTCGCGCGGGCGTCGGCCGTGGCGGGGATCCCGACCACGGCCTCGGCGCCCGGCCCGAGCTCGGCGAGGTCGTCGAGGAAGCGCGCGATGGGCTCGACCGGGTCCGCCTCGTCCGGCGGCAGCACGAGGAGCGAGGCCGCGCGCTCGGCGACGGCGTCGCGGAGGACGGCGCGGAGCGCGGATCCCTCCCCCACGACGAGCACGACGCCGGACGGCGGCTGGGGCTGCGGGTGCACGGAGGTCGATCGATCGCGAGCGGGCATGGCGCTAGTCTATTGAGAACTGTTCTCACGAAAGGACCACCATGAAGGTGCGCAACTCGATCAAGGCCCTGAAGAAGCTCCCCGGCGCGCAGGTCGTGCGCCGCCGCGGCCGCGTCTTCGTCATCAACAAGAAGAACCCGCGGAACAAGGTCCGCCAGGGCTGATCCCACGTCGGGCGGGCGCCCCCGATCTGGGGCGTCGCCGCCGGACCCCGCGCCGATACGGTGGGGACCAGCCGAACCACGGGGGGTCCGCGCATGATCGTCGTCGTCATCATCGCCTGCGAGATCGGCTTCTGGGTCGTGCTGGCCGCCGGGCTCGCCGTCCGCTACGCCCTCCGTCGCCCGCGCCTCGGCGCCGTGCTCCTCGCGTGCGTGCCCGTCGTGGACCTCGTGCTGCTCGTCGCCGCCGCCGTCGACCTCCGCGGCGGGGCGACCGCCGACTGGACCCACGGCCTCGCCGCCGCGTACCTCGGCGGATCCGTCGCCTTCGGCCACTCGATGGTGCGCTGGCTCGACGCCCGCTTCGCCCACCGCTTCGCCGGCGGCCCGGCGCCGGCGCGCCCCGCCCGGTCCGGTCGCGCCAGGGTGCGCTACGAGTGGCGGATGTGGATCCTCACGGTGGTCGCCTACGCGATCGCCTGCGCCCTGCTGCTCGCCGCCATCGCGTTCGTCGGCGACGCCGCGCGGACCCGGGCGCTCGAGGACTGGATCGTCCGCCTCACGGCGCTCCTCGGCATCTGCACCATCTGGGCCGTCTGCTGGACCATCTGGCCCGGCCCGGAGCCCACGACCGACGTCGAGCCGGCCGCGGTCCCCGCCTCCGCATCCGGCCGCTGAGCCGCGGGGCGCCGGTCCGCCTCAGAGCGGGAAGCGCAGCCGCAGAAGGTGGGATCCGTCGGCCCGCGTCTCGGCCGTCAGGGTGCCGCCGAGCAGCTGGGCCCGCTCGCGGAGGCCGGTGAGCCCGTGGCGTCCGCTCGGCAGGTCGAGCAGCGGGAGCGTCGGCGCGCCCGCGTCCACCTCGAGCACCACGTGGCCCGCGTCGAGCCGGCCGGTGATCCGCACGGCCGCGCCGGTCGCGTGCTTGCGCGCGTTCGTCAGGCCCTCCTGCACCGTCCGGTAGACGGCGCGCTGGGCGGCCGCGGGCAGGTCGCCGGGGAGGTCGAGGGCGGTCTCCACGCGGATCCCGCTGGCCGCCACGAGCGCCGGCACGTCCTCCAGGGTCGGCTGCGGCGCGAGCTCGCGCCGCTCCCCGCCCGCGGCGCGCAGCACCTCGACCATGCCGCGCAGCTCCTCGAGCGTCACCGTGCTGAGCCCGCGGATCGTGCGCGCGGCCTCCCGGGAGCGCTCGTCGGCCGCGCCCACCTGCATCGCCCCGGCCTGCACGGCGATGAGGCTGACCTGGTGCGAGACCACGTCGTGCATCTCGCGCGCGAGCACCGCCCGCTCCCGCGAGAGCGCCACCTCGGCGGCCTGCCGCTGCCCGAGCGACTGCGCGGCCCGGAGCTCCACGAGCTGCGCCCGGGCCGTCCGCCGCTCGCGGAGGAACGCGCCGAGCAGCGCCGGCCCGACCGTGTAGATGGTCGCGTCCACGAGCGGCTCGACCAGGAAGGGCACGTCCTCCGGCGGCCAGAGCGGCGCCATGTACGCGACCACGGATCCGACCGCCGCCACCGCGACCTGCCATCGCGGCGCGCGCGAGAGGCCGAGGTCGAAGAGGGCGATCACGAGCGGGACGTACGCGATGCTCAGGTAGAAGGCCGGCAGCGCGGCCAGCACGCTCAGCCACGGCCAGCGGCGGCGGAGCACGAGGCCGAGGCAGGCGGCGATCCCCGCGGCGACCTCCCCCGACGACTGCGCGGCGGAGAGGAACCCGTAGGACAGGGCCGTGGCGACGCCGGCCACGAGCAGGTCGACGAGCGCGGCGCGCACGCGGTCGGCGGCGGTCGGGCGGCCCGCGGGATCGGCGGCGGCGTCGAGCGCGTCCGCGTCCGCGTCCGCGTCCGCGCCCCGGTCGGCGTCGGCCGCGCCGCCCGCGGCGAGCGCCCGCCTCGTCAGCCGCATCATCGGATCACCGCCGCGGCACGAGCCCCGCGCGGTCGGCGACGACGGCCGCCTCCACGCGCGAGCCGACGCCGAGCGCCTGCACGATGGAGCTCACCGTCTCCTTGACCGTCCCGAGCGTCAGCCCGCACTCGGCCACGATCTCCGCGTTCGAGAGCCCGCGGGCGAGCGCCGTGAGCACGATGGTCTCTCGGTCGCCGAGCCGCGCGACGCGGGCCCGCTCGGCGTCGTCCTCGAGCGAGCGGAAGAGCCGGCCGGGCCGGAGGCCGGGCGCCAGCACGATGCCGCCGGACGCGAGCGTGAGCACGTGCCGAGCGAGCTGCTCCGGATCCGTGTCCTTGAGCAGGAAGCCCGACGCGCCGCGGTGCAGCGCCTCCAGCACCTGGTCGTCGGTGTCGAACGTGGTGAGCATGGCGACGGCGGGCGGCCGGGGCTCCGCCATCAGCTCGGCGAGGATCATGAGGCCGTCGGGCGCGGGCATCCGGATGTCGAGGAGCACCACGTCGGGCGCGTGCTCGCGCACGGTCGCCACCGCGGTGTCGCTCGAGACGGCGGCCCGCACGGCGATCCGCGGCGAGGCGCCCAGCACCATCGCGATGCCCGAGCGCACGAGCGACTCGTCGTCGACCACGACGACCGTCACGACGGGCCCGGTCGGCTCGGTGGGGACGGCCGCGTCGTCGCGCGCCCCGGATGCGTGGCTCACGCGTCCCGCCTCCCCGTGGCGGATCCGCCGCCGACGCCCGTCGCGCCGTCGCGGTCCCCCGCGTGGCCGAGGCTAGCGCCCCGCGCCGCGCGCCTCGCCGCCCGGTTCGCGCGCCGCGCCTCCCGCCGCGCGACGCCCGCCGCCCGCAGCGCGCCCACGAGCTGCCGGATCCGCAGCGTCGGCACGTAGGCGGAGGTGAGGGCGCGCCCGATCGGCGCGAGGTCGGCCGCGGTCGGGCAGGCGAGCCAGAGGGTCTCGTACCGCGGGTCGAACTTGGCCTTGAAGCGCAGCAGCGAGGTGAAGCCGTAGGACGGCTCGAGCGCGCGTCCGGTCGCGGCCAGCAGGCGCGCGACCACCCGGTCGACGGGTCCCCCGGCGAGGCCCCGGCCGACGCCCGCGAGCGGCGTGCCCGACAGGCTCAGCGTCTCGAGGCCCTCCCCCTGGAAGGCGCGGGCGGCGGTCGCGATGAGGAACTCCATCACGCCCGGCATCGGATCCGCGCCGCGGCGCATGACGTCGAGCGTGCGGCCCACGAGGCGGCCGTCGCGGAACACGGGCAGCCAGCTGGTGACGCCGTGCACCCGGCCGGCGGCGTCGACGGCGAGCAGCATCCGCACCTCGGGGTCGTCGAGCTCGCGCAGGCCGCCGAGCGTGAAGCCCATCTCGGGCAGCGCCTTCGCGTCGACCCAGTCGCCGCTCAGCGCGTCGACCGCGCGGCGGAGGGGCTCGGGCAGCGTGCGGTAGGTGCCCCACAGCGCGTCGACGCCGTCGCGCGCGGCGCGGTTCGTGGCCGTGCGCAGGTCCTGGCGGCGCTTGCCCGAGGTCGAGAAGCCCGCGAGGTCGATCACGGCCTCCTCGGCCACCGGCGTGACGCTCCAGCCGAGCTCCGCGAAGACCGGCAGGTGCTGCGAGTGGATGCTGTAGAACGCCGGCACGAGGCCGCGCGCGGAGCAGTGCCGGGCGAAGGCGCGGATCGTCGCGGGTGCGTCGGCGGTGGTCGCGATCGGGTCCGACACCGTGAGGGCGACGCCGTGCGCGGCCCGGTACGCGACGGCCCCGTGCGCGACCGCGCCGTCGGAGGACGCGCCGTCCGAGGATGCGACGTCGTCGGCCGCGAACCAGTGGCTGCTGCCGGCCCACGTGCCCATGAACCCGAGGGATCCGGCGTCCGCCCGCGCCAGCTGCGCGAGCACGCGCTCGCGCCCGGCGGAGCGCTCCCCGGCGGCGGCGCGCATCGTGAAGGACCGGCGGCGGACGACGAGCACGACCAGCGCGGCCGCCGGAACGAGCCAGGTGGTGAGCACGAGCGCGGGCACCTCGAGGTCGGTCCACGACGCGACGGAGAAGGTGAACCAGTCCTCGGCGAGCGGGATGACCGTGTAGTACCAGGCGAGGAGGCCGGTGACGAGCAGGAGGGCCGTGATGCCCATCACGAGCCCGAGGCGCCGTCCGCGGAGCAGCAGCGCGACCGCGAGGATCAGGACGCACAGCACGACCACGGTGCTGCCGGGGTCGAGCAGGGAGCCCATGGTGCTGAGCACGCCGATCGCGTCGCCGGACACCGCGGCGATCCACCAGCTGAGGGTGACCGTGCCGAGCATCGTGGCGGCGACCACCCGGGCGTGGGACGTGGCGGCGTCGTGCCAGGCGGGGCGGGTGGAGAGCGGCACGAGGACCCGGCCGAGGCCCATCCCGATGAGCAGCGCGACGCCGCGCGTGAGGTCGACGCCGTGGCCGCCGGCGAGGAGGCCGGCGAGCACCGCCGCGAGCACGGCGGCGCGGAGCCCGTCGCGGTGGGCCGGCGCGAGGCCGCGGCTGGCGGCGGCGGCGACCGCGACGATCACGACGGACGGCGCCCACAGCCGGTCGGCCGCGTCGAGCTGGGAGTAGAGGTCGCCGAGCGCGAGGCCCACGGCGATGAGGAGGGAGGCGACGGCGACCGGCGCGAGCGAGCCGAGCCCGGCGACGAGCGCGGTGCGCACGATCCCGATGCGGCTCTCCGACCAGGCCAGCACGGCCACGACGACGGCGAGCGCGATGGCGGTCGCGGCGGGATGCGCGAGCTCGCCCAGCCCGGCCATCACGCCCATCCACGCGCTGCCGGCGGGGACGGCGAGCGCGGCGAGCGGGTGGCGGGCGAGCGTCCGGAGGAGCGTCCGCGCGGCGCCGGTCGGACGGGCGACGGCGGGCGCGGACGCGGGCGCGGTGGGCGGCCGGTCCGCGGGGTCGGCGGGCAGCGATCGGGCGGCGGGGGCGAGCGTCGGGGGCGTCACGTCCCCAGTGTGCGGAGGGAGGGCACCCCGCCGCGTCGGCCGCGGGATCCGATCCCTCCGCCCATCGGCTGACCCGCGCCGCCGATCGGCTGGTCTCGGCGGCGACCGGGTCGGAGGTCCTGCCGCCGCGGCGGCGCGCCCCGGAGACGCCCGCCCAGGAGGCGCACGCCCCCGAGACGCGCGCCCCGGAGACGCGAGAAGGCCCCCGGTTCCCCGGGGGCCTTCTTCCCTGCTGGTGCGCGAGGGGGGACTTGAACCCCCACGTCCTCACGGACACACGGACCTGAACCGTGCGCGTCTACCAATTCCGCCACTCGCGCCAACCGGACGACATTATCACGCCGCGGAGCCGATCCCGCGCCGCCACCGCGCCCCGGCGGCCCGCATCCGGCCGTCCGCGAGGATGATCCGCACCCACCCCGAGGCCCGTGTCCAGGGCGCCGCCCCGCGAGTTGGCTAACATCGCACTATTCATCCGCGGAAGGACCGCGCGAGGACGGATCACACGTGGGAATCCTGGACAACTTCGAGAAGGGCCTCGAGCGCGCCGTCAACGGCGCCTTCGTGAAGACCTTCAAGTCCGGCCTGCAGCCCGTGGAGATCGTCGCGCAGCTGCGACGCGAGCTCGACACGCATGCCGCCATCGTCGACCGCGACCTCATCCTCGTCCCCAACTCCTTCACGCTCCGCGTCTCCCGCGCCGACCACGAGCGCATCGCGTCCCTCGGCTCCACGCTCACCGACGAGCTGCGCCAGGCCGTCGAGCGCCACGCGTCCACGCAGGGCTACCAGTTCGCCGGCGTCGTGCAGGTCACCTTCCGCCGCGACGACCAGCTGTCCGAGGGCGTCCTCGGCATCGACAGCCGCACGGTCGAGGGCAGCGTCACGTGGATGCCCGTCGTCGACGTCGCCGGCACGCGCCACCCGCTCGCCGTGGGCCGCACGGTCATCGGCCGCGGCAGCGACGCCGACATCACGGTCGACGACCCGGGCACCTCGCGCCGCCACGTGGAGATCGCGTGGGACGGATCCCGCGCCCAGGTCCGCGACCTCGGCTCCACGAACGGCTCCGAGCTCAACGGCGCGCCGGTCACCAAGGCGCCGCTGCCGCCCGAGTCCGTCATCCGCATCGGCCGCACCGCCATCACCTTCCGGGTCGTCCCGCAGGCCACCGAGGAGCGCGGCGGACGCGAGCCGCAGCGCTCGCGCAGCGACGACGGGTTCTGGGGAGCGTCATGACCGAGCTGACCCTCCTCGTCCTCCGCCTCGCGTTCCTCGCGGTGCTGTGGCTGTTCGTCTTCGGCATCGTCTACGCGCTCCGCTCCGACCTCTTCGGCCAACGGGTCCGCAAGCTCCGCGAGGAGACGGGCTCCGGCAGCGGATCCCCGTTCCCCTCCTCCCCGTACGCCGCGTCCGCCGCTGCCGCACCCCGCGCCGCGGCCGTGCAGCCGCCGCCCATCTCGACGATGCCGTCCGGCGCCAACTCGGGTGCCGTCCCCTCGCGCGCCAAGGCCACGACGTCCACGGCCCGCCACCTCGTCATCACGTCGGGCGCCAAGGCCGGCACCGAGATCCCGCTCGGCACGGAGCCGCTCACCATCGGCCGCTCGAGCGAGTCGGGCCTCGTGATCCGCGACGACTACACCTCCACGCACCACGCGCGCCTGCTGCTCTGGAACGACGAGTGGATGATCCAGGACCTCGACTCGACCAACGGCACCTTCCTCGACGGCAAGCGCGTGAGCGTGCCGACGCAGGTGCCGCTCGACACGCCGATCCGCATCGGCGCGACCAGCTTCGAGCTCAGGCGGTAGCGGCATGGCGACAGTGACGCAGGCCGCTGCCGTCTCCCACGTGGGCAAGGTCCGGTCGAACAACCAGGACTCCGGCTACGCGGGGCGGCACCTGTTCGTCGTCGCCGACGGCATGGGCGGGCACGCGGGCGGCGACGTCGCGTCCGCGGTCGCCACCAAGCGCATCATCGAGACCGACAAGCCCTACGCCTCCGCGCACGACGCGGAGTTCGCGCTCCAGGCCGGCCTCGTCGCCGCCAACCAGCTCCTCGCCGAGACCGTGTTCGAGCACTCCGAGCTCACCGGGATGGGCACGACCGTCAGCGCGCTGGCCCGCGTCGACCGCCACGTCGCCATCGCCCACATCGGCGACTCGCGCATCTACCTCTTCCGCCGCGGCGAGCTCAGCCAGATCTCGGCCGACCACACGTTCGTGCAGCGCCTGGTCGACAGCGGCCGCATCACGCCGGAGGAGGCGCTCGTCCACCCCCGCCGCTCCGTGCTGATGCGCGTGCTCGGCGACGTCGACGCGGCCCCCGAGGTCGACACCCAGGTGCTCGACACCCACACGGGCGACCGCTGGCTCCTCTGCTCGGACGGGCTCAGCAGCTACGTGTCCGAGGAGCGGATCACCGAGATCCTCGCGACCGCGGGCACCCCGGAGTCCATCGCCGACGCGCTCGTGAAGGAGTCGCTCGACCACGGCGCCCCCGACAACGTCACCGTCGTGGTCGTCGACGTGCTCGACGAGGACGACGAGACCGCGGCCGCCCGCCCCGACCCGGAGCCCGTGCTCGTCGGATCCGCCGCGCAGCCGCTCGCCTTCGGCGACGAGCCCTCGAAGCGCGCCGTCCGGATCCCGTCGCTCCTCCTCCACCCGCTGCGCGCGAGCACCGCGTCGCGCGACGCCCAGTTCGAGCCCGAGTCCGACCAGTACCTCGAGGCGCTCATCGCCGAGGACCGGCGGCGCGCGCTCCGGCGCCGCATCACCTGGCTGGTCGGCGTCGCCCTGATCCTCGCGGGCCTCGTGCTCGCGTGCGTGCTCGGCTACCGCTGGACCCAGTCGCGCTACTACGTGGGCGAGTCCGAGGGCTCGGTCGCCGTCTACAACGGCGTGCAGCAGACCATCGGGCCGATCCAGCTGTCCCACGTCTACGCCCGCACCGAGGTGCGCGTCGACGACCTCCAGCCCTTCTACCGCCAGCAGGTCGAGCAGACCATCAACGCGGACTCGCTCTCGGGCGCCGAGGAGATCGTCAACCGGCTCCAGGAGGCCGCGGGTGGCTAGCGCCGGCGTGGCGGACGCCCCCGCGCGCGGCCGCGAGCGCGCGCCCAAGGTCCCGCGGATCCGCGTGCCCCGCCGCCTCAGGAACCTCGAGCTCGCGCTGGTCGTGCTGGCGTCCGTCATCAACGGCGGCGCCCTCTACCTCGTGCAGCTCGGCGCGCTCGGCGCGTTCGACCAGAGCTTCTTCCTGCCCGCCACGGGCCTCGCCGTGCTGGTCCTCGGCATGCACGTGGCGCTGCGCTGGCTCGCGCCCGACGCGGATCCGTTCATCCTCCCCATCGCCACGGTGCTCAACGGCCTGGGGATCGCGGCCATCTACCGCCTCGACCTCGCCGGCGGCTACTCCGGCTGGGAGAGCGTGGCCGTGCGGCAGATCGTGTGGTCGGGCCTCGCCATCGTGTGCGCGCTCGCGGTCATCGTGCTGCTGAAGAACCACCGCGTGCTGCAGCGCTACCGCTACATCGCGATGTTCGTGGGCCTCATCCTGCTGCTCCTCCCGATGCTCCCGTTCATCGGGCAGAACATCAACGGCGCGCGCGTCTGGATCCACATCGGCGGCTTCTCCTTCCAGCCCGGCGAGATCGCGAAGATCTGCCTCGCGGTGTTCTTCGCCGGCTACCTCGTCACGGCGCGCGACAGCCTCTCGATGGTGGGCGTCAAGGTCCTGGGGATGCGCTTCCCGCGCGTCCGCGACCTCGGCCCGATCCTCCTGGTCTGGGCCGCCTCGATGAGCGTCCTCGTGTTCCAGCGCGACCTCGGCACGTCGCTGCTGTACTTCGGCCTCTTCATCGTCATGACCTACGTGAGCACCGGCCGCATCGGCTGGGTCGTGCTCGGCGCCGTGCTGTTCCTCGGCGGCGCGTACGGCGCGAGCACGCTGGGCTACGTCGGGGGCCGCGTCGACGCCTGGCTGAAGCCCTTCGACCCGGCCGTCTACGACGCGAACGGCGGCAGCTACCAGCTCGTCACGGGCCTGTTCGGCATGGCCGACGGCGGCCTGTTCGGGCGGGGGCTCGGCAGCGGCATGCCCAACCTCACCCCGCTCGCCAACAGCGACTTCATCCTCGCGAGCCTCGGCGAGGAGCTCGGCCTCACGGGCGTCTTCGCGATCCTGGCCCTCTACCTCCTGCTCGTCTCCCGCGGCTTCCGCATCGGCTTCGCGGGCCAGGACGACTTCGGCAAGCTGCTCGGCATCGGGCTCTCGTTCGTCATCGCGCTGCAGGTCTTCATCGTCATCGGCGGCGTCACCCGCGTCATCCCGCTCACGGGCCTCACGACGCCGTTCATGGCGGCGGGCGGATCCTCGCTCCTCGCCAACTGGATCATCGCGGCCCTGCTGCTGCGCCTGTCCGACACCGTCCGCAACCAGCCCCGATTGGTGGTCGAGTCGTGAACCGCGAGCTGAAGCGCGTCTCCGTGTTCGTCCTGGCCATGTTCGTGGCCCTGTTCGTCGCGGCCTCGGTCATCCAGGTGATCGCGGCGCCGACCCTGCAGGCGGATCCTCGGAACTCCCGCACCATCATCGCCAGCTACTCCGCCGAGCGCGGCGCGATCCTCGTCGACGGCACCCCCATCGCCTCCTCGGTCCCGGTGGAGGACCGCTACAAGTTCCTCCGCACGTACGCGCAGCCCGACCTCTACAGCGCGGTCACCGGCTACTACACGCTCGGCCAGGGATCCACGGGCCTCGAGTCCTCCATGAACGACGTCCTCAGCGGCACGAGCGGCACGCAGTTCTTCGACAGCCTCACGCGCACCTTCACCGGGCAGGACCCGAAGGGCGCGTCGGTCGAGCTCACCATCGACCCGAAGGTGCAGCAGGCGGCCTACGACGCGCTCGGGTCGCTGCAGGGGTCCGTCGTCGCCGTCGAGCCGGCCACCGGCAAGATCCTCGCGATGGTCTCCAAGCCCGGCTACGACCCCAACGCGCTGGCCTCGCACGACCGCGCCGCCGTGAAGCAGAGCTACGCCTCGCTCCTCGCCGATCCCGCGAACCCGCTCATCGACCGGGCCGTCAACAGCCTCAACCCGCCCGGATCCACGTTCAAGCTCATCACGACGGCGGCGGCCCTCGAGTCCGGCCAGTACACGCCCGACTCGCTCCTGCCGAACCCCGCCACCTTCACGCTCCCGGGCACCTCCACGGTCATCACGAACGCCGGCGAGGGCGCGTGCGGCAACGAGCCCGAGGTGTCGATCGCCACCGCGCTCCGCCTCAGCTGCAACATCCCGTTCGCCCAGCTCGGCATCGCGCTCGGCTCCGAGCGGATAGCGAAGATGGCGGAGGCGTTCGGTTACGGGAAGTCGATCGACGTCCCCATGGCGAGCGCCAAGAGCGTCTTCTCCCCCGACCTCGACGACGCCCAGACGGCCCAGTCCGCCTTCGGTCAGCTCGACGTCCGCGCCACCCCGCTGCAGACCGCCATGGTCACGGCCGGGATCGCGAACGGGGGCGAGGTGATGAAGCCCAGCGTCGTCGACAGCGTCCTCAACCCGGACCTCAGCGAGCTGTCCGGATTCTCCCCCAGCCGCTTCGCCGACCCCATCTCGAAGGAGACCGCCGCCACCATGACGCGGATGATGATCGACAACGTCCAGAGCGGCGTCGCCACCAATGCGAGAATCTCCGGTGTCGATGTGGCGGGCAAGACCGGCACCGCGCAGAACGGTGCCGACGACCCGTACACCCTCTGGTTCACCGGCTTCGCGCCGGCGGAGTCCCCGAAGGTGGCGGTCGCGGTCCTGGTCGAGGACGGCGGCGGACGAGGACGATCGGGCTCGGGGAACACCCTCGCCGCCCCCGTGGCGAAGAAAGTGATTGAGGCGGTGCTGGACAGATGAGACCCACGAGCGGACTGACCTTCGGAGGGCGTTACCAGCTGGGCGATCGCATCGCCATCGGCGGCATGGGCGAGGTGTGGGAGGCGACCGACCTCGTCATCGGACGCAAGGTCGCCATCAAGATCCTCAAGGACGAGTACCTGGGCGACCCCGGGTTCCTCGAGCGCTTCCGGGCCGAGGCGCGCCACGCGGCGCTCGTCAACCACGAGGGCATCGCCAACGTCTTCGACTACGGCGAGGAGGACGGCAGCGCCTTCCTCGTGATGGAGCTCGTCCCCGGCGAGGCCCTGTCGACCATCCTCGAGCGGGAGCGCGTGCTCTCGAGCGACAAGGTGCTCGACATCATCTCCCAGACCGCGCTCGCGCTCCACGCCGCGCACCAGGCCGGTCTCGTGCACCGCGACATCAAGCCGGGCAACCTGCTGATCACGCCCGACGGACGCGTCAAGATCACCGACTTCGGCATCGCCCGCATCGCCGACCAGGTGCCGCTCACGGCCACGGGCCAGGTCATGGGGACGGTCCAGTACCTGTCGCCCGAGCAGGCGAGCGGCCACCCCGCGTCGCCGTCCACCGACGTGTACTCGATGGGCATCGTCGCGTACGAGTGCCTGGCCGGCCGCCGCCCCTTCACGGGCGAGTCGCAGGTCGCCATCGCCATGGCGCAGATCAACGAGCAGCCGCCCGAGCTCCCCGTCACGGTGGCGGAGCCCGTCCGCAACCTCGTCATGTCCTGCATCGCGAAGAAGCCGGCGGACCGCCCGCAGAGCGCCGCCCACCTGGCGCGCGCCGCGCAGGCGCTGCGCCGCGGCGACGTCGCGACCGCCACCATGGCCGTCGCGGCCGTCGCCGGTGCCGCCGCCGCGGATCCGGGCACGCCCACCCAGGCCACCCAGCTCATGCCGTCCGGCCGCCGCGTCGACACGGGTGCCACCACCGTCCTCGCCTCCGCGCCGCGCGCCGGCGCGCCGTCGCCGTTCGACTTCGACGAGCCCGACGCGGGTGACGAGGAGCCCGAGCAGCCGCGCGCCCGCAAGCGCGCCATCTGGATCTTCGTGGTCGTCGCCGTCCTGGTCGTCGCCGCCATCGTGGCCGGCCTCATCGCCGCGTCCGCGAACAGGGAGGCGGACACGCCGGCCCCGGCGCCCACCGAGACCAGCGCAGCGCCGAGCCCGACGCCCAGCGCGTCGCCCACGCCCACCCCGACGCCCACCCCGACCACCGTCGAGATCAAGCGCGAGGACTACATCGGCCGCGACCAGAAGACGGTCTCGGACGAGCTCACGGCCCTCGGCCTCAAGGTCACCGTCATCACGGGCAGCGCCGCGCCGTCCGGCGAGGAGGAGGGCCGCGTCACCGCGATCACCCCCACCGGCAGCGTCGCGAAGGGCGCCACCATCCAGATCACGGCCTACGGGGCGCAGACGCTGCCGACCGCGGCGCCCGTCACCCCCACGGTGAACCCGACGACCGTCCGAGCCGGCCAGTCGGTCGACATCTCCTGGCCCGCGTACTCCTGCCCGGCGGGCCAGACGCTCAACGGCTACCAGATCCAGGCCGACTCGGTGTCCGGCGGCGCCACCGGCACGTGGGCCGGGAGCACCAACCCCACCAACGCGCAGACGACCTCGGGCGAGATCAAGGCCGGCACCAGCCCCGGCTCGTTCACGGTCAAGTACCTCGCCATCTGCGGCACGAACGAGTCGCCCTACAGCAGCACGGTCACGGTCGCGGTCGACGCCGCCCCGGGCGGCACGGGCACCGGCGGCGGGACCGGCGGGGGCACCGGAGGCGGCGGAACGGGCGGCACCGGGGGCACGGGCGGCGGCAACGGGGGCACGACGGGCATGGCGCCCACACCCGCCCCGGGCCGCGAGGACCAGCGCTCGCTGGTCTCCAGCACGCACCGCATGCCCTGATCGGCATGCGCCGCGCGAGCGCTCCCCCGCCCTCCGTGCTCCGCCCCGGATCCCCAGCGGAGCCCGGGTAAGCTCATCCCCGTCCTGATCCCGAACCCGACGAGAGGCAGCCCGTGACCGACACGCGTGTCCTCGGCGGACGATACGAGATCGGGGCGCTCCTGGGCCGCGGCGGCATGGCCGACGTCTACGAGGGCGTCGACGCGCGCCTCGGCCGACGCGTCGCCGTCAAGATCCTGCGCCGCGGTCTCGCGGAGGATCCGGCGTTCCGGAGCCGCTTCCGCCAGGAGGCTCAGGCAGCCGCGCGCATGTCGCACCCCACGATCGTCCGCGTGTTCGACGCCGGCGAGGACGTGGTCACCGACCAGGACGGCGCGTCGCACACGGTCCCCTTCATCGTCATGGAGCGGGTCGAGGGCCGCCTCCTCAAGGACGTCATCACCGACGGCCCGCTCGAGCCCGACGAGGCCGTCCGCGTCATGGGCGGCGTCCTCACCGCCCTCGAGTACTCGCACCGCGCGGGCGTCGTCCACCGTGACATCAAGCCCGGCAACATCATGGTCACGCCCACCGGCCAGGTGAAGGTCATGGACTTCGGCATCGCGCGCGCGGTCTCGGACACCTCGGCCACCATCGCCCAGACCACGGCGATCCTCGGCACGGCCCGCTACTTCTCGCCCGAGCAGGCCAAGGGCGAGTCCGTGGACGCGCGCACCGACCTCTACTCCGCCGGCGTCGTCCTCTTCGAGATGCTCACCGGCCAGGCGCCCTTCCGGGCGGACACCGCCGTCGCCGTCGCCTACCAGCACGTCAGCGAGACGCCCGTCGCGCCGAGCAGCGTCCAGGAGCACGTCTCCACGCAGCTCGATCAGGTGGTCCTGCACGCCATGGCGAAGGACCGTTACGCGCGCTTCCAGACCGCCTCCGACTTCCGTGCCGACCTCGACCGCGCCGCAGGCGGCACCCTGCCGGAGCGCGAGGCACCCACCACCGACGTGGGCGCCACGCTCTTCGGCGCCCCCTCGGGCCCGTCCTCCTCCCAGCAGGCGCTCCGTCAGCTCGGCGTCGACGACGACCGCACCGTCCGCACCCAGAGCCGTCCGCCCGTGCCCTGGATCTGGGCCGGCGTCACCGTCGTCGTCGTCATCCTCATCGCCGTCGTCATCTGGGTCACCAGCCTCAGCTCCATCGCGCCGCCCGACATCAGCCCTACGGTGCCCGACGTCGCGGGATCCACGTACTCGAGCGCCGCGGCCGCCCTCGAGGAGGCGGGACTCGTCCCGCTCGAACGCGAGGAGGCGAGCACGACGGTCGCCGAGGGCACGGTGCTCCGCACGAACCCGGATGCCGGGGAGAACGTTGCGTCGAAGACCGAGATCGACGTGTTCGTCTCCTCCGGGCCGCCGGTGGTGCAGGTGCCCAACGTCACCAACATGGACGAGGCCACCGCCACCGCGAGCCTCCAGTCCGCCGGCCTCAAGGTCGGCGAGGTCGTGCGCCAGTCCTCGCCCACCGTCTCCGACGGCGTGGTCATGCAGACCGACCCGGCGTCATCCGCTCAGGTGGATCAGGGTTCCTCGGTGAAGCTCGTGCTCTCGAACGGCAAGGTCTCCATGCCCGACGTGCTGGGTCAGCCCCTGGTCGAGGCGCAGTCCCTGCTCGAGGCCTCCGAGCTCACGGTCACGACGCGGAGGGATCCCTCCTGCGTGCGCGCAGACGGTTCCCCGGTGAGCCAGCAGTCCGTGCCTCCGGGCGACGTCGCCCAGCGCTCCACCGTGGCGCTCACCTACTGCACGGGCACCGGGCGCAGCACCCCCGCGCCCTCGCCCACGGAATCCGCGCCGACGCAGGCACCCCCGCGCGGCTGATCCGGGATGGGGCGCGTGCCCTCGGGCTCGATCCGCAGCCGGTTCAGCTCACGCGGACCAGCGGAGACAGCCGCGACGACGTCTCTCGGGCCCCGCCCAGCCCCGCGCCCTCGAGCCAGTTGCCGAGCATCCAGTAGCCGCCCTCGGTGAGCACCGACTCCGGGTGGAACTGCACCCCCACGATTGGCGCGGCCTCGTGCCGCAGCCCCATGATGACGCCGCCGTCCGTGCGCGACGTGACGACGAGGTCCGAGGGGACGGTGCCGTCGACCACGGCGAGCGAGTGGTACCTCGTGGCAGTGAAGGGCTGCGGCACGCCGAGGTAGAAGTCGCCGTCGTCGTGCGTGACGAGGGACGTCTTGCCGTGCATGAGCTCCTCGGCGTTCGTCACGGTCGCGCCGAACGCCTCGGCGATCGCCTGGTGCCCGAGGCACACGCCGAGCAGGGGCGTGCCGGATCCGAGGGCCGCGCGCACCGTGGGGATGGAGACCCCCGCCTCCGAGGGCTTGCCCGGTCCGGGCGACACCAGCACGGCGTCGTACTCCGAGATGACGCCGGCCATGTCGGCGTCGGCGTGGTCGTCGTTGCGCATGACGACGGTCTCCGCACCGAGCTGCTGCAGGTAGCCGTTGAGCGTGTAGACGAAGCTGTCGTAGTTGTCGATCACGAGGACGCGCGTCACTGGTGCACCGTCACTTCCTGGGTGTTGACGATGGAGTCGACCCAGGGGAAGACCCAGGTGACGAGGCAGTAGAGGATCGCGGCGATCGCGATGAGCAGGATCAGGAGCCGGACCCAGACCGGTCCGGGCAGGATGCGCCAGAGAGCCGCGTACACGCTCAGCCCGCCTTCGCGAACGACGTGCCGGCGAGGGCTGCGGGCGTCGACGCGTCCGACCGCGGCTGCCACGACTCGAAGACGCTGTAGGCCACGACGCGCTCGGCCGCGGAGAAGAGGGGGTTGCAGCTCGTCATCGTGAGGATGCGGTCACCCGGTTGGGCGTCGGGAGCCTGGGGCACCTCGTTGAGCACGTCGACTCCGGTGGGCTTCACGTACTCGAGTGTACGGAAGCGGTAGGTGTACCAGCCGTCCTGGGTCTCGACCACGATGGCGTCGCCGACGCGCAGGTCGGTGATCTGGTTGAAGGGCTTGCCGTAGGTGGTGCGGTGGGCGGCCACCGCGAAGTTGCCCACCTGCCCGGGCATCTGCGTCTCCCGGTAGTGGCCGATCTTGCCGAGGTTCAGGACGTCGCCCAGCCCCACCCCCGTGGCGACCGGCACGACGTAGTCCGGACCGAAGCGCGGGATGTAGATGTTGCCGAAGTCGGTGGCGTTCGACGCGGGGGCCGCCGTGATGACGGGATCACCGGGTGCAGCGGGAGAGGCGGTCGGGTCGGGGGTCGTCTCCGGAGCCGGCGCCGCCGTGGCCCAGGAGCGGCTGTTCTCGAGCGCCTGGTCGCGCTGGCCGCTGCTCACGACGATGTCGTTGAACCACAGCTGCCAGCCGAGGAACAGCATGATGAGGACGCCCGCCGTGAGGAGCAGCTCGCCGAACACCCCGACGGTGCCGAGGATGACGTCTCCGCGACGCGCCCGGTGCCGCGACGCGCGACGGGACGGGACGGGGTGCGGAGCGCTCATGTGCCGATTGTAGGTGGCCGAGATGCGCGGATCCCCCCGTGCTCGCTCCCGTGGACCCGGGGGTCATCCGGGGCCGGTGGAGGAGCGTCCCGCTAGAATCACCGCATGGCCCGCGACAAGACGACGAGACCCTCCCGCCAGGAACGCGTGCGGGACGAGGACGCCCCGAACCCGGTGTGGTTCAAGCCCATCATGTTCGGCTTCATGCTCGTGGGCCTGGCCTGGCTCATCGTCTACTACGTGAGCCTCAACGCGTTCCCCATCCCGGACCTGGGCGTCGGCAACATCCTCATCGGCTTCGGCCTCATCCTGGTCGGCTTCCTCATGACCACCAGGTGGCGCTGACCGCAGCCACCCGCACGTCGAGCCCGTCGCCATCTCCGGATGGCGGCGGGCTCTTCTGCTTCTCGCCCTCCTGGGAGCGGTTCTCCACAGAACGCATGTGGACAACCATCCCCACATGTGGAGAACCGGCCGCATCACGCCGTGCGGTGGCACCGGCGGTGGCGGTTACCGGCGGGCGCCGATGGATCCGGCGTCGGGGTCCGTCGCGCGGCTCCCCCGAGCCGTCTGCATCCCGCCCCTCGCGGCGGAAATGACACGCGTGTAACTATCCCCACTGTGGACGGGCCTGTGGATAACCCTCTGCCGCGCAGGGTCAGCAGATGTCCAGCCGTGCCCGGCGCCCTCGCGAGCACCTGCTCCGAAACCCTTCGGCGCGGATGCGGTGCTACGCGAGGGCTCAGAAGGTGACGGGGAAGAGCGCGGCGGCGGCGAGGATCGCCACGGCCAGTCCGGCGAGCGATCCGACCTGCAGGCGACGGGCGTCGCGCGTGCGCAGGAGCACGAGCGCGACCACCGCGCCGGTCACCAGACCGCCGACGTGCGCCTGCCACGAGACGCCCTGGACGACGAAGCCGAGCAGGAGGTTGAGCACGATGATGCCGAGGAGCGGTCCGACGTTGCCGCCGAGCTTGCGCGCCAGCACGAAGTAGCCGCCCATCAGGCCGAAGATCGCCCCCGAGGCGCCGACGACCGCCTGGAGGGGCTCGCCCATCGCGCCGCCGATCACCTCGACGCCGAGGGATCCGCCCAGAGCGGAGATGAGGAAGAGGGCCAGGAAGCGGGCGCGGCCGAGCATGGGCTCGAGGACGCGGCCGAAGACGAAGACCGACAGCATGTTCAGCAGGATGTGGAAGATGCTCGACGGGGAGTGCGTGAACGCGCTGGTGAGCATGCGCCAGGGCTCGTAGTCGTTCGCGGCGAGGCTGCCGTAGACGGGCGCGAACCACAGCGACGTGGTGACGCGGTCGCCGACGATCGGCAGCACCTGGAGGATCCAGACCACGGCGCAGACCGCCATGATCGCGTAGGTCACGACGGGCCCCGAGCTCCGGGTCATCCGCGTGACGAACGACGCCCGGGAGCGAGGAGCGGTGCGACGCTGCTCCTTCATGTCCTCCGGGCAGATCACCCCGACGGCGGCCGGCGTCTGGCACTCCGGGCAGATGGTCCGCCCGCATCGCTGGCACAGCACGAAGCTCTGCCGGTCGGGGTGCCGGTAGCAGCGGTCGGCCGCCGTACGGGGTGAATCGGTCATCAGACCTTCTCGACGGTGACGCTCTCGATCACGACGTCCTCGCGGGGACGGTCGCGGCCGTCGGTCGCGACGGCGTTGAGGGCGTCGACGACCTTCTTGGACGCGTCGTCGGCGACCTCGCCGAAGATCGTGTGCTTGCCCTGGAGCCACGTGGTGGGCGCCGTGGTGATGAAGAACTGCGAGCCGTTCGTGCCGCGGCCGCCCTGGGTGCCGGCGTTCGCCATGGCGAGGATGTACGGCTTCGAGAAGTCGAGGTCGCGGCTGATCTCGTCGTCGAACTGGTAGCCGGGGCCTCCGGTGCCCTGGCCGAGCGGGTCGCCGCCCTGGAGCATGAAGTCCTTGATGATGCGGTGGAAGACGACGCCGTCGTAGAGCGGGTCGTTCGACTTCTTGCCCGTCTGGGGGTGGGTCCACTCCTTCTCGCCGGTGGCGAGGCCGACGAAGTTCTCGACGGTCTGGGGCGCGTGCGACCCGAAGAGGTTGAGGACGATGGTGCCGTGGTTGGTCGTCATGGTGGCGACGTGAGTGTGCGCAGACATGGAGCAATGGTCTCACGGCGGAGCTGGGACTCGGCGGACGCACAGGGTCCGTCGTGTTTGCCCGCAGAGGCACCCGTGCCAGACTGGGGATTCCTGGCGATATCACACCGATGGAGGTCCCCTTGGGTCTGTCACGCAAGAACAAGAAGGAGTTGGCGAAGCTCCGCACCCACGCGGCCGCCGTCCTCAAGGAGCAGCGCGAGGTCCTCGACCGGGCCAGCGTCGTCGTGGCGGAGGCCGCGCACACGGCCCGCAAGCTCTCCGACCAGCACGTCGTCCCCGCCGTCAAGCGCGGCGTCGACGACCACATCCGTCCCGGCTACGAGGCGGGCGCCGAGCGCGCACGCGCCGCGGCCGACTCCGCCTACAAGGGCTTCACGCACACGGTCCTGCCGGCCGTCGCCGGTGCCGCGGGCTCCGCGGTCGCCGCGACCGAGGGCATCCGCAACAGCAAGCAGGTGAAAGACGCCGTCAAGAAGGCCGGCAAGGTCTCCTCCAAGGCGCAGGAGTTCGGCAAGCACTACGTCGACAACGGCCGCTCGTACGTGGGCCGCTACGTGCCCCAGGTCGCCCCCGCGAAGAAGGGCCTCGGCTTCGGCGGAGTCGCCCTCATCGCATTGGGCGTCGTCCTGGTCGGCGGCGTCGGCTACGCGCTGTACCAGACGTTCCGCGCCGACGACGACCTGTGGATCGCCGACGACGAGCCCGAGGCCGTCGCCACGACCGCCCAGGACCAGTCCGCGAGCTGATCCCGCTGCAGCAGTTCGACGAAGGCCCGGTCACCTCGCGGTGACCGGGCCTTCGTCGTGCGGCGGGTCGGCGGAGGAGAGCGCATCCGTCCGCGGACGATTCGCGGGCGGGCGAAGTGCAGAGTGCGGCCCGGCCCGATGGGAGGTGATCATCCTCGGTTCGACTCGAGGGATCGTGGTGTGGAGTCACGGGGAATCGAACCCCGGACCTCCTGCTTGCAAAGCAGGCGCTCTACCAATTGAGCTATGACCCCGATCGGTGAGCCTCGGATCGCCTCGCGACCTACCGGCTCGATTCCCGCCATGCCCCCGGATCACGCGGATCCGGGGGTGTTGGTGGGGATACCAGGATTTGAACCTGGGACCTCTTCATTATCAGTGAAGCGCTCTAACCAACTGAGCTATATCCCCATCGGGCAGGACTACGTTACCGTACGCCTGCCCGTTTCTCCCAATCGGCTACGCGTTGGTGAAGCCGACGAGGACACCGCCGGTGATGCGCACGCTGAGGTTGTACAGCAGCGCGGCGACGGCACCGAGGACGGTGCCGACGACGATGTTGAGCACGGCAACCACGATGGCGAAGCCGAGCACCTGGCCGAGGCCGAACACGTCCTGGAGGGAGAAGTCCGCGGATCCGGAGACCTCCTGGAACAGCTGGTCGACCGTACCGAAGACGTTCGTGGTCTGCAGCACGACGTAGATGAGGAACGTGGCCACGACCGTGATGACGCCGAGCACCACGGAGAAGAGGAACGCCAGCTTCAGCGCCGACCAGAAGTCGACGTACACGAGCTTGAGACGCACCTGCTTGGTGGTGGTGGCTCGCGAGGACTTCTTCGCGAGCTTCTCGGCGACACTACTCATCGGGGGTTTCCTTCCCAGCAGCGGTACCGTCGGACGCGTCGGGCGCAGCTTCGGGGACCACCAGGTTGCGTTCGGAGTTCTTGGCCAGTGAGATGATCCTGTCGTCGTCCGCGAAACGGGCGAACACGACACCCATGGTGTCTCTGCCCTTCGCCGGGACCTCGGCCACGGCAGAGCGTACCACCTTGCCGCTGGCGAGCACGACGAGGATCTCGTCCTCCTCGCCCACGATCAGGGCCCCCGCGAGGTCGCCGCGGGCATCCTGCAGCTTGGCCACCTTGATGCCCATTCCGCCGCGATTCTGCACGCGGTACTGGTCCGCGGCGGTGCGCTTCGCGAACCCGCCCTCGGTGACCACGAACACGAAGCCCTGGTGCCCGACGACCGATGCGCTGAGCAGCGTGTCGTCCCCGCGGAAGGTCATGCCCTTCACGCCGGAGGTCGAGCGGCCCATCGGCCGGAGCGCGGAGTTGTCGGCGGAGAACCGCAGCGACATGCCCTTGCGCGAGACGAGCAGCAGGTCGTCGTCCTCGTCCACGAGCAGCGCCGACACGAGCGCGTCGCCGTCGCGGAGGTTGATCGCGATGATGCCGCCCGTGCGGTTCGTGTCGTACTCCGTGAGCGCGGTCTTCTTCATCAGGCCGTCGCGCGTGGCGAGCACGAGGTACTGCGCCACCTGGTAGTCGCGGATGTCGAGGACCTGCTGGATCTCCTCGTCCGGCTGCATCGCGAGCAGGTTGGCGACGTGCTGGCCCTTCGCGTCGCGGCCGGCCTCCTGGAGCTCGTACGCCTTGGCGCGGTAGACCCGCCCCTTGTCCGTGAGGAAGAGCAGCCAGTGGTGCGTGGTGGTGACGAAGAAGTGCTCGACCACGTCGTCGGCCCGGAGCTGGGCGCCGCGGACGCCCTTGCCGCCGCGGTGCTGGCTGCGGTAGTTGTCGATGCGCGTGCGCTTGATGTACCCGCCGCGCGTGACGGTGACCACCATCTCCTCCTCGGGGATGAGGTCCTCCATGCTCATGTCGCCGTCGAAGCCGAGCATGATCTCCGTGCGCCGGTCGTCCCCGTACTTGTCGGTGATCTCCTGCAGCTCGGTGCTGATGATCTCGCGCTGGACGTACGGCGTCGCGAGGATGTGCTTGTACTCGGCGATGCGCTCCTCGAGCTCGGCCGCCTGGTCCTGGATCTTCTGGCGCTCGAGCGCGGCGAGCCGGCGCAGCTGCATCTCGAGGATGGCGTTGGCCTGCAGCTCGTCGATGTCGAGCAGCTTCATCAGGCCGCTGCGGGCGACCTCGACCGTCTCGGAACGGCGGATGAGGGCGATGACCTCGTCGAGCGCGTCGAGCGCCTTGAGGTAGCCGCGGAGGATGTGCGCGCGCGCCTCGGCCTCGTTGAGGCGGAACTGCGTGCGGCGGACGATGACGTCTACCTGGTGGTCGACCCAGGCGGAGATGAAGCCGTCGAGCGCGAGCGTGCGCGGGATCCCGTCGACGATCGCGAGCATGTTCGCGCCGAAGTTCTCCTGCAGCTGCGTGTGCTTGTAGAGGTTGTTCAGCACGACCTTCGCGACCGCGTCGCGCTTCAGCACGATGACGAGGCGCTGGCCGGTGCGGCCCGAGGTCTCGTCCCGGATGTCGGCGACGCCGCCGAGCTTGCCGTCCTTCACGAGCTCGGCGATCTTGATCGCGAGGTTGTCGGGGTTCACCTGGTACGGCAGCTCGGTGACCACGAGGCACACGCGGCCCTGGATCTCCTCGACCGCGACGACCGCGCGCATCGTGATGGATCCGCGACCCGTGCGGTACGCGTCGATGATGCCCTTGGTGCCGAGCACCTGGGCGCCCGTCGGGAAGTCCGGGCCCTTGATCCGCTCGAGGAGCGCCTCGAGCAGCTCCTCCCGGTTCGCGTCCGGGTTGGCGAGCAGCCACTGGGCACCGGAGGCGACCTCGCGGAGGTTGTGCGGCGGGATGTTGGTGGCCATGCCGACCGCGATGCCGACGGAGCCGTTGACCAGCAGGTTCGGGAAGCGCGACGGCAGGATCTTCGGCTCGAGCGTGCGGCCGTCGTAGTTGTCCTGGAAGTCGACCGTGTCCTCGGTGATGTCCCGGACCATCTCCATGGCGAGCGGCGCCATCTTGGTCTCGGTGTACCGCGGCGCCGCGGCGCCGTCGTTGCCGGCCGAGCCGAAGTTGCCCTGGCCGAGCGCCAGCGGGTAGCGGAGGCTCCACGGCTGCACGAGGCGCACGAGCGCGTCGTAGATGGAGGAGTCGCCGTGCGGGTGGAACTGGCCCATGACCTCGCCGACCACGCGGGCCGACTTGAAGAACGAGCGGTCGGGGCGGTACCCGCCGTCGTACATGGCGTAGATCACGCGACGGTGCACGGGCTTCAGGCCGTCGCGCACCTCGGGGAGGGCGCGCTGCACGATGACGCTCATCGCGTAGTCGAGGAACGAGCGCTGCATCTCGAGCTGGAGGTCGACCTGCTCGATGCGGTCGTGCGTGACGACCACGGTGGCGTCGGGGTCGATGATGGCGCCGGGCAGCGAGTCGGACGCGGCGGCGGCCGAGGACGCCGGCGTCACGCCCTCCTGGGGCAGCGCGTCGTCCGTGGACGCGGCCTGCCCGTCGTCCGGGGTCGCGCCCGTGCCCTGCTCGTCGTCCGGAGTGGTGTCGTCGGCCATGGAGGTCCCGTTCAGATGTCAGTGGATCGTGGAGTCGGTGCCGGGCGGCGGCGGGCACTCAGCCCCACCGCCGCCGCGTCGATCAGATGTCGAGGAACCTGACGTCCTTGGCGTTGCGCTGGATGAAGCTGCGGCGGGACTCGACGTCCTCGCCCATCAGCGTCGAGAAGACCTCGTCGGCACCGGCGGCGTCGTCGAGCGTGACCTGCATGAGCGTGCGCGTGGCCGGGTCCATGGTGGTCTCCCACAGCTCCTTGTAGTCCATCTCGCCGAGGCCCTTGTAGCGCTGGATGCCGTTGTCCTTCGGGATCCGCTTGCCGTTCGCCTGCCCGTGCGCGAGCAGCGCGTCGCGCTCCGCGTCCGTGTAGACGTACTGGTGCTCGGCGTTCGACCACTTCAGCCGATACAGCGGCGGCTGCGCGAGGTACACGTAGCCGAGCTCGATGAGCGGCCGCATGTAGCGGAACAGCAGCGTGAGCAGCAGGGTCGTGATGTGCTGGCCGTCGACGTCGGCGTCGGCCATCAGCACGATCTTGTGGTACCTGACCTTCTCGGCGTCGAAGTCCTCGCCGATGCCCGCCCCGAACGCGGTGATCATGGACTGCACCTCGTTGTTCTGGAGCGCCCGGTCGAGCCGCGCCTTCTCCACGTTGAGGATCTTCCCCCGCAGCGGCAGGATCGCCTGCGTCGTGGGGTTGCGGCCCTGGACGGCGGATCCGCCGGCCGAGTCGCCCTCGACGAGGAACACCTCGGACAGCGACGGGTCCTTGCTCTGGCAGTCCTTGAGCTTGCCGGGCATGCCGCCGGACTCGAGCAGGCCCTTGCGCCGGGTCTGCTCGCGCGCCTTGCGGGCGGCGAGGCGCGCCTGCGACGCCTGCATGCCCTTCCGGATGATGTCCTTCGCCTGCGCCGGGTTCTTCTCGAGCCAGTCGCCGAGCTGCTGGCCGACGATGCGCTGCACGTAGGCCTTCGCCTCCGTGTTGCCGAGCTTCGTCTTCGTCTGGCCCTCGAACTGCGGCTCGCCGAGCTTCACGGAGATGACGGCGGTGAGACCCTCGCGGACGTCGTCGCCCGTGAGGTTCTCGTCCTTCTCGCGGAGCAGCTTGTTCTCGCGCGCGTAGCGGTTCACGAGCGTGGTGAGCGCCGCGCGGAACCCCTCCTCGTGCGTGCCGCCCTCGTGCGTGTTGATGGTGTTGGCGTACGTGTGGACGCTCTCCGTGTAGGAGGTCGTCCACTGCATCGCGACCTCGAGGCTGATCTTCTTGACCGTGTCCTCGGACTCGAAGGCGATGACGTCCGCGTTGACGACCTCGGTCTTCTTCGCCTTCACGAGGTGCTCGACGTAGTCGACGAGACCGCGCTCGTAGAGGAACTTCTCGGTGCGGTGCTCGGCGCCGTCGACCTCGCGCTCGTCGTGCAACGTCAGGGCGAGCCCCTTGTTGAGGAACGCCATCTGCTGGAAGCGCGCGCGGAGGGTGTCGTAGTCGAACTCGACGGTCTCGAAGATCTCGCGGCTCGGCCAGAAGGTGATCGTCGTGCCGGTCTCGGTGGATCCCTCGCCCTTCTGGAGGGGCGCGTCCGGCACGCCGATGGTGAAGCTCTGGCGCCAGACGGCGCCCTGGCGACGGACCTCGACGTCGAGGCGCTCCGACAGAGCGTTCACCACGGAGCTGCCGACGCCGTGCAGGCCGCCGGAGACCGCGTATCCGCCGCCGCCGAACTTGCCGCCGGCGTGGAGCTTCGTGAGGACGAGCTCGACGGTGGAGATGCCCTCGACGGGGTGGATGTCCACGGGGATGCCGCGGCCGTCGTCGACGACGCGGATGCCGCCGTCCTTCCGCATGGTGATCTGGATGTCGCTGGCGAAGCCCGCGAGCGCCTCGTCGACCGAGTTGTCGACGATCTCGCTCACGAGGTGGTGGAGTCCGCGCGGTCCCGTGGAGCCGATGTACATGCCGGGGCGCTTGCGCACGGCCTCGAGGCCCTCGAGCACCTGGATCTCGTTGGCGCCGTAGTCGTTGCTCACCTGCTGGCGGGTGATGTGGTCGGAGTCGTTGTGCGTCTCCTCGACCTCCACCTCGTCCGGGGTGGAGTCGTCGGGGAGGTCCTGTGAGGCATCCGATGTCATGAAGTGGTGGCTCCTGCCGCGTCGACGCGCCCCTGCCCGGCGACGGACGCGCGCGGATCACGAGGTGATCCGGGGACCGTCGACCTGGACTGCGGGCGACCCCTCATTCTATCGCAGGAGTACCCTCCGCACCGCCTATCCGCCCGTCTGGCGCGCTTTCGTGGCGGGGGTGGGGTGATTCGCCTCCCTAGCCGTAGGTATCGCGCGGGCCCCGCCCTGGGATCGACCTGGGGCCACGTTTCCACGACGGGGCGTTCGGGCCCTGGAAGCGGATCGACCGGATGCCCGCGTCCGGGAAGCGCTCGGCGATGCGCGTCGTGATCTCCACGCGCATGAGCCGCAGCTGCGTCGCCCAGGCGGTGGACTCGCATTCCACGGTGAGGAGGCCGTCCTCGATGCCGACCGGAGAGGAGTGAACCGCGGTCTCCTCGCCGGCGATGGTCGTCCACGCCGCCATGAGCTCGGCCTGCGAGAGGGAGGAGGTCCAGCCCATGCGCGAGGTGAGCGAGTCCATGACGTTGCCGAGCGAGTCGGGATCGCGTCCCGGCTGGAACGGCGAGCTGCCGGCCTTCTGCTCCCGGCGCTTCCGCGCCGAGGGCGAGCGGACGGACGCGTCGCCGAAGACGCGGCGGAAGCGGCGGTAGACGGCGACCGCCTCCGACTCCGGCATCGGGCCACCGTCGGGAGCGCGGGGGATCACGCCGCTCCCCCGGCCGGGTCCGTCTCCGTCGACGCGGATCCGGGTGCGTCGACGATCTCACCGGCGCGTATGTGCACGGCGTTCGCGGCGAGGTGCGCCGGCACGTCCTCGAACACGGCCGCCGTGATGAGGACCTGCTCGAAGCCGGTCACGGCCTCCGCGAGGCGCCCGCGGCGGGCCTGGTCGAGCTCCGCGAACACGTCGTCGAGGATCAGGACGGGGTCGCCCGTCTGCGAGTCCCGGCGCAGCAGCTCCGCCGACGCCAGCTTGATCGCCAGCGCGAACGACCACGACTCCCCGTGGCTGGCGTAGCCCTTCGCCGGTAACCCGTTGAGGCGGAACAGCACGTCGTCGCGATGCGGTCCCACCAGGGTGAGGCCCCGCTCGAGCTCACGCGGACGCATCCGGGCGATGGCGGCGGTGAACACCGGGACGACGTCCTCCGTGCGCGTGAACCGCGCGCCGTCCCGTGAGCCCGACTCGTCCGCGGCGTCGTCCTCGCCGGGGTCGTCGGCCAGGATGCTCAGCTCCGGACGCGCCGACGGCCCGTGGTCGGATCCCGCCACCGCGAGGTAGGCCCGCGCGAGCTCCGGTTGGAGGTCCTGCACGAGGGCACCGCGGGCGGCGATGATCTGCGAGCCGATGGACACGAGCCGCTCGTCCCAGATGTCGAGGGTGCCGAGCTGGTCGGCCTTCATGCCCCGGGCCCGCGCCGACTTGAGCAGGGTGTTGCGCTGCTTGAGCGCGCGCTCGTAGTCGGACATCACCCCAGCGAGCCGGGGCGTCCGCAGCACGAGGAGCTGGTCGAGGAGGCGACGGCGCCCGGACGGATCCCCGCGCACGAGCGCCAGGTCCTCCGGCGCGAACAGAACGCTCGAGAAGTACCGCGGCAGCTCCCGGGGCTTCGTGGGCGTGCTGTTCACCTGCGCCCGGTTGGCCGCCGAGCGGTTGATCTGCACCTCGACCCGGAGCTCGCGCCCCGCGTGCTGGAGGAGGGCCCGGATCACGGCCGAGTCGGCACCCTGGCGGATGAGCGCCTGGTCGGTGGAGACGCGGTGCGACCCGAGCGTGCTCAGGAAGCCCAGCGCCTCCACCAGGTTCGTCTTGCCCTGCCCGTTGCTGCCCACGAAGAGGGTGGCACCGGGCAGGAGCGCGACGTCCGCGCGGGTGTAGTTGCGGAAGTCACCCAGGGAGAGGTGACGGACGATCATCCGGTGGTCAGGACTTCTTCTGCACCGAGTGGCCGCCGAACTGGTTGCGCAGCGCCGCGACGGCCTTCATGGCCGGGGAGTCCTCCTGGCGGGAGGAGAAGCGCGCGAAGATCGACGCGCTGATGGCGGGCATGGGCACGGCGTTGTCGAGGGCCTCCTCGATGGTCCAGCGGCCCTCGCCGGAGTCCTGCACGAAGCCCTCGATGTCCTCGAAGCCCGGGTCCTCCTTGAGCGCCTTGACCAGGAGCTCGAGCAGCCAGGAGCGCACGACCGTGCCGCGCTGCCACGCCTCGAACGTGCCCGTGACGTCCTTGATGATGTCCTTGCGCGCCGCGAGGAGTTCGTAGCCCTCGGCGAACGACTGCATCATCGCGTACTCGATGCCGTTGTGGACCATCTTCGCGTAGTGGCCCGCGCCGGAGTCACCCACGTGCACGAAGCCCTCCTCGCGAGGACCCTCGGGGCGCAGCGCGTCGAAGACGGGCATGGCGCGCTGGACCTGCTCGACCGGGCCGCCGACCATCAGGCCGTAGCCGTTCTCGAGGCCCCAGACGCCGCCGGAGACGCCGGCGTCGACGAAGTCGATGCCCTTGTCCTTGAGCAGGCCCGCGTGCGCGAAGTCGTCGGTGAACTTGGAGTTGCCGCCGTCGATCACCAGGTCGCCGGGCTCGAGGATGCGGGCGAGGTCGCCCACGACGTTCTGCGTGACCTTCCCGGCCGGGACCATGACCCAGACGAGGCGCGGGGTGGGCAGCGCGGCGGCGAGGTCGTCGAGGGTGGCCACGTCGGAGACGTCGGGGTTGGTGTCGTAGCCGGTCACCTCGATGCCGTTCGCCTCGAGGCGCGCGCGCATGCGGGCGCCCATCTTGCCGAGTCCGACGAGTCCGATGTGCATGTTCTCTCCTTGATCGCGGTCTAGCGCAGCAGCAGGTTCGGCTGCAGCAGGTACCGGTAGTTGTCGGCGCCGGCCTGGTCCTTGGAGGACTGGCTCGTGATGAGCACGGGGCCGGGCTTGTTGGGGTTGTCCGTCTTCGTGAACGAGAGGCGGACGAACTCGGAGTGGACGGCGCCGAGGCCGTCCAGCAGGAACTGCGGCTTGAGCGAGACGACGGTGTCCACGCCGGTGAGGAGGGCGTCGATGCTCTCCGATGCCTGCGCGTGCTCGGAGCCGATGGCCTCCAGGGTGAGGCCGTCGATGGTGAAGGTGAAGCGCAGCGCGGCCTCGCGCTCGAGGACGAGCTGGACGCGTCGCGTGGCCTCGATCAGGTCCGCCGTGTTGATGACCGCGTAGTTGTCGACCGTCTCGGGGAACAGCCGCTTGACGGGCGGGAAGTTGCCGCGGATGAGGAGCGACGTCACGGTCTTCTTGTCGGCGCTGAACGCGATCAGCTGGCGGTCGTCCGTGTCGGTGATGGCGACGGAGATCGTGCCGCTGTGGCCGAAGGTCTTGCCGATCTCCTGCAGCGTGCGCGCCGGCACGAGCGCGGTGCGGCTGGTGCCGTCGCCCGACGAGTCGCCGCCGTCCCAGTCGATCTCGCGCACCGCCACGCGGTAGCGGTCGGTGGCGATGAGGCCGAGGCTCGTCTCCCCCACCTCGAGCTGGACGCCCGTGATGACCGGGGTCACGTCGTCGCGCGAGGCGGCGACGGCGACCTGGGACACGGCGGCGGCGAACTGCTCGGCCGGCAGGAGCCCGGACTGCTCGGAGATCTGCGGCAGCGTCGGGTACTCCTCGACGGGCATGCTCAGCAGGGTGAAGTGCGCCGACCCGCACGAGACGGTGATCTTCGACTCGTCGGTCGTGAAGCGCACCGGCGCGTTCGGGAGACGGTTCGCGATGTCCGCGAGCAGGCGGCCGGAGACGAGGACACGACCCGACTCCTCGATGTCGGCCTGGATCTGCGTCCGCGCCGAGACCTCGTAGTCGAACGACGACAGCGTCAGCCCGTCCTCGGTCGCCTCGATCAGCACACCGCTCAGGATCGGGAGGGTCGTGCGCTGCGGCAGCAGCTTGACGGCGAAGGACACCGCCTCGCTGAAGACGTCCCTGTTGACTTGGAACTTCACGTTGTGGACCCCTCGATGAGCGGAAGATTTGTCGGTCAATGCTAGCCGTGCCGACGAGGGGGCCAGCGCCCCGTGGTCCATCCACACCCTGAGGTTCTTGGGCGACATCCAATGAAGGGTTTAAGGATCAATAGTCTTAACCGCTGTGGAATCTGTGGACAACTCCCGGGATCGCCGCGGTTCAGGGGGAACTACACGTCTGGAAGTTGTGGGACGGGTGTGGAGCCGCCTGGGGACTCGGCGGATCGCCGACGTGACGCGATCGTCGGTTCCACAGGCCGGAGGTTCGAACCCACATCGCGGACGGCGGTTCTCCACAGTTATCCACACCCTGTACACACTGTGGGGAACGGCCATCCGACCGCGGCCGGAGCTCCGGAGCGCCTCGATCGGGAGCCAGGAGCGTCGTCGGCTCCCCCGGCGGAGGGCTTCGCCGTCGTCGTGATGCGCGTACGGGCCCTGGAGCGCTCGTGGCCGGGCGCACGAAGAAGGGGTCGGACCTCGTGGTCCGACCCCTTCGCATGTGGTCGTCAGCTCGCGACCTCGACGAGGAGGCGGCCGGACGGCGTCACATCTTGCCGTAGCGGTGGTTCTGCTTGATGCGGCTCGTGAGCTCGGTGACCTGGTTGTAGATGGACCGGCGCTCCTTCATGAGCTCGGTGATCTTCTTGTTCGCGTACATGACGGTCGTGTGGTCGCGGTTCCCGAACAGCTGGCCGATCTTGGGCAGCGAGAGGTTCGTGAGCTCCCTGCACAGGTACATGGCGATCTGGCGGGCGGTTGCCACGGCCTGGGACCGGGACGACCCGTACAGGTCGTCGACCGTGAGCTTGAAGTAGGCCGCGGTGTGGTTGATGATGTCGACCGGCGCGATGACGTTGTCCTCGTCCAGCGTGATCAGGTCCTTGAGCACCGTCTGCACCAGCGACAGGTCGACGGGGGTCTTGTTCAGGCTCGCGAAGGCGGTGACGCGGATGAGCGTCCCCTCGAGCTCCCGGATGTTCGAGGTGACCTTGGTGGCCATGTACTCGAGGATGTCGTCCGGCACCTGCAGCTTCTCGCTCTGCGCCTTCTTGCGCAGGATGGCGATGCGGGTCTCGAGGTCGGGTGCCTGCACGTCCGTGATCAGGCCCCACTCGAAGCGCGACCGCATGCGGTCCTCGAAGCCGGTGAGGTGCTTCGGCGGCAGGTCGCTGGTGATGACCACCTGCTTGTTGTGGTCGTGCAGCGTGTTGAAGGTGTGGAAGAAGGCCTCCTGGGTGGAGTCCTTGCCCTGGAGGAACTGGATGTCGTCGATCAGGAGGATGTCGTTGTCGCGGTAGCGCGACTGGAACAGCGATGACCGGTTGTTGGCGATCGAGTTGATGAAGTCGTTCGTGAACTCCTCCGAGCTCACGTACCGCACGCGGATGCCCGGGTAGAGGCTGATGGCGTAGTGGCCGATGGCGTGGAGGAGGTGCGTCTTGCCGAGGCCGGAGTCCCCGTAGATGAAGAGGGGGTTGTAGGCCTTGGCCGGCGCTTCGGCGACGGCGACCGCGGCGGCGTGCGCGAAGCGGTTGGATCCGCCGATGACGAAGGTGTCGAAGCCGTACTTCGGGTTGAGCCTCGAGTCCCCTCGCGAGGGCGAGGCGGGCAGGCCCGGGTTGTCGGCGGGCGCCGTGATGGTGGGCGTCTCGATGTACGGCTGCTCGGTCGCCGGCTCGGGATGCTGCGCGAACGCGTCCTGCGCGATCTCCGGGTTGACCACGATCGCGAAGTTGCTCACCCCGGCCGTCTCGTCGAGGGAGCCGATGGCGTTGAGGAGGGGGACGCGGATGCGCTGCTCGAGCATCCCGCGGGTGAGGTCGTTGGGCACCTCGAGGTAGAGGGTGCCGGTCATCACGCCCTTGGGCTCGACCAGGCTGATGAAGCCATGGAGCTGCGGGGTGATGCGGTCGTCCGCGGTGAGCGCGGCCAGCACGTTCTGCCAGATCGCGTGCGTCGGGTCGGAGCGGTCGGACATGTTTCCCCATCTGCCGTCACGGTGCTCGGATCCGACGGCTCGCGCCGGGCCTGCACGCGATGCTGCGGCCTGCTGTCGACGCTGGAC